>NZ_JBITMQ010000017.1:0-1012 GCF_044466355.1 Actinophytocola sp. NPDC049390
CCCATTCCGAACCCGGAAGCTAAGCCCACCAGCGCCGATGGTACTGCACTCGCCAGGGTGTGGGAGAGTAGGACACCGCCGGACATCCTTTCCAAGAGGCCCTCCGATCACCGGAGGGCCTCTTGCGTGTTCAATGGGTGTACGGACTCCCTAAGCCCCGCAGTGCAGGAGGAACAGTGTCGGATCGCAACCGCGACGAGTCAGAGAGCGGTGGCGCACGCAACCGAGACCGCGACTCCGGCCGTCGTGACCAGGGCAATCGCCCGTATCGGAACAACCAGAACCGCGACAGAGGCGGCTACCGCCCCACCCGCGACCGCAACGACAACAACCCCCGTACCCCGGAACGTGGCAACTACCGCCCGAACCGGGAGCGCGAGGGCTACCGCCGTGACAACACCGGCAACCGTCCGTTCCGTGAAGACCGCGGCTACCGGCCTCGTGACGACCGCCAGTTCGGTCGCGACCGAACCCAGCAGTCGGGTGACCGAGACGACCGCCGCCCGTACAACCGCGACCGCCAGGAAGGTGGCGAGCGCCGGCAGTACGGCGGTGACCGGCCGTTCCGCGACAACCGGCGTGAACAGGGCAGCGACCGTGGCGGCTTCCGTTCGGGTGACCGTCAGCAGGGCGACCGCAACCGCGACGACCGCGGCCACCGGTCAGGCGATCGGGGTCAGCGCGGCGATCGCGGGTTCCGGTCCGGTGACCGCGACGACCGCCGCCAGTTCGGCGGTGACCGGGGTCAGCAAGGCGGCGAACGCCGGCAGTACAGCGGTGACCGCCCCTTCCGCGGCGGCGACCGCGACACCCGGCGCGAGTCCGGCGGCTACCGGTCCGGCGACCGCGACAACCGCGCGGCCCGCGAACCCGGATCCGACCGTGGTTACCGGCAGAACCGCGACGACCGCGGCCACCGCTCCCGCGATGACCGCGGCGGCTACCGGGAGAACCGCGGCTATCGCCAGGACCGAGGCGGGCGCGACGATCGTGGCGGTCGTGAAGACCGTGC
>NZ_JBITMQ010000017.1:1110-208198 GCF_044466355.1 Actinophytocola sp. NPDC049390
GGTTTTCGCCAGGATCGAGGCAGCCGCGAGGACCGTGGTTTTCGTGAGGATCGCGGTGGGCGCGACGATCGTGGTTTCCGCCAGGACCGTGGCAGCCGCGAGGACCGTGGTTTCCGCCAGGATCGAGGCAGCCGCGAGGACCGTGGTTTCCGTGAGGATCGCGGTGGGCGCGACGATCGTGGTTTCCGCCAGGACCGTGGCAGCCGCGAGGACCGTGGTTTTCGCCAGGATCGAGGCAGCCGCGAGGACCGTGGTTTTCGTGAGGATCGCGGTGGGCGCGACGATCGTGGTTTCCGCCAGGACCGTGGCAGTCGCGAGGACCGTGGTTTCCGCCAGGACCGTGGCGGGCGAGAAGATCGCGGCTACGGTGACGACCGTGGGGGGCGCGAGAACCGCGGTTACCGTGAGGATCGCGGCAGTCGCGAGGGCCGTGGTTTCCGTGAGGATCGTGGCGGGCGCGAAGATCGTGGTTACCGCCAGGACCGTGGCGGGCACGACGACCGCGGTTACCGCGGGGAGCGGCGCTCGGATCGCAGCGACCAGGGCTCCCGGGGATACCGCCGGGAGGACCGTGACTCCCGCGACCGGCCGTTCCGCGACGACCGGAGCCCGGCCGCCGAGACGCCGCAGGCCGACACCCCGCAGGAACCGACCAGCGGGTTCGCTCGGCGCAACCACTACACGTCCACTCGCGGTGGCGATGGCCAGAACACCGGCTACCGCGCCCGCGAAGACGCGGCCTACGAGGACGTCACCGCGACGGACCCGGCTGACCAGCTCGACGAAACCGCAGCGGCCAGGGACGTGACCGCGACCGCCGAAGCCCCGGCGGCACCCGTCGACGACGCGGACGCCTCCGCCGAACCCGTCGGCGAAGCCGCGGCACCGGCGGCCGTCGATGACCAGGCCGCGTCCGATGAAACCAGCGGCGCCGCTCTGGCGGGACCCGCCGACGACGGCGAAGCCGCCGCTTCGGCATCCGTTGATGACCAGGCCGCCTCCGATGAAACCAGCGACGCCACGGCTTCGACGACCATCCCTGACCAGGCGGCCTCGGACGAATCCAGCGACGCGGCCCTGGCGGGGCCCGTCGACGTCAGCGACGCCACGGCTTCGGCATCCGTTGATGACCAGGCGACCTCCGATGAAACCAGCGACGTCAGCGACGCCATGGCTTCGGCGGCCGTCGATGACCAGGCCACCTCGGGCGAAACCAGCGACGCCGCTTCGGCCGTGCCCGCCGACGCCGGGCGAGCGGACCCTCGACGTCGCGACGGTGAGCCGGAGCTGCCGCCCGACATCGAGTACAGCGACCTCGACGCCGACGCTCGCCGTGAGCTGAAGAGTCTCGCCAAGTCCGTGGCCGAGCTTGTCGGCAAGCATCTGGTCGCGGCCGGGCTCCTCATCGACGAGGACCCCGAGCTGGCCCTCGCCCACGCGCGTTTCGCCAGGACGCGTGCGTCCCGGGTGGCGATCGTCCGGGAGGCGGCCGGTATCGCCGCATACCACGCGGGTGAGTGGGCCGAGGCGCTCGGTGAGTTCCGGGCGGTCCGCCGGATGACCGGGTCGCAGGCCCACCTCCCCGTGATGGTCGACTGTGAACGTGCGCTCGGCCGTCCCGAGCGTGCGCTCGAACTGGCCACCGAGGCGAAGGACCTGCCGCCGGAGGTGGCCGTCGAGCTGAAGATCGTCGCCGCCGGTGCTCGGCGGGATCTCGGGCAGGTCGACGCGGCGGTCGTCGCGCTCCAGGGGCCGGACCTCGACCCCAAGCGCCGCGACCCGTGGAGTGCCCGGCTGTTCTACGCCTACGCCGACAACCTCGAGGCCGCCGGCCGCACCGACGACGCGATCCGCTGGTTCCTCAACGCCGCCGAGGCCGACCTCGACGACGAGACCGACGCCGCCGAACGCGCCACCGCCTTGAGTGCCTCATGAGTCTGATCGACGACTACGACGCGCTCCTGCTCGACCTCGACGGCACCGTCTACCGAGGCGAGGAGGTGGTGCCCGGTGCGGACCGGGCCGTCGAGGCCGCGCACGCCGCGGGCACGAAGGTCCGCTTCGTCACCAACAACGCCTCGCGCGGGCCCGACGAGGTGGCAAGTCACCTGACCCGCATCGGGGTGCGGGCGGAGCCTGCCGAGGTCAGCACCAGCGCGCAGGCGGCCGCGGCCGTCCTCGCCGACAAGCTGCTTCCCGATACGACGGTATTGGTCGTCGGATCGGCGGCGCTGGTGCACGAGGTCGAGATCAAGGGCCTCACCGCCACCCGCACGCACAGCGACGCCGTACAGGCCGTCGTCCAGGGCCTCAGCAAGGACACCGGCTGGCACGACCTCGCCGAGGCGTGCGTCGCGATCCGCGGCGGTTCCCTGTGGGTCGCCTGCAACGTCGACCCGACGCTGCCGACCGAGCGCGGCCCCTTGCCCGGCAACGGTTCGATGGTCGCCGCGCTGCGCACGGCGACCGGCACCGAGCCGGTGATCGCGGGGAAGCCGGCCACCCCGCTGATGGACGAGGCACGCAGGTCAGCCGACGCGCGCAACCCGCTGGTCGTCGGTGACCGCCTGGACACCGACATCGCGGGTGCGGTGGCCGCGGGGATGGACTCGCTGCTGGTGCTGTCCGGTGTCTCGACCGCTCAGGAACTGCTCGACGCGCCGGAGAGCATGCGGCCGACCTACCTCGCCCACGACATCCTGGCGTGCACGGAGGACGGCGTGCGGATCGAGGGCGACGACTGGGCCACCGCCGTGCGCGACGCGCTCGCCCGCCTCGGCCTCGAGCATGAAGTAGCGTGACAGGGTGCAGTTCGACACCGACCAGACCGTCCGCGACGACACGGTCGACACGACCGACATCGACGAGGCGGTCGCCGGCACCGAGAATCTCGACGCCGTCCCGCTGACCGAGCACGTCGCCAGGTTCGACGCCGTGCACGTGGCGCTCAACGAGGCGCTGACCAGCATCGACACGGACTGACCGGTGCCCCGCAGGACTCGGCTCGACGCCGAGCTGGTGCGTCGTGGGCTCGCCCGCTCCCGTGAGCACGCCTCCCAGCTCATCGCCGACGGCCGCGTGACCGTGCGCGGCACCGTCGCCGCCAAACCCGCCACCGCTGTCGAGACCGACGCGCCCGTGGTGGTCCGCGACCTCGACAACGACCCCGACTGGGCGTCGCGCGGTGCGCACAAACTCGTCGGTGCGCTGGAGAAGTTCGCCGTCGCGGTCGACGGCCGTCGCTGTCTCGACGCGGGCGCGTCCACGGGCGGCTTCACCGACGTGCTGCTGCGCCGCGGTGCCCGCGAGGTCGTCGCCGCCGACGTCGGGCGCGGCCTGCTGGTGTGGCGGCTGCAGACCGACGACCGTGTGGTCGTGCTCGACAAGACCAACGTCCGCGCGCTGACGCCGGAGGCGACCGGGGGACCGGTCGACCTGGTCGTCGCCGACCTGTCGTTCATCTCGCTGCGGCTCGTGCTGCCCGCGTTGCTCGCGTGCACGAACGAGGACGCCGACCTGCTGCCGATGGTGAAACCGCAGTTCGAGGTGGGCAGGGACCGGCTCGGCTCCGGGGGCGTCGTCCGCGACCCCGCGTTGCGTGCCGAAGCCGTGCTGGACGTGCTGAAAGCTGCGGGAGAACTGGGTTTGCGCCCGCACGGTGTCGTCGCGAGCCCTCTTCCCGGCCCGTCCGGGAATGTCGAATACTTCGCATGGTTGCGTCGTGGCACACCCCTGGACGACCAGGCGGCGGCCGCGATGGTGGAGACCGCTGTCCTGGAGGGGCCGCAATGACCGCTCGTGAGGTGCTCCTCGTCGTCCACACCGGCAGGCTGGACACCCGCCGTGCCGCGGAGAAACTGGCAGGCTGGTTCGCCGACGCCGGAATCACCGTGCGTGTATTGGAACGCGAGGCGCCGGATCTCGACGCCGCCTGCTACCAGCGGGTCGTGCCGGTCAGCGCCAAGGCCGCGGAAGGCACGGAGCTGGTGTTCGTGCTCGGCGGCGACGGCACCCTGTTGCGCGCGGCCGAACTCGCCCGCCCCGCCGGGGTGCCGGTGCTCGCGGTCAACATGGGCCGGGTCGGCTTCCTCGCCGAGGCCGACTCAGACGTGCTCGAGGAGGCGGTGTCGCAGGTCATCGCGCAGCGCTACGAGGTCGTGGACCGGATGACCGTGGACGTCACGGCGTCGCTGGGGGACCGGGTGCTCGCGAAGACGTGGGCGCTCAACGAGGCCAGTGTCGAGAAGAGCAGCCGTGAGCGGATCCTGGACGTCCGGATAGAGGTCGACAACCGGCCCGTCTCGTCGTTCGGGTGCGACGGCGTGCTGTGCGCGACGCCGACCGGTTCCACCGCCTACGCGTTCTCCGCGGGCGGCCCCGTCGTGTGGCCGGACGTGCAGGCGCTGCTCGTGGTGCCCAGCAACGCGCACGCCATGTTCGCGCGGCCGCTCGTGGTCTCGCCGGACTCGCGGATCGCGGTCGAGGTGGACCCGTCCGGGCATCCCGCGGTGCTGTGCTGCGACGGTCGCCGTACGTTCGTATTGCCTCCTGGTGCGCGGGTGGAGGTGGTCGGCGGGGAGATCCCGGCGCGCCTCGTGAAGCTGCGCCAGGGCCCGTTCACCGACCGGCTCGTGGAGAAGTTCGAACTGCCGGTGCAGGGTTGGCGCAGTCCACGGGGCTGAGCGGAGCTTGCGGAGCGAACATCGTTTCCGAGCGGAGCTTGCGGAGCGAACATCGTCATGAATCGAACACACTTGCGGGTGGTGCGAGCTTTTGTCGGTGCGAGCCGATAAAGTGCGCGCTGTGTTGGCCGAGATGCGCATCGAGGGCCTCGGCGTGATCGACGAGGCCACCCTCGAACTAGATCCGGGTCTGACCGTGGTGACCGGTGAGACAGGTGCTGGCAAGACCATGGTCGTCACCGGGCTGCACCTGCTGTCCGGTGGCCGTGCCGAGGTGTCCAGAATCCGCAGCGGCGCGGGGAAGGCGGTGGTGGAGGGCCGGTTCGCCGCTCCGCCGGGCAGCGCCGCGGCGAAGGTCGCGAGCGAGGCCGGCGCCGAACCGGACGACGACGGCACGCTGATCGCGTTACGCACCCTGAACTCCGACGGGCGTTCGCGGGCGCACCTCGGCGGGCGGTCCGTGCCCGTCGGTGTGCTGTCGGAGCTGTCCGAGCAGCTCATCGCCGTGCACGGCCAGAACGACCAGCTGAAGCTCATGCGTCCGGCCGAGCAGCGGTCGGTGCTCGACCGGTTCGCGGGCGAGGAGCTGGCCGGTGCGCTGGCCGAGTACCGCGGCGTGCGCGAGGAGTGGGTGGGGGTCAGCGCGGAGCTGGCCGACCGCGGCGCCCGCTCGCGCGAGATGGCGCGCGAGGCGGAGATGCTCAAGCACGGCCTCGCGGAGATCGAGGCGGTGGCTCCGCAGCCGGGCGAGGACGACGAGCTGCAGGAGAAGGCGAAGCGGCTCGCGGACGCCGACCAGCTGCGCGAGTCGGCGACCGGCGCCGTGTACGCGGTGTCGGGTGCGCCTGAGGGGGATCCGGACGCGCCGGGTGCGCTCGGCCTGATCGGCGACGCGCGGCACCGGCTCGGTGGTTCGGAGGACCCGAGGCTGCGTGAGCTGGAGCCGAGGCTGGCGGAGGCCGAGGCGCTGCTGGTGGACGTCGGCACCGAGCTGAGCAGCTACCTGGACTCGCTGGACGCGGACCCGCGGGCGTTGGAGCAGGTGCTGGCGCGGCAGGCCGAGCTGAAGCAGCTGACCCGCAAGTACGCGGCGGACGTCAACGGCGTGCTGGAGTGGGCGAACACGGCAGCCCAGCAGCTGGCCGGCCTCGACACGTCCGAGGAGGCGCTGGGCGAGCTGGCCCGCCGGCGTGACGAGCTCGCCGCCCGGCTGGCCGACTGCGCGCAGCGCCTGACGGTGCTGCGCGTCGAGGCGGCCGACAAGCTGGCGCAGGCGGTGACGGTCGAGCTGGGCGGCCTGGCGATGGGCCAGGCCGCCATCGACGTCATCGTCAGCACGCGCTGGGCCGAGCCCGGCGACCCGCACGCGCTGCGGGTGGCGGGCGGCAAGGACAACGAGGCGCTCGTGCACGCGGGCCCCGAGGGCGTCGACGAGGTGGAGATCCGCCTGCGCGCCCACGACGCCGCCCAGGCGCTTCCGGTGCACAAGGCCGCGTCGGGCGGTGAGCTGTCCCGCGTGATGCTCGCGATCGAGGTGGTACTGGCCCACTCCGACCCTGTCCCCACCCTGGTCTTCGACGAGGTCGACGCCGGTGTCGGCGGTCGCGCCGCGGTCGAGATCGGCAGGCGGCTCGCCAGGTTGGCGGCGAGCCACCAGGTGATCGTGGTGACCCACCTGCCGCAGGTGGCGGCCTTCGCGGACCGGCACCTGGTGGTCGACAAGCAGGCCGCCGGTGGTGTGACCCGCAGTGACGTGCGCCGGGTGGACGAGCAGGACCGGGTGCGGGAGCTGGCGCGCATGCTCGCGGGCATGGACTCCACCGAGACCGGTCGCGCGCACGCCGAGGAACTGCTCGCGGTCGCCGACGCGGACAAGAAGGCCACCCGGGGGAAGGGACGCAAGAAGCGGTAGCCGGGGCGCCTCAGCTCGTCGTCAGCAGGCCCAGGCCCAGCGTCACCACACCCACGCCCAGTGACAGGGCGCCCAGCCACACGAGCCAGATGAGCTTGTTCGGCTTTGTCACCTCGCCGCGGCCCATCGACGAGAAGAAGAAGCCCGCCGAGATCAGTGCCGCCGCGGCCGGTGTGCCGGCTCTTGCCAGCCAGCCGAGCACGCCGTCCAGTGCCGCCGCGTCGGCCAGGACCAGCGTCACCAGGCCCAGCGTCACCAGCACGCCCGCGTGTGCGTGGCCCGCGCGGGCGAAGGACTTCTGGAACGGCGTCATCGCCACCTTGCCGCCCACGATCCGGGTCATGAACCAGCCGCCGAACTCGATGCCGACGATCGTCAGCAGCACGGCGCCCGCGATGTATCTGGACTCCGGGCTCAACACCAGGGTTTGCATGTCGTCCTCCCACGACGAATTTAGTAACGACGTTACGAAACAACGTTACGATACACTTGTCAAGCTATGGGACGACCGAAGATCCACGACGAGGCACTGCGGGGCCGCCTGATCGACCGGGCCGCCGCGCTCGTGTTCGACGACGGCGTCGACGCGCTGAACCTCCGGCGCCTGGCCACCGAAGCCGGGACCTCCACCTCCGCCGTCTACTCGCTCTTCGGCAACAAGGCCGGCCTGCTCGAAGGTCTCTACCTCGAGGCCGCGCGGCGGTTCGGGGCGCGGCTCGCCGAGGTCGAGGAGACCGCCGACGCCGTCGACGACATCGTGCGGCTCGGGATCGCCTACCGCGACTACGCCCTGCGCGAACCGCACCTCTACGCGATCATGTTCGACCGGCACTCGGCCGAGTTCGGCGACGACGCGCGGGGCGAGGCGGCCGCGACCATCGGCCCGCTCGTCGACGCCGTGCGGCGCGCGCAGGAGCGCGGCGCGCTGCGAAAAGTGACCCCTGAGCTGGTGGCCCTGTCATGCTGGGGCGTCGCGCACGGGCTCGTCTCGCTGGAGCTCGCCGGCTCGGTGCCGCCCGGGCTCGACGTCGCCGCGGGCTACGAAAACGCGCTCCGCGCGATGGTCGACGGGTGGCGCGAGTCCATCGTGCACAGTCCTCAATGATCATTCCAACCGGACAGCACTGCCCCAGCCGGGTGATTTTCCCGGCGTGGCGACCGGATTATCACGAGTCAATTTGTCACCATCAGTCCCATGAAGCTCACCGGTCTCCTCGCTCGATCGCACCAGGCTCGGCCCGGGGTCACCGGGATCGCGCGGGTCGACCGGCGAACGGGTGATCTGCTCCGCCGCATCGGACACGGCGACATCGTCATCCTCGACCAGGTCGACCTCGACCGCGCCACCGCGGACGCCCTGGTCGACGCCCAGGTCACGGGTGTCGTCAACGCGTCGCCGTCGATCTCCGGCCGCTTCCCGAACCTCGGCCCGGAGATCGTCGTCGGCGCCGGGATCGTGCTCATCGACGGCGTCGGGCCGGAGGTCCTGCGTGCCGTCAAGGAGGGCAGCAAGGTCCGGCTTCACGAAGGCGTCGTCCACATCGGCGACAAGGAGGTCGGGCGCGGGACCGAACAGTCCGTCGAAACGATCGCCGACCTCATGATCGAAGCCAAGGCCGGCATGTCCGCGCAGCTGGAGGCGTTCTCCGCCAACACGATCGAGTTCCTCCGGCGCGAACGGACCCTCATCCTCGACGGCGTCGGCGTGCCCGACGTGAACGCCAACATGCGCGACCGGCAGGTGCTCGTCGTCGCGCCCGGACGGGACCACGAGGAGGACCTCCGCCGCCTCAAGCGGTACATCGCCGAGCACCGGCCCGTGCTCATCGGCGTCGACGGGGGCGCGGACACACTGCACCACCTCGGGTATCGCCCGAACGTGATCGTGGGTGACCCGGACAGGTTGTCCACCGAGACGCTCCGCAGTGGTGCCGAGGTCGTCGTCCCGGCCCACATGGACGGTCACGCGCCGGGGCTGGAACGCGTGCAGGACCTGGGGATCGGCGCCGTCACCTTCCCGGCGTCGGGCAACCCCGAGGACCTAGCGCTGCTGCTCGCCGACACGCACGGCGCCGACCTCGTCGTCACCGTCGGGTTCCAGGCCACGCTGCACGAGTTCCTCGACCGCGGCCGCTCCGGCTCCAACCCGTCCACCTTCCTGACCAGGCTGAAGCTCGGCAGCAAGGTCGTCGACGGCAAGGCCGTCGCCACGCTCCACCGCAGCCGTGTCTCCATCGGCGCGGTGCTCCTGCTCGTGCTCGCCGCGCTCGCCGCGGTCGCCGTCGGCGTGGCCGTGTCCGGGGTCGGCGACGCGTACCTCGACTGGGTCGTCAACACCTGGCACACCATCACGAACTGGGTTGGGGGAATCTTCTCGTGATCTCGTTGCGGTACCACGTCATCTCCATCGCCGCCGTCTTCCTCGCGCTCGCCGTGGGCGTGGTGCTCGGCTCGACGACCCTGTCGCGGTCGTTGCTCTCCGGGCTGAACAACGAGAACGAGGACCTGGCCGCCCAGGTCAACGACCTGCAGAACGAGCGGAACGCGCAGAACGCGCGCCTCGCCGACGCCGACGCGTTCGCCGCGTCCGTCGGGCCCATGGCCCTCCAGGGCCAGCTCGCGCGGCGCACCGTCGTGCTCGTCACGACCGCCGACGCGCGGCCGGAGGACCGCGACGCGCTGAAGACGTTGATCACCAACGCGGGCGCGACCGTCACCGGTGAGCTGCAGCTGACCGAGTCGTTCAGCGATCCCCGGCACGCCGACCAGCTCAAGGACATCGTGGTGCGGCTGCTGCCCGCGGGTGTGCGACTGCCGACGGCGTCCGACCCGGGCACGCTCGCGGGCGGTCTGCTCGGTCCGCTTCTGTTGATCAGCAAGGAGAACAACAAGCCGCAGGCGTCCGCGGACGAGACCGCCGCCGCGCTGTCCGGGCTCACCGAGGGCGGGTTCGTCAAGGCGAGCCAAGGACTTCAGCCCGCGCAACTGGCCGTTGTTCTCACCGGCGGTGCCGCGTCGGGTGACGGTGCGGGGGACCGGGCCGCGACGATCGCGCGGTTCGCCACACAGGTCGACCGTTCCGGCGCGGGTGCTGTGCTGGCGGGTGGCGCGGGTTCGGCTGAAGGCACCGGTCCGGTGGGCGTCGTGCGTGCCGACACCGCGGCGACCAGTATTTTGTCCACTGTGGACAATGTGGACAGTTCGGCTGGCCGGGTGGTGGCGGTGCTCGCGTTGCGTGAACAACTGGAGGGGGAGGCGGGGCGCTACGGCAACGCCGGCAACGCCGAACGCACCTCGCCGGGCGCTCCGGCGGAGTAGTCCGCTTCGGGTTACGTGGTGGTGTCCTCGCCCGGCGGGTCGTCGTTGTGGGCTTGCGCCCGGCTTGTGCACGGGGCTGGACTTCTCCGTGAGCACTGGGTGACGCTCTGTGAGTATGTGCTTGTCGGGGGTGTACCCGGTGTGTCGGGTTCGGATCGTCGGAGCAGGTGATACGGTGAAACCCCGTGGAGAGTCAGGCGGGGAGCCCCGCTGCGAACGGTATCGCCAGTAACGGATATGGACCGAAGGCAACGCCACGGGGGGCGTCCCTGGTGCAACATTCACGCACGACCAAGTACGTGTTCGTCACCGGTGGGGTCGCCTCGTCGCTCGGCAAGGGGCTGACGGCCTCTAGCCTCGGTCAGCTGCTCACGTCCCGTGGGTTGTGGGTCACGATGCAGAAGCTCGATCCGTACCTCAACGTGGACCCCGGGACGATGAACCCGTTCCAGCACGGCGAGGTGTTCGTCACCGAGGACGGCGCGGAGACCGACCTCGACGTGGGGCACTACGAGCGGTTCCTCGACCGCGACCTCGCCGGCGCGGCCAACGTCACCACCGGGCAGGTCTACTCGACGGTCATCGCCAAGGAGCGGCGTGGCGAGTACCTCGGCGACACCGTGCAGGTCATCCCGCACATCACCGACGAGATCAAGGCCCGCATCCGTGCCATGGCCGAGCCCGGCGAGGACGGCAACGCGCCCGACGTGATCATCACCGAGATCGGCGGCACCGTCGGTGACATCGAGTCGCTGCCGTTCCTGGAGGCCGCGCGGCAGGTCCGCCACGACGTGGGCCGCGACAACTGCTTCTTCCTGCACGTCTCCCTGGTGCCCTACCTGGCGCCGTCCGGTGAGCTGAAGACCAAGCCGACGCAGCACTCCGTCGCCGCGCTGCGCAACATCGGCATCCAGCCCGACGCGGTCGTCTGCCGCGCCGACCGCGAGATCCCGAGCGGGCTCAAGCGCAAGATCGCGCTGATGTGCGACGTCGACATCGACGCGGTGGTCGCCGCGCCGGACGCGCCGTCGATCTACGACATCCCGAAGGTCCTGCACACCGAGGGGCTCGACGCCTACGTCGTCCGCAGGCTGGGACTGCCGTTCCGGGACGTGGACTGGACCGTGTGGGGTGACCTGCTCACCCGCGTCCACGATCCCAAGGAGACGGTGCGGATCGCGATCGTCGGCAAGTACGTCGACCTGCCCGACGCGTACCTGTCGGTCACCGAAGCCCTGCGTGCCGGTGGGTTCGCGCACCGCGCCAAGGTCGACATCCGGTGGGTCGCCTCCGACGAGTGCGAGACCCCGGCGGGCGCCGCGGCAGCACTGTCCGGGCTGGACGGCGTGCTGATCCCCGGTGGGTTCGGCGTGCGTGGCATCGAAGGCAAGATCGGCGCCATCGAGTACGCGCGGGTCAACAAGATCCCGCTGCTCGGCCTGTGCCTCGGCCTGCAGTGCATGGTGATCGAGACCGCGCGGCACCTCGCGAACATCGCGGGCGCCAACTCGTCGGAGTTCGACGAGACCACCAAGCACCCCGTGATCTCCACGATGGCCGACCAGGAGGACGTCGTCGCGGGGGAGCGGGACATGGGCGGCACCATGCGGCTGGGCGCGTACCCGGCGAAGCTGACCGCCGGTTCGGTCGTCGCGAAGGCCTACGGCACCCGCGACGTCTCCGAGCGGCACCGTCACCGCTACGAGGTCAACAACGCCTACCGCGACAAGCTGTCCAAGGCGGGCCTCGTGTTCTCGGGTCTCTCGCCGGACGGGCACCTCGTGGAGTACGTCGAGTTGTCGGCCGACGTGCACCCGTTCTTCGTCGGCACGCAGGCGCACCCGGAACTGAAGAGCCGCCCGACGCGTCCGCACCCGCTGTTCGCCGGTTTCGTGCGCGCCGCGCTGGCACGCAAGGCCGCCGAGCGACTGCCGGTCGAGCTGCCCGAGCCGTCCAGCGCGGGAGCGCGTTCGTGACCGAACCCGGTCGGCACGAGTTCACCGTACTGTCCACTGAGGATGTCTACATCGGACGAATCATCGCGTTGCGCGTCGACGAGGTCGCCATGCCCGGCGGGTCGCACGCCAGGCGCGAGGTCGTCGAACACCACGGCGCGGTGTCGATCGTCGCACTGGACGACGATGACCAGGTGACGTTGATCCACCAGTACCGGCACCCGCTCGGCAGGCGGATCTGGGAGCTGCCCGCCGGGCTGATCGACCACCTCGGCGAGGACCCGCTCGAGTCGGCCAAGCGCGAGCTGGTCGAGGAGGTCGGCCTCGCCGCCGAGCACTGGTCGGTGCTGGTCGACGTCGCCGCGTCGCCGGGGTTCACCGACGAGGTCATCCGCGTCTTCCTCGCCACCGGCCTCACGGTCGTGGACCGCGAGCTGCTCGGCGACGAGGAGGCCGACCTGGTGGTGCGCAAGGTGCCGCTCGCGGAGGCGGTCCGGATGGCGCTCGCCGGCGAGATCGTGAACGGTGCGTCGGTGAGCGGGATCCTCGCCGCGCAGGCGGTCCGGACCTCGGGCGCCGCGCCGCGCCCGACGGACGCGCCGTGGGAGGACCTGCCGACCCGCTTCCCGTCCCGCCCGTCCTAGTCCGGAGGTGGCCCACGACCGCGTGGGCCACCTCGGCGTGGTCACAGCTGGATGGGCCGGTAGCTCAGAGCGCGATCGACCACTTCCTCGGCCGTGGGTTCGTGGTCGAACTCCATGTGCGAGTAGAAGATCAGGTTGGCCGCGTTCGGATCGGGCACACCGTCGAGGAACTCGTCCAGGTCGCGGTCCAGGTCGTCGCCCGACGCGTACTCGCCGGACAACAGCCGGCGAACGACGTCCACCAGACGCGCTCTGACGTCGTCGGACGCGTCGCTCATCGACGGCTTCCGCGTGAGGGACGGAACCAGCGGCGGGTCCGGGGCGCCTCGAGGTGCCCTTCCGCGTACAGCCAGGTCTCGAAGCGGTCGAGGTCGGCGCGGAACGACGTGCCGACCTGCTTCGGGTGACCGAGCGACCACGTGTCGAACAGCGCCCGGTACCGCTCGCCGAGCCGTTCCGCCAGGTCGGGACGCACCTGTGCCGCGACCGACCGGCGTTTCGCGCGCAGTGCCCTGGCCTCGGCCTCGACCCGGTGCCCGTCGAACCCGGTGGGCACCGGACCACCGGCCAGCAACGCGCGCACCAGCTCCTGCTGCCGCGCGGCCAGCTCGCCCCGCGGCGTCACCGTGCCGACTCGACGACGGCGCGAATGGCGGCCAGCTCGGCGGCCAGGTCGGCGTCCGGCGGGTAGTCGTCGTCGCGTTCCAGCAGCACGCCGGGCGGTTCGACGCGGGCACACAGCGCGGCGAGGGTGTCCAGCACCTCCTTCGGCACCGCGTGCGCGTGCGTGTCGTGGTAGAGCCCGTCGTGCGTGACCCCGCCCGCGACGTGTACGTACGCCAGCCGCGCCAGCGGCAGCTCGTCGAGGAACACCTCCGGCGCGGTGCCGAGGTTGACCGCGTTCGCGTGCAGGTTCGCCACGTCGATCAGCAGCAGGCAGTCGGTGCGCTCGACCAGTTCGGCGAGGAACTGGCCCTCGGTCAGGTCGCTGTCCGGCCAGTCCAGCAGGGCGGCGATGTTCTCCAGCGCCAACGGCACCGGCAACTCGGCCTGCGCCTGCTTCACGTTGTCCACCAGCACGTCCAGCGCCTCCCGCGTACGCGGTACGGGCAGCAGGTGGCCGGAGTCGAGCCCGCCCGCGCGGGTGAACGCCACGTGCTCGCTGACCAGCGGCGCCCCCACCGCCTCCGCCACCGCCGCCAGGTGCGCGACGCGTGTGCGGTCCAGCGGTTCGGCGCCGCCGAGCGACAGGGACACCGCGTGCGCGACCACCGGCGTCCCGCGTGCGCGCAGTAGGGCCAGCGACTCGGGCAGCGGGTCGGGGTGGACGTTCTCCGCCAGCACCTCGACGAAGTCGACCCCGGGCAGCCGCTCCACCGTCAGGTCGATCTCCGGCCGCCACCCGATCCCGATGCCCAGGTTCACGACGAACCGCCGCCGCAGCCCCCGCCGCCGCACGAGGAACCGCAGGACGACGACGAGCTGCTGCAGGAGGACGACGGCGAGCTGGCGCTGCACGAGTAGCCAGCCGTGCTGGAGCCGCTCGCGGCGTGGTGGAACGAGTTGAACGAGCCTGCGGACGAGTAGCTCCACACCGCGCCCGCGGCGACCGCGGTGACGACCAGTGCCTTCGCGACCTCCTTGTCCGGGTAGGCGCTCATGCCCCGCACCGCCACCTCCTCCAGCGGGTCGTTCGTGCCGCCGCGCATCAGCTCGGTCACGACGCGGTCGCCGTGCACCGTCCTGGCCTTGGGCGGGGCGATGGTCCGGATGGTCAGCATGCTGATCGCGATGAGCGTGACGATGAGCAGCCCGATCAGGTAGCCGACCGGCAGGTGGTTCGCGATTCCGTTGGCACAGCGGACCACGCCGACGGCGAGCAGCACGTACAGCACGACCTGCCCGAGCCGTCGTGCCCGGATCGCGCGGCTCGGCGCGACGAGCAGGCCGCGCCGGACCAGCGAGTCGCCGATCGCGGTCAGCGCCGAAGCGGTGGTGGTCCTGGCGGTCACGGCACGGAGCGTTCTCGGGCTGGTCAGCGTGCCGAGCACCGCGTCGTCGAGCGGATGACCTGTTCGTCGCCTCTCCGACGCGTCGCTCAGGTTCCCGCGCCGGTCGACCCGGACGGCACCGGCGTCGACGAGCCGGGCGACGGCCACCTCGACCGCCCGCTGCGGCCCGCCAGAGAGGAAGCCCAGTTCCTCGGCGGCCAGCGGCCCCGGTGGCTCGGCCGACCGCGGCCTGCGTACCGCCATGCGCCGCCAGATCGCGAACGCGACGCCCGCGACCAGGGCCGCGCTGTACAGCCAGAGGAACTCCGGTCCCGACAGTCCCCACGGATGCATACCCATCGCCCCCTCGCGCGCGTGTGCGGACATCGTCCCTGTTCGACGTCACGCATGGGGCGGGATGCGCGGGGCCGTGGCCGTCCCGTTACTCAGTCGGCCAGCTCGGACTCGGCGGCCTTGATCGCCGCGAACTCCTCCTCCGGGGCGTTCGCCACGAGGTGGTGGCGGCTGTAGAAGTAGAAGTACGCCAGCGCCACCACGAGGATGCCCGCCGTGATGGCGGCGGCCACCTCGTCGACGAAGAACGTCGCCACCACCGCGGCCACCGCCAGCACCGCCGCGATCCCGGTGGTCACCACGCCACCCGGGGTGCGGTACGGGCGCGCCATGTCGGGCTCGCGGAACCTCAGCACGATGTGCGACACGTTCAGGAGCACGTAGGACACCGTCGCGCCGAAGACCGCGATGTTGATCAGCAACGCGCCGTCCATGGTGATCGACGCGAGGAGGAAGCCGATCGTGCCGGGGACGACGAGCGCCAGCACCGGGGTCTTGCGGCGGCCGGTTCGGGACAGCCACCTCGGCAGGTAGCCCGCCCGCGACAGCGCGAACAGCTGCCGCGAGTACGCGTAGATGATCGAGAAGAAGCTCGCGACCAACCCGGCGAGGCCGACGTAGTTCACGAACTGGGCAAGGAAGTTGTCGCCGCCGTAGGCCGCGCGGATCGCGTCCGGGAGCGGGTTGTCCGAGCCGGAGATCGTGTTCGAGCCCGCCGCGCCCGGGGCGACCAGCAGCATCAGCGCCGCGAACACCAGCAGCGCCGCCATCGCGGCGATGATGCCGCGTGGCAGGTCGCGCTTGGGGTCGCTCGCCTCCTCCGCCGCCAGCGGCACGCCCTCGACCGCCAGGAAGAACCAGATGCCGTACACGAACGCGGCCAGCACCCCTGCCACGCCGAACGGCAGGAACGTGCTCGCGCCCGCCGCGTCGGTCATCGGGATGTCGAACAGCTTGTCGGCGTCGAACTTGCCGATCATGCCGACGACGAACACGACCAGTGCGATCACGGCGACGGCGGTGATCACGAACATCATCCGCAGCGCCTCGCCGACGCCCCAGATGTGGACGCCGATGAAGATCAGGTAGCACACCAGGAAGACCGGCCAGCCGCTCGTCAGTCCGAACAGGCCCAGCGCCTCGACGTAGCCGCCGATGAACACCGCGATGGCCGCGGGCGCGATCGCGTACTCGATGAGGATCGCCGTGCCGGTCGCGAAGCCGCCGGTCGGGCCGAGCGCGCGGCGGGCGAAGCCGTAGCCCGCGCCCGCGACGGGCATCGCCGACGCCATCTCGGCCAGGCCGAACACCATGCACGTGTACATCACGGCCATGAGGACGGTCGCGATCAGCAGGCCGCCCCAGCCGCCCTCGGCGAGCCCGAAGTTCCAGCCCGCGAAGTCGCCGGAGATCACGTACGCCACGCCGAGGCCCGCGAGGAGCACCCAGCCCGCCGCGCCCTTGCGGAGCTGGCGCTGTTCGAGGTAGTCGGACGAGACGGTCTGGTACTCGACGGCGCTGTGCGACCTCGACGACTTCGACACGGATGCTCCCTCGGGTTCAATGGGCCAGCATCAGTCCTTTGGATTTCCCCTGAGCGTGATGGGGGTTACAGTGCTGTGTCAAGACTTCATTGGACAATGGGTCGCAACTGATCCTTTGGAGGGGCTCATGGGGCACCGCGACGGGATGCTCACGCTCGACCGGCTCCGCGTGCTGGTCGAGAACGGCACGATCGACACCGTCCTCGTCGCGTTCGCCGACATGCAGGGCCGCCTGCAGGGCAAACGTTGTGCCGCCGAGTACTTCCTGAACGAGGTCGTCCCGCACGCGACCGAGGCGTGCAACTACCTGCTGGCCGTCGACGTCGAGATGAACACCGTCGACGGCTACCGCATGTCCTCGTGGGACACCGGCTACGGCGACTTCGTCATGCGCCCCGACCTCGACACGCTGCGGCTCGTGCCCTGGCACGACGGCACCGCGATGGTGCTCGCCGACGTCGAGTGGGTCGAGGGCGGGCCGGTCGCCGCCTCGCCCCGGCAGGTGCTGCGCCGTCAGCTCGACCGGCTCGCCGAGCGCGACCTCGTCGCCTACGTGGGCACCGAGCTGGAGTTCATCGTCTTCGAGGACAGCTACGAGCAGGCGTGGACCTCCGGCTACCGGAACCTGACGCCCGGCAACCAGTACAACGTGGACTACTCGATGCTCGGTACCGGCAGGGTGGAGCCGCTGCTGCGTGACATCCGCAACGGCATGTCCGGCGCCGGCATGTACGTCGAGTCCGCGAAGGGCGAGTGCAACCCCGGCCAGCACGAGATCGCGTTCCGGTACGACACCGCGCTGACCACGTGCGACAACCACAGCATCTACAAGACCGGCGCCAAGGAGATCGCGGCGCGGCACGGCAAGAGCCTCACGTTCATGGCCAAGTACAACGAGCGCGAGGGCAACTCCTGCCACATCCACATCAGCCTGCGCGGCACCGACGGGTCCACCGTGCTCGCGGGCGACGGCGAACACGGCTTCTCCCGGTTGATGGAGCGGTTCCTCGCCGGGCAGCAGGCGGCGCTGCGCGAGCTGACGTACTTCTTCGCGCCGAACATCAACTCCTACAAGCGGTTCGCGGCGGGCAGCTTCGCGCCGACGACCGTCGCGTGGGGTGTGGACAACCGGACGTGCGCGCTGCGCGTGGTCGGTCACGGCGAGTCGTTACGCGTCGAGAACCGGGTACCGGGCGGGGACGTGAACCCCTACCTGGCGGTGGCCGCGCTGATCGCGGCGGGGCTGCACGGCATCGAGAACGAGCTGCCGCTCGAACCCGCGTTGACCGGCAACGCCTACGGTGTCGACAAACCGCGGGTGCCCTCGACCCTTCGCGACGCGGCCGAGCTGCTCGCGGAGAGCAAGCTCGCGCGCACCGCGTTCGGTGACGACGTGGTCGACCACTACCTCAACAACGCGCGGGTCGAGCAGGCCGCGTACGACGCCGCCGTGACGGACTGGGAGCGTATTCGTGGCTTCGAACGCCTCTAGCCCGCCGGTCATCGGCATCACGACCTACCTGGAGCAGACGAAGTTCGGGTTGTGGGACACGCAGGCGGCCGTGCTCGCGCGCGGCTACCTCGACGGTGTGGTGAACGGCGGGGGCGTGCCCGTGCTGCTGCCGCCCGCCGGTGCCGTCAGCGCCGACCTGCTGTCACGTGTGGACGGTCTGATCGTCGCCGGTGGCGCGGACATCGATCCCGTGCACTACGGCGCGCAGCGCGCACCGGAGACCGGGCCCGCGCGGCCGGACCGCGACCACAGCGAGCACGTGCTGATCGAGGCCGCGCTCGCCAACGGGGTGCCGCTGCTCGCCGTGTGCCGGGGCATGCAGCTGCTGAACGTCGTCCTCGGCGGCACGCTGCACCAGCACACCCCGGACGTGGTCGCCACCGACGACCACCTGCCGACGCCCGGCGTGTTCGGCACGGTGTCGGTGAAGGTGTTGCCGGACAGCAGGTTGTCCCGGATCATCGGGTCCGATGTGGACGTCCACTGCCACCACCAC
Source organism: Actinophytocola sp. NPDC049390 (assembly GCF_044466355.1). NCBI lineage: Bacteria > Bacillati > Actinomycetota > Actinomycetes > Pseudonocardiales > Pseudonocardiaceae > Actinophytocola > Actinophytocola sp. NPDC049390. The sequence goes on from NZ_JBITMQ010000017.1 coordinate 19,520, forward strand.
CAGTCGGTCGACAGCCTCGGCGCCGGGCTGGTCTCGGTGGCATGGGCCGGGGACGGGACCGTCGAGGCGGTCGAGCTGGCCGAGCCGGACTTCGTGCTCGGCGTGCAGTGGCACCCGGAGGAGAACGGGGCCGACAGCAGGCTTTTCCAGGCGCTCGTGAGCGCCGCCAAGGAGAACGGATGAGCACCACCGAAGTGATCAACCCGGCCACCGAGGCGGTGGTCACCCACGTCGAGCTGGTGTCCGCCGACGAGGCCGACGCCGCGATCGGGCGGGCCCACCGGGCGCTGCCCGCGTGGCGGGACGTCGCACCGGCCGACCGCGCGCGGCTGCTGCGCCGGTTCGCCGACGCCGTCGACGCCGACCGCGAGCACCTCGCGCGGCTGGAGGTCGAGAACTCCGGCCACACCATCGGCAACGCGCGGTGGGAGGCGGGCAACGTCCGCGACGTCCTGAACTACTACTCGGCCGCGCCGGAACGCTTGTTCGGCAAGCAGATCCCGGTGCCGGGCGGGGTGAACGTCACGTTCGCCGAGCCGCTGGGCGTGGTCGGCGTGATCGTGCCGTGGAACTTCCCGATGCCGATCGCGGGCTGGGGCTTCGCACCCGCGCTCGCCGCGGGCAACACGGTTGTGCTCAAACCGGCCGAGCTGACCCCGCTGACCGCGCTGCGGCTCGGTGAGCTGGCCCGCGAGGCCGGGATCCCCGAGGACGTGTTCCAGGTGCTGCCCGGCAAGGGCTCCGTCGTCGGGCAGCGGTTCGTCGACAACCCGTTGGTGCGCAAGGTGGTCTTCACCGGCTCCACCGAGGTCGGCAAGCAGGTCATGGCGGGGTGCGCCGTGCAGGTCAAGCGGGTGACGCTGGAACTCGGCGGCAAGAACGCCAACATCGTGTTCGCCGACGCCGACCTGGAGAAGGCGGCCGCGACCGCGCCGTACGGGGTGTTCGACAACGCGGGCCAGGACTGTTGTGCCCGGTCGCGGATCCTCGTGCAGCGCAGTGTGTTCGAGAAGTTCATGGCGCTGCTGGAGCCCGCGGTGCAGGGCGTCGTCGTCGGCGACCCTGGTGACGAGAAGACCGAGATGGGGCCGCTGATCTCCGCCGCGCACCGGTCGACGGTGCGGTCCTATGTGGACGACACGACGACCGTCGCGTTCCGCGGCAGCGCGCCGGAGGGACCTGGCTTCTGGTTCCCGCCGACCGTGGTGCTGCCGCGTGCGGGCACCGACCGGACCGTGGTCGACGAGGTGTTCGGGCCGGTCGTCACCGTGCAGACCTTCGCCGACGAGGCCGAGGCGATCCGGATGGCCAACGACACCGAGTACGGCCTGTCCGGGTCGATCTGGACGGAGAACCTCGGCCGCGCCATGCGTGTCGCGCGCGGGGTCGAGGCGGGGAACCTGTCGGTCAACTCGCACTCGTCGGTGCGGTACTGGACGCCGTTCGGCGGCGTCAAGCAGTCGGGGCTCGGGCGGGAGCTGGGGCCGGACGCCCTGGACGCCTTCACCGAGACCAAGAACGTGTTCATCTCGACAGAGGGAGACTGAGTGAATCGCTTGCAGGACCGGGTCGCCGTGATCACGGGGGCGGCCAGCGGCATCGGGCTCGCCTCCGCAAAGCGGTTCGCCGACGAGGGCGCCGTGGTGGTCGGCGTCGACCTGAACACCGATGCCATCGAGACGCTCGCCAAGGAGACCGGCGGCGCCGCGATCACCTGCGACGTCACCGACGAACGCGCCGTCGAAGCCCTGTTCGCGCAGGTCGTCGCGGACCACGGCCGCGTGGACGTCGCGTTCAACAACGCGGGCATCTCGCCGCCGGAGGACGACTCGATCCTCGACACCGGCATCGAGGCGTGGGAACGGGTGCAGAAGGTCAACCTGACGTCGGTGTACCTCTGCTGCAAGTACGCCCTGCCGCACATGCGGGCACAGGGCAGGGGCTCGATCATCAACACCGCGTCGTTCGTCGCGGTGATGGGCGCGGCCACCTCGCAGATCTCCTACTCCGCCTCGAAGGGCGGCGTGCTGTCGATGACCCGCGAGCTCGGCGTGCAGTTCGCGCGCGAGGGCATCCGCGTCAACGCGCTGTGCCCGGGACCGGTGAACACGCCCCTGCTGCGGGAGCTGTTCGCCGCCGACCCCGAGCGGGCGCAGCGGCGGCTGGTGCACGTGCCGATGGGCCGGTTCGCGGAACCGTCGGAGATCGCCGCCGCCGCGGCGTTCCTCGCCAGTGACGACTCGTCCTTCATGACCGCGTCGACGTTCCTCGTGGACGGCGGGATCTCGGGCGCGTACGTCACGCCGCTGTAGGTGGTGGGGGTGGCCGTCCACGAAGGTGTCACCGCGGCGCTGTTCCGTCCCGTGCGGACACGCAACGCCTTCGAGGAGACGGTGGAACGGCTGCTGCAGGCGATCCGGCTCGGCGTGGCCGCGCCGGGGGAGAAGCTGCCGTCCGAACGGGAGCTGGCGGCCCGCCTCGGCGTCAGCAGGGTGACGCTGCGGGACGCGATCCGTGCGATCGCCGACGCGGGTTACGTGGAGTCCCGGCGCGGCCGCTACGGCGGCACGTTCGTCGCCGCCACGCTCCCGACCCCGCCGCCGCGGCCCGCGCCGGGCGGTGACCTGGAGGACGTGCTGACGTTGCGGCGGGTGCTGGAGAGCGGCGCGGCGGAGGCGGCGGCCGTGCGTGCGCTCACGCAGGCGGAACGCCAGCACCTGACGGCGGCGCTGCTCGACGTGTCGGACGCGGACCTCGGCGACGGGGAGTACCGCCGCCGAGACTCCCGGCTGCACCTGGCGATCGCCGAGGTCACCGCGTCACCGTCGCTGACCACCGCGGTGGCCGACGTGCGGTCCCGGGTCAACGAGCTGCTGGACGCGATCCCGTTGCTGGCGGTCAACATCGAGCACTCCGAGGCCCAGCACCGCTCCATTGTGGACGCGATACTGGCCGGTGACCCCGTCGCGGCACGGCAGGCCATGGACGAGCACCTCGACGGCACCGCCGCGTTGCTGCGGGGGTTCCTGTGCGGGTAGGGCCCCGTGGGGCTGGTTACATCCGCAGTTCGCGGCCGTCGATGTCCCTGCCGCCCCGCGTGAGGATGATGATCCCGTCGATGATGCTCCAGATGACGCCGACGCCGATGAAGCTCGTCAACAGCTGCGCCAGCCCGATGCTCGTGTGGCCGGTGTAGAACCGGCCGATCCCGAACGGCAGCATGATCTGGATCAGTCCGGCGGCCACGCGGTACCGGTCGGACTCGTGCGGTGACACCGGCGGTGGCGCGGCCTGGTACGGCGCCGGCGGTGCCGCCACGTACGGCACCGGTGGCGCCATGAACGCCGGGAACGGTGCGGGCAGGTCCTTGAACAGCGGCTTGAGGTCACCTCGGGTGCGGGCCGCCAGCGCGGCGGACGTCCGCTCCTCGTACTCCTCGAGCGCCAGCCTGCCCTCGGACATGTGCTCGCCGAGAATCCTGACCGCGTCCTCGCGCTCCGCGGTGCCGATGCGGAGTTCGTCGCTGTCGGTCACGTCTTCCACAGTACGTCAGGCGCGCCACTCGGGACGCGACCGGCGACGGCGCTAGGCTCCGCCTCGACAGGGGCGGACAATGGCGTCCGGCCGATCCGTCGTGGAGGTGTCGCGGGTGCTGGTCGGAGTGCCTCGTGAGGTGAAGAACCACGAGTACCGGGTGGCGATCACGCCCGCCGGGGTCGTGGAGCTGGTGCACCGCGGGCACGACGTGCTGGTCGAGGCGGGGGCCGGCGAGGGCTCGTCGCTGCCCGACGCCGACTACCAGGCCGCGGGCGCGCGGATCGTGCCGGCGGCCGACGACGTGTGGGCCGCCGACCTCGTGCTGAAGGTCAAGGAGCCGGTGCGGGAGGAGTTCCCCCGGCTGCGGCGCGACCAGATCCTGTTCACCTACCTGCACCTCGCCGCCAACGAGGAGTGCACGAGGGCGCTGGTCGACGCGGGCACCACCGCCATCGCCTACGAGACCGTCCGCGGCCCGGACGGCTCGCTGCCGCTGCTCGCGCCGATGAGCGAGGTCGCGGGCCGGATGGCGCCACAGGTGGGCGCGCACTGCCTCGAACGCGCGCAGGGTGGCCGTGGGGTGCTGCTGGGCGGGGTGTCCGGGGTGCCTGCGGGCAAGGTCGCCGTGATCGGCGCCGGTGTCGCGGGCATGAGCGCCGCCACGGTCGCGGTCGGCATGCAGGCCGAGGTCGTCGTCCTCGACACGAACGTGCACCGCCTGCGGCAGATCGACTTCACCTACCGCGGCCACCTGCAGACCATCGCCAGCAACGCCTACGAGATCGACAGGGCGTGCCGGTGGGCCGACCTCGTGATCGGCGCGGTCCTCGTGCCCGGCGCGAAGACGCCCAAGCTGGTGAGCAACGACCTGGTCGCGCGGATGCGGCCGGGGTCCGTGCTCGTCGACATCGCCATCGACCAGGGCGGCTGCTTCGCCGACTCCCGGCCGACCACGCATGCCGACCCCACCTACACGGTGCACCGGTCGGTGTTCTACTGCGTCGCGAACATGCCGGGCGCGGTGCCGAACACGTCGACGTGGGCGCTCACCAACGTGACGCTGCCGTACGCGGTGTCGTTGGCGGACAAGGGAACCGACGCACTCGACGACCCCGTGCTGGCCGCCGGGCTGAACGTCGCGGACGGCAAGGTCATGCTGGCCGAGGTCGCGGCCGCGCACGGGATGCCGTTCGGAGGTGCGGACTGAACGCGGCTGTCACCGACGCGATCACCGCGTACCTCGACCACCTCGCCGTCGAACGCGGCACCTCGCGCAACACGCTGGACGGGTACACCCGCGACCTGCGGCGGTACGAACGGCACCTGGCGGCGCTGGGCGTGCCCGCGCTGGGCGCGGTCAGCGAGGCGCACGTGTCGGCGTTCCTCGCGGTGCTGCGCGAGGGCTCCGACGACCACCCGCCGCTCGCCGCGTCGTCGGCAGCGCGGGCGCTGGTCGCCGTGCGGGGACTGCACAAGTTCGCGGTGCGCGAGGGCATCGTGGACCTGGACCCGGCCCGCGCGGTGAAGCCGCCCGCCGCGCCGCGCCGCCTGCCCAAGGCGTTGCCGATCGACGACGTGCTGCGGCTGCTGGAGGCGCCCGCGCCGGACGCGTTGCGGGACCGTGCGCTGCTGGAGGTCCTGTACTCGACCGGCGCCCGGATCTCCGAGGCGGTCGGCCTCGACCTCGACGACATCGACGCGGGGGAGCGGACGGTGCTGCTGGACGGCAAGGGCGGCAAGCAGCGCCTGGTGCCGATCGGCCGTCCCGCGCTGGACGCGCTGGACGCCTACCTCGTGCGGGCCCGCCCCACGCTGGCGGCGGCGGGCCGTGGCACCCCGGCGGTGTTCCTGAACGTCCGCGGCGGCAGGCTGTCGCGGCAGAGCGCGTGGCAGACGCTGAAGGTGGCGGCGGAACGCGCGGGCCTGACGGCCACCGTGTCACCGCACACGCTGCGCCACTCGTTCGCGACGCACCTGCTCGAGGGCGGCGCGGACGTCCGGGTGGTGCAGGAGCTGCTCGGCCACGCGTCCGTGACCACGACGCAGATCTACACGCTCGTCACGGTCACCACCCTGCGCGAGGTGTACGCGACGGCGCACCCGAGAGCACGCGGTTAGCTCATGCCCGCGGCGCGGAACAGCCGGTCGTAGATCTCGCGGACGACCGGTTCCTTGCGGGCGTTGTAGTCCATCACGTGCCCGCCGCCGGGGATCGCCGCGCGTTTCGCCTGCTCGTAGCGGTCGCGGTCGTCGGGGTGGGTGCGCAGCCAGTCGCGGAACATGCGGTGCCGGATGGCCTCGGGACAGTCCGGGCCGAACACGTGCAGGTTCACGCGCGGGTCGGCGAGCCGCAGGCACCGGTGCTCGTGCCACCACGGTTCGCGGACGGTGAGGACGTAGCCGAGGTGTTCGAGGGCGGGGACGTACCGGTCCTCGTCGCGCGGGTCGGCGACGGTGAGGTCGATGTCGATGACGTCCTTGGCCGCGAGCCCTGCCACGGCGGTGGAGCCGACGTGCTCGACGTCCAGGGCGGTGTCACCGAGCGTGTCCCGGATCGTGGTCGCGAGGCGCTGGTACCGGCGTGGCCAGTCCGCGTCGTAGGGCACGATCACGACCGTCTCGGGTGGTGGCGGGCCCTGGACCCACGGGTTGTCGTCGGGGCTGTTGTCGTGGTGCGCGGTGATCTCCTCGTGCGTGGGCATTCGCCCCAAGCTACGCGAGCCGCCGCAGGTTCCGCAGGCCCATGACGGCGAGCGCGGGCTTGACGAGCAGCCATTCGCCGAGCCGGTAGTCCCGCCCCCGGACCAGCCGCGCCGCGAGGTCGGGTCGCTGCCGCCACAGGTACAACCGCGCCTTCTCCGCGTGCAGCGAGTGCGAGACGATCTTGATCCGGTCGGCGCCCTCGATGAACGGGATGACGTTCGTGACGTTCTGCCAGGTGCTGCGGCTCTCGTCGTCGACGGCCAGCGGCCCGCGGTACCCGCGGACGTCGCGGGCGTAGGCGGCCATCAGCTCCGCCTCGGAGCGCCCGCCTGCGACGGCACCGCCGCTGAGCACGAGCAGCGCGGACCCGTCGATGGACCGCAGCCCGGCCCGCACCCGCCACCGGTTCACGACGTTGGCCCGCGCGCCACGGTTCCGGTACCCGAGCACGACGACGGCCTCACGGGTCCCACTCGGCGCGCCACCGAGCCTGCGCCGCGACGCACGCCAGTGCACGACCTCGCCCCACCCCAGAACGGCCAGCGCCACGGCCCACGGCCCCACCTTCACGTCCGCACGCTAACTGTGGACAACCCCGCCCCGGAACCCCCGGACTGTCGGTGCCCGGTGAGAGGATGGAACCCGGGGGCCGGAGGCCGCCCTCGGGCTCACCCGGCGGCGAGAGCGTCGGCGAGACTCACCGCGGGACAGCCGAGGATCTCGGTCAGCGCCCGCTGCTGGCGCTCGCTCAAGGCCGCGACGAAGACCGCGATGTCGGCATCCGCGCAGGCCGCCGCCACCTCACGAACCTTCCCCGAGCTCAGCAACGTCCGGGAGGACAGCGGCAGGTCCATCTTCCCGGCCCCGCCGTCCGACACACCGCGCCGCTGCACGAACCGTCCGACGACCCGCGCACCCCGCGCGGTGAGCGCACCCGCCGCGGCGTCCATGCGCTCCGCGAAGTCCTTCGTCCTCGCGGAGAAGTAGCCCACCAGCACGACGTCGGCGCCCGCGAGCCGTACCGGGGGAACGGACCACCGCGCAGGCTCCCGGCGCCGGTCACCTCGTCGGCGCTGATACACGACCCGGACGTTAGCCGGAACGTCGTGCCGCCGGCTCAGTCCATCTGGAAGAGCGTCAGCTGCAGTCCCGCCGGGCCCTCGACCCGTGCGTTCGTCGACCTGAACGGCGTCGGGGTCGGCTCCGCGAGCACCTCACCGCCCGCCTCCCGCAGCGCCGCGGTGCCGCCGTGCACGTCGTCGACCTCGAACGCCACCCGGATGTGCCCGGCGACGCGGCGGCCCACCTCGACCTGGTCGATGTACTCGGCGGTGGCCGGTTCGGCCAGTTCGAGCGTGGCCGCGCCGGCGTCCAGGATCATCACCCGGCCGCCGTTCTGCGGCGGAACGGACTCCCGTTCCGCCATGCCGAGCACGTCACGGTAGAAACGCACCGCCGTGTCGTAGTCGTCCGCGGTGACGACGAGGCGGAGCTGGCGAACGGTCATGGGGCCTCCTCGAAGGTCGTTCCGCCATCCCGAACACACAGGTCAGCTCAAAGATTCCAGATACTGCGACCTGGTACGGCGAGCCTCTTTGCCGAGGCTGGGCGGCAATCTCTAAGCTTCCCCGCACAGCGCGGACGACAAGGAGCTAGGTCGATATGTCGACATTGCACCCCTCGGACCAGGAGCTCAGCCTCGCACCGAGGGCGGCCTCCGACGAGGAGGAGGTTCTCGAGGAGAGCCCCAACGGTGCCGCAGGCGGTGGTCGCCCGAAGCGCCACATCCCGGAGCCGCCGCTGCTCAACGGCCACGGTCCCGCCAAGGTCATCGCGCTGTGCAACCAGAAGGGTGGCGTCGGCAAGACCACCTCGACCATAAACCTCGGTGCCGCGCTGACCGAGTACGGCCGTCGGGTGCTCATCGTCGACTTCGACCCGCAGGGCGCGCTGTCCGTGGGCCTCGGCATGCCCGCCCACTTACTAGAGAAGACGATCTACAACGTCATCATCGAGCGGTCCATCGGCATCCAGGACGCGATCATGCGCACCAGTGTCGACAACCTGGACCTGCTGCCCAGCAACATCGACCTGTCCGCGGCCGAGGTGCAGCTCGTGGCCGAGGTCGGCCGTGAGCACACGCTGGTGCGCGCGCTGCGGCCGGTCATCGACGAGTACGACTACATCCTCATCGACTGCCAGCCCTCGCTCGGCCTGCTGACCGTGAACGCGCTCGCCGCGGCCGACGGGGTGCTGATCCCGCTGGAGTGCGAGTACTTCTCGATGCGTGGCGTCGCGCTGCTCACCGACACCATCGAGAAGGTCCGCGAGCGGCTGAACCCGAAGCTGGAGATCACGGGCATCCTGCCCACCATGTACGACCCGCGCACGGTGCACTCGCGCGAGGTCATGGGCCGGGTCGTCGAGCGCTTCGGCGACATCGTGTTCGACGCCGTGATCAACCGCACCGTCCGCTTCCCGGAAACCACGGTGGCCGGCGCGCCGATCACCGTGTGGGCGCCGCGCTCGGCCGGCGCGAAGGCGTACCGCCTGCTGGCCCGAGAGGTGATCGCCAGGTGACGCGCCGGCCTTCGTTGCCGGGCGCCGATGAGCTGTTCAGACCGACAGGGCACGCGGACGGTGTGCTCCCGCTGAGGTTCGAGCAGGGTCGGGTGCCGCACGCCCCGCCACAGGGGCAGGCACGGCGGGGTACGCCCAGGCAGAAGCACACCTCGAAGATCACCGTCTACGTGTCGGACGAGGAACTGCTCGCGCTCGAGCACGTGCGGCTCGCGTTGCGGGCAGGCCACGGCCTCGCCGTCGACCGCGGCCGGATCGTCCGCGAGGCGATCGCCGTCATGCTCGCCGACTTCGAGGACCGTGGCGAGGAGTCGGTGCTGGTCCGCCGACTGCGTCATGACGACTGAACCTGCGCCCCCGCCGCGGTTCACGGTCAGACTGTCGAACTTCGAGGGGCCGTTCGACCTGCTGCTGCAGCTGATCTCGCAGCACGAGCTCGACGTCACCGAGGTCGCGCTCCACCGGGTGACGGACGACTTCATCGCGCACCTCCAGCAGGCGGGCGACGACTGGAACCTCGACGAGACCACCGAGTTCCTCGTCGTCGCCGCGACGTTGCTCGACCTGAAGGCGGCGCGTCTCCTGCCGGCAGGAGACGTCGACGACGAGGACGACCTGGCGCTCCTGGAGGCTCGCGACCTGCTGTTCGCCAGGTTGCTGCAGTACCGGGCGTACAAGCAGGTGGCCGCGCTGTTCGCGGAGCTGGAGGCCGGTGCCCTGCGGCGTTACCCCAGGTCGGTGGCGCTGGAGGACCGTTTCCAGTCGCTGCTCCCCGAGGTGATGCTCGGCGTGACATCCGGCCGCTTCGCCGAGCTGGCCGCGGCCGTCTTCCGCCCGAAACCCCCGCCGACCGTGTCCATCGACCACCTGCACATGGGCAAGGTGTCGGTCCGCGAGCACGTCGGCATCCTGAGGGTGAAACTGGCATCAGCGGGCCGGGCGACGTTCGCCGACCTGGTCGCCGACTGCGAGCACAGCATCGAGGTCGTCGCGCGGTTCTTGGGCCTGCTCGACCTCTACAAGGAGAACGTGATCCTGTTCCACCAGGAGGAAGCGCTCTCGGAACTGACCGTCGAGTGGACGGGTGGCACGGCCGAGGAAGCCCAGGCCGCCGCCCCCACCACCGGCGACGAGGAGGAGTACGGGTGAGCGACCAGCACCCACACACGACCCCACCGGACGCGGAGCCCCTCCCGGAGCCCCCGCCGGTCGCCGACGGTGACGTCGAGTCGCCGCTGCCTCCGGACGCTGAGCCGCTTCCGGAGAGTGGTCCGGTGGCTGAGCCTCTGATCGAGTCGGTGCAGGAGGAGTCCACGGCTCCCGCCGACACGGAGGAGACCCCCGCGGTCACGGACGCCGGTGTCGCTGCCGATGAGGCGGCCGACGCCGCGGAATCCGCCGAGGTCGCGGCACCCGCCCCGTCGGCAGACCTCGCCGACCCGGCAGCCGCGGTGGTCACCGGCGAACCAGCCGACGAGGACATCGAAGAAGGCCCCGTCCCGCTCGGCGACGACGAACTCGACGCCGCGCTCGAAGCGCTTCTGCTGGTCGTGGACTCGCCCGTCGAGGAGGAAGCCCTCGCCAGTGCGCTCGACACCACGCCGCTCCGCGTGGCCGAGCACCTGCGCCTCCTATCGAACAGGTACACCGACCAGGACCGGGGCATCGACCTGCGGCGCGCGGGTGGCGGCTGGCGGTTCTACACCCGCGACCGCTACGCCCCGTACGTCGAGCGGCTCCTCCTCGACGGGCAGCGCGCGAAGCTGACCAGGGCCGCGCTCGAGACGCTCGCCGTCATCGCCTACCGTCAGCCGGTGACCCGGGCCAGGGTCGCCGCCGTCCGCGGCGTCAACTGCGACGGCGTCATCCGCACCTTGCTCGCCCGCGGGCTGGTGGAGGAGACCGGCACGGACCAGGAGACCGGCGGTCACCTCTACCGCACCACCGAACTGTTCCTCGAGCGCCTCGGCCTGTCCTCCCTGGAGGACCTGCCGCCGATCGCGCCGCTGCTTCCGGAGGTCGACTCCATCGATGAACTCTGAACAGGACGGCGTGCGCCTGCAGAAAGTGCTGTCCCGCGCAGGCGTCGCCTCCCGCCGCGCCGCCGAGGACCTCATCGCGCAGGGCCGGGTCAAGGTCGACGGTGCCGTCGTCACCGAGTTCGGGCGGCGCGTCGACCCGGACACGGCCGTCATCCACGTCGACGACGTGCGGGTCGTGGTCCGCGAAGGGCTCGTCTACCTGGCCTTCAACAAGCCGCGCGGCGTGCACACGACCATGTCCGACGACCGCGGCAGGCCGTGCGTCGGCGACTACGTCCGCGAACGCGACGAGCGGCTCTTCCACGTCGGCCGCCTCGACGCCGAGACCGAGGGCCTGCTGCTGCTCACCAACGACGGCGACCTCGCGCACCGGCTGATGCACCCGTCGTTCGTCGTCAGCAAGACCTACCTCGCCGAGGTGCCCGGCCCGGTGCCGCGCAACATCGGCCGCCAGCTCCGCGACGGCATCGAACTGGACGACGGGCCCGCGCGGGTCGACGCGTTCCGGGTCGTCGACACCAGCGGCGGCCGCGCCATGGTCGAGGTCGTGCTGCACGAGGGCCGCAACCACATCGTCCGCAGGCTGCTGGCGGCCGTGGACCTGCCGGTGCGCAAGCTCGTCCGCACCCAGATCGGCGACGTCCACCTCGGCAACCAACGGTCCGGGTCGCTGCGCGCGCTGACCCGCCAGGAGGTCGGCTCGCTGTTCGCCGCCGTCGACCTGTGAGGTGGGTGCGGCCGGTCGCGCGCGGCTGGGTCGTCCGCGGCGAGGTGCCCGGCCCGGACGTCGACGAGTTCGCCGAACCGGAACGGGTCGTCGCCGCGCTCGCCGAACCCGGTGCCGCGACCCGCACCCTGCTCGCCGTCCAGCATCCACATCGGACACCGGAGGCGATCGCCGCCGGACGCGGGTTGGTGGAGTCGTTGCCCGCGGCGAGGAACACGCTCGCGTACCTGCGGCACACCGCGTACCGCGAGGTGCGCGACGTGGTCGCGCCGTACGAAGTGGACGGTCCGGACGGCACGTCGTGCGGCGTCCTCTGCATAGTCGACCCCGCCGCGGTCGACGCGGGCCGGGTCCGGCACAGCGAGGAGGTCTACCCGGAGATCGTCGACGAGCGGGCCGCGGTCCTCGCCGGCCTCGGCTGCGCCACGAGCGCCGCGATGCTCGTCCCGGTCGGTGACCGCGACGAGCTGACCGCGCGGGTCCGCGCCCACACGGCGCACCACGCGCCCGACGTGTCCACAGTGGATTCGCGGGGTCGGCGTCATCGCCTGTGGCTGAGCACCGACACGTCACTGTTGGACGTGGTGGAAGCGCAGCCACTCATGGTCGCCGACGGCAACCACCGGGTCGCGGCGGCACGTACCGGCGGGCTGTTGGCGCTGGTGACGGCCGGTCCGGCGTTGCGGATCGGTGCGTTCCACCGCGTGTTGACGGGCACGGGGCTGACCGCGGGCGACCTGGTGCGGGCGTGGCGTGCGGCGGGTCTGACGGTGCGCGAGGTCGAGGCGGCCGCGCCGCCTGCCGAACCGGGCACGGCCGTGGTTCGTTGCCCGGATGCGACGCTGGTCGTGGAGTTGCCGCACGGTCTGGACCACGCGGTGGTGGAGGAGACCTTGCTGGCGGGGGCGCTGCGGCTGGATCCGGAAAGTGCGCGGGTGCATCCACTGCCTGCCGGGCGCACTCCGCCGGTGGTGGCGGAGGCGATCATCGAGTTGGCGCCGGTGCCGTTGGCGACGGTGCTGGCCGAGCATGCCGCGGGGCGTCGCATGCCGCGCAAGAGCACGTACTTCACGCCGAAACCGCGAAGTGGCCTGTTGTTGGCGGACTTGACCGGCTGACACTGTGCTGCGGTGCCCTCCGGGGGGCCTCGCCGGACTGGCAGATCTCGGGGAGGGGGTGCTTTTTGTTGGCCCCTTGACCCGGTGTGATCGGGCTTCGCCAGGTCGACGGGAGGGCAGGCAGGCCGTCTTTGTGGGCTGCGCCGGGCCGGTGCCGCCGCGAAAGGCGCGTTACCGGCGTCCAGTGCTGTGAAAGCGCCCTTCACAGCACGGCACCCGGCAGATGCGGGCCCGACCGGCCGCGCTCGTCGCAGGTCGGAACAACCAGGGCACCACCGGTGGATCCGGGCTCAACGTCCCGAAAGACGCCCTCCGGACGTCAGCGCACCATCCCCAACCGTCCACCAAGCCTCTGACCTGCGAAAACGCGCCACCCAGTACGTAACCTCAAGCCCTACCCATTCCCGGGGGCCACCCGCCATGCCAGTCTACTGGGTGGGGGTGACAAACGCAGGGTTGTCGATCTTGGTTGTGGACAACCGGGGGACCTGTGGACAACTCAGGCGGTGGCTGGGCGTAGGCGGGTGATCGCCAGGCGGGCGACGGGCTCGACGAAGCGCGCGGCCAGGGGGCCGAGGATCGCCATGATCAGGACGTACGCGGTCGCCAGCGCGGCCAGTTGGGAGTCCACCGCGCCCGCCGACACCGCCAGGCCCGCGATCACGATCGAGAACTCGCCCCGTGCCACCAGCGCGGCACCCGCTCTCGCGCGGCCCATGCGTGCGATGCCCTGTCGTTTCGCCGCCCACCAGCCCGTCAGCAGCTTCGTGATGGTCGTCACAGCGGCCAGTGCCAGTGCGACGCCCAGCACCGGTGGGATCGTCGACGGCACGGTGTTCAGGCCGAACACGACGAAGAAGATCGCCGCGAAGAGGTCGCGCAGCGGCTCCAGCATGCGGGTCGCGTTCTCCGCCGTCGACCCCGAGATCGCGATGCCCAGCAGGAACGCGCCGACCGCCGCCGACACCTGCAGTTGCGACGCGAGGCCCGCCACCAGCAGCGCCGCACCCAGCACACGCAGCAGGAACACCTCGGGGTCCGGGCTGTCCACGATCGCCGACACGTACCGGCCGAACCGCAGTGCGAGCACCAGCACCACCGTCACCACGGCCAGCGAGATACCGATGGCGGTCAGGCCGCCGAGCAGCGTGGCGCCCGCCAGCACCGCCGTCAGGATCGGCAGGTACATGGCCATCGCGAGGTCCTCGAACACCAGGATCGACAGGATCACAGGTGTTTCGCGGTTACCGAGTCTGCCCAGGTCACCGAGCACTTTCGCGACGATGCCGGACGACGAGATGTACGTGACGCCCGCCATCGCCAGCGCGCCGACCGGGCCCCAGCCCAGCAGCAGCGCGACCGCGACGCCCGGCGCCGCGTTCAGCACGATGTCGACGAGACCCGCGAACCACGACCGTTTCAGGCCGGTCACGAGTTCCGCCGCCGAGTACTCCAGGCCCAGCAGGAGCAGCAGGAGGATCACGCCGATCTCGCTCGCGAGCGACGTGAACTCCTCGATGCCCTCGAGCGGGATGATCCCGCCGCTGCCGAACGCGAGGCCGCCGAGCAGGTAGAACGGGATCGGCGAGATGCCGATCTTCCATGCGATCCTGCCGAGCACACCCAGGCCGAAGAAGATCGCGCCGAGTTCGATCAGCGCGATTGCGGTCGAGTGCATCCGCGTTACCCGTGGGCCAGGACTTCGGCCGCCTTGGCGAGCCCTTCCTTGGTGCCGACAGTGATCAGCGCGTCGCCGCCGCCCAGCATGAAGTCGGGGCGCGGCGACGGGTGGACCGTGCCCGCCCGGACCACGGCCACGACCGACACCGCGGTCCGCGTGCGCAACGCCGTGTCGCCGAGTGTGCGCCCGTCGTAGGGGGAACCCGGCAGGAGCGGCAGCTGTTTGGTGTGCACACCGTCCAACTCGTCCTGCAGCTGCGCCACGAGTTGCGGCGCGCCGAGCAGGCTCGCGAGCGTCCCTGCCTCGTCGGGGGTGAGCGGGATCGACGCCGTGCACGTGTCGGGGTCGTCCACACGCGACACGATCAGCTCGGAACGGCCGTCCCGGTAAGTGATCACGCCGATCCGGCGTCCACCACGCGAGAGGAAGTCCTGACGCGTTCCGATTCCTGGCAGCGGAGTCACCTCGACGTTCACCACGACAGGTTAACGTCCCGGATTGCGTCTTTCTTCCCCCGCCTCCTGGACCTAGGTTGGTGTCGGTCTCGATCAACCGACGTACCGGAGGCTCCCATGGCCGGCCGAACCAAGTTCATCCTCGACGAGTCAGACATGCCGACGGCCTGGTACAACATCGTGCCCGACCTGCCGGCGCCGCCCCCGCCGCCGCTGCACCCCGGCACCGGCGAGCCGGTCGGCCCCGAGGACCTCGCACCGCTGTTCCCGCAGGCGCTCATCGAGCAGGAGGTGAGCACGGAGCGTTACATCCCGATCCCGGAAGGGGTGCAGGAGGTGTACCGGTTGTGGCGGCCGTCGCCGCTGTTCCGGGCGCACCGGCTGGAGAAGGCGCTCGGCACACCGGCCCGCATCTACTACAAGTACGAGGGCGTCAGCCCGGTCGGCTCGCACAAGCCGAACACGGCGGTGCCGCAGGCGTACTACAACGCGCAGGAGGGCGTCAGCCTGCTGACGACCGAGACCGGTGCCGGGCAGTGGGGCAGCGCGCTCGCGTTCGCCTGCGCCCAGTTCGGGCTGGAGTGCGAGGTGTGGCAGGTCCGCGCGTCGTACGACCAGAAGCCGTACCGCAAGATGATGATGGAGACGTTCGGGGCGACCGTCCACCCGAGCCCGTCGGAGCTGACCGAGGCGGGCAAGGCGATCCTCGCCGCGCACCCCGACTCGACGGGCAGCCTCGGCATCGCCATCAGCGAGGCCGTCGAGAAGGCGGCGGCGAACCCGGCGGCCAGGTACGCGCTGGGCAGCGTGCTCAACCACGTGCTGCTGCACCAGACGATCATCGGTGAGGAGGCGCTGCGCCAGTTCGAGATGGCCGGCGACACCCCGGACGTGATCGTCGGCTGCGCCGGTGGCGGCTCGAACCTCGGCGGGCTCGTGTTCCCGTTCCTGCGGGAGAAGCTGGCGGGCAACATCTCGCCGGAGATCAGGGCGGTCGAGCCCGCGGCGTGCCCGTCCCTCACGCGCGGTAAGTACGCCTACGACTTCGGTGACACCGCTGGGCTGACGCCGCTGCTGAAGATGCACACGCTCGGCCACGACTTCATCCCGGACCCGATCCACGCCGGTGGGCTGCGGTACCACGGGATGTCGCCGCTGCTGTCGCACATCGTGGAGCTGGGCCTGGTCGACGCCGTGGCGATCGGCCAGAACGAGTGCTTCGCGGCCGGTGTGCGGTTCGCGCGTGCCGAGGGCATCATCCCGTCGCCGGAGCCGACGCACGCGCTGGCCGAGTGTGTGCGGGAAGCGTTGCGCTGCAAGGAAACCGGTGAGGAGAAGGTGATCCTGACCGCGCTGTGCGGCCACGCGCACCTCGACCTGCCCGCGTACGCGAACTACCTGGCGGGCGGCATGGTCGACCGCGAGCTGACCGACGAGGAGCTGACGGCCGCGCTGGAAACCCTGCCGGTGCGGTAGGCGGGTGGCCCGGGCCGAGCCGTCGTGGCTCGGCCCGGCCCGGTCACGTCCTCAGCCGCACAGGTACCAGTCGCCGGTCCAGCCGACGCTGACGTAGCCCGTGGGCGGATAGTAGTTCTGGCACCAGTACGTGCCATTCGTCGACGCGAAGACCGGGACCATGCGGAAACCGTCCGGCTGTTCGTAGGGCAGGTTGTAGATGAAGTCGGCGTGGCCGCCACCGGGCATCCGCTTCCAGCCGCCCGAGTTCGGCCAGGCGTGCCAGATCGTGCGGTCGGTCGCGATGCCGAAGCACTCGTCGCTGCTGGTCTGCCAGTCGACGACCATGACGTGGGTGCCGGTCATGAACGTGCCGTAGTAGCCCCAGCAGCTGACCCTGCCGTTGTCGGGCACGGGGGTCATGCGGGTGGGGGGTGTGGCTGTCGTGCCGTAGGTGCCATCGATCCCCGCGGGTGCCGCGGCGGCCTGTGCGGTGGTGAACAGGGTGCCGAGGAGTGCCAGCAGCACGACGGCGATCTTCAGGTGTTTTCGGTACATGTGGTCCCCAGTGGCTCGATGGTCCCGGATCGGGGAACCTTATCGGCGCCACAAGGGGTTTCCGCATGTCAGAAGCACAACGCGCGCACAGGCTCAGCGGTACAGGTGGCGCGCGATGATCTCCCGCTGGATCTCGCTGGCGCCCTCGTAGATGCGCGGCGCCCGCACCTCGCGGTACAGGTGCTCCAGCAGGTGACCTTCCTCCAGCGCGCGGGCACCGTGGACCTGGATCGCCACGTCCACCGCGTGCTGGGCGGACTCCGTCGCGAAGAGCTTCGCCATCGCCGAGAGGTGGCCGGTGCGTTCGGCACCCGAGTCGTACGCGGCCGCCGCGTCGTGGACCAGCAGGCGGGCTGCCTGCAGCCGCGTCGCCACGTCGGCCAACTGGTGTGACACCCCTTGGAAGTCGCGCAGAGGTTTGCGGAACGCTTCGCGCTCGGCTGTGTGCGCCACCGCCGCGTCCAGAGCGGCCTGCCCCATGCCCACCGCGAACGCGCCCACGCTCGGGCGGAACATGTCGAGCGTCCGCATCGCCACCCGCCAGCCACCGTCCACCTCGCCCAGCACCGACTCGGCGGGCACGTACACGTCCGCGAAGTGCAGGCGGCCGATCGGGTGTGGGGACACCAGACGTTGACGGGTTCCGGTGAGGCCCGGCGCGTCACCCGGGACCGCGAACGCCGTGATACCCCGGGCGCCGTTGTCGCTCGTGCGCGCGAACACCGAGTACACGTCCGCGTCGGGGGCGTTGGAGATGAACACCTTCTCGCCGGTCAGGCGGAAGCCGTCGCCGTCGCGGACCGCCCGCGACGACAGCGACGCCGCGTCCGAGCCCGCGTCCGGTTCGGTCAGCGCGAAGCCCACGGCCGCGGTGCCCGCGGTGATGCGTGGCATCCACGTGTCCACAACGGACTCCCGGCCCGCCAGAAGGATCGGGTACGCGCCGAGGCCCTGCAGCGCGAACGCCGTCTCCGCTTCGGTGTTGTGGCGGGCCAGCGCCTCACGGATCACGCACAGGTCCATCGCGGACGTACGCGGGAACAACCTGCTCAGCAGGCCGTGTTCCGCCAGCGCTGTCAGCAGCGGCCGGTTGATCCGGCCCGGTTCTCCGTGTCCGGGAAGGGACGCCGCCACCTTCTCGGTGTGGTCGCGCAGCTCCTCGTGGGCGGGGGAGAGGTGGGTGTACGTCATGGGATCACCGCCGTGCCCACCAGCTCGATCTTCGCCGCCTCGTCGAACAGCTCCGCCACGCCCAGCAGCGCGACCGCCGGGTAGTGGCGGCCGAAGTGCTTGCGCCACAACGGTCCCAGCTCCTTGAGCGCCGCGCGGTACTCGCCGACGACCGTCGTGTAGATGACCAGCGAGACCAGGTGGTCGGGGGTGCCGCCCGCCGCCGCCAGCGCCGCGACCACGTTGCCCGCGGCCTGGTCGAACTGTTCCGCCATCGTCGAACCCACGATCGCGCCGTCCGGCCCCTGCGCCGTCTGGCCACCCAGGTACACGGTGCGGCCCGGCGCGGCCACCACCGCGTGCGCGAACCCGACCGGCTCGGCGAGGCCGGGGGCGGTGACGACCTCGTGCGCGCTCATCGGCCGGTCCACTGTGGACTCCGTCCGGCCGACCACGCCGCGTAGAACTCCGCGTGGTCGTCGCTCTTCATCAGCAGCGCCTGCGTCATGGCCTCCAGCTCGATGCTGCTGCCGAGATCCATGTCCAGCTCACGTGTCAGCAGCACCTTCGTCGTCGAGTACGCCAGCGCCGGGCCGTCCGCCAGCCGCCGCGCCAGCGCGGTCGCCTCCCGCGCGAGCGTGTCGTCCGGCACGACCTTCGTCGCCAGGCCGATGCGGTCCGCGTGCGCCGCGTCGATCTTGTCGCCCAGGATCAGCAGCTCCGTCGCCCGGCCGAGACCGACGAGCCGGGGGAGCAGGTACGCCGAACCCATGTCCGCGCCCGCCAGGCCCACCTTCGTGAACAGGAACGCGAACTTCGCCGACTCCGCGAGCAGCCGGAAGTCGCTGGCCAGCGCGATCACCGAGCCCGCGCCCGCGGCGACGCCGTTGACCGCGGCGATCACCGGCAGCGGGCACTCCCGCAGCGCCTTCACCACCGCACCGGTCATGCGGGTGAACTCCAGCAGCTGCGCGGCCTCCATCTTCTGCAACTCGCCGATGATCTCCTCGACGTCGCCGCCGGAGCAGAACCCGCGGCCCTCGCCGGTGAGGACGACCACGCGCGCGTCACCGCGGTGTGGCAGCTCGGCGAGCAGGTCACGCAGGTCCGCGTACACGTCGAAGGTGAGCGCGTTCAGTTTGTCGGGCCGGTTCAGCGTGACCGTCGCGACCCCCTCTGCCACCGACAGGTCGAAGTGCTTCCACTCCTGTGTGAACCCAGGCGATGCCCGGAACGGACTCATGCCTGTACACCTCCTCCGTCCAGGACGATCGTCTGACCGTTGATCGCGGCCGCCTCCGGTGCGGCGAGGAACATGACCGCGTACGCGACCTCCTCCGGCTCCAGCAGCCGCCCGAGCGGTGACATGCCCGCCACGATCCGTTCGCTGTCCTCTTCGGACCGGCCGGTGGTCGCGGCGATGCGCCGCACCGTCGTGGTCGTCATGTCCGTGCGCACGAACGTCGGGCACACCGCGTTCGAGGTCACGCCGGTGCCCGCCACCTCCGCGGCCACCGCGCGCATCAGCCCGACCGCCGCGTGCTTCGAAGCCGTGTAGGCCGACGTGTACTTCTGCCCGGCGAGACCGGCCGTCGACGCGACGGTCACGATCCGGCCGGAGTTCCGTTCCCGCATGCCGGGCAGCACCGTTCGCGTGCACAGGAACGCGCCGGTCGCGTTGACGTCCAGCTGGGAGCGCCAGTCGTCCACAGTGGTCTTCGCGAGCGGCGCGCTCGACGCCATACCGGCGTTGTTGACCAGCACGTTCACCTCGCCGAGCGAGCCGAACACCTCGGCGACCGCGGCCTCGTCGGTGACGTCGCAGTCGGCGCGGCCCAGCGCGACGACCCGGTCGCCGAGGTCGGTGAAGCGTTTGGCGATCGCGGCGCCGATGCCACGCGTGCCACCCGTGACCACGACGAGCCTCATGAGAGCGCCTTCAGCGCGCGCCGGTCGAGCTTGCCGTTCGTGGTGCGCGGCAGGGAGGTCACGAACACGATGTCCTGTGGGCACTTGTGCCCGGCGAGCCGCTCCCGGACGTAGGCCTTCAGCGCGTCGGCGGACGGGGTGGCGCCTTCGCGCAGCACGACGTACGCGCGTGGCTTCGTGAGACCGTCCACGTCGAACCCCACTACCCCGCACTCGAGGACGTCCTCGTGGCCGATGAGGCAGTGCTCGATCTCGCTCGGGGCAACCCAGATCCCGCCGGACTTCAACAGGTCGTCGGCGCGGCCGTGGTAGTAGAAGAACCCGTCGCCGTCCCGGCTGAACAGGTCTCCTGTGTGGACGGTGTCGCCGCGGTAGGTCGCCGCCGACTTCTCCGCGTCCCCGAAGTACTCCAGCGCGACCGTGCCGCCGCTGACCTCCAGGACACCGACCTCGCCGTCCGGCACCGCCGCGCCCGCGTCGTCCACGACCCGCGCGGAGTACCCCGGCACGACCTGCCCGCAGCTGCCCTGCCGCGCCGCGCCCGGCCGGTTGGAGATGTAGATGTGGTACGCCTCCGACGAGCCGATCCCGTCGACCACCTCGACGCCGAACGCCTCGTCCCACTTGCGGTGCAGCTCCGCGGGCAGCGCCTCGCCCGCCGACGTGCACAACCTGACGGATGTCAGGTCCTGGTCGGCCGCCGACGGGTGGGCGACCATCGCGCTCATCATCGTCGGCACGTTCACGAGGATCGTCGGCCGGAACCGGGCGATCAGTTCGAAGATCTTCTCGGCGGTGGTCCGCTCGGGGAACGCGATCCCGGCGCCGCCGACACCGAACGGGTACAGCGCGGTCAGGTCACGGGCGTAGCCGAAGAACAGCTTCGGCACGGGCAGCACGATGTCGTCCTCGCGGATGCCCAGCACGTCGAGCGCGTAGCGCTCGTGGCTGACGATCGGGCTCGCCGCGGTGTGCACGCACGCCTTCGGCGCGCCGGTGCTGCCGGTCGTGAACTTCCAGATCGCGATGTCGTCGCGGGTGGTGTCGGCGGTCGCGAGCGTGTCGGGCGCCTGGGCGACGAGGGTCGCGAAGTCGTGTTCGCCGGGCCGCGGGTCGGACCCGCCGACCACCAGTACCTGACGGTCGTCAACCCCGGCCTCGCGCAGCCGGTCCAGCGTGACCGGGTCCGCGATCACCACCGACGCGCCGGTGTAGTCGAGGAAGTAGCGGTAGTCCTTGGCCTGCAGGAACGTGTACACCTCGGCGGTGACCGCGCCGATCTTCTGCGCCGCGTACCAGGTGGCGACGAACTCGACGCCGTCCGACAGCGCGAGCAGCACCCGCTCACCGCGCCGCGCCCCCAGTTCGAGGAGCACGTTGCCGACCCGGTTCACCAGTGCCGCCAGCTCCGCGTACGTGGTGGCACCGTCCGGTGTGTACAGCGCGACTCGTTCCGACCTGCCGAGCGTCAGGTTGCGGTCGACGAAGTGGTCGGCGACGTTGAACAGGGTCATGCCACCCCCCGAATGGTCTCCACCAGCAGGTCCGTGAGCGTGTCGAACGTGGACTGCCCCTCCGCGACCGACGCGCCGGCCGGGTCGCCGCAGTAGGCGCGGTCCATGCCCATCGCGACGAAGTCCGCCTTCCCCTCGGCCATCGCGGCCGGCAGGTCGACGGGGACGGGCGGCAGCGTCGCCGCCGTGTCGGTGTCGACCAGGTCAGGGCGGTCCGCGAGCACGAGCGACGTCTCGTACCGGCCCGCGTGGCAGGAGCCGGACCGGAACTCCTCGGTCAGCCGTGCCGCGTTGTGCCTGCGCACGAGGTCGAGGTAGGTGACCCCGGCCTCGGCCGCGGCCTTCCGCAGCGTGGTCACGTGCGCGGGTTCGAAGTGGTTGTTGACCACCACGATCCGCGTGAACCCCTGCGCCACCAGCGCCCCGCACACCTCGGTGACCAGCGCGTGCAGCGTCGACTCCGACACCGTCACCGCGCCCGGGAACGCCGCCCCCATCCTGGTGACCCCGTAGTTGAGCGTCGGCAGCACCAGGACCCGCACGTCCGGGTCACCTGACAGCCGTTCGGCAGCCCGCCCGCACATGCCCGCGGAGATGACCTCGTCCGTGCCGAGCGGCCCGTGCGGGCCGTGCGGCTCGACGGCGCCGACCGGCAGCAGCAGCACCGGCGTACGCGTACCTGACAGCAGTTCGGCCACCTGCGGCGAGGTGAGGTCGGCGAACGCGGTCACGGCTGCTCCAGCGGGCTCGGGGCCGGTTCGAAGAGGCACAGGTCGGCGCGCCCGGCGCCGACGACCGTGTTCACCTCGTCCGGGGTGGTGAGGTACCCGCCGACCAGTGTCGGCACTCCGGCCTCGTTGCGCACCCGGTCGGACAGCGTGGTCAGGTGGCCGCGCCGGTACTCGGGCCGCGAGGTCGCGGTCGTGTGCCCGGCCCGCACGTGGACCAGGTCGACGCCGTGGTCGGCGAGGGCGCGTGCGTACGCGATGCCCTGCTCGACGGTCGTGCCGCCGCGCGCGAGGTCGGTGACCGTGAGCCGGGCCGCGAGCAGCCCCGGCCACACCGCGCGCACCGCGTCCACGACGGACAGCGGGTACCGCAGCGGCTCGGCGCCGTACTCGTCGGACCGCCGGTTGGTCAGCGGCGACAGGAAGCTCGCGAGGAGGTGACCGTCGGCGAGGTCCAGTTCGAGCACGTCGAACCCGGCGTCGCGCGCCCGCTCCGCGGCCGAGGTGAAGTCGGACCTGACACGTGTCAGGTCCGCGTCGGACGCCTCGGCGGGCACCGCGCTGAACGGGGTGTACGGCAGGGGAGACGCCGACAGCAGCGGCCACCCGTCCCGCAGCGGCACGTCCACACCGCCGTCCGCCCGCGTCGCGCCCCGGCGTCCCGCGTGGCCCAGCCGGACCCCGGCGAGCGCACCCGCGTCGTGGACCTCCTTCACCGCCGCCGCCCACGCGTCGTCGAGCAACGGGGTCGCGGGCGAGACCCGGCCGTTCTCGGCGACCGCCACGAACCCGGTCAGCACCAGCCCCGCGCCCGCCCGTGCCGCCTCCGCGAGGTCCGGCGCGCTCCGCACCACGCGGTTGCGCATGGTCAGCCCACCCAGGTTCAGCGGTGCGAACATCGGCGGCGGCGCCACCGCGCCGGGCACGAGCGGTGCCCCGGAAGCGTGTGCGGAGAACCAGGAATCCAGGACACGCATGAACGCCGGGTCCCGCTGCGTCAGGTTCGCGTGGCTGATCCGGCCGCTGCGCGTCAGCAGGTTCGCCGCGAACTGGATCGGCGCGAGCTTCAGGTGGTTGCGCACCCGCCCGAAGTAGGCCGCGCTGTCCCCGGCGGCTTGCTGGAACCGCTCCACCACGGGCTGGCGCTCCAGCTCGTAGTCCACGAGCGCGGCCTCCACATCGGACGGATGACGCACGAACGCGTTAGCCAGCGCGATCGCGTCCTCCATCGCGAGCTTCGTGCCCGACCCGATCGAGAAGTGCGCGGTGTGCGCCGAGTCACCGATGAGCACCAGGTTCCCCCGGTGCCAGGTCTCGTTGCGCACCAACGGGAAGTCCAGCCAGATCGACTTGTTGGACATCAGCCGGTGCGACCCCAGCTCCTCGGCGAACAACGCCTGGCAGAACGCCATGCTGTCCTCTTCGGACATCCGGTCCAGCCCCGCGCGCCGCCACGTCGGCTCGGTCGTCTCCACGATCCACGTGCTCGTGTGCTCGTCGAACGGGTACGCGTGCACCTGGAACAGCCCGTGCTCCGTGTCCTTGAACACGAACGTGAACGCGTCGAGCACGAGGTCCGTGCCGAACCACACGTACTTGCAGCCCTGCGGCGTCGACGTGGTGCCGAAGTCCGCGCCACGCCGCAGCGTGCTGTTCGCGCCGTCGGCGGCCACGACCAGGTCCGCGGACTCGGCCGACGCCACCTCGGTGCCGAACTCCAGCGACACGCCCAGCTCGCGGCACCGGTTCTGCAGGATCGCCAGCAGGTGCGTCCGCTTGATCGCCGAGAACGTGTGGCCCGACGACCGCAGCACCTCGCCCCGGTAGTGGATGTCGATCGACGTCCAGCGCGCGAACGAGTCGGTGATCTCCAGGTAGGTGGCGTAGTCCGCGTCCCGCAGCGCGCCGAGAGTCTCCTCGGAGAACACCACGCCCCAGCCGAACGTCGCGTCCGGCGCGTTGCGTTCCACGACCGACACGTCGTGCCCGGCCTTGCGCAGCAGGACCGCCAGGTACAGCCCCGACGGCCCACCACCCACGACCGAGACACGCATCAGGACACCGCCTCGGCCAGCCGGTCCAGGTCGTCGAGCGACGCGACGGTCGGGTAGAGGATCAGTTCGTCGCAGCCCTCCGCCTCGTAGCCGCGCACGAAGTCCCGCACGGCCCGGGCGGACGTCAGGTTCCCGGCCGCGATCTTCTCCGCGAACGGGCCGGTGAACGCGTAGTAGTCCTTCAGGTAGTCGCAGCCACGATCCGGGTCACCGAACGCGAAGTACCCCTGGCCCCACAACTGCGGCTCACCCGGCCGCTCCAGGTCCCGCCACGCCGCCCGCGCCCGGTTGGCCGCCGACCCGAACGCACGGGGCGGGCCGCCGCCGTGCGCGTACCCGTCGGCATACCTGGCCATCCGCGCGAGCGCGGCTCCGGACGACCCGCCCACGAGCAACCTGACGGGTGTTCGGTAAGGGCCGACGCCGGAGGTGTCCAGCTGTCCACGCAGGTAGGCGAGCTGCTCGGAGAGCCTGGCGCCGCGGGCCTTGTGGTTCGCCCCCGCTGCCACGTAGTCGTCGCGCCGCGCCCCCACGCCCACACCGAGCGTGAACCGCCCGTCTGACAGCGCATCCACCGAGAGCGCCTGCTTGGCGAGCATGGCGGGGGAGCGGAGGGGGCCGATGGCGATGTTGGTGGCCACCCCGATCCGGGACGTGACCGCCGCGGCCGCCGACAGCGCGGCGAACGGCTCGACGCTGTCGTAGACGAGGCGGTCGAGCACGCCGAGCGTGCTGAACGGGCCGGCCTCGGCACGGCGCGCCCACTCGACGAGCACCTCGCCCGAGATGCCCGGAATCGTGTTCGGAAGCCCGACGCCGACCTTCACCCACGACACATTACGGTTGACCCCGCTGAAGCGTCAACTATGCTCGCGGCATGACCTTCTCGCCTGCTCCGCAGGACCTGGTGCTGACGCTGCTCGGCGCGCACCACGTCCCCCGCGAGCACGGCACGGTCTGGTCCGGCGGCCTGGTCAGGCTGCTCGCCGAGTTCGGCTTCACCGAGGGCGCGGCCCGCGTCGCGCTGAACCGCCTCGTCGCGCGCGACCTCCTGGCGCCGACCAAGAACGGCAGGCACGTGCACTACGCGCTCACGCCCCGCACACTCACCGTTCTCGCCGAGGGCGACCAGCGCATCTTCACCCTCGGTGAACGACCGCGCACCGAGACGACCTGGACCGTGCTGTGGCACTCGATCCCCGAGGACCGCAGGCTCGCCCGCACCCGGCTGGTCAGCAGGCTGCGGTTCCTCGGCTTCGGCTCGGTGCAGGACGGCACGTGGCTCGCGCCGCACGACCGCGAGAAGGAGTTGGCCGCCCTGCTCGCGGAACTGGAGGTCGCCGAGCACGCCGGGGTGATGCTCGGCAGGCCCGCGACCGCCGTCGACTTCGGTGTGTTCGTCACCCGGGTGTGGGACCTCGACGAGCTCTCCGCGCGGTACCGTGACTTCGTCGAGCACTTCCGCGACCACGAGGTCGAGGACGACCGCGCGGCACTGTTGCTGCGCACCAGGCTGGTGCACACGTTCCGCGAGTTCCCGACCCTCGACCCGGAGCTGCCGGCGGACCTGGTCCCCGCACCCGAGTGCCGGG
Source organism: Actinophytocola sp. NPDC049390 (assembly GCF_044466355.1). Lineage (NCBI taxonomy): Bacteria > Bacillati > Actinomycetota > Actinomycetes > Pseudonocardiales > Pseudonocardiaceae > Actinophytocola > Actinophytocola sp. NPDC049390. The sequence goes on from NZ_JBITMQ010000017.1 coordinate 45,363, forward strand.
CCGAGGCCCTGCGCCTGTTCCACGACCTGTACCCGGCGCTGGCCCCCGCGGCGCAGCGCCACTTCGACGAGGTGACCGCGCCATGACCGAACCAGTCCCAGGTGGACAGTCCGCAGCACTGACCTACACGTCGTACCTGGCGCTCGACGAGATCCTCGGCGCGCAGCGTCCCCGGTCCGACGAGCACGACGAGATGCTGTTCATCGTCATCCACCAGGTGTACGAGCTGTGGTTCAAACAGATCCTGCACGAGCTGGGGCACCTGCAGCGCTGCCTGGAGAAGGGCGACACGCCGCACTCCGTGCGCGCGCTGCGTCGCACCCTCACGATCCTCAAGGTCGTGGTCGCCCAGATCGACGTGCTGGAAACCATGACACCGCGGCAGTTCACCAGCTTCCGTGAACGGCTCGACGCGTCGAGCGGGTTCCAGTCCTACCAGTTCCGCGAGCTGGAGGCCGTGCTCGGGCGGCGGGACAAGCGGATGCTCTCGCCCTACGACAAGGACTCCGAGTCGTACGCACGCGTCGCCCTGGCCATGTCCCGGCCCGCGGTGTTCGACTCGTTCCTGCACTACCTGGCGGGCGCCGGCTACGACCTGCCCGACGCGGCGCTGAACCGCGACGTCGGGACACAGTGGACCGAGTCGGAGGACGTGCAGCGCGTCCTCGTGCAGGTGTACGCGGACGACTCCGGACCGTCCACAGTGGCTGACCTGCTCGTCGACCTCGACGAGGGCCTGCAGGAATGGCGGTACCGGCACGTGAAGATGGTCGAGCGGACGATCGGTGGCAAGGCGGGCACCGGCGGGTCGGCGGGTGCCGCGTACCTGCGCACCACCTTGTTCCACGCCGTGTTCCCGGACCTGTGGGCCGTGCGGAGCCAGCTGTGACCACACTGGACTCACTGCGTGCCACGCCCAACGCACTGTCCGTCCACTACGGACGGTTCGAGGTCGACAAGCGGCTGCTGCTGACCGGGCACTCGCACCAGGCGTGGCCCGACGTCGCGCTGCACGGCCAGATCGAGGCGTTCACGGACGCGTCGGCCGCGGTGGACGCCAAGTGGGACCTGGCGTTCGCGAAGGCCGAGCGGCTGCGGCAGGCGTACCGCGACCTGCTCGGCGACAGCGACGGGGCCATCGCGCTGGGCGCCAACACCCACGAGCTGGTCGTCCGGTTCCTGTCCAGCCTGGACCTGCGGACCCGGCCGCGGCTCGTCACCACCGACGGCGAGTTCCACACGCTGCGCCGCCAGCTCGCCCGGCTCGGCGAGGAGGGCATCGAGGTCGTGCGGGTCGCGGCGGCCCCGGCGGACACGCTGGCGGAACGCCTCGCCGCCGAGGTCGACGACCGCACCGCCGCGGTGCTCGTGTCGGCGGTGCTGTTCGAGACCGCACGGATCGTGCCGCGGCTCGACGGCGTCGCCGCCGCGTGCCGGTACCGAGGCGTGGAACTGCTCGTCGACGCCTACCACGCGCTCGGCGTCGCCCCGTTCTCCCCGCACGGCCTGGAGTCCGCGTGGGTCACCGGTGGCGGCTACAAGTACCTGCAGCTGGGCGAGGGCAACTGCTTCCTGCGGCTGCCGCCGCACGCCCAGGAGCTGCGGCCCGTCATCACCGGCTGGTTCGCGGAGTTCGAGGACCTGGCGGCGAAGACGTCCGGGCTCGTGGGCTACGCGTCCGGCGGCGACCGGTTCGCGGGCTCCACGTACGACCCGACGAGCCACTACCGGGCCGCCGCCGTGCTCGACTTCTTCGCGGCACAGGAGCTGACGCCCGCGTTCCTGCGCGCGGTCTCGTTGCACCAGAACGGGTTGCTCGCGTCGCTGTTCGACGACCTGGACGCGGACCCGGCCGTGATCACCCGTGACCGGTCCGCGCCACGCGAGGCGTTCGGTGGGTTCCTCGCGCTGACGGCACCGAACGCGGGGGAGTTGCAGAAGAAGCTCGCCGAACGCGGCGTGCTCACCGACAGCAGGGGCGACAAGCTCCGGCTCGGGCCCGCGCCATACCTGTCGGACTCGCAGCTCACGGCCGCGATCGCCACGCTCGGCGAGGTGCTCTAGTCGATCACTACCTTGCCGGTGCCCCCGGCCGCGGCGAACCAGCCCGAGTACAGCCACTGCACCCGGCTGATCTCGGTCGAGTTCGGGTACGGGTTCGTGCACGACACACCCGCGGAGCTGCCCGACATCAGGCTCGAGCACGGCCCGGGCTTGCGGTCCGGCAGCCCGAGGATGTGCCCGAACTCGTGGGAGGCGATCCGGACTACGTTGTAGCCCTGGTACACGGCCTGGCGGCCCATCCACACCGTGCCGCTCCCGCCGGGACGCACCGGGCCCAGCGTGGCGCGCGGCCAGCCGTCGTCGGCGATGACCTGCACGTCCGCGCGGGTGCCCGCCGCGGCCTTGACGATCCTGACGTTGGTGACGCTCGCGTTCCAGATCGCGACGCCCTGGGTGACGGCGTTCGCGAACTCGCCGGCGCGGGCGTCGCTGTAGGTGATGGTGACGACCGCGGCGTGGACGCCGTCGTCGCCGCTGGCGGCCGCCTGCGGGGCGGCGCCGGCGACCAGCGCCGCGGTCATGGAAACGGTGGCAAGCAACCCCAGCAGTGCTCTTCGGAACACGGTTACCTCCAGTTATCGCAGGGTAACTGCAGGTTAACGCTCGCTTGCCGGTGTGTCAGGGGTCACCAGTTACCGTTCAACGAGCACGGTTCCCTTGTGCGGTGCGGAAATCCGGCCGCCCGCGTAGTTCGCCTCGACCGCCGCGATCTCCTCGGCGTTCGGGTTCACGTTGTCGCAGTCCACGCCGCCGGTGCTGCCGGACATCAGGCTCTCGCACGGACCCGGCTTCATGTCGGGCAACCCGAGGATGTGTCCGAGCTCGTGCGACGCGATCCGCACCTGGTTGTAGCCCTCGTGCACGGCCTGCCTGCCGTACCAGACCATGCCGCCACCCTCACCCGGGAAGAACGGCCCGAGCGTGGCCTGCGGCCAGCCGTCGTTCGCGACGATGGTGATGTCGGCCGCCACGCCGGGCGCGGCCTTCTCGATCCGCACGTTGCTGACGTGCGTGTTCCACACCTCGGCCCCCGCCGCGACCGCGTCGACGAACTCGGCGGCCTGGCTGTCGTCGTAGGTGAGGACCACGACAGCGGTGCTGACCTCGGCGGATGCCTGTGGTGCGGCCACCCCGACCAGTCCGAGCAAGACCACCGCCACCCCGAGGACGGTTCGCCGGAACATGTGCCCACCTCCTTGGTTGACTGATCCGGACGCTAGGGGCGCGGATCGGGGCTTGCGACCGGCTGATCGTCGTGAACAGTTGCCACCTGGCAGAATGAAGGTGGAGTGAACTGACCTCGAGGAGGCAAGCGCGGTGCAACTGGGCGAACTGCGTGGCGTGATCGCGCTGGACGGCCCGTCGGGGACCGGCAAGTCAACGGTGGCCCGTCGCCTCGCCGACGCACTCGGGGCGGGGTACCTGGACACGGGCGCGATGTACCGCGCCGTGACGCTGGCCGTGCTGCGGTCCGGCGTCGCCACTGACGACGAGGAGGCGGTGCTGAGCATCGCCGAGCACGTCGACCTCAGGGTCAGCGCCGACCCGAACCACCAGGAGACGCTGCTCGGCGGCGAGAACGTCGGCGTGGAGATCCGCGGCCAGGCCGTGACGCTCGCCGTGTCGGCCGTCTCCGCGGTCGCGGGGGTGCGGGCGCTGCTCGTCGCACGGCAGATGCGGATCATCGACGAGGTCTGCGAGGAGCGCGGCGGGATCGTCGTGGAGGGCCGCGACATCGGCACGGTCGTCGCGCCGGACGCCGCGCTGAAGGTGTACCTGACCGCGTCCGCCGAGGCGCGCGCGCTGCGCAGGTCGTTGCAGGACAAGGCATCCGGCCGCGAGGTGTCGGTCGACGACACCCGCAAGGACGTCGACCGCCGCGACCGCCTCGACTCCGGCCGCGTCACGTCACCGATGCAGCCCGCGGACGACGCCGTGTGGCTCGACAGCACCGACCTCGACCTGCAGGGCGTGCTGGACGAGATCATGGCGCTGGTGGACGAGCGGGACCTGCGTGGGGTGGCTGCCGGCTGGTGAGCGGAGCTTGCGGAGCGAACCATTCAACACAGGGCGACCGCGAGCGGCTCGACCGAGCCTGCGAGGGGGAGTCGTGAGCACGCTTCCCCCCGGGGCGGTCCCGTGGGTGCACGATTTCGGGCGCTGGCTGGCCACGTGGTTGCACCGGCCGCTCTTCCGGATCCGGATCCACCACCGGTCCCGCGTGCCCGCGACCGGGCCGGTCGTGCTGGTGGCCAACCACAGCTCGTTCGTCGAGCCGCAGGTGCTGTTCGGAATGGTGCGCAGGCGCGCGGTGTTCCTGGTGAAGGCGGAGCTGTCGCGCGGCGTCGCCGGGCACGCGTTCCGGTGGATCGGCCAGATCATGGTGCGCCGCGGGGCGGCCGACCGCGGGCCGCTGATGCAGGCCGTTTCGGTGCTGCGCGCCGGTGGGCTGGTCGGCATTTTCCCCGAGGGCACAAGGGGAACCGGTGACGTGGCCCACGCGGAGCAGGGCGCGGCGTGGCTCGTGCGGATGACCGGCGCGGTCGTCCTGCCGGTCGCCACGCGCGGTACGTACCGGCCGCCCGGCACGCGGCGCAGGTTCCGGCCTAAGCTGGACGTTCTGGTAGGGGAGCCGTTCCGGCTGTCCGTCCAGCGTGGACGCACGGGCCTCGTCGCCGCGACGGAGGATATTCGCAAGCACCTGGCCGACCTGGTGCGTGAACTGGATGAGCAACGCAATGACTGAGCTGGATGGCACCTGGTCCGAGGAGTCCGACTGGACCACCGTGGACGAGGAGTTCGGCCACCCCGATGACACCGGCGGCGAGCCGCCGCAGCCCGTACTCGCCGTGGTCGGCCGCCCGAACGTGGGCAAGTCGACCCTGGTCAACCGCATCCTGGGCCGCCGGGAAGCAGTCGTACAGGACAAACCGGGCGTGACCCGCGACCGCGTCGCCTACGACGCCCTCTGGAACGGCCGCAAGTTCACCGTCGTGGACACCGGCGGCTGGGACCCCAAGGCGGACGGCCTGCAGGCGTCGGTCACCGCGCAGGCGGAACTGGCCATGCGCACCGCCGACGCGGTACTGCTGGTGGTGGACGCCTCGGTAGGCGCGACAACGACGGACGAGGCGGCCGCGAGAGTCCTCCGCCGCTCCGACAAGCCGGTACTACTGGCCGCGAACAAGGTCGACGACGAACGCCTGCTCGCCGACGTGGCGTCCCTGTGGTCCCTGGGCCTCGGTGAGCCGTTCCCGGTCAGCGCCCTGCACGGCCGCAACTCCGGCGACCTGCTGGATGCGGTACTCCACGCCCTCCCCACGACCCCCCGCGAGTCCTTCGGCGCAACCCGAGGCCCCCGCCGCGTGGCGCTCGTGGGAAAGCCGAACGTGGGCAAGTCGAGCCTCCTGAACCGCCTGGTAGGCGAGGAACGAGCGGTCGTAGACGCCGTAGCGGGCACCACGGTCGACCCGGTGGACTCCCTGGTGGAGCTCGACGGCGAGGTCTGGCGCTTCGTGGACACCGCCGGCCTGCGCAAACGGGTCAAGACGGCCAGCGGCATGGAGTACTACGCGTCCCTGCGGACGCGGGCCGCCATCGAAGCCGCCGAGGTCGCCATCGTGCTGCTGGACGCGTCGGAACCCATCTCGGAGCAGGACCTGCGCGTGCTGACCATGGTCGTCGACGCCGGCCGTGCCTGCGTCCTGGCGTTCAACAAGTGGGACCTGGTGGACGAGGACCGTCGCCACCAACTGACGAGAGAGCTCGAACGCGGCCTGGTCCGCGTCCCGTGGGCGGAACGCATCAACGTGTCCGCGCTCACCGGCCGGTCGGTCCGCAAACTCGCCCCGGCCCTGCGCACGGCCCTGGAGTCGTGGGACCAGCGCGTGCCCACCGGCAGGCTCAACTCGTGGCTGTCGGACCTGATCGCCGCCACCCCGCCGCCCGTACGAGGCGGCAAGCAGCCCAGGGTGCTGTTCGCCACGCAGGCACAGACGAGGCCCCCGACGCTGGTGCTGTTCACGACCGGTTTCCTGGAGGCGGGCTACCGCCGCTTCATCGAACGACGGTTCCGCGAGGAGTTCGGTTTCACGGGTTCCCCCATCCGCCTCTCGGTCCGAGTGCGAGAGAAGCGCCCCCGTAAGAACTGACCGGAGGCGTACGCTAGGCTGATCGCGCACCTCCTGAAGGGGAGATGCGACCGGGCTGTGGCGCAGTTTGGTAGCGCACTTGACTGGGGGTCAAGGGGTCGCAGGTTCAAATCCTGTCAGCCCGACGGTCGCGATAGGCCCGCTGGTTCTGGATGAAAGTCCAGGTCAGCGGGCCTTTTTGCTGCCCTGGTATCGATCTTGCTGGACTGTCTACTTAGGTCTGAATGGAGATCAACAAGGGCAAGAAGGAGAAAATAAGGAGACGATCATGGTCTGGCTTTGACCAACGGCCATGTGGGGTCGCCTTACAGGTTCTCCTCCGCCATCCGTACCCAGCAGGCGTTATCCGTGGTCAATCGCTGCTGGGGTGGGTCCGTTTGCGGCCGGTTGGTGGTGGTTGCGCGCGGCTGTCGGCGGCGTGGGCGGGTTGATGGCTGGTGTGGACGGCTGGGGTGCGGTCTGGCCGGTTGATTGCGGCAGATCGCGTGCGAAAGACGGCGTGTCGGTGGGGATGCCGGAGCCGAGGAACGGCCAGCCACCTCCGTAGGGGAGGTGGCCGGCCGTGTGCTGGGGTGGTGTCAGGCGGTCAGGTCGATCGCGGGGACGGTCGCGGCGGGGAGTGCGAGTCGGGTGAGCCGTTCGGCGCTGTGTTCGGCGCTTGGTGTGGTGGTGTTGCCGGTGAGGGTGTGGAGTGCGGTGGTCCACCGGTGTTGGAGGGCGTTGATGAGGCGGGTTTCGACTTCGGGTGCGACGTGGGAGTAGATGTGCTCGATTTTGTCGGGGATGCGGTGTCCGAGTCGTCGGGCTTGGGCGATGTCGGGGATGCCGTCGGCGATGAGCCAGGTTTTGTGGCTGTGCCGGAATCCGTGGAAGACGAGTCCGGGCAGGACGGGGTGGACGCGGGTGCGGGGCCGGGTTCGGTGGTGGTTGCCGTCGGTGGCGGGTCGCATGGCGCGGCGGGCGAAGTTCGACCTGCGGAGTAGCTCCCCGTCGGCGGTGACGAACACATGCGGATGGCCGTGCCTGTCGAGATGAGTACGGAGCAACTCGACCAGGAAGGGCGGGAGGGTGATGGTGCGGGCGGACTCGGCGGTCTTGGGTGGTCCGAGTTCGAGCCGCCCGTTGACTTCGTGCAGGGCTCCGGTGTGGCGGTCGATGACGATGGTGGCGTCGTTGAGGTGGGTGTTGTGGCGGCGGAGTCCGGCGAGTTCGCCCCAGCGGGCGCCGGTCCAGGCGGCGGTGATCATCAGCACGGCGGCCCAGTCCCCGACCAGTGCGGCGGCTTGGGCGGCGACGCCGAGGGCTTGTTCGGGGGTGGCCCAGACGCGTTCGGTGCGGACCTCGTGCCGACGTTTCCCGCGGCGGCGGGGTTGGATGGGGTTGGCGGCGATGAGGTGTTCGTCGGTGGCGTCGGCCAGCATCATCGACATGACCTTGACGATCGTGACGACGGTGGCCTGTGCGTAGCCCTCGGCGCGGAGTTTCTTGCCCCAGGTGTGCACGGCCAGCCCGGAGATCGCGTCCAACCGGGTGGTGCCCCAGCGGGCGAGGATGTGGTTGCGGACGAGGCTGCGGTACTGGGCCTCGGTGGTCGCGGCCACGTCGAGCGCGTCGAACCAGGTGATCGACCACTCCGCCAGCGTCAGTTTCCCGCCGTCGGGGTCGAGGAACTGGCCGCGCCGCTGGTCGGCTTCGATCTCGTCTGCTTTGTTCTCCGCCGCGGTTTTCGAGGTGAATCCGGAGATGGTGCCGAAACCGCCGTCGTCTTTCGGGTAGCGCACCCGCCACAAATTCTTCCCGCTCTTCTCAACAAAAGCCATGAGTGAACACCCCCTGGTGTGGTTAGGATTTGACGGACACATGGACGCTCCATGTTCGTCAAATGTCAAGCGACATGAATAGCCGCGCTATGCGGAGAGATATTTAGATCGACTCACTGAGGGTTTGAGATGTATTTGGGTGTGCCACCCTCGGCGATCGTCTCGATGTCGGCGCGGGAGAACCGCAGGTGCTTGCCGACGAACCGGCATGGCACCGCCCGTGCCGCGGCTTTGCGTCGCAACCACGACGGGCGCACCTGCAACAGTGACGCCGCCTGCTCGGCGGTGTAGAGCAGGGGTTCGCCGGACATCGCGTTGTGAGCAGTGCCGGTCGAGTGGGCGAACGGTGTCGCGAGCTCCTCGGACGTGCCGCTTTGCAGGGGCCGGGTGATGCCGCGTCGCGACTGCCGGGCCACGCCGCGACCAGCGAGCCCGCCTCCGTTGATGGCGGTGTGGCCGGGTGATGTCGACGTGGCGAAGTCTGGTTCCGGCTGCTGAGCGGCATGCTCGGACGATCGATAGTGGGTGCGGCGGCGTTGTGCTGGATGTCCACGGCGGACACGGTCTGGGTGGGCCATCGATGTCTCCAAGGATGCTCGACGAAGCGGTGACACCCCTGAACTCCGAAAAACAGGCCCGTTGGGGACACGACGCACCCAAATTTTCCACGTGCAGACTCGCGATGACCCCTACCGTGTCAAAGAGGCGTCGGTGTTTGCTACCGGTGCCGGTGTCCTGGTGACGCGGCCCACCACGCGCGATGGCAGAACTGGCGGACACAATCTACGACGATCGCGTGCCTGGCGTCGGCTCGTGCTTGAGGGCGGCGTTCATCGGGGCACTGGGGCAGATCCCCACATGAGTGTGCGTTCGAGTCCCCGGGGCGGCTCGCGCAGGATGCACACGGATTGCGGATCCGTCCAGTACGTCCAACCGGCTCGTCCGAGCAGAGCCCATCTAGTGGGGAAGCCGCTGGTCATTGAGGCGCGGGTGCCGTTGGTCATGGAGCGACGGAAGCGGGTTGCGCGATGATCTCCTTCACGTCGGCGCACGAAGCCGTACCTGGTCGCCTGCTCGCATCCCTGGCAGGCATGCGAGCAGGCCATCAGGGAGCTGACCAGCGGGTTTGCAATAGAGTTGCGATGGTCGAGAGTAGCTTGCGATTGGACGACCTCGATGGTGGCTGCGCCGCTCCGCCGCGCCCGCCGACCTGCCTGCGGTCGGCGGTCGCTGGCGGCACGCACACCGGTACCGGATCGACGACCTCCACATCCGCTGGCCGTCCCGCACCCGCTCGCCACGGCGATCGTCCGTGCCGCCCGCCGTCGGGAGCTGGACCTGCCCGCCGCGGACGAGTTCGCCGCGCAGCCCGGTCGTGGCGTGTCCGCACGTATCGCTGGCCACCTGCTGCGGGTCGATTCCCCTGCGTTGCTCCCGAAGGGAACCTGGTGGTGGATTCCTTGCAGGAGAGGGGTTTCACCGCTGTGGTGTGCTGCGCGATCACGAACTCGCCGGGGTCCTCGCCATCAGCGACGTCGTGCGTGTCGAGGCCGCCCCTGCCGTCGCCGCGGTGACCCGGCTGACCGGGGCCGAGCCTGTGCTGCTCACCGGCGACAACGCCGCCACCGCTCGCCAGGTCGCCGCTCAGGTCGGGATCACCGACGTCCGTGCCGGGTTGCTGCCGGACGACAAGGTCACCGCGGTGCGCGATCTCGAGGCGGCCGGGCAGCGGGTGGCCGTGGTCGGCGACGGCATCAACGACGCACCCCCCCGCTCGCCGCTGCCCACGCCGGGATCGCCATGGGCGGTGCGGGCTCCGACCTCACCCTGCACACCACGGACGCGATCGTCGTCCGCAACGACCTGACAACCGTCCCGGCCGCAATCGCGCTGTCGCGACGCGCCCGCCGCGTGGTGACCGCCAACCTGGTTATCGCGGGCGCGTTCATCACCGGCCTGGTGCTATGGGACCTGTTCGTCACCCTCCCGCTGCCACTGGGCGTGGCGGGCCACGAAGGCTCCACGGTCATCGTTGGCCTCAACGGCCTCCGCCTGCTGCGCGAAGCCGCCTGGCACCAGGCACAGGAGCGGGCCGACGTGACGCCGCGATAAGCACACACAAGCCAACCGGACCTGAGTCACACTGGATGTGTGGCAGGACAGGGAAACGGATGGATCGGTCTCGGTCGCGCGGCCGACATCGTGGGCATACTCGCGTTTTTCGGGATCACGGCCGGCACGGTGCTGGCTCTCCTCGGCGGTGACGACACGCCGGGGACCGGTTCGTCCGCGCCGTCAGTCACCACTACGGAACGGACGGTGCCGACTGAGGAGAGTACGTCGACGACAGCCGAGACACCGGTGATCACCCCTTCCGATGTACCGTCCGCTCGCCGAACGTTGTTGTCGGAGCTGACGCGGGTGGAGGGCAGCAACGACATCGACCTGGACTTCACCGACGTCACGATCCAGGGTGACACCTACGAGAACAGTCTCCACTACCACTGCAGCCTCTACTGCAACGGAGACTCACCCGCGACGTTCGAGGTTGACCTGGGTGGCAAGTACTCGATGTTCACCGCCTTCGCCGGCATCACGGCAAGCGGTGCGGATGCTCCGACGAAGATCGAGATCGATGTCGACGGCGTGCTCGCCAAAACCTACGAGGTGCGGGTCGGACAGCCCGCAGAAGTGGAAGTCCCCGTCGCGGGCGCACAGCGGCTCAGAATCAGCATGTACGCACCAGCACCGCTGCCTTCACCTATCCAGGCGGGTGCCGACGCCGCGGGAGGAGTGAGCCACGTGTTCCCGGACGTGGCCCTGGGCAAGCCGACACTCCTGCCCTGACCGAGCATCACCAGCAAAGGTCAGGGCGGCTTGTTCGGCTGGCAACCAACGGTCGCAGCCCAGGCTTACGTGGGTCAGAGCGCAGGGCTTCGTCGACGGTGTGACGCCGGCGAAGCACCTGGACGGCGCGAGCGATCTCGATCGGGGCCGGATCACCGGCGGGTTGGCGTCGACGTAACCGGCGTCGCCGTTGTGCACCCAGTCGTCGCCCAGCGTCGCGGCGATGGCGTCGGGTCAGCACCAGTACTCCACCGCGGGGTGGCTCTAATGAGCAACTAGAGATCAGCTGCTCATGGCGGCGCTCTCCCGATCCGGGCAATTGCACTGTTGATCTTTGTCCCGCTACTCCGTCGTCGCCGAGCGCCCTTGGAGCACCCATCACGTGTCCGTGGACGATCAGGACGATCGAGGAAGCGATCAGAAACGACAAAACCGCAGGTCAGCGGTAATGCTGACCTGCGGTCTTGGTCGTACGCCGCCAGGACTCGAACCCCGAACCCGCTGGTTAAGAGCCAGCGGATTGCCGTGCTGCCCGGTGTCGCGAACTATCGCCGCAGGTTCGAATCACCGGCAGGGCACTACACAGAAGGATGTCGCTCTGACCAGGGCATTCGTCCTGGTCGCCTGGTGATCGAGGGCAGCTTTCGTCTGGACGACCCGGGCGGTGGCCCTGATGACCACTGACACGTCAAGGCCCGGAGGGTCCCCCCGAGTCGGCGGGCATCGTGCGGGCGGTGAGGGTGCCTGCGTGGGTCGCGTCGCTGGTGGCACCTGCGGTCGACCAGCGGATGCGCAAAGTGTTGACCGAACAGCTGCTTGACCTGCTGCGTCGTCACGGGATGGGTAGGTGACGCGCTCGGGTTCCCGACTGCGTTGTCGACTGGTCCGTATCCGGCGCAACCGGCATACCGTCGCCACCGGTGGTCGGGTGTTGCACGTGTGTCGCTGCGCGGTTGGATGCTTCCCCCGCATACGATGGATGGCCGGTAGTGGACCATTCGGTAGATCCGTTGCTCAACCACATGGCGCTATCGGTACCCGTAGCGGGAAGACCTGGAAGAACGTCGGAGGGGGCGTGAGCGAGTACGAGCGGTGGTTGCTCGATGGGGACATCGATGTGGCTGTCGAGCTGCTGCACCGTCTCGCCGCTCAGGTGACCCGAACGAGGTCCTTTCGGCCGCCTGCGGGGTATTCCTGGTGGAGTGACGACGCGATCGACGAGCTTCTTGCTGAGATGGTCGAGAAGAAGAACGGTGTCGCCTTCTTGATCGAGACGCTGATCGCGGCAGATGACCAGGGCTCCGCCGAGCGTTACTTGCTGACGACAATCGAGAACTTCCTGAAGGATCAGGCCAAGGCGACTCCCCACGGCAAGCTGCGAAACCGGTTGGACACGATCCTGGGGCAAGATCAGCGGTTCGAGGCGGAGTCTGTGCCGGTTCGTGGCTGGCGTCTGGCCGGTGAGACCACCGAGTGGTGGCAAGGCGACGTCACGGACCTGGAACGCGTGGCCTTTGCCGTGCGTGGCGTATGCATCCGATCGTGGAACACCTCGGGGCCGACACCAGCGGCGGCGCGGACGGCGTTGACCACCGTGGCTGTGGCTGTCCTGGCCGCGGCGGGAGGGACCGTTCGAGCGGAGGACCTCGCCCGCGTCCTCCTGGCACGGTTTCGGTTCGCGATCGCGCCCGAAACAGCTGAGGAGTTTCTTACGGGAGACTCGGCAGAACGGCATAGCCTGGACGGGAGTGGCCCGGAGTCTGCGCTGACGTCGGTTACCGCGGACGAGCTGTGGATGGTTCTGACGCCTGATCAGCGGGCGATCGTGCCGTACTTGACCGAGCCGACCGCTGCGGCCGAAGCTCTGGGTATCGGGCGGAAGGAAACAAAGGCACGAATCGCGCAGGTCATGGACATCGTGCGTTTGGCAACGGTGGATGATCCGCATGCCGAGCAGGTGGTGACCGCCCTGCTGCACCGCGGTTCGTTGGCGGTGGGGGTTCCGGTGGATGAGTTAGGTCGTCCGACTTCAAGGGAAGCGGGCAGTACCAGCGGGCGGAGAGACCGATGAGCGACGTGCAGAAGTCGCCGCGCGCGCGGCTGCGGGGCGCGCTGGCCGCCGCCGCGCTCCCGCCCGCCCTCCGGCAGACCTGGGCTACGCCTCCACCGGACCCTACGTCCGGACAGCTGTGGCGGGCACGCTGGGGTGCGGTCACCCAGTTGCTGCTGGTCCTGGAGTCAGCGGCTCAGTCGGTGCGAGCAGCGCCAGTCACGTCCGACCCTGACATGGCCGACGACTCCGCGGGGATCCTCGCGGAGGGGGCGAGTGACCTGTCGATCCCGTTGGTGGTTTGGCTCGACGACGCGGCGTCTGTGCCGCTCCGTGTCCTTGATCGCTTCGTCGGTGCGCTCGCCGAGCAGCATCGTCGTGTTCAGGACGTTCCTCGCGGACGGCCGATTGTGTCCGACGTGGACGAGCGAGCGGTGCAGCGTGCCCGCGGTCAGGACGCAATGGACGTGTTCGTGTCGGCGCGGTGGGCACCGGAGGGCACCGGCACGCTCAAGGAGATTCTTGGCAAGGCCGATCGATCGCGGCTCAGTGCAGTCCTGGCATTGCCGGATCGTCAGGTGATCGCGTTGCTCCGTGGTCGGAAGGGAGTGACGCCCGATCAGGCTGAACGCCTCGCGCCTGTGGTGGGCGAGAGCGCGGAGGTTCTGCTGGCATCGAATCCGCCGCTTCCCGAGGACCTGGTAGCCGATCTTGACCTGCCGGTCTACCGGGCCATGGTCAACGCGTTGGCGAAGCGGCGAGGTCTCGAGGAGATCGAGGCATGGCGGTTTGCGGGGTACGCGGTGGCAGGCGTGGCGAACCGCCAGACCGAAGGGCCGGCCCTTTCGTGGCGCGAGCAGTTGGACCGTTACTTCGAGGCGGTGCTCGATGACTCGTGAGGTGCCGAATCCTGAGGATGTGCGGGCCCAAGCCCAGGCGATGACCGCCTCGCTGGATCGGGTCCTGCCGGGACGTCGCGAGGAGCTGACGCGCGACCCGGTCGCGGTGCTGCGCACGTGGCCCGAGATCGTCTACCGGGAGGTCCCCGCCGCCGAGACCGGCGGACGGTGCAGCGTGGCAGGGGCCTACTACGGCACCGAGGATCCACCGTTGATGCTCGTCGCTCAGGCCACGAGCCGTGGCCGGCGGGCGTTCACAGCCCTGCACGAACTCGGTCATCACCTACAGCAGTCGGACTTCGACCTCGACGACACCGCCGACGCGCACGGCAAGGCGCGCGCCGTGTTCGAGGACGCAGCCTGCGACGCGTTCGCGGCCGAGGTGCTGTTGCCGGAGGACCTCGTGGCCCAGCACCTGCCAGACGGCACGCCGACCGGCGACGACATCGTCGCGCTCCGCCACGCGTCCTCGGCATCTCGTGCCGCGGTTTGCGTCCGAGCTGCACAGCGGCTGCGAGCACCCGGACTGATCGTCCTGCTCGACCGTGGGGGCGTCGTTCAGTTCGCCGCCGCGCACCAACTGCCGCGCCCGGCCCGTGACAGCGATCAACACCACGCCGAGGTCGTCTCTCGTGCCTTGTCCACCATGAACGGCCGAGCGCGTGGTCGTGTCCGTTTCCGGTACCGGGACCGGATCGAAGGCGACGAACTGTTCGCTCAGGCTGTCCCGATCGACGGGTTCCTTGTGGTCGTCGCTGTCACTGAGCGGCCCCCATGGGAGGAGGGCTTCACACTGCCGATCGCGCAGTCCGGGCCTCAACCCTCTTCGTGGGTCTGCGCCCAGCCGGAGTGCGGCAGCGACTACACCTCCTACGAACCGGCCTGCGTCCGGTGCGGAACGCCGCCGTGCCCTGAGTGCGGGCGCTGCGCATGCCGCCCCGCGGTGAAGGAGAAGACCTGCCAGGGCTGCTACCAGGTACTGCCGGCCAGGTACTTCGCCCCTGATAGCGACCGCTGCCGGGACTGCGCCTGACACGACGCCCGTCTCCACCCGCCCCTCTGACGGAGATAGCTCGTCTGTCCCATGCGAGCCCCCGCATCGGGCTTGCCGTGCGCACGCACCCGCGCGGAAACGACCGAACACTCAGAGGCGCAGATGACAATCGACTACCTCTCCCTGGAGGCCCTGCTCACCCAGGCCCGCCACAACATCGAGGTGACTCGAGAAGAACTCGACGAGGCTCGCCGCCGCCGGCAGGCGATCGCCTCCGCTATCAGCAAGGAATTTCCTGGCTCGCGGGTCTATGTCAACGGCAGCGTCGCGCACGGTGACGCGCTCACCCCGCTCACCGACATCGACGTCGGAATCGTGATCGCCGAGGCCAAGGACACCTACGGCCCGGGCAAAAAAGGCCCCCGCGACCTGATGGAGCGGGCTGCTGAAGCGATCCGCCGGGTCCTGAAGCCCAGCTATCCCAAGCTGACCGTCCAGGTCGAGGGTTGCACCCGCGCGGTTCTCGTCCGCTTCGGAGACCCCGTGCACGCCGGTGAGAAGGACTTCACCGCCGACGTCATCTGCGCCGTCGACAACACCACCGGCCGCGGGCTGTTCATCCCCAAGACGCCCGGCTGGTCCCGCTCGGATCCCGAGGCCCACACACGGATGGTCCTGCAGGCGATCGAGGACACCAAGGTCGCCTTCGCCCACATCGTCCGGCTCCTCAAGCACTGGAACCGCCGCCACGGCAAGCCGCTCTGCTCCTGGAACATCAAGGCCCTCGCATTGGCGTGCATCACCACACCCATGACCCAGCTGGACGGCCTGTCCACCTGGTACCTCCACGCCGCTGACGAACTGGACAAAGGCGAAACCAAGGACCCAGCCGGTGTCGCCGAGAAGCCGATCAAGCTCGGCAAGGGCTGGACCCGAACCCAGGTCGTCACCGCCCTGCGCGAGGCCGGAAAGCGGCTGCACGAAGCCCGCCGCCTCGAACGTGACGGATACCCCCTGCAGGCCCACGCCGAGCTCGCGAAGCTGTTCAACGACGAGGACGTGCTGCCCCACCCCGACCCGGACGCCGTTCGTGCCGAAGCGGCCCGCCGCTTCAAAGAACTCAGCATCGGCGGCGTCGCCGCCGGCGTGGGCCGAGGTGCCGACCGTCGGCAGATCCCCGTCCGAAGCTGGGCACCGTGAGCACAACCACCCGGTCGGCCCCGGCGACAAACCCCCGAGCTGCGACCGTGGTGGCGGCCTCGCTCTGGTACGGCCTGCGCCCATCGTGGCAGGTCGCGGTCGAGGCCGCCGCCCGGCGCGAACACGGCGCCGCCCTGCGGCTCCTGATACAGCCGGACAGGATCATCTACCGGATGCCGGTCGAGGTCCCGGGCCGACGGCAGCCTGTCCTGACCTTGATCGTCTTCCATCGATGGCCGCCGTACCCCTGCTGGGGCCTGTCCCCTGAGGAGTACCCGCGGGTTTTCGCCGCTCCTAGCGAATTCTCGCCACACCGGATGCCCGACGACGGAGCGCTCTGCCTGTACTACCCGCTGGCGCCTCCACACGAACGCTGGCGGCCGGTCGACGGACTACTGGCCTTGGTCGACCTGGCCCGTAACCACGTGTTCCTCGAGGACCACTGGCGTGCCACCGGCGGCTACTCTGGCGGGGAGTGGCTCGGTCCAGAGCAGCCGCACGGTACCGAGGTGAGTACCCGGGTGAAGTCCAGGGCGTGATCGCGGTGTCCAACGGCGCGAAGGAGTGGGGGCTCGGTACCCTCGACGGCGAGCAGATCGCCGCCATCCTCGGTGCCTTGGTCGGTCTCCTCGGGGCGTTGGTCGCCGCGGTGATCGCCGCCGTTGTCGCGGTCAAGGCGTACAAAACCCAGCAGCGAGAACAACGTCGACAGGAACGAGCGGCGTTCTACGCGGACGCGATCCGGGCTGTCGAGGATTACACCGAGTGCCCGTATCGAATCCGGCGCCGAGACGGTACGGCCGAGGCGCGTCGAGAGATCACCCAGCACGTCAGCAACGTGAAGTCCCGGATCAGCTTCTACACCGCGTGGATGGTGATCAACGCCAGTGAACGGGTACGTGCCGCCTACGAAGTTTTCGTCAAAACCGCGGAGAACGAAGCAGGGCGGCAAATGTCTGCCGCGTGGCGCGGCAAACCCACCAAACGCGACCGGGATGTACCCATCGGCCGTGCGCTACCACGAAAAGCAACCGACGTAGCCCGAAGCAAACTCCTCGAAGCTATGAAGAACGATCTGGCTACTGAACCTCGGCGGCGGCACAAGGCGAAGCGACCGTCGCGAATTTGACCAAGCTGGGCCAGTGGTACGGCCAGGCCGCTCGGGTCCGTCCTTTCAGGACTTCATGACGTTGGCGGACGTGTACCGCTTCGCGACTCAGCACTTCGAATTCCACCGTCGCCAGCTCACGCTGTGACCGGGTCAGCAGGCGGGACGGTGGACGCTGTCGGCGCGGCGTTCAATGAGGACGGTGTCGTGCCAGGTGCCGTTGAGTTTGGCGATGCGTTCGCGGATGCCGACGGTGCGGTAGCCCGCCGCGTGGTGGAGGGCGATGCTCGCGCGGTTCTCGGTGAAGATCGAGGATTGCAGGGTCCACAGGCCTGCCTCGTCGGCGGCCATGACCTGTTGGCGGATGAGGGCTTTGCCGATGCCCTTGCCGCGGTGGCCGTCGGCGACGTAGATCGAGCTTTCGGCCACACCGGAGTAGCACTCGCGGGCGGAGACAGGCGAGAGGGCGGTCCAACCCACGACCTCGCCGTCCTGTTCGGCGACCCAGCGGTGATTGGGGAGCCAGGCGGCGTCGAGGGAGGCGCGGGAGGGGACGGTGGTCTCGAAGGTGGCGATGCCGGTGTTGATGCCTTCGCCGTAGATGCGGCGGACGGCTGGCCAGTCGCCGGGTTCGAGGGCGCGGACGGTGATGTCGGTGGCGACGTCAGGTGGGCAGCAGGGGCGGGGTGCGAGCAGGCCCATGACGGCGTCGGCGGCGTGGGGGAGGCCGACGCAGCAGGCTTCGTTGACGACGACGCGGGTGCTGGTGCCTTCCTTGTGGAGTTTGAGGAAGCCGACGTCGGCGAGCTTGCGGATGTGGTGGGAGCAGGTGGACTGGCTGATGCCGAGCATCTCGGTGAGCTGGCCCACTGTGAGACCGCCGGGGGTGGTCGCCACGGTGTGGAGGAGCCGGACACGGGTGGGTTCGGCGAGGCTGGCGAACCATTCGGCGTAGGTCGCGGCTTCCTGGTCGGGGAGGACCGAGGCGGCGGGCACGGTGGCGGTCATGTCGCCGAGTATCGACGTGGATCGATGATGCGTCAAACAGCGACCTGCGCGAGGTGGTGGACGGTGGCGACGACCAGGCGGGTGGCCGCGATCAGGGTGGCTGGGTCGACGCGGTCGGGGGTTTCGGCGGGGGTTTGGTAGCCGGGGATGCCCATGCCGATGCCGATCGCGGGCAGGCCCGCCGCGGCGTAGCGGCGGTTGTCCGACGCCATCGAGCCCGCGCGGAGCGGGACGCCGGTCTCGCGTCCTGCCTGGTCGAGCGCGGCGAGCAGGGCGGTGGCCGGGCCGCCCGCCTCGACCGCGGCCGCGTCGCCGAGTTGGGCGGCGCCGTCGACGTTGATGACCGGTGTGCCGGGTGGCACGTGGGGTGCGTGGCGGGCGGAGCCCTGGGCGCCCGCCTCTTCGGCGTCGAGGAGCGCGACCGCGATGCCGATGCCCGTTGGTGCGAGGAGGCGGGCGGCTTCCAGGACGACAGCGACACCCGAGGCGTTGTCCGCAGCCGCGGGCAGGCGCTGGTCGGGGTCGTCGCCGACGCCGTCGTAGTGCGCGGTCAGCAGGACCGCGGGGACGCCGTCGGTGAGGACGGCGTGGATGTTGGTGCCGGTGGTCTCGACCGTGCGCAGGGGAACCGAGATGGTGACCTCCCCGCCTTCGGTGACCATCCGGGTGTGCAGGTCGGTGCGGACGGCGAGGAGCGGGCGGTCGCCCTGGCGTGGGCCGGCGATCATCTTCGGCATCCAGCCCTCGGCGTCGGCACCCCGGGGCACCAGTGCGTCCGCGATGGCGACCGTGCGGGGTTCGGGGAGGTCGGCGGAGGCGAGGTGCTCGACGAAGTCGCGGCGGTGCACCAGATCCTGGCCGCGCCAGCGGAGGGTGGGTGTCGCGTACAGGTTGCGCACGCCGTGGACCGGGAAGGTCTCGGTGGTTACGGTGGCGCCGAGTTCGGTCAGCTGCCGAGTCAGCCATCCTGCGGCAGCCCGGCTGCCAGGGGTGCCAACGCGGCGGCCACGGTAGGTGTCCGCGGCCAGCTCGGCGATCGTGGTCTGCAGGCGGGTGATGTCGGGGGCGCCGGGGCCGGACGATGCCGTCCCCGGTCCCGCCGACGGGCTGGGTCGGGTCATCCGCAGCAGCCCGCGCCCGCGTCAACCGCCTCCTGGCGGGCGGCGGGCGTGCAGCACTGTCCCGCGGCAGTGGCTTCGGCGCTGCCGCAGCACCCGCCCGAGCTCGAACTGTCTGTCGCGGGTGCGCTGCCGCAACAGCCGCTCGCCGCGGGCGGGGTGAAGGCCTCGGCTGGGTCGCCGACGAAGCCGCCGGGACGGGTGTCCGTGCTCATGGTGGTTCTCCTCGTGTTGTCAGCGGATGGTCAGGTATTGCTGCTGGTTGACGTGGGTGTGCGATGCGTCGAGTCGGGTCTGGCTCCGGCACTGCGGCGTGCACACCTCGGAGCACGCTTCGCAGAACCGGACGCCGCGCATGCGGGTGAGTCGACGGCGAAGGGACGTCAGCATGAGAGTCTCCTGAATAGATGATTGTCTAATCAGCCTGCCGTCACCTTGCCCCTTGGGTCGACCGATGTCAATATAGAAGCATGTCGAATCAGGAAGTCGTGGTCGACGCCGCACCGCAGGCGTGCTGCGTGCCGCTGACCGAGGCGCCGCTCGCCGTCGACCAGGCCGGGTCGATGGCGAAGATGTTCAAGGCGCTCGCCGACCCGGTTCGGCTGCGGTTGCTGTCGCTGATCACCTCCGCCGCCGGCGAGGTGTGCGTGTGTGACCTGACCGCCGCGTTCGACCTGACGCAGCCGACGATCTCCCACCACCTCAAGGTGCTCCGGGAGGCCGGACTGGTCGGCAGCGAGCGCCGGGGGACCTGGGTCTACTACTGGGCCTGGCTGGAGAACCTGAAGCAGCTGTCCGTGCTGCTCGACTCCCCAGGGCTAGCGCCAACCTGAGTATCGATCCAAATCGATGGTTGCATTCATCGACTCTGGTCGATACTGTCGGCCCAGTCAATCGAGCGCTGTCGATGAATGGAGTCGGTGATGTCGGATCTGCCCGTGGTGGTGGTCGGCGCCGGTCCGGTGGGCCTCGCGGCCGCGGCCGAGCTGATCGAACGTGGCCAGGAACCGTTGGTGCTGGAGAAGGCGGACCAGGCCGGTGCCGCGGTCGCCGAGTGGCACCACGTTCGGCTCTTCTCCCGGTGGTCTGAGCTGGTCGATCCCGCCGCTGAGCGGCTGCTCGCGGAGACGGGCTGGCAACAGCCCGACGGCTCGGTCTACCCGACCGGCGCGGAGTGGGCCGCCGAGTATCTCCAGCCGCTCGCCGAAGTGCTCAGTGACCGGGTCCGGTTCGGGACCGAGGTGGTCGGCGTCGCGCGGCGGGGCCGGGACCGGGTGGTCGACGCCGGGCGGGACACCGAACCGCTGACCGTGCACGTCCGCAACGCGGACGGCAGCGAGGAGCGGATCACCGCCCGCGCGGTCATCGACGCGTCCGGCACCTGGGGCGCCCCGAACCCGCTGGGTGGCGACGGTCTGCCCGCGGTCGGGGAGCGGGCCGCCGCGGACCGGATCTCCTACCGCGCGCCGGATCTCACCGACGACACCGTCCGCACGCGGTATGCGGGCAAGCACGTGGTGATCGCGGGCAGCGGCCACTCCGCCCTGACGGCGCTCGTCGCGTTCGCCGAACTCGCCGAGCAGGAGCCCGCGACCCGCGTCACGTGGCTGCTGCGCCGCGGCGCGGTCGGGTCCACGTTCGGCGGCGGTGAGGCCGACCAGCTGCCCGCCCGCGGCGCGCTGGGTCTGCGTGCGAAGGCCGCGGTCGAGGCCGGGCGGATCGCGGTGGTGACCGGGTTCCGCACCGAGACCGTCGAGCGGAACGGTGACGTGCTGACCCTGGTGTCCGACGGCGGGCAGAAGGTGTCCGAAGTGGACGAGGTCGTGGTGTCGACCGGGTTCCGGCCCGACCTGTCCTGGCTGTCGGAGCTACGGCTGGAACTGGACGCGACGTTGCAGGCGCCGGTCGCGCTGGCGCCGCTGATCGACCCGAACATCCACTCGTGCGGCACCGTCTACCCGCACGGCGTGAAGGAACTGTCCCACCCCGAGCCGGACGTGTACCTGGCCGGGATGAAGAGCTACGGCCGCGCGCCGACCTTCCTCGCGATGACCGGCTACGAACAGGTCCGCTCCATCGCCGCCGCACTCGCCGGAGATCGTGCAGCCGCGGAGCGCGTCGAGCTGGTTCTGCCGGAGACGGGGGTGTGCGGTGGCGCCGGAGTGTTCGACGAACCCGCCCAGGACCAGGGCGGCGGCTGCTGCGGTGCGCCGGCGGAGCCGGAGGTGCTGACGCTGTCCGCGCCGCAGGGCCGGTGACCACCACCGCGGCGAAGCAGGAGCGTCGCGCGTCGCACACGGGGCGGTGGGTGGTGCTCGCCGCCCTGTGCGCGACACAGATCACCAGCTGGGGCGTGCTCTACTACGCGTTCCCGGTGCTGGTGGGAGACATCACCGCCGCCACCGGGTGGTCGTCGCCGGCCATCACCGGCGCGTTGTCGGTCAGCCAGCTGGTCGCGGCGCTGACCGGGATTCCGGTGGGGCGCTGGCTCGACCACCACGGTCCGCGCGGGGTGATGACGGCCGGGTCGCTGCTCGGCGTGCCTGCGGTCGTGGTCGTCGCGACCGCGCAGAACCTGCCGTGGTTCTTCGCGGGCTGGGTGCTGGTAGGGGCTGCGATGGGCGCGGTGCTCTACCCGCCCGCGTTCGCCGCGCTCACCCGCTGGTACGGCCCCGATCCGGTCCGTGCGCTCACGATCCTCACGCTCGCGGGCGGGCTGGCGAGCACCGTGTTCGCGCCGCTCGCCGCGACACTCGCGGAAGCCCTGGACTGGCGGCAGACCTACCTGGTGCTAGCCGGGATCCTCGCGGTCGTCACGATCCCGGCGCACTGGTTCGGGCTGCGGCTGCCCTGGCCGCCACGGCCGCCGGTCGAGCTGGGACAGACCGATACCCACCCACGACATGTCGCGCGGACCACGCCGTTCGTCGTGCTGGCGGTGACGCTGAGCCTGGCCGCGCTCGCCACGTTCGCGGCGATCATCAACCTCGTGCCGCTGCTCGAGGAACGCGGGCTGTCCACCCAGGTGGCGGCGGTCGCTCTCGGGCTCGCCGGTGCCGGGCAGGTCGTCGGGCGCCTCGGTTACGGCAGGATCGTCCGTCACATCAGCGTCCGGGCACGGACCGCCGCGATCCTGGTTGCCCTCGCGGGCACTACGGCGTTGCTCGGTGTGCTGAACACGGCGGTGGCGTTGGTGGCTGCCGCGGTCGTGGGCGGCATGGCGCGTGGGTTGTTCACGCTCGTGCAGGCGACGGCGGTCACCGACCGGTGGGGTCGTCGCTACTACGGCCACCTCACTGGCCTGTTGTCCGCGCCGGTGACCATCACGATGGCGCTCGCCCCGTTCGTGGGCGCCGCGCTCGCCGAGTTGTCCGGCAGCTACGCGACCACGTTCCTCATCCTCGGCGCGCTCGCCGCCGTCGCGACCGCGCTGTCGTGCTTCACGATTCCCTCAACCCAGTAGAGGCAGTACTTGTCATGATCGACGCCAGTGATGCGATCGTCATCGGCGCCGGGCAGTCCGGCCTGGCCGCCGCACATGCACTCCGCCAGGCAGGCCGTTTCCCCGTGGTGTTGGAAGCGGGCCAGGAACCGGTGGGCTCTTGGCCCTCCTACTACGACAGCCTGACCCTGTTCTCCCCAGCGCGGTACAGCTCGTTACCGGGTATGCCGTTCCCAGGCGATCCGGACCGCTACCCGCGCCGGGACGAGGTCGTCGACTACCTGCGCCGCTACGCCAAGAACCTCGATGCCGACATCCGCACCGGGCACCGCGTCTCGTCGATCCGCCGCCGTGACGGCCGGTTCACCGTCCAGCTCGAGGACGGCACCGAGCTGACCACGCCGGTCGTGATCGCGGCGTCCGGCGCGTTCGGGCAGCCCTACCGCCCGCAGCTGCCCGGCCTCGACACGTTCACCGGCACTGTCCTGCACTCTGCCGAATACCGTGAGCCGAGCGCGTTCGGGGGGCAGCGGGTAGTCGTGGTCGGTGCGGCGAACACCGCCGTGCAGGTCGGCTACGAGCTGGCGAAGGTCGCCACGGTCACCCTCGCCACTCGCACACCCATCAAGTATGCCCCGCAACGCCCGCTCGGCCGCGAC
The DNA here is from genome assembly GCF_044466355.1 of Actinophytocola sp. NPDC049390. Taxonomy (NCBI): domain Bacteria; kingdom Bacillati; phylum Actinomycetota; class Actinomycetes; order Pseudonocardiales; family Pseudonocardiaceae; genus Actinophytocola; species Actinophytocola sp. NPDC049390. The sequence continues at coordinate 68,723 of NZ_JBITMQ010000017.1, forward strand.
GTGCACTTCTGGTCAATCGCCCTCGGGTTCGACCACCTGCCGATCGGGCACCTGCTCAAGAACCCGCCGCACACCCCGGTCAACGACGACGGCCGCTACCAACGGGCCGTCAAAGCCGGGAAACCGGACCGGCGGCCGATGTTCACCTCGGTCGACGGCGACGCGGTGACCTGGCCCGACGGCAGCCGCGAACACGTCGACACCATCCTCCTCGCCACCGGCTACCGGCCCGCGCTGTCCTACCTGGACCCAGCCGAACGCGGCCACCGCAAGGGAATCTCGACCGTCCACCCCGGACTCGGATTCGTGGGGCTGGAATGGCAGCGCAGCTTCGCCTCTGCGACCCTCCGCGGTGTTGGCCGCGACGCCCGCTACGTTGTGCGTCGCCTCCTCCGGCAGAGGTAACAAATGATCCGCTGAACGGGTGGATCTCCACTCCTCCGCGCCTGACGATCTGGACTTACTGGTGAGTACTTCACACACTGGGGAGTTCAGGATCGTGAGGCGGTGGGGGATGAGCCAGGCGTCGCTGTTCGGCCCGGAACAGGCACCGAATGCCAAGCAACCGCACGATTTACCGGTCCGGATGCGCGTCCTCATCACGGTGAAGGCCGCGCCGAACCCTTCGGCGGCCTACGGCGAGACCGTCTGTGTCGCGGGACTCCGGCTGGACCTCGACGCACCTGGATGGGTGCGCTTGTATCCGATCAACTTCCGTGATCTGGACGCAGGCGTGCAGTTCAGCAAGTACGACATCGTCTCGATCAGCGCGCGCCCGGCTCGTGCTGACCCACGTGTCGAGAGCTGGCGACCGGAGGTGGGCAGTCTCCGGAAGGAGGATTGGCTACGGCCGTGGGCCCGGAGGCGGCCGATTGTCGAGCCCTACATCGAAGGATCGATGTGCGGTGTGTTGCAGGCGGTTCGGGACAACGCGCCCGCGAGGTCGCTTGCGCTGATACAGCCCAAGGAGGTCCTTGGTGTAGACATCGAGCCGCATCCGGGCTGGACCGCCGACGAGCAGGCGAAGATCGACGCCTATGTCGGTCAGATCGACATGTTCGGCGCGGACCGAACACCGTTGGAAGCGCCCCGGTTCAAAGGCTGGTACCGCTACCGCTGTCACGAACCGAACTGCAACACACACCGGCAAGGCATCCTCGACTGGGAGTTCGTCGCACTGCAACGCAAGCTCCCCGGTGGTCCTGCGGACGTGGCCGCGGCGTTGAAGGCGAAGTTCCTTGACATCTGCTCCAGTAACCACGACGTCGTGGCGTTTTACGTTGGTAACCAAGCGAAACGACAGCAGACGTTCAGCGTGCTCGGTGTGTACTACCCGAAACGCTAGTTCACGCCAAACGCACGCAGCTGTTCGTCCACGCGGGACAGGACGACCTGACGATGGCAGCGGTGGTCATGCGCTTCGAAACACAAGAGGGCAACCCGCTCGCTGGCCGCCAACGCGGTGACACGGTCCAACGCGGCGACCGCATCCGCGTCCGCGAGCAGCGTGGAGTACCGGTTCAGAGCAGCGCGTAGTTCGTCGGCGTCGCCGGAGAACCCGGGGCGGTTGTCCTTCGGGTTACCCAAAGCCCGCAGATGTTCGTACCGGATCCCTGCTGCTTCAAGGTTTTCAGCCAGTGCTCGTTTGCTGAAGCCGCGTTTGCGTGAGATAGGTGTCAGCCGGACGTCGACCACGACGTCCACGCCGGCCGCGAGCAACTCGTCCACGAACTGCTCGGCGTCCCGACCCTCGTAGCCGACGCCGACCACGCCTGCTCGATGTCTGGTCGCCGTCACGCGCGCAACCCTCTCATGTTCGCTACCGGCTCACCACCCCAGGAGTGGGCTGTCCGGTCGAGACGTTTGACACTCGCGTGTCGTTCCGCGACCGCATCTTCGTGGAGCTTGACAATCCACTCTACCTCAATCATCATTGAGTCAATGAACATTGAGTGGCCTTCGGTGGTGGCGCGGGCGCGGCTGCACGCCGCGCTCGGCGAGCCCGCCCGGCTGGCAATCGTCGATCGCCTGATCCTGGGGGACGCCGCGCCGGGTGAGCTGAGCCGTGCGCTGGGCGTGCCGAGCAACCTGCTGGCGCACCACGTGAAGCTGCTCGAGCAGGCCGGGGTGGTCGAGCGATCCCGCTCCGAGGGCGATCACCGCCGCACCTACCTGCGGCTTCGCCCCGCGGCCCTCGCGGATCTCGCGCCGGCGGGCGCGGTGCGGGCGCCGAGGGTGGTGTTCGTGTGCACTCACAACTCGGCGCGTTCCCAACTCGCGGCGGCCCTGTGGGCGCGCCGCAGTTCGATCCCGGCTGCGTCCGCCGGCACCGAGCCGGCAGAACGCGTGCACCCGCTGGCGGTCGCTACCGCACGCGAGCACGGGCTCTCGCTCGCCCGCGCTGCCACCGCCCACGTCGACGCGGTCCTGCAACCGGACGACCTCGTGGTCGCAGTGTGCGACACCGCCCACGAACAGCTCGACGTGGACCGGCTGCACTGGTCGGTCCCAGATCCGTCGTTGACGGGCACCGAGGCGGCGTTCGACCGTGCATTCACCGACCTCGCCGACCGGGTCGACCGGCTGGTACCCGTCGTCCAGTCCAACGGAGGAACAGATGGCTGACCAGACCTATCGTCGTCCCGACCTGAGCATCGACCTGCACCACGCCTTGACCACCGCGGCCGCCCGGCTGCACGGCGAGTTCGACGGCACGTTCGGCACCGAGACCATCGAACGGTTCCTGCACTCCAGCTACGACCAGTTCGCCGTGCGCAGCACTGTGCCGAACTTCCTGCCGCTGCTCGCCGAGCGGTTCGCGCGCCAGCGTCTACACGCCCTGGCCAAGGTCGAGGGCCACACCGAGGGCAAGCCGACCGTGCTGTTCTTGTGCGTGCACAACGCGGGCCGCTCCCAGATGGCGCTCGGCTTCTTCCAGCACCTCGCGGGCGACCGCGCCGTCGCGTGGTCCGGCGGCTCCGAGCCAGGGCACGAGATCAACCCCTCCGCGATCGCCGCGATGGCCGAACGGGGCATCGACATCTCCCGGGAGTACCCCAAGCCGTGGACCGACGAGATCGTCCGCGCCGCCGACGTGGTGATCACGATGGGCTGCGGTGACGCCTGCCCCGTGTTCCCGGGCAAGCGCTACCTCGACTGGCAGCTCGACGATCCGGCGGGCAAGGGCGTCGAGGACGTCCGCCCTGTCCGCGACGAGATCGAGCGCCGCGTGCGTGGCCTGCTCGACGAACTCGGCGTCCCCGCCACCTGACCGGGAGCATTCTCCTTTGTCTCGCAAGATCCTCGCCGAGTTCCTCGGCAGTCTCCTGCTCGCCGCGCTTGTCATCGGCTCCGGCATCGCTGCGCAGCGGCTCTCCGACGACACCGGCCTGCGGCTGCTGGAGAACGCCGCCGCCACCGCGGCCGGGCTTTACGTGCTGATCCTCGTGTTCGGCCCGGTCAGTGGCGCCCACTTCAACCCGGTCGTCACCGCGGTCGACACCGCGCTCGGCGGTATGTCCTGGCGCGACGCGGCTGCCTATATCCCCGCGCAGGTCGCCGGGTGCGTGTCCGGCGCCGTGTTGGCCAACGCGATGTTCGACCTCGCACCCGTCAGCATCAGCGCCACCCACCGTGCCACCGCCGCACACGCACTGTCCGAAGTGGTCGCCACCCTCGGCCTGGTGCTCGTGATCTTCGCACTGGTCCGCTCCGGCCGCGCCACCCTGGCCCCGGCCGCCGTCGGCGCCTACATCGGCGCCGCCTACTGGTTCACCTCGTCCACCAGCTTCGCCAACCCGGCCATCACGATCGGCCGAATGTTCAGCGACACCTTTGCCGGCATCGCACCCGCCTCCGTGCTTCCCTTCATAGCCGCTCAGCTCGTCGGCGCCGCACTCGCGGTTGTTCTGCTTCGGGTCCTCTACCCAGCCATGAACTCACCTCATGCGGACGAGGCCGTGTTGTCGTCGAGGTGATCGCCGAAGCTGAGCTGGCGTTCGTGGAAGCGGAAGTGCCGGGTGGGGAAGCGGTAGACGTCGGCGAGGGTCATGTAGTCGGTGAAGAACGGGTCCCAGCGGGTGGGGTAGTGCATGCCGCGGGCGAGGTCGGCGTCGGACTCGGCGTCGAGGCGTTGGTGCAGCCGTTTGATGACGTGGTCGAACATGACCGTCATCCGGTGGGTGGTGAGCGTGGTGCCACCCGCCCACGAGCCGAGATAGTTGACCACGTCGAACGGCTTGGTGGCCGCGTTCAGAATTCTGGCAAAGGTGCGGCTCGCACCATCGGGGAGTCGACCGAACATGCGCACCAGCCTGGTCAGTGCACGCAGGATCAGGTAGCCGAGCAGCATGTGGAACAACAGTTGCTTGTTCGTCCACCTCGTGCCAATCGACTGCCGCCGAAGATCGGCCGCCGTCGCGGTGTCAACGAGGCGGTGAAAGGTCGTTTGGGCTGCATCCAGTTCGTGGTGCACGACCTCGCGGTCCATCCCCGGAGTATCGCCCCGGCAAGCTGAGACTGTCCTCAATAATGCGCGGTGATGTCGAACTTCAGCGTGGCGTGATGTCGGCTGCCTCGTGATAGCCGAGTTCGATCAGTCTTGTTCGGAGTGGGTGCGCGTTGCCGTCAGCACGGTCTGCGCTGGCTCTGGTGGCGGTATTCCCATCCACCGAGCGCGAGCACGGCTTGCAAACTTCTCCCGCTGGCGGTGTTGATCGCGCGGTTGAGGGCGTCGAAGCCGTCGGAAAACGAGCCGTTGGTGGTCGGGGCGAGGTCGAGCAGGGCCAGTGCCCACGTCCACACGGTGTCGAGATCCTCGGCGAGGGGTCCGTCGTGGTTGGCCAGTGCGGCGACGAGATCCACAGTGGCGTGTCGACGTGCCGCCAGTCGGGTTCGAAGTCGAAGTCGTCCGAGCCCAGGATGGTCGGTGTCCACTGCTGGGCTCGGGCAAGCTCGGCGGCGGCGATGATCGCTCGTGTCTGACGGATGATCGCGCTGGCCTTGTTGGTGAGTGCACGGAAGTAGTGGCGTACATAGACCGGCTCGCGCAGCGTGGCCACGACAGCGCTCGGGTCGGCTGCCCACCTTTGCGGGGCCGCCTCCACGACGTCCTGGAGGGCCCTGGCGAGTTCCCGAGCGCTCAGCATCTGCCGTTCGCTCTCCGCATCGGGGCGCCAACTCGTCACCAGTTGAGCGGCTTTCAGCACCGGCAGCGCCGCCAGTTCGTCGGCGCTGTGCACGGGACTGGCTGATAAGTATGGTCGGCTCGCTGGTCCGGTGATCGAACGCCTTCGGTGAGGGGGCGCCGTAGTGGCCAGTGACCTGGGTAATCGGCTCCTGCCACCGGGTCAGAACCTGCTCGGGAAGGACCATGGACCAGCGCCAGGCGCGTGGCCAGTCCGGTGGCAGGGGAGCGTTGGCGTCGGATGGTGCGGGTGTGGGGGAGCCGAGTGCGTCAGTCCAGGCGGTGAGAGATGGGGGGTCCGGTTCAGTGGCGAGTATCGCGTCGATCAGGTCCTTGTCGTCTCCGGTGGCGGTCGACGAGGCGATGCGTCGCGTGATGTGATCGACCTTGTCGTGGACAGGGATGTCGCCGGCCTCGGCCAGGATGCGGCACGTGATCCGTTCCCCTATCTCACCGGGGATGTTCTTGGTCCAATCGAGCACCTGCGCGCTCGGCACACCAAGTTGGCGAGCGCGTGCTGCTATGCGGGCGAGGTAGTGGGTGACAACGACCAGATAGTCGCGGTCGTCCTCACCCAGGTCGGTGGTCAGCCTGGCGATGTCCAGCGCTACCCATCCCGCCTCGGGATGCTCTGCCACTTCGCGGACCTTGGCGGCCACCAGGCGCACGCGGCTTGCGACGTTGTCGGCGGTCAGACCGGCTTCCAGCCGTTCGAGCATGAGCTCGTAGTAGTAGCGCTCGTGGTCGTGCGGCTCGCCACGCAGCACCGCACGCGCGACGGATTCGATCAGTTGATCGGTCGGGGCCGCTCTCTTGACGGCCCCTGCACCGAGGGCTCGGACTGCCATGTTCTCGGGATGTGCGGTGACGACACCGGCTACAACCGGATGACCAGCGGCTCCCAGCTGTGTCGCGACCCGCAGCAACTCGAATCTCGCAGGCAGTCGCTGCTCGGGACGCAGCTGCTGCTTGGAGTCAGCGAGTAGCCGCTCCAGCAACCCGGCAACCTCCGCTGGCGAGGTGCGTCCGAGCCCGTCCAACAGACCGGCGCCCGGCCAGGGCACATCCGGTTCCGGCAGTTTGATGATGCCGGGCCTCGTACAGTGGGTTGAGCCATGCCGGATCTGCCAGCTGGCCGAGAAACAACCTCAAGTGGTGTGGGTTGGACACGAGCGTAGCCAGTCGAGTGATCTGCTCGGGACCATGCCACGGCTCGGCGGCCAGGGCGCGCACGGCCTGTACTAGGGCATCCGGAGGCGTGAACATCCGGACGAACCAGGCCACCGTCCGCTCGTACAACGCGGTAGCCGCGTCGAGCGCCGTCTCCGTATGCAAGCTGGTGCTCGCTTCCTTGCGAAGCCACTACCTTCTCGGCTCGCCCGGGCACTTCGGTGAAAACGCGCTCGGCCACCTCCGACGGCAGGCCAGGCAGCGGTCGTCCATCACCGGCGATCAATGTCACGATCTCAGTGTGAATGCAACCCGGCTCGGCGGCCCCGGGACGCGCCGGAGGGCTGACGGCACTCACCTCAGCAACGAGTCGCCGGTCCTATCGGAAGTCCCGGGATCTGTGTGCGGTATTGAGGTTGAGGGCTTGGAGGTGGTCGGCGTTGAGGTTGCAGACGCCGCCTGTGTTTTGGAGGGTGCCGCGGATGAGGAGGGCGGTTGCGTTGCGGGCGAGTTGTCGGTAGCGGGTCCAGAGGCCGGGGCTGCAGATGATGTTGAGCATGCCGGTTTCGTCTTCGAGGTTGAGGAAGGTGATGCCGCCTGCGGTGGCTGGGCGTTGGCGGTGGGTGATAGCGCCGCCGACGAGGATGCGGGTGCCGTCCGGCACGTTGCCGACTTCGGCAGCGGGGAGCGCGCCGAGCTCGTTGAGTTGGGCGCGGAGGAATTCGACGGGGTGGTGGTCGGGTGTGATGCCGGTGGCCCACACGTCGGCAACAGTCAATTCGAGCGCGGTCATGCCGGGTAGGGCGGGGGCGTGACCCGCCGTGGCAGTGCCGGGAAGATATTGAGGCCGGTCGCGGGCGACCGCACCGGCTTGCCACAGCGCCTCACGCCGCTGGGTGCCGAGCGAGGTGAACGCGCCGCTGGTGGCGAGCGCCTCGAGTTGGGGTTGGGTGAGGGTGGTGCGGCGGCCGACGTCCTCCAGGTCCCGGTAGGGACCGTTGGTGTCGCGTTCGTCGACGAGGGTTTGGGCGGTGTCGGTGCCGATGGTGCGGATGGTGGCGAGGTCGAGGCGGACGGCGACGCCGCCGGTGCTGTCTGGGCAGGGTTCGAGGGTGGCGTGGGCGAGGCTGGCGTTGATGTCGGGGCGCAGGATGGTGACGCCGTGGCGGCGGGCGTCCGCGACCAAGGATTGGGGGCTGTAGAAGCCCATGGGTTGGGCGCGGAGTAGTCCGGCGCAGAACGCGGCCGGGTGATAGAGCTTCAGATACGCCGACGCATACACCAGCAGGGCGAAGGACATGGAGTGGGCTTCGGGGAAGCCGTAGCCGGAGAAGGCTTCGATCTGTCCGAAGATCATGTCCGCCAGTTCGCCGGTGATGCCGTTGGCTGCTGCGCCTTCGTAGAAGCGGTCGCGGAGACGTTCCATCTTCGCGCGTGAGCGCTTCGCCCCCATGGCGCGGCGGAGCTGGTCGGCCTCAGTGGGGGTGAAGTCGGCGACGTCGACGGCCATCTGCATGACCTGCTCCTGGAACAACGGCACCCCCAGCGTTCGGTCGAGCGCGTTGGCGAGCTTGGGATGGGCGTGGGTCCAGGCCTGGCCGTTGCGGCGCCGGATGTAAGGGTGCACGGAGCCGCCCTGGATGGGGCCGGGCCGGATGAGGGCGACTTCGACAACGAGGTCGTAGAACTTCCGTGGCTTCAGCCGGGGAAGAGTGGCGAGCTGGGCGCGACTCTCCACTTGGAACACGCCGACCGCGTCGGCGGCGCACAGCATGTCGTAGACGTTGGGGTCGGCGAGGTCGAGTTTCGCGATGTCGACCTCGACGTGCTCGTGTTCGTGGATGAGGTCGATGGTGTAGTGGATGGCGGAGAGCATGCCGAGGCCGAGGAGGTCGAACTTGACCAGGCCCACCGCCCCGCAGTCGTCCTTGTCCCACTGCAGCACGGTGCGGTCTTTCATCCTCGCGTGCTCGACCGGGACGACCTCGGACACGGGCCGGTCGCAGATGACCATGCCGCCGGAGTGGATGCCGAGGTGGCGGGGTGCGTCGCCGATTTGGTGGGCGAGGGCGAGGACGTCGTCGGGGATGGGGTGTTTCTCTCCGGGGTCTGCCTGGGCGATGGGGCCCCAGCGGTCGATCTGGCGGGACCAGGCGTCCTGCTGCCCGGTCGAGTAGCCGAGGGCTTTGGCCATGTCCCGCACCGCGGATTTGGCGCGGTAGGTGATGACGTTGGCGACTTGGGCGGCGTGGCGTCGGCCGTGCTTGTTGTAGACGTATTGGATGGCTTCTTCGCGGCGGTCGGATTCGATGTCCACGTCGATGTCCGGTGGCCCGTCCCGCTCCGGCGCGAGGAAGCGTTCGAAGAGGAGTTTCCATTTGACGGGGTCGGCGTTGGTGATGCCGAGGGCGTAGCAGACCGCGGAGTTGGCTGCGCTGCCGCGGCCTTGGGCGTAGATGTTGTTGCGGCGGCAGAACTCGACGATGTCCCAGACGACCAGGAAGTAGCCGGGGAAGTTCAGTTCCTCGATGATCGCCAGCTCATGCTCCAGCTGCGTATAGGCTTCCGGGTTCGCGGAGCGGGGCCCGTAGCGGTGGGCGGCGCCGAGCTGGGTGATGTGGCGGAGGTAGGTGGCCTCGGTGTGTCCCTCCGGGACCGGGAACGGCGGCAGCTCGGGGGCGACGAGTTGCAGGTCGAACGCGCAGTCCAGGCCGAACAGTGCGGCGCGTTGCACCACGCCGGGGTAGCGGCGGAAGATCCGGGCCATTTCCTCGCCGGTGCGCAGGAACGCGACCGGTGCGGGTGGCAGCCACCCGTCCATCTCCTCAAGATGGGAGCGGGCACGCACCGCGGCGGCCGCGGCTGCGAGCCGGCTCTGTGCGGGTTGGGCGTAGTGGACGTTGTTGCTGGCGATCGACGGCAACCTGAGTTCGGCGGCCATGTTGTAGAGCAGGTCGTTGTGGCGGCTGTCCAGCGGGAGCTGATGATCGATCAGCTCGACCACCGTGTGGTGGGGGCCGAACCAGTCCCGCAGCCGCTTCAACTCGGCATAGGCCGCGTCCGGCCCCGCAGTGGTGAGGGCGTGACGGACGGTGCCTTTGCGGCAGCCGCTGAGCGCGACCACGTGCCCGCGTAACTCCTCGACGACCTCGTCCAGGTCGTAGACCGGGCGGCCTTTCTCGCCGCCGCGGAGGTGGGCGTTGCTGATCACTCGGCACATCCGCCGGTAGCCCTCCAATCCGCGCGCCAGGAGCAGTAGGTGCCGGCCGTGTGGGTCGGGGACACCGTTCTGCGGGCCAGGCAGCTCCAGGGACAGCTCGGAGCCGAACACGGTCCGCACACCCAGCTCGCGGGCGGCTTCGGCGAACCGCACCACCCCGTACATGCCGTCGTGGTCAGTGAGCGCGATCGCATCCAACCCCGCCCGTGCCGCTTCCTCCACCAACTGTTCGGGGTGGCTCACGCCGTCGAGGAAGCTGAAGTTGGAGTGGACATGCAGCTCGGCGTACGGGACCCGCAGACCGGCGCCGCACAGGTCGTCGCTCATGAACCGGCCGGCCAGGTCCGGTGGCGGGCCCGCGTACCCCTCGCGTTTACGTGACCACGCCGGGCTGTCTCCGCCGTCCCCGACAGGGGGTTCCGCCTTGCGGGACAGAGCACGTTCTAGCTCCGCCCACGTTCGGCCACCGCTGTTGAAGCCCACGACCGTCACTCCCCACCCGACCAGCGCCGGGGGGAAGCCAGCGATCGAACATGTGTTCGTGAGTATCGGAGCGATGGTCCGTCAGGTCAAATCGTTGTCCACAAGTGTCTGATCGGCCACTTTGTGGCGCGTATCGAACGCGTGTGCCTGATTCGGAGTTAGCATGCGGATGGTCCTGCTGGGCTCGACCAGGCAACGGAGGGGAGACGCGGCGATGGACGCAGCAACGTGCGCGAAGTGTGGCGAGCAACCCGCAGGAGAAGGTGGCGTCCTCTGTTCTGACTGTAAGCAGATGCTTACAGTCAGGCTTCGGGACTACTGGAGTGCTGACACTCAAGATGGCGCACAGCTTCGCCAACTCGGCGGCGAGATCACGCCGAGCATGGCCTGACTGATTCAGCGAAGGCTCCGATTCGGACTGTCCACATACGAACAACTACTGAACGCATCGGCGATCGCCTGCGTAAAGCGGACTTCGTCGCCACCCGCGGCACCGAGCACACCGAGCAGATGCTCACCGCCCTGGCCTCCCGGGCATCCATCGAACAGGCCAAGGGCGCCATCATGGCGCTGCGGCGGTGCGATGTCGACGAGGCGTGGGCTGTACTACGGAGGGCCCAGCCAGCAGTTCAACATCAAGCTCCGCGAACTCGCCGTCGCCCTCGTCGAGCACATCATTCAAGCCCCGGCACAACAGTTGGGCGGCACCGAGCATCACGTCACACCCGGGTGGACCACCCGACGTGCCGCCGAAATGATCTGGCAAGCACTCGCACACCCGTCCCCAGCACGAGATCCACTCACAGACACCCCACCCACGGACTCCGCAAGTAAGAGCTGAACGCAAGGCGCGACCTCCCCCAACTGGGTGAGCACAGGGCTCTTCGGCATCAGCCATTCCCGGGCCTGCCCGAGCATGACCGCTGCGACCAAGACGCCGTTTCAATGCGTCGGGTCCCGTAACACTTGGCCGCGTTCTTCCGACATGTGGCCCGGATGGGGACTTCCCTCCAGACGGACGTCTGTGCCTGGAGCTGCCCGTGGTCCGGAGACCTCGTGATCTGTTCGAGCCGACCGTGGCAGCTGAGAAGCTGAACCCCTGTTCCAGCGCGCCGCGCGCGGGGCGGGCCGCGCGGCGGCTCGGGAGCTTGCGAACGCCGTCTTCGCGAACTTCCACGACGTCGACAGCAGCTTCGTCCGGGAGTTCCAGACAGGCGGTTTCTCGGCACGGGTGTTCGAGCTGGCCCTGTTCGCGTACCTCGATGAGTCGGGGCTTGAGCTGGATCGGACGCACCCGGCACCCGACTTCGTCGTCCAGGGGGCCGCACCCGTCGCGATCGAGGTGACGACGACCAACCCGGTTCAGGGCACGCCGCTCGATCCGGGGCCGCCGTACCCGTTGCCGCCTGACGACCTCGACCTCGCGGACCACGAGTTCATCTACCGGCTTGACAGTGCGCTGCACCGCAAGCTCGACCATCGCGATGCCCGAGGTGCTGCCTACTGGGAGAAGCCGCACACGGCTGGTGTGCCGTTCGTGATCGCGGTCGGTGCGTTCCACGGTCCACATGCCCAGTTCCACCCTGACGGGCTGCTCGCGGCGTACCTCTACGGTTCACGCAACGTGGCCTACCACGCGGACGACGGCACGCTGGCCGTCGCCGCTCACGCGGTCGAGCAGCACAGCTGGGGTAGCAGGACGATCTTGAGCGGGTTGTTTCGGCAGCCCGAGGCGGCGAACCTCGCGGGTGTGCTGTTCAGCAATGCCCACGCGGTGGCCAAGTTCAACCGGATCGGCGCTGAGCGTGGCCTTGCAGCACCGGACACCGCCCGGACCCGGTTCGGGACCTGCCACAACTTCGCACCCGACGCCTCGATACCCAACCTCTTCGCCTACGTCGCCGGCGACCGGTCCGAAGAGGAGCGTGAGACGTTCGAGGAGAGCCTTCATCTGTTCGTCAACCCCTGGGCAACCGTTCCTCTCGCGCCTGATGCGTTCCCTGGGGTGACGCGTTACAAGTTGTCTGCGAACGGGGTCCTGGAGGCGACTTTCCCCGTATCCTTTCGACCCTTCGTGTCGAAGACCGTCGTTTTCGAGCAGAAGGGCGCAGACATGCTTGCTCGATACCTCCAGCTTGAGGTGCTCGGTCGTCTACCGGCCGGTGCTCGTGGCCTGTTTGGACCGCGGACGACGGCAGGTGTCGATGCAAACGACTGCTGACACGCCCGAGGCGCCGGAGCGGACGCCCCTGTCCGCACCTCGCGCCGCGTTCGGTGTCGTCACGGCCGTGTTCGTCAGCTTCAGCCTGCTTGGGTTCCTGCACGTGTTGTTCCTGGACGTCGGGCCTGGGGAGGTCCTGCTGTCATTCGGGTGCATCGCCGTCCTGCTGTTGGTGCAGTTGCGTTGGTACAGCCGCGCGAGCACCCGTAGGCGGTCGCCGATCAGTTACGGAATCCTGGCCGCTCAGGCGGCGTTGGTGTATCTGCCGATCCTGATCTTCGGCCAGGCATGGGTGGGCATGTCGGGCTTCCTTGCCGGGAGCGTGCTGCTCTTGCTCCGGCCGGTGGCGGGATGGGTGTCGTTCGGCCTGATCGTTGCGAGCATGGCGGCGGCACAGCTGTACTTCACCGGCTCGCTGATCGGCACCATCTACAAGTCGATCTCCACGGTGAACACCGGCCTGGTGGTCTACGGCTTGTCCCGGCTGACCGCGCTCGTGGTGGCGGTGCAGGACGCCCGTTCGGAGATGGCGCGTGTGGCCGTGGTGCGCGAGCGGTTGCGGTTTGCTCGCGATCTGCACGACGTGCTCGGTTACAGCCTTTCCGCCATCACGCTGAAGATCGAACTCGCGCATCGCCTCGTGGACAGGGCGCCGCAGGAGGCGGGTGTACAGCTGCTCGAGAGCCTCGAGATCTCCCGCAGTGCGCTGGCGGACGCCCGTACCGTCGCGACCGGCTACCGGGAGCTGTCCCTGGACGACGAGCGTCGGTCGGCGGTGTCGGTGCTGCAGGCGGCCGGCGTCGACGTCCGGGTGAATGTCGAGCACTCCGACCTGCCGGCGCGTGTCAGCACGGTCCTGGCCACGGCGTTGCGCGAAGGGGTGACGAACCTGCTCCGTCACAGCAAGGCGAAACAGTGCTCCATCACCATCCGGCAGACGGACGAGCGCGTCACGCTCGAACTCGTCAACGACGACGTACCCTCGGACTCCGAGGCGTCGACGGTCGGTGCCCGTGGCGGATTGGACAACCTGTCGGTGCGGGCGGCCGAGGTCGGTGGAACGGTCACCGTCGAGCACGAGCCGAGGATGTTCCGACTGCGGGTCGACATTCCCTTGCCTGACCAAGAGATGCGCTCGTGATCTGGCAGGGGCGTGTCGAACACCCCAAGTTCGTGGCAATGGCGGAGACGCTGGTGTCCCTCTTGGACGACATCCCGCCGCGGTTGCGGTACGGCGACGTGATGCACATGTTCCACGCGGAAGCTGCCGACAGGTGCCAGGTCTTCGGTGTGACGGTCCGGTCCGCGCTCGCCTTGACATTCCAGGATGTCTACGGCCCTGCGTTCGCCCTCTTGAGAACTGCGCTGGAACAGGTGCTCGTCGACAAGCTGGTGTTTCTCGGGCGGCGTGTGGTGCAGATCGTCTCCGATGTTGAGGATGAGGTGTGGGAGCGGTGGCAGCACGAGCGGACCACCGGTCAGGGATGGCAGGACGTCAGCGATTGGCGGCGGTCGAAGAAGAAGACCGTGACGATCATCCGGGAGGGGTTCGTAGCCCAGTCAGAGGATGCGCGCACCCGTCAGGTCATCGGCCCGCACTACTTCCTGTTGCAGGAGTACTCGCCGTTCGTGGGGTCGCCCGAGGCGTACGCGGCGTTCGATGATGGTCTCTGAGCGAGTCAGAGGAGCGGCGTGCGTACGCGGCGGAGCACAAGAAGATGTACGAGATCTACCTGCGGTGGTCCAGCCTGAAGGCGAACCTCCAGTACAACGGGTTCGCGGACGACACGACACTGTCGCAGTTGGACTGCCACTACCGGTTCCTCAGCGCCTTCGTGCATCCGATCAGCGACACGACACGGGTGCTGTACGGGAAAACGCACATGGATCGTGGCCTCGGTAAGACCACTACAGCAGCGAACTCGCGCTGCTGTACACCGTCGTCATGGCTGTCGAGGAGCTACGCAACTTCGGCCGGATGATTGCCCCCGCGGACGGCGTGACCGTGGCTGGGTGGGCGGACATCGAGCAGCAGTGTGCTCAGGCGTGGGAGCTGACGTCCTACCTGTGGTTCCCTGGTCAGGCGCCGCATCCACACGATCGGTACGACGAGGCGAACCGGCGGATGTTCCGCCAGGACCGAGAGAATGGCGAGCACACGCGCATTGCTCCGGACAGCATTCCGGACACCGAGATCACCTACTACGCGAACCCGATGACACGGCTCATCGAGTTGCACACCTCGAAGCGCGAGCTGATGACCGGCCTCTCCTACATCTCGCCCTGGCCGCGCGACGACGCTCGGTTCCGCCACTGACACGACGGTCAGCTGCGGGCGAGCTTCCTGTTCGCCAGGAAGAACGCGACGACGGCGATGGCGACGAGCGTGATCGTGGCGGTGACGTCCACGCCGGTGCCCGCCCAGGGGGAGCGGATCGCGTCGAGCAGCAGGCCGGTCGGGGTCCACGCGGTGACGGCGTTCATGGCCGGGGGGAACACGCCGGGCGGCGGGCCGCCGCCGACGAGCAGGAAGGTGCCGAAGAACAGCAGCAGGCCGAGGCCCTGGGCGGAGCGGGTGCCGGGCATGATCGCGCCGAGCAGCGTGCCGATGCCCGCGAACGCCAGGATGCCGGCGACGAACGCGGCGGCCACGCCGAGTGGCGAGGCCGGTCCTGGGATGTCGAAGAGGACGGCGGCCAGCGCGAGCATCACCACGGCCCCGATGACGGCGAGCAGCGCGAGCACGGCGGCCTGCGAGACCACCACCGCGCGGGATGGTATGGCGGCCGCGCGGAATCGGCGGAGCACGCCACCCTCGCGGTACCCGGCGATGTGGGTGGGCGTGCCCATGAACCCCATCATCGCGATCCCGGCGCCGAGGTAGGCGGTGACGTAGAACTGGGTGCCGTCGAGGTTGGCGAAGACCGGGCCGCCGTGGTCGGCGAACGCGGCGGCCAGCAGGACCATCAGCAGGACCGGGAACATCAGCGTCAGCACCAGCACGAGTGGTTCGCGGGCCAGCAGCTTGACCTCGGTCCAGGTCAGGTATCTCGTCATGATGGGACCTTCTCGCTCAGCCGGTGGCCGGTCATGGACAGGAAGACGTCCTCGAGCGACGGGTAGTGGGTGCGGTAGTCGTCCGGGGTGAGGCCGTGCTCGGCCAGCGCGGCGGCCACGCGGACGGCGGAGGGGGCTTCGCCGGTGACCGTGACCTTCCCGTCGCCGAGGTCGGCGGTGGCGACGCCGGGGACCGTCAGCAGGTGGTCGGGGCGGTAGCCGTTGGTGGTGCTGAAGGTGATCGTGACCGGGCCGCCGTGGTGGGCGGTCAGCGCGGACGGCGTGTCGCAGGCGACCACCTTGCCGCGATCCATGATCGCCACGCGGTCGCACAGCATCTCGGCCTCGTCCATGAAGTGCGTGACCAGCACGACGGTGGTGCCCCGGTCGCGCACCTGGCGGATCAGGTCCCAGGTCGCGTGGCGGGCACTGGGGTCCAGGCCGGTGGTCAGCTCGTCGAGCAGCACGAGTTCCGGGTCGCCGAGCAGCGCCAGCGCGACGAACAACCGCTGCTGCTCACCGCCGGACAGCGACCCGAACGCGCGGTCGCGCAGGTGCTCGAGGTTCCATGCCGCGATGGTGGCCTCGACGTCGACGGGCACGTTGCGCGCGTGGGCGAACAGCTTGATCGCCTCGACGATCCGCAGCCGTTCCGGCAGCGCGGACGACTGCAGCTGGGAGCCGATCTTGCGGCGCAGCTGGTTCTTCTCGCGGCCGGGGTCCAGGCCCAGCACCGAGACGCGGCCGCTGGTCCGGTCCCGGAGGCCCTGGAGGATCTCCACGACGGTGGTCTTGCCCGCTCCGTTGGAGCCCAGGATGCCGAAGATCTCGCGCCGCCGGACCTCGAAGGAGACGTCCTGCACGGCGTCTGTCTGTCCGTAGGTCTTGCGGAGATCCTCCACGGTTACAACAGTGTCCACACTGGACCCTTGCTCGTGCCCCAGGGCAGCTTCCTCAACTAGCACGCCTCACCTTGGCATAGTGAGCACGAACTTCACTTGCATCCGACTTGCGTCAGTCGTTGCCGCGGTTGGCTTACCGGGCGATTACCGAGGAGCGTGGACTGCCCACTAACCAACTACGTACTATCTGACTTAGTGGATTGCTGTCGTCATGGTGTCGTTGGCAGCAGGTCGACATCCGCCCTCGTCCACGGCGATTCGCTCCGGGGAGCGGGATCCGTGCGTTGGTGGGTCCCGCTCCGTTTTCTACGTCCACAGGAGTCCGCCATGGGCGATCAACACGATCCATGCGGTATAGCGGCCGCTTGGCAGCAGGCCGCCGACAAGGTTCGGGAACTACGGTGCGATGACGGTGATGCGGGCGCTGTGGCCTGGAACGGTGTGATCGACCGGGCAGTCAGGTTGCTCGAACAGGAAGCATCCGACGCGCGTGCGATGGGCAGGATGGCTTACCTGCTGATCGTTGGCAACGTGACGCCGTCCGCGGATTCCCCGGCCTAGGTCGCTAGGCGATTACCGAACTGTTGGTTCGTCATGTTTGGGAAAAATGCGACTAGTTCGGCTCGATTCAATTGCCTGCATTGCGATATGCAGACGGTCGCGCGGGAATCGAGCGGTAACCACGTGGTCACCCGATGGTCGTTTTGACTTGTAGGGCAGGGTGAACCGGCGAAGATTGGCATGGCGTCTTGGTACCCCTCGTGGGTATCGTGCATGGAGCGGCTCGTGGGCTCAATTGACCATTGTCAGGGGACTGCACATGAAAACGTTGGTAAAACTCGGCGCGTTCACTTGCGCGTTGGTACTGGTATTCGGAAGCGCTTATGTGGTCGGGCGCGTCGTGGGACCGCCTCCGACATCCGCGGCCACACCAGCCGCCGCTGAACCGGCGGCGATGGCACCGGAGGAGGAGTCCAACGGGCTGGCGGTCTCGCACGAGAGCATGACGTTGAAGGTGCTGACCGACAGGTTCCCGGCCGGCACCAAGCAGACGTTCGCGTTCCAGATCCTCCAGCACGACGGCACGCCGCTGGTGAAGTACAAGCCGCAGCACGACAAGCTGATGCACCTCATCGTCGCCCGGCGGGACCTGACGAACTTCCAGCACGTGCACCCGAACCTCGGCCCGGACGGGGTCTGGCGGGTGCCGCTGACCATCGAAGAGGCCGGCGAGTACCGGGTTTTCGCCGACTACATGCCGCTGTGGGGCATCCACGGTGAGACCCTGGGCGCGGACGTGTCGGTGTCCGGGAACTACCAGCCGAGGGCGCTTCCGAAGCCGTCGGCGACCGCGACGGTCGACGGGTACACGGTCTCGCTGAAGGGCAAGCTCAAGCCCGGGGAGAGCGGGAAGCTCACTCTGACCATCTCAAAGGACGGCAAGCCGGTCACCGACCTGGAGCCGTACCTCGCCGCCTACGGTCACCTGGTTGCCTTGC
Source organism: Actinophytocola sp. NPDC049390 (assembly GCF_044466355.1). Classification (NCBI taxonomy): domain Bacteria; kingdom Bacillati; phylum Actinomycetota; class Actinomycetes; order Pseudonocardiales; family Pseudonocardiaceae; genus Actinophytocola; species Actinophytocola sp. NPDC049390. Next base: position 86,460 of record NZ_JBITMQ010000017.1, read on the forward strand.
GTGACGGCGACCTGGCTTACCTGCATGTGCACCCCGAGGGCACGCCGGGTGACGGCAAGACCAAGCCCGGTCCCGAGATCGTCTTCTACGCGACCCCGCCGAGCTTCGGCGACTACGGGATGTTCCTGGACTTCCAGCACCAGGGCAAGGTGCGGACCGCCGCGTTCACTGTGCACGTCGAAGGGCCGAACCCGCCGCCGCACGGCCTGACCGAGGAGGCGTTCGAGGCGGCGAAGGCCAAGAACGAGAAGGCCGCGATCGAGGGCGGCGTCACGACCGGCGGTACCACGGGCGGCAGCACGGGAGGGGCGACGCATGGCCACGGAGGCTGAGCTGGTCGTCGGCGGGATGACCTGCGCGTCGTGCGCGGCGCGGATCGAGAACATGCTCAACGAGATGGACGGCGTGACGGCTTCGGTCAACTACGCAACGGAGAAGGCGAAGGTCACGTTCGAGCCGTCGGTCCAGGTGTCCGATGTGGTCGCGGCCATCGAGGAACTCGGCTACACCGCGACCCCGCCCACGGCGCCGAAGCCGGCTACGTCCGACTCGGAGGAGCTTTCCGACGAGGCGGACGAGCAGGACGCCGCACTGCGGGCGGCGCGTAACCGGGTGCTCATCGTCGCGATCCTGACGGTTCCGGTCGTCGCGATGTCGATGTTCCCGGTCTTCCAGTTCAACTACTGGCAGTGGGCGTGTCTCGCGTTGGCGGGACCGGTGGTGGTGTGGGGTGCGTTCCCGTTCCACAAGGCCGCGTTCGCGAACCTGCGTCACGGCGCGGCGACCATGGACACGTTGATCTCGGTCGGCACGTTGTCGGCGTTCGCGTGGTCGCTGTGGACGTTGTTCCTCGGCGAGGCGGGCATGCCCGGGATGAAGCACCCGTTCCGCATCACGATCGAGCGGACCGCCGGTGAGGCGAACATGTATCTCGAGGTGGCTGCTGGGGTGACGTTGTTCATCCTGTGTGGACGCTATTTCGAGGCGCGGGCCAAGCGCCGGTCCGGTGCAGCGCTGCGGGCGCTGCTCTCTCTGGGCGCCAAGGACGTCGCCGTGTTGCGCGATGGCGTCGAGGCGACGATCCCTGTCGCCGAGCTGGCTGTCGGGGACCGGTTCGTGGTGCGGCCGGGTGAGAAGGTGGCGACCGACGGTGTGGTCGAGGAGGGCTCGTCGGCGGTCGACGCGAGCATGGTCACCGGCGAGTCGGTGCCGGTCGAGGTCGGTGCGGGTGACGAGGTCGTCGGTGCCACCGTGAACGTGGGCGGCAGGCTCGTGGTCCGCGCGACCCGGGTCGGCGCCGACACGCAGCTCGCGCAGATGGCGAAGCTGGTGGAGGACGCACAGAACGGGAAGGCGAAGGTCCAGCGGCTCGCCGACCAGGTGTCCGCGGTGTTCGTGCCCGGCGTCATCGGGCTCGCGCTGGCGACGTTGGGCTACTGGTTCGGCGCGGGCGAGTCGACCACGGCAGCGTTCACCGCGGCGGTCGCCGTGCTGATCATCGCGTGCCCGTGCGCGCTCGGCCTGGCCACGCCGACCGCGTTGCTGGTCGGCACCGGACGCGGTGCGCAACTGGGGATCCTCATCAAGGGCCCGCAGGTTCTGGAGTCCACGCGGCGCGTCGACACCGTGGTGCTGGACAAGACCGGCACGGTCACCACCGGCGAGATGTCCCTCGTGGACATCGTGCCTGCCGACGGGGTGAAGGGTGCTGACCTGCTCCGGCTCGCCGGCGCACTCGAGGACGCTTCCGAACACCCGATCGCCCGTGCCATCACCGCCGGCGCCCGCGAACGGGTCGGCGAGCTGCCTGCCGCGACGGGCTTCGTCAACGAGGCGGGACTCGGCGTGCGGGGCACCGTGGACGGTTGCGAGGTGATCGTCGGCAGGGCGTCCCTGCTGTCCGAGTGGGCCGCCGAGCTGCCCTCCGAGCTGGCCACCGCCAAGGCCGAGGCGGACGCCGCGGACCGGACGTCGGTCGTGGTCGGCTGGGACGGTGCGGTGCGTGGCCTGCTCGTCGTCTCCGACACGGTGAAGCCGACGAGCGCTGCGGCCATCCAGCAGCTGCGACGGCTGGGCCTGTCGCCGGTCCTGCTGACCGGCGACAACGAGGCAGCGGCCAAGGCGGTCGCGGCCGAGGTCGGCATCACCGAGGTGATCGCGGAGGTGCTTCCCGCCGGGAAGGTCGGCGAGATCAAGCGGCTGCAGGACCAGGGCCGTGTGGTGGCCATGGTCGGTGACGGTGTGAACGACGCGGCCGCGCTCGCGCAGGCCGACCTCGGGCTCGCGATGGGCACCGGCACCGACGTTGCCATCGAGGCCGCCGACCTCACGCTGGTGCGGGGTGATCTGCGGGTGGTCGCGGACGCGATCCGCCTCGCCCGCAAGACACTCGGCACGATCAAGTCCAACCTGTTCTGGGCGTTCGCGTACAACGTCGCCGCGATCCCACTCGCGGCGGGCGGGCTGCTCAACCCGATGCTCGCCGGCCTGACCATGGCCGCCAGCTCCGTGCTCGTCGTGTCCAACAGCCTGCGCCTGCGCACGTTCCGCGCGCTCGTGTCGAGCGAACCGGTCGGCACGACCAGCCCAGCCACGGTCGAACCGAGGCAGATGGTCGGCACCTCCTGAACACCCGGCGTGGCGAGGTGTCCCTGGCGCAACCCTCGCCACGCCGGAATCCCCAACGAACACGGAGGATGAGGTGAGCATGGACGGGCTGTTGACGCCTGCGGCGATCCGGACGGATGTCGCAGAGGCACTGCATCGCCATCCTGACGAGAACTTCGACGACGAGGACCTGTTCGAGTGCGGGCTCGACTCGATCCGGCTCATGACGTTGCTCGAACGCTGGCGCGCGGCGGGTGCCGAGGTCACGTTCGTGGACCTGGCCGAGCGTCCCACCGTCAAGCACTGGGTGCGGCTTCTGGTCGGCGACCATGACTGATGTGTCGTTGAGCCGCCGGACGTGGCTCGGTCTCGCTGCGGTGCTCGCCGCGACATTCATGACGCAGGTCGACGGGTTCGTCGTCAACGTCGCGAGCCCGTCGATCCAGCGCGACCTCGACGCGGGCTTCGACCAGATCCAGTTCATCGGTGCTGCCTACGTCATTGCCTTCGGGGCGCTGCTGATCACCGGCGCGCGGCTCGGCGACCGAGCCGGGCACCGGGCGGTGTTCCTGTGGGGCGTCGCGGGGTTCACCCTGACGTCCCTGCTCTGCGGGCTCGCGCCAAACGCGGAGTTGTTGATCGCCGCCCGCTTCCTGCAGGGCGCGACGGCGGCTTTCATGGCGCCCCAGGTGTTGTCGATCATCCGGGCGACCGTGTCGGACACCGAGCAGCGGGCCAAGGTCATCGGCGTGTACGGGGTCGTGATCGGGCTCGGTGTGATCAGCGGCATCGCGGGCGGCGGGATCCTCGTCGACCTCGACATCGCGGGGCTCGGCTGGCGGCCGGTGCTGCTCGTGAACGTGCCCATCGGCGTGGCGATCCTGGTGTTCGGGCGTCTGCTGCCCACGAGCGGTGCGGGCACGGGACAACGCCTCGACCTCGTCGGCGCGGCGTTGACGACCATCGGGTTACCAGCCCTGCTGGTGCCGCTGATCTTCGGGCCGGGTGGCAGCTCGTGGCTGTGGCTCGGGCTGATACTCGCGGCCGTGGCGTTCGCCGTGTTCGCGGTGCAGCAGCGAGCCCTGCATCAACGCGGTGGTGACCCGCTGTTCCCGCCACGAGTCGTCACGGCGCGCGGGATGCGCCTCTCCCTGCTGACCGTCATGTCCCTGTTCGCCACGAACTCCGGGCTGTTCCTGGTGTTCACCTACTACCTGCAGACCGGGCTGGGGCTGACGCCGTTCGTCGCCGGGCTGATGTTCGTGCCGCTCGGCGTCGGGTTCTCCCTCGCGTCGGCCGCCAACCGGTGGCTCACCCGCCGCATCAGCGCGCCGATCCCGGTGCTCGGCTGCGCCACCGTTGCCGTCGTACTGCTCGGCGGCGCGGTGATCACGCAGGCACCGCAGGACGCACAGCCGGTGCTGCTGGCCGTGATGATCGGTGTCGCCGGGCTCGGCCAGGGCATGGTGGTGGCGCCGCTCGTCGCCGGGATTCTCAGCCGCGTGCGCCCCGACGAGGCGGGGGCAGCGTCCGGCATGGCCACCACCACGACCCAGTTGGGCCTCGCTCTCGGCGTCGCGGTGGCTGGTGCCTGGTACCGCACCGTTCTCGGCGCGACACCCGGCGACCCGGGCGTTCCGTTCGACGACCACGCGACGGCGTTCGCGGCCGCCGCAGTGCTGCTCGCCGTGCTCGCCACCGCCACCAGCCTGCTCAACGCCCGGTTGCACCGGATCCCACCCGACCCCGTCGACGAACCGGTCGAGCCAGCGGCGCCGCCGACGGCCACCACAGCGAGGAGGAGCTGATGACGTCCACTCGAACACCGGTACGTGCGCTACCCCGGCAGCGCGCGTCCGGAGGCGGATCGACGGCGCGGCCGGCGCCGTTGCACGCGGTGCCGTTGCCGGTGTCGCTGTTCGTGCTGGGTGCGCTGCTGGTCGTGGTGATCCTCGTGGCCGCCGCGGTCGGCTCGGTGACGTTCTCGCTCGGCGACAGCTGGCAGATCGTCCGCGCGCACATCTTCGGCGGTGTGGTCGACCCGGCCCACGACCAGATCATCTGGCAGTTCCGGATCCCGCGCGTGCTGCTCGCCGCGCTGGCGGGCGCCGGGCTCGCGGTGACCGGGGTGGTGCTGCAGGCGCTGGTGAACAACCCGCTCGCCGACCCGTTCATCCTGGGCGTGTCGGCGGGCGGCTCGGTCGGCGCGGTCACCGTGATGGCGCTGGGCGCGGGCGCGCTCGGCGGCCTGGGCGTGTCCGGTGCGGCGTTCCTGGGTGCGATGCTCGCCGTCGGATTGGTGTTCCTGCTCGGGCAGCAGGGCGGCAAGCTCAACCCGGTGCGGCTGGTGCTCGCCGGTGTCGTGGTCAGCTACGTGTTCACCTCGATCACCAACTTCCTGCAGCTGCAGACCGAGCCCAACAACATGCGGGCGATCATGTTCTGGCTGCTGGGCAGCGTCTCCGGCGCGCACTGGGACCAGCTGCACGTCGCGGGTGTCGTGGTCATCGCGTCCACGCTGCTGCTCACGCTGTACGGCAGGCAGCTCAACGCGCTGGTCACCGGCGACGAGTCGGCCACGGCGCTGGGCATCGACGTCAAGCGGCTGCGGCTGATCCTGATCGTGTTGAGTTCGCTGGTCGCGGGCGTGCTGATCGCCGTGGCCGGTGGCATCGGCTTCGTGGGGCTGATGGTGCCCCACCTGGTGCGGCTCACGTTCGGCGTCGACCACCGGCGGCTGCTCCCGCTGGCCGCGCTCGTCGGCGCGATCTACCTGGTGGTCGTCGACCTGCTGTCCCGCACCGTCGACCCGCCCAACGAGCTGCCGCTCAACATCCTGACCGCACTCTTCGGCGCGCCGTTCTTCATCTGGCTCATGCGCCGGGATCGGAGCCTCGCCCACTCATGAAACTCAACGTGCAACAGGTGAGCGTGAGCATCGGCGGGAAGCCGATCCTCCACGACGTCGACCTCGAGGTGGCTCCCGGCGAGTTCGTCGGGCTGATCGGGCCCAACGGCAGCGGCAAGTCGACGCTGCTGCGCACGATCTACCGGTCCATCCGCCCGACGGCCGGGGTCGTCCTGCTGGGCGACCAGGACGTCTGGAGCATGTCCGCCAGGACGGCCGCCCAGCACACCGCGGCGGTGCTCCAGAACAGCCCGACGCCACCGGGCCTGACCGTGCGAGAGGTGGCGGAGCTGGGCCGCACCCCGCACCACGGCATGTTCGACCGCACCGGCGCGACCGACCGCGAGATCGTCGACGCCGCGCTCGAGCGGACCGGCATGGCAGACCACGCGGACCGGATCTACGGGTCGCTGTCCGGTGGCGAGCGGCAGCGGGTGCTGCTGGCCCGCGCGCTCGCGCAGGAGCCGAAGCTGCTCGTGCTCGACGAGCCGACCAACCACCTCGACATCCGGGCCCGGTTCGAGCTGCTCGAGCTGGTCCACACGGTCGGCGTCACCACGCTGGCCGTGCTCCACGACCTCGACCTCGCCGCCCGCAGCTGCGACCGGCTGGTCGTGCTGGACCGGGGCAGGGTCGTGGCGTCCGGGCCGGTGCTCGACGCGCTGACGCCCGAGGTGCTGTCGTCGGTGTTCGGCGTGACAGCGGCGACGGAGCGTCACGACGACGGGATAGTCCGGGTCACATACGGCGCGCGACCGCTTGCCAAGGCCAGCTAGTTCGTCTGTGTCCGCTCCAGGAGCCCGGTCGACGACCGGGCTCCTCCAATCGGGTGTTCTTTGTCTGGTTTTCCCTGGTAACACGCTCGCGCCAGACATGACTCCCACTCGTACACCTTGACGACCATATACCCCCTACCAGTATGTTCAGGCGAAGCAGATACCCCCGGGTGGTATTCGCTGGCGCTGGGGTTCGTTGCCAGACAAGAGAACCGGAGGTAACCGTCGTGAAGATCGTGGTGAAGGGACCCACCTGGAACTTCATCCAGCACCTGCTGGAGATGACGATCGCGATGTTCGTCGGCATGTTCGCGCTCGGCATGCCCGCGGAGATGCTGTTCGAGCAGATGAGCTGGACGGCGGTAACCGAGGACCTCGTGCCCAGGACGCTGCTGATGGCGACCTACATGAGTATCGGCATGGCCGCGTGGATGCGGATCCGGGGCTGTGGCTGGCCCGCCATCATCGAGATGAGCCTCGCGATGTACGTGCCGTTCCTGATCATGTACCCGTTCTACTTCGCGGGCGTGGCGTCGACCACGGCGGTGATGGTCGTCGGGCACGTGCTCATGACGCCCGCGATGGTCGCCGCGATGCTGTTCCGCCTCGACGAGTACACCGGTGCTCACAAGCACCACAAGAAGGAGACGGTGAAGCCGGAGGAGAAGCAGGAGCTGGTCGCGCAGACCGAAGGATGACCTGCGACGACGGGGCGGGATCCGGGCAACGGATCCCGCCCCGTTCGTGTGTCAGGCGGCGACCGGTTCTCGTGTCAGGAGCTTGGCGCGGTCCATCAGGTGCAGCCCCAACGCGCAGGCTGCGCCGACGGCGGCCATCCCGAGCCACGGTGCCTCCGGCAGGCCCGCGGCACGGCCGAGGTCGAGCACGCTGCCGGTGAACAGGTTGCCGAGCAGGATCCCCACGCCGACCACGGTGTTGTAGAGCCCGTAGTGCGTGGCGACGAGGTGGTTGCCGGACAGGCGCACGATGGTGTCCATCTCGAACGGGAAGATCGCGATGGTGCCGAGCGCGAGCAGTGCGGCCGACACGAGCAGCGCGCCGCCCATCAGCCACGGGCCGCCGCGGGCGACGACCAGCGGCACCCCGAAGGCGGCGGTGTTGAGGCACATGCCGATCGCCATGCAGCGGGCGTGTGTCCACCGCGCTCGGAACCAGTCGGTGATCCGCAGTTGCCCGGCGATCGCCAGCGCGCCGGAGACCACGAACAGGGCGGTGACGAGGGCCGTGGCGGCGGTGCCGTCCGCGATCCGGCGGGCCTCCAATGGCAGTGCCAGGTACACCTGGAACGTCAGCACGTAGGACCCGATCATCACCAGCGCGAACAGCACGAACGGGCGGTTCGCCACCACTGACTTCCACTCGGTCAGCACCGACGGCCGGGCACCGGGCTCGGTGGCCGCCTTGTGCTGGGGGAGTGCGTGGATCTGCAACACCGTGAGCAGGGCGAAGACGCCCGCCGCCACCAGGCAGGTCAGCCGGAAGTCGACCGCTGTGAGCAGGAGCCCCAGGACCGGGCCCAGCAGGATCCCGGCCTGGTAGAAGACGTTGAACATCGCGAACGCCTCGACGCGGCGGTCACCGGCGTCGGCTGCGAGGTAGGCCCGGACCGCCGGGTTGAACAACGCGCCCGCGAAGCCGGTGGCGGCCGAGGCGATCACGAGTGCGGGCAGTGAGTCGACGAACGCGAGCAGTGCGAACCCTGCTGTGCGCAGGGTGCAACCCGCCACGATCAGGGGCTTGTACCCGAGCCGGTCGGCGAGCGTCCCGCCGACCAGGAACATGCCCTGCTGGGAGAAGTTCCGCACGCCCAGCACCAGGCCGACGGCCCACCCCGCCAGGCCGAGCGGCCCGGCGAGGTAGGCGGCCAGGTAGGGCATGAGCATGTAGAAGCCGATGTTGATGGTCAGCTGGTTGAGCATCAACAGACGGCTGGGCAGGTCGAACCCGCGGTACTGGGTGACGAGCCGCTTCACGGCTTGCTCTCCGTCCGCTGGGCAGGGTCGACGACGACCCGGCACCGGGTCCACCGCCGGACGACCCGCTCGGCGGGATGGCCGATCACGTCCGGTGCCGCGGGCGGTGGTGCGGTCAGCAGGTCGTGTCGTGCGCAGTACTCGTCGTTGTAGACGGTGTCGAAGTACCGGTGCGGGCCGTCGGGGAAGATCGCGGCGACCCGCACGTCCGGTCCGTGGGTCCTGGCTACCCACGCGGCCACGAGTGCGACCGCGCCGACGCTCCATCCGCCGGTGGCGTGGTGGGTCGCGGCGAGCCTGCGGCACGTCCACACCGCCTCGGCGGGCGCGACCCAGTGGACCTCGTCGAAGGCGTGGTAGGCGACGTTGCGCGGGTAGATGCTCGAGCCGAGGCCACGCATGAGGCGCGTACTCGCCGGCTGACCGAAGATCGTCGAGCCGATCGTGTCGACCCCGACCATCCGCAGGTGCGGGAAGTGGCTGGACAGGACCCGGAACACGCCCGCGGAGTGGCCGCCGGTGCCGACCGAGCACACGAGGATGTCGACGCGATCCATCTGGTTGGCGAGCTCCTCGGCGAGCCCGGCGTACGCGGCCACGTTGTCCGGGTTGTTGTACTGGTCCGGGCACCACGCGCCCGGGTTGGCGGCGAGCAACTCGGCGACACGGTCGCGGCGGGCCTGCTGCCACCCGCCGGTGGGGTGCGGCTCGTGCACGACGTCAACGCGGGCGCCGTGTGCGAGCAGCATCCGGTGCACGATGGGTTCCATACCCGGGTCGGTCACCAGGCTGACCGGGTGCCCGTGCTCGATACCCGCGAGCACCAGCCCGAGGCCGAGCGTGCCGCTGGTCGACTCGACGATCATGGCTCCCTCGGGGAGATCACCACGTTCGCGTGCCCTGTCCACCATGTACAGGGCGGGCCGGTCCTTGATGCCACCGGGGTTGAAACCCTCGAGTTTCGCCCAGAAGCCGGTGCCGGAGTCCTGGAACGGGTCGTCGAGCCACAGCAAGGGTGTGTTCCCGACTGCCTTCGCGGCGGAATGGCGGCGAGGCTTGGGCACGGTTCGTCGTTGTGTCCGGGCGTGGTCGTTCGTGAGAATGCGAGTCACTGTGGAGTCCTCGAAAGTCATGCGCACCACGACGGGCGCAAGTGGACGGACGTGGAGGGGCGGACCTCGGCACGCCGGTCAGGTCCGGGACACGCACACAGTGGTGAGAACGTCGCGGCCGGAGCGCGGTTCTGGTCTTCGCTGTAATGGCGGGACCATTGGTTCGATGTCGGCTGTCGACGCGTGCGACGCGGACGCCGCCACGTGCGGCCAGCCCGCGTCGGCATGCGCGTGCCGTGGTGTCCGCCCGGGCCGCTCGACCACTGCGCTCGGCGAGTACTCGTGATCGACCCGGCAGTGGTAACTGCCGTGGTGACCGTGGTCGTCGCGCTGGTCGGCCGCCGGACCGTCGAGGGACTGGTGATGAGCGACTTCGTGCGCTCTGCCGCACAGGTCACCGTGAATGGTCAGCGCCGCGACCAGGCTGAGCAGCAACATGCCCAGCAGACGCCAATGGTCGCGCTGCGGAACTGACCGACTACTCACGATCACCGACTGTAGCGCGACGGTGGGAACTCGGCGGGAACTGCCCGCTGGTCAAAGGAAGGGGCGAACCCTCACCTGCCGACGGATGCGACCCATCCGAGTTCGTCGGCGAACGCACTGTTCTGGGCGGCTTGGGCGACCTTCGCCCACGTGCCGTCCGAGCGCCAGCGAGCCAGGCGCGCGTAGAGCGTCTGCCACGGTCCGAACGCCGGGTGTACCTCACGCCATGGCACGCCGTTCCGGTGCTTGTAGGCGATGCCTTCGAACAGGCGTCGTGTGCGTGCCTCGTCGCCCAGCAGAGGCTCCAGCAGTTGCCATGCCGCGTCCGATACCTGCGCTTCGACAGGCTCGGCCGGCCGGGTTTTCGGTTCGCTGGGCGGCTTGAGTTGGAAGCCGAGTTCGACGATCGCCGCGGTCACGGATTCCGGGCTCGCCCGCCGAGGATCCAACTGGACCTGGACTTCGCGGGTCTTGTACTTCGCGTGCGCGGTGTGCACGCCGGGAAGTGCGCGCAAGGTGTCGTCGATCAGGCTTGCGCAGTCGTCGCAGTGCATGTTCTTGATGTGGAAGGTGTGGGTCGCCGTCTCCACCATGCACTCCTCCAACCCCTGGCAGACGGCGCGTGTCTACTATCGCGCACCGTAGGTTGGAGGTTACCGGCTGTGCCCCGGTTGCTACTAGGCCCCCTCGTAGATTTTCGGTACCAGGGTAGGGTATTGCGATCAACGGCGCCGCTTCTTGCGCAGCGCGCCGCGCAGGATGTCGGTCTCCTCGTCGGACACCGAGGCCACGAAGTGCATCAGCACGCCGTGGGGGTCCCCGGACGTGTCGAGGATGTGCCGCAGTGCGCGTGCCGCGGCCTCTTCGCGGGTCATGACCGCGTTGTACAGGTAGGCCTTCCCGTCCAGTTCCCGGTCGACCCACTCCTTGCGATGCAGGTTGTCCAGCACGGTCATCACCGTCGTGTAGGCGAGCTGCCGTCCGGTGTCGAGCCGTTCGAGCACCTCGCGCACCTTGCGCGGGATGCCTTCGCGCCACAGCACGTCCATCACCGCGGCTTCCAGTTCGCCAAGACCGTGCATGCCACCTCCCTGGTTTCGGCGTCATCGTAGGGGTTCGACGCGTCAGGGACGGAGAAGACCGCCGTCGATCGCGGCGAGGACCGGCCCTGCCGCGAGTCCGACCACGATGGACACCACGGCCGCGACGTAGGCGGTGAGGGTGCCGGTGCGGCCTGGGTGGGGGAGGTCGTCACCGGAGCGCATGGCGGGCACGATCCATCGCAGGTAGTAGAAGACGCTGGCGACGGTGTTGACCGCCGCGATGACGAGCAGCCACCACAGGCCCGCGTCGGCGGTGGCCGTGAAGACCGTGAGCTTCCCGGCGAACACGCCCGTGGGCGGGGTGCCGACGAGCCCGAGCAGGCAGACGGCCAGGCTGACGGCGAGCCAGGGGTGGTGCCTGCGCAGGCCGCGGAAGTCGTCGAGGGTGTGGGCCTGGGGGAGGGCGCAGACCACGGCGAACGCGCCGAGGTTGGTCACCGCGTACGCCGCGACGTAGAGCAGCAGGCTGGACAGCGCGAGGTCGGCCTGCTCGGCCACGGCAACGGCCATCAGGAGGTAGCCGACCTGGCTGATCGTGGAGTAGGCGAGCAGGCGGCGCACGTTGGTCTGGAAGAACGCTCCGAGGTTGCCGAGTGTCATCGTCACGGCCGCGAGCACGGCGATCAGCAGGGGCCAGTCGAGGCCGGTGGAGGCGACGGGGACGGCGGCGAACCGGTACAACGCCACGACCGCGCCGATCTTGGGGATCGTGGTGACGATGGCGCCGACCGCGGGACTCGTGCCTTCGGTGACGTCCGGGACCCAGAAGTGGCCCGGCACGGCTCCTGCCTTGAACAGCAGCCCGGCGAGCACCGCGACCACACCGACCGCGGCGGCCACGGCGGGTGCCATGCCCGCCATGTGGTGGAGCGTGGTGTAGTCGCTGCCCGTCCCAACACCGGCGAGGATCATGACGCCGAACAGCATGACGGTGCCGAGCAGCGCCCCGAGCAGGTAGTACTTCAGGCTTGCCTCGGTGCCGAGGCTGTCCTTGGCGAACGCGACCAGGGCGTAGAGCGGCACGCTGGCCAGCAGGTAAGCGGCGGCCATGAGCAGGAGATCGTTGGCGCCGGCCAGCAGTACCGCACCCAGCGCGCCGAGCAGCAACAGGATCACGAACTCGGTCTCGCGTGCGTGCCCGGCGATCTGCGGGCTGGCCATCGCCAGCACGAGCAGCACGGACACGAGTACGGCGAGCCGGGTCGCGGCGGTGGCGGTGTCGATCGCGTAGGTGCCCGAGAACACCGACGCGGGTTCCTGCGGCCAGTCGACGACGGTGTAGACCAGCGCGGCCACGGTCGCAGCCGCTGCGAGGGCGCGGACCAGCCACTGGCGGTGGCGGGGCAGGAACGAGCCGAGCAGGAGCCCGAGGACGGCGGTGCCCGCGAGCAGCAGTTCGGGCATGAGCATGCCCAGGTCCGCGAGCATCGTCGCGGCCATGTCCTCCGTCATGTCCGGGTTCACGAGGCTGTCCTGTTCACCGGCTCACCAAGGTGCCGAGCACGTTCGCCGCGGGTTCGACGAGGTCGAGCAGGAACCGGGGGAACAGGCCGAGCACGATCGTCAGCACCATCAGCGGCGCGATCGAGAGCGTCTCGGTCGCGGTGAGGTCGGCGACACCGGGACCGGGGGTCTGGGGGTCGCTCCGCGGAAGACGGCTGTTGGCCGGTCCCAGGAACACCCGTTGGTAGGCGCGGAGGAACAGCGCGGCGGTGACGAGGATCCCGAGGAACGCCAACGCGGTCGCGACAGGTGCGCCGGGCAGGGCGCCGGTGAAGATCTGGAACTCGGCGATGAACCCGGAGAACCCGGGCAGGCCAAGCGAGGCGAACGCGGCGATGGCCGTGAGACCGGCGAACCGGGGTGCCGTGCCCGCGAGCCCGCCGTAGGAGTCGAGGTCGTACGTGCCGCCGCGCTCGTACAGCACACCGGCGAGCAGGAACAACGCGCCGGTGATGAGGCCGTGGCTGACCATCTGCGTGACCGCGCCGGTGACCGCGAGGTCGTGCGCCTGCTCGTCCGATGTGGACAGCAGCCCGGCGGCGCCCACGGCGAGGATGACGTAGCCCATGTGGTTGACCGACGTGTACGCGATCATCCGCTTGAAATCCTTCTGCGCCAACGCGACCAGCGCGCCGTACAGCACGCTGACCACCCCGACGACCACGATCGCCACACCCCAGGAACGCCAGGTCTCCGGGAGCATCGGCATCGCGATCCGCACGAACCCGTAGGTGCCGAGCTTCAGCAGGACCCCGGCGAGGATCGCCGATCCCGCGGCCGGAGCCTCGGTGTGTGCCGGTGGCAGCCAGGTGTGGAACGGCACGGTCGGCGTCTTGATCGCGAGCCCGACCACGAGCGCCAGCAACACGAGCGCGGCGATGGTTCCCCGGCCTGCCAGGGGGTTCTGCTCGGCGAGCAGGACGATGTCGAACGTGTGCGGCTCCGCGGCGAGGTACAGGCCGATGAACCCGAGCAACAGCGCGAGCGACCCGACGAACGTGTACAGGAAGAACTGCAGCGCCGCCTTCGCCGCGTTGCGGTGCCCCCACCCGGCGATGACGAAGTACATGCCGACGATCGACAGGTCGAAGAACACGAAGAACAGGATCAGGTCCAGCGACACGAACACGCCGAGGCACACTGTCTCCAGGAACAGGAACAGCGCCGCGAACGACCGGAGCCGGTCGGTCTGCCGGAACGAGTAGATCGCGCAGGCGAGGAACAGCACGGCGGTCAGCGCGACCAGCGGCAGGCTCAGGCCATCGACGCCGATGTGGTAGCCAGAGCTGACGCTGGGGATCCAGCGCCGGTTCACCTCGTAGGCGTACCCGGGACCGGACTCGTAGCCCAGCCAGAGCACAACCACGAGCCCGAGATCGACCGCGCTCACCGCGATCCACGTCCAGCGCACGACCGCGTCACTGACACGCGGCACGGCCAGCAGGGCCGCGGCCGCCACGAGGGGCAGGAAGACGACGATGCTGAGCACGCTCACCTCACCTTCGTCCGATCAGGAGCAACAGGACGGCCAGCGCCGCGAGCGCGACGACCGCCTGTGCGTAGTAGTGGTGCAGCTGGCCGGTCTGCGGGCGTCGCGCCAGCCTGCCCAGAGCGCGGAACCCGTCGGCCACCGCGCGCACGGCCCGGTCGACGGACCACTCGGCACGCGCGTCGACCACACGGGCGAACGCGGCGCCGACGGCGGCGGTGGCCTGGACGCTTCCGGCCACGGCACGGTCGTCGAACCGGGCCAGCCGGTCGGCGCCCGCGAGCATCGGCCGGTAGACCAGCGCGCGGGCAAGGCGCTCCAGCCCGAACCATGCCTGCAGACCTTCCCCGACGCGCAGGTCGCCCCGGCGCCGCGTCACGACCGCCGTCGTGCCCGCCGCGAGCAGCGCGAGCGCCCCGGACAGCACCAGCTCCCACCAGGCCGGGGCCACGTCGGAGCCGTCGAGCACGACGTCCGCGAACCCGCCCCACACCGAGGGGACGACCACGACGCCGAGCGCGACGGCACCGACCGCGAGAACCGGGAGTGGCACGCGCTGCCACAGGTTCACCGTGCCGGTGCCCTGTTCCTCCGGCACAGCGTCCGGAATGGACGGCGACCACACCAGCACGACCGCGCGGGTCGCGTAGGCGGCGCTGAGCACCGCGGCCGCCAGACCGACGAGGTACAGCGGGGCCGAGTCGTGCAGTGCGTTGGCGAGCACGTGGTCTTTGGTGACCCACAGGGACAGCGGCGGGACACCTGCCAGCGCAGCCGCCCCCACGGTGAACGCGACCCCGACGACCGGGAACCGGCGCGCCGCACCCCGCAGGACCGGGAGCTGCTTGCTGCCGATCGCCGTCAGCCACGCCCCCGCGCACAGGAAGAGCAGGCTCTTGGTGACCGCGTGCGTCACCAGATGCCCGGCCCCAGCAGCTGCACCGCCCGCCCCCGCAGCGAGCACCATGAATCCGACTTGGGCACACGTGGATGCCGCGAGCAGCTGCTTGAGGTCGGTCTGGGCGACGGCCACCGCGCCGAGCAGGAGCGCGGTCAGCGCACCACCCCACGCGACGACGGTCGCGGCCCACGGCGTGGCGGCGAGGAGCGGCTCGAGCCGCACCAGCAGGTAGGCGCCCGCCGCGACCATGGTCGCCGAGTGCAGCAACGCGGACACCGGGCTGGGACCGTCCATGGCACGGGAGAGCCAGAAGCTGAACGGCAGCTGTGCCGACTTGCCGAACGCCGCGACCACCAGGCTCGCGCTGACAACGTCGCGCCACCCGTCGGGCAACCCGCTCAGCCCGGCCAGTTCCAGACCGCCGAGCCCGCCCGCCAGCGCGGCACCCGCGGCCAGGTACAGGCCGAGGTCCCCGCCGCGGGTGGTCAGGAACGCGATGGTGCCGGACGTCGCGCGCCTCGGCTCGCGCCACCAGTAACCGATCAGCGCATAGGACGCCGCTCCCATGACCTCCCAGGCCATGAGCAACGCCAGCAGCGTGGTCGCGGTAACGGTGACCAGCATCGCGCCGGAGAACAGCAGCATGAGACCGAAGAACCGGGCACGGGCCTCGCGGTCGTCGAACTCGCCCGCCGCGAACACGAGCACCGCCAGGAGGACGACCGCGACGACGACCACCATCACCGCGGACAGGCCGTCGACTCGCAGGGCGAACGCGATGCCGTCCAGGTAGGTGGCGGAGACGGCGGGTCGTTGCACCGCCGTGAGCACCGCGAGGACGACCGTGGCGGCGGCGGTGGCCGTCGCGGTCACCGCGGCGAACCGGTCGGCGCGACGACCGCCGACCAGCAAGGCACCGCCCACGACGAGCGGCAGCGCGACCAGGAACCAGAGCGACACGGCCGATCAGTCCTTCAGGTCCGCGGCCATGTCGGTCATGTCGACGTCCCGAGCCCGGAACACGGCGGTGGTGACCGCGAAGCCCGCGGCCATCTCGATCGCCATGGCGGTGATCGCGAGGACGATGACGACCTGTCCGTCGGGTCGGTCGGGTGCGGTGAAGTACCAGAACGCGGCACCGCCGACGATGATCCCGTTGACCATCAGCTCCAGGCCCATCATGATCATCACGATGGACTGCTGGGACAGCGCGCCGTAGAGGCCGACGCTGAACAGCCCGGCGGCCAGCAGCAGGTAGTCGGACAGACTCACAGCCCACCTCGCACGGGGTCGTCGGGACGCTCGCGGTCGAGGCGGTCGCCGTACCGGTCGTACCGGCCCCGGTTCGTGGCCAGCACGACGGTGGCGATGATCGTGGCGAACAGGGCCAGGCCCAGGACGATCATCGTCAGCATCTTCGGTCCCATGAGTGCCTCGCCGAGCGCCATGGTCGGGTCGGCCGGACGTGGGGCGTCCGAGGCCGGCCAGTCGATCAGGTAGGCGCCCGCGCCCAGCACGACGAACGTGCCGGTCGCGATGACCAGCGAGCCCTTCTTGTTGTGCACCATGGACATCGGCATGAGACCGGCCGGGTTCATCATGTACATCAGCATGAACACGACCATGATCACCATCTCCATGACCATCATGAGGATGACGAGCACGCCGAGGTAGGTCAGCTCCACCAGCAGTACGGTGCCCGCCGCGAAGAGGAACGAGGCCAGCAGCGCGAAGGTCGCCCGCGCCATCGAGTCCACCCGGAACACCGCGACACCGGTCGCGACGGAGCCCGCGGCACACACCCAGAACAGGACCTCACGCCACATCGCTATCCCTCCTGGATGACCACAATGGACACGAACAGTGCCTGCAGCAGGGTGGCGGGGATGAGGACCAGCCAGGCGATCTCGGTGAACCGCTCCATCCGGATCGTCGGCAGCCGTCGCCCTGCCCACACCAGCACACCGAGCACGGCCGCCGTCTTCACGAGCGACCACAGCCAGCCCGGCAGCAGCGGCCCGCTCCCGCCGCCGAGGAACAGCGGCACGGCCATCGCGGCCCCGGACACCAGCAGCAGCCACTGCCCGGCGACGAACACCAACCGGTCCACACCGGACAGCTCGGCACGGGCGCCACCGGCGAGGTCCGCGCCGGTCGCGTGGTCGAACGGCCGGAAGAACGCCATGGCCGGCACCGACACCAGGTAGACGACGAAGGCGACCGGCATCCACACCACGAACCACACGTCCTGCTGCGCGGCGACGACATCGCGGACGCGCAGCGACCCGGCGCCGAGGGCGGCGGTCGTCAGCACGAACATGTGCGGCAGCTCGTAGGCGAGGCCCTGGGCGACGAAGCGGTAGCCGCCCACCAGGGAGAACGCCGAGTTCGGTCCCCACCCGGCGAGCCACACCGCGGCCCACGCGACGATCTCCATCGCGTTGAACCACACGACGCCGACCGGCATGTCGGTGACCGCCCAGGTGCCCAGCGGGGTGGCCAGGGACGCCATGACCGCCGCGAACAGCAGCGCGACACCGGCGCCGCGCCACAACAGCGAGTCGGCGGCCAGCGGCCGTCGTCGCTGCTGCACCAGGAGCCCTGCCGTCGACCGCAAGGGTTCGATCGCTGACGGAAGCGCGCGTCGGCCCGCCGCCCGGCCCGCGAGGACCGCGTCGAAGGACGCCCCGCCCAGCGCGAAGAGTGCCAGGAGCGCGAGCAGCAGGAGCCCGCCCCACCACGGCGTGACCTCAACCACGGTGCACCTCATGGACGGCGTGGAGTTCGAGGTCGAGACTGGCGACGATCAACCGGGCGGTCGCCAGCTCGGCTCCTTCGAGCAGGGCAGGCAGGGCATCGACCGTCCACTGTGTCCCCGGCTGCTCCGTCGTCGTGTCGAGCCACCGGTGGAGGCGGTCGAGCGCGTCGTCGCCCGCCGAGGTCACGCCGACGCCGGACAACAGCCAGCGCAACGTTCGCGAGCGACGGACACGCGCAGCCCAGCGGCGCACGTCGGGGGAGTGCCCCGCGAGTACCTCGTCCCGCAGCCGCTGAGCGGTGGTGGCCGCGTCCTCCCAGCCAGCCAGGGCGAGGAGCCGGTAGCACGAGTCCAGGCGGCGGGCCACCGGGTGGTGGGACCAGAACGTGTCGTGGTGTGCGGCGAGCAGTTCGACGGACGCCTGCTGGATCACGTCGCCCTGGAGTCGTGTGTGGACGATGAGCCCGGCGGGCCAGAGCGGGAGCGCCGGGCCGAGCGGCACGTGCAGCTGGTCGAGGGTGAGCCCGTCCCGGTCCTCCGCGCGATCGGCCATCGCCACGCCACCGGGCATCTCCATGCCCGCCATGTGATGGTCGTGTCCACCGTGGCCCATGTGGCCGGAACCACCGTGCTGGTGACTCATCTCATGGGCGCTGCCATGTCCGCCGTGGTCGTCATGCCCGCCGTGAGACTGGTGCCCGCCATGGGATGTGTGGTCGCTGTGTCCGCCATGGTCGCCATGAGACGCGTGGTCGGCGTGATCTTCGTGACCCTCGTGGGCTTCGTGCGTTCCGTGGCCTTCGTGGGTTCCGTGCTCGCTGTGCTGCTCGTGGCTTGCCTGGGGCTCGTGGTCCTCGTGGGCCATCCCTTCCGGGGAAGCGGCACGTGCGGCTTCCGCGCGTTGCCGTTCGGTGTCGTGGAGCATGCCGAGCACCGCGTCCAGCTCGTGCTCGGCGTGCGTCGCGGTCGCGACGTCCACCCGCACCCGAGGGGCGGGCACCGTGTCCCAGACCCGCCGAATGTGTTCCTCGAACCGGTGATCGGTACCCGCGACGATCACCGTGTTCGCCTCGCCAGGGCTCATCGCCAAGCGCCACCCCCGTTCCCGGATGAGCCGCTCGACGGCAAGCCGAGCCTCAGTCCCGCCCGGCGCGGTGAGCAGCAACACACGGGGAGCGGTACGACGGAGGAGCCACGAGGTCACGTCCACCGCAGCGCACCCTCCCGCCACGCGTAGGTGACGCCCGCGAAGAGGATGCCCAGGAAGACGAACATCTCCACGACCGCCGTCACCCCTTCCTCGGCGACGACGAGCGTCCACGGGTACATGAACACCATCTCCATGTCGAACGCCAGGAAGATCATCGTGAGCGTGTACCAGCGAACGTGGTAGCGGGAGACCGCGTGCTCGGTCGGCTCGTGCCCGGACAGGAACGGACGCACGTCGGTGAGGGTCCGCCCGAGCCGGACCAGCGTCGCGAGCCCGTACAGACCACCCACGACGACGATGACGGCGACGAGCAACACCACCACGCTGGATGTCACGCTCGCCTCCTTCTACCTGGGCAGATGTTATGGCCCCGGTGCCGCGTCCGCGACCCGGTTGAATATACATCTACCCCCTATGGGTATATAGCGTGATTCGCCGCGGCGTACCGGGCGCATCGGTCGCCAACTATCGCACTACGTACGACTGGGCATCGTTGGTCCCCCATCACTCCGGCTCGATCAGCGCTGTGGGGTGACTTCCTGTAGTAGATCGGACACGCGATCCGGCTGATCGACCGCGACAGCACCGATGAGGGTTCCGTTGTCGTGGTACCGCACGAGGAAGCCGGGATGATCACTCTCGACGACGGACTCGGTGCCGTACGGAAGGCCGACGACGTGTACCTCGTGCGTGTAGAGCCGGGTCGCGAAGCTCCGTGCGGCCACGGCCGAAAGGCCCTGCCCGAGCAGCGTCGCAGCCGCACGCTGCGCGTCGCTGACGGTGAGGTCCCAATGGCTCCACTCGAACCTCTGGCCGTCGGAGAGCGCCACCTGGTGCGAGATCACATCACCGACCGCGACCACGCCCTCCGCGGGCTGACCGGTGCTGGTGAGCACCTGCTGCTGGTCGTCGGTCCGGACGACGCCACTGACGTCGAGGCCCGAACCTGCCAGCCACTCGGTGTTGGGAACGGTACCGACGCAGGCCAGGACCACGTCAGCGTCGATCGTCGTGCCGTCCGCGAACTCCACGCGCTGCCGGTCACCTGGATGGACCGCGACGACCCGCTCTCCGAACCGCAGGCGGACGCCGTGGTCCCGATGCCTGCGCCACACCCATTCGGCCACGGTGGAACCGAGGCTCTCCGTGAGCGGGTGGGGCCGACGGTCGGCGACCGTGACCTCCCACCCGAGCGTGGCGGCGACGGACGCGACCTCCATCCCGGTCAGCCCACCGCCGACGACCACGAGGTGCCGCGGTCCGGAGTGGAGTACCGACCGCAGTCGCTCCGCGTCCGCCATGGTGCGCAACTGGAGGGCCTGCGGCGCCGACTTGAGTGTTCTGGCGCGTCGGCCGGTGGCGATGACCAGGCCGTCGTAGTCGATGCGGCGGCCGTCGTCGACCTGGACCTGCCTCGTGGCCAGGTCCAGGCCCACCGCCTTGTGACCGAGGAACCACCAGAACCCCTTGACGGACGACGGAGTCGACACGCCGTGCCAATCGGGATCGCTCAGCGCCACTGTGGACAGTTGCGACCGGTCGTACGGCGGTAGCGGCTCGGCTGTGATGCCTAACAGGGGGCCCGAAAAACCTCGTTCCCGGAGTGCTTCCGCAGTGCGCAAGCCCGCGATACCACCGCCAACGATGATGATCCTCTTCGTGGTGCCGGCGAGTGCTTCCTGCCATTCCCGGGGGAGTTGCTCGTGTAGATCGTGACTGACCATGTCGACCTCGATGTCCTTCGCTGCGGGGATCAGGGCAGGCGAAAGCGGCATTCGTGCTCGGAAGAGCCGAACGCCGCCGCGGGACCGATCACAGCCGGAGCACGCCCAGTACGGTCAGAGGTGATGCCGGGACGGGAGGTGGATGCGGTGGCCGCCGCCGCGGCGCGACCTGCGGCAGTCGTTCGTCGTCCGGGTTTCTGGCCGACCTGCGCGCATGGCCCCACAGTCCGATGAGCGCCAGGCCCGCGACGAGCACGGCGAGGCAGAGATGCAGTAGGTCGTCAACGCCGTGGTGTGTTCGACGGCCAGTGGTGGGGGCCTGCTGGTCGGCTGATGGTGACACGGCCGACATCACGTCGTCCGGCATCTGAACGGACATGCTGGACATGGGCTCGGCCGGTGCGCCGCAGGGCTGTGACATCCAGCCGAGGTGGTGCATCCCGATCAACCCGAAGGTCAGCACGCACAGCAGAAGCCAGCGCGTGGTGACCACCTTGGGGCTGATCATGATTCCACCGTACTTGTTCAGACCATTGGCGTCAGCCGTCGACAGAAGTGAAGGACGCGCCTCCGTCGGCCGACCGGTGGATGCCGCCGTCGGTCGCGACGTAGATCTCCGACGGTCCCCTGGTCGCGAGCGCTTCCGGCGCCCCGGGCGCCGAGCCTGCGCTGGTCCACGTAGCCCCGGAGTCGGAGCTGCGTTGGACGGTGCCGTCCGGTGAGACGGCAACCAACGTCGACTCGGCCGGCCAGTCGACGAGCAGGAGTGTCGGTGCGTTCGGCACGGGGGTGAAGGTGCGCCCGCCGTCCGTGCTGCGCGCCAGCCCCTGCTCGGTGGTGGCGAGGAGCGTGTCGGGGTCGGCGGGGTCGACGGCGAAGTCCGCAAGGGACAGCCGTGCGCGCCGGTCCCATGTCTTTCGATCCGTGCTGACCATGACCTGCTGGGTCTGGCTGTCGAAGCCGTACACTTGGCCGTGCTTCGCCTCCAGGGCGTGGAAGTCGACCTCACCGGAGAGGGAGAGCGTACGCCAGGTGCGGCCGGTGTCGGTGCTCTCGATGAGACCGAGGTGCGGCGGCCGGTCGGTGTCGTCCGGACTCGGGTGCCCGCTTCCCAGGAAATGACCGGGACCCACGACGGTGAATCCCATGGTGTCCTGCGTCTCGGATACTTTGACCGGTTCCCCGCCGTCGGAAACGCGGAACACGCCGTGGTGGCTGGCCGCATAGAGAGCGCCGTCGGCGGGATCGACTCCGAGCCCGTGCACGTGGGCGAGTTCTGTCACCTCCCCGGCGGCCGCGGGCGTCTCACCGGCCTGTTGCTGACCGCACGCAGCCAGCAACAGGCCGGTGACCACGAGCGGGACGAGCCGCCGGACATGGTGGTGTCGCGCCACAGGGGTCTCCTCGGTCGCCGTTCTTACTATGCAGCATAGTTGCACCTGCGTACACGACGGCCAGGTACCGGCCACGGTGCTCCGATCGGCGGCTCACGGTTGGGTTCAGCCGAGCGTGGACAGGAGTTCGCGGCACGCCTGCTCGCAGCGGTGGCAGGACTCCGCGCAGACCCGGCAGTGGTCGTGGTGGCCGGCGTGGCGTTCGCACTCGTCGCCGCAGGCCTTGCACGCCGTGGCGCACGCCTCGAGCGTGGCGCGGGTGAGGGTGGCGTCGTAACCGGTGTGCCGCGACAACACCCGCCCGGTCGTATCGCAGATGTCAGCGCAGTCGAGGTTCGAGCGGATGCACTTGGTCAGGTCGGCGACGCTCTTCTCGCTCAGGCAGGCGTCCGCGCAGGCCGTGCAGGCTTGGGCGCACGTGAAGCACTCGTCGATGCAGCGGGCGAGTGCCTCTCGGTCGACTCCGCCGAGGTCAGCGGGGTAGGTCTCGAGCATCTGTGCGGTCTGGCTCATGATCCCTCCGGTCGTCGATCGTTCTACTAGGCGGGCTAGTTGTGATGTCCAGGGACGTTGTTCTGGTTTGGGGTGATGTTGGTCTGTCGTGCTGACAGGTGAAGGCCTCTGGTTGTGAAGTGGAGCTGTCTAGGAACCGCTTCACATGTCCGGAGGCCTTCGTGTCCCACCCTAATGCTGCGTTGACCCCGCGTGCCCGGCTGCGTCTTGCTCGTCTGGTCGTCGAGGAGGACTGGCCGCCTGCTGAGGCGGCGAAGATGTTCATGGTCGCGGAGAAGACCGCCCGGAAATGGGCTGACCGCTACCGCGACGAAGGCATCGCGGGAATGGCCGACCGCAGCTCGCGCCCGCATCACAGCCCGACCAAGACCGCCGAGCCGGTGGTGCGGCGGATCGTGGCGTTGCGGTGGCGGCAGCGGCTGGGGCCGGTCCAGATCGCCGGCCGGCTGGGCATCCCGGCCTCGACGGTGCACGCGGTGCTGGTCCGCTGCCGGATCAACCGGCTCACCCACCTCGACCGGGTCACCGGCGAACCCTTACGCCGCTACGAACACCCTCACCCGGGCTCGCTTCTGCATGTCGACGTCACCAAGTTCGGCAACATCCCCGACGGCGGTGGCCACCGCTACGTCGGCCGCCGCCAAGGCGCCCGCAACAGACGCGCCACCCCAGGACTGTCCCGAGGCACAGACCGAAACCCCCGCACCGGCACCGCGTTCGTGCATACCGTGATCGACGACCACTCCCCCGTCGCCTACGCCGAGATCCACACCGACGAAACCGCGGTCACCGCGACGGGCGTGCTCAAACGAGCGGTCACATGGTTCGCCCACCACGGAGTCACCGTCGAACGCGTGCTCTCCGACAACGGCTCCTGCTACCGCTCCCACACCTGGCAGGACACCTGCACCGACCTGGGCATCACACCAAAACGAACCCGGCCCTACCGGCCGCAAACCAACGGCAAGATCGAACGCTTCCACCGCACCCTGGCCGACGGCTGGGCCTACACCCGCCACTACCAATCAGAACACGAACGCCGACAAGCCCTGCCCGACTGGATCCACTTCTACAATCACCACCGAGCACACTCCGCCCTCGGAGGCCAACCACCCATCACCCGGCTGACCAACCTCCCCGGACATCACAGCTAGTAGAGCGGCGTACCCGGGTGCCGAGGCGGTAAACAGGGCTCACGTCGGCCAGTGGTCGTCCTCGTCCGGTCCGCCGAGGAGTGCACGTGTCCGCCACAGGACCAGCACGACCGGGAGCAGATCGTCGATTCCCTGTCGGCACTCGGCGCAGTCGGCCGCATGGCGGTAGAACTCCTGGCGTTCCCCGTTGGACAGGGCACCGAGCAGGTAGCACGCGGACGTGGTGATATGTGGGCAGTGCACCGAGCGGCTCCAGACGATCGCTACTATGCACGATAGTAGAACGTTGCCGGAGGGGACCGCCACATGACCGTCGACCCCGCATCACGGCGTGCCGAACGAGGCCGCGCCGCCGTGCGGTGTCTTCTGACGCTCGTGGCTGGTGCGGGCCTGTACGTCGCATCGCCGCCGCGTGAGCTGTGGTGGCTGGTGCCCGTGTCCTTCGCCGTGTTCGCCGCGGTGGTCAGGGGTCGTTCGGGGAAGGCCGGGTTCGGCCACGGGTTCCTGTTCGGCGTCGCGTACCTCCTGCCGCTGCTCGGGTGGCTCGACGACTTCCTTGGCGCGGAGTTCGGCATCTGGCCCTGGGTGGGGCTGACCGTGCTCGAAGCCGTGTTCTTCGGGGTGGCGGGCGCGGGGATGGCCCGCGTGAGCCGCCTGCCTGCATCTTCCGTGTGGATGGCGGCCGTGTTCGTGACCGTCGAGGCGGTGCGCTCGCGCGTGCCCTACGGCGGGTTCCCGTGGGGGCGGATCGCGTTCACCCAGCCGGAAGGCGTCTTCCTTCCGTTGGCCGGTGCCGGTGGTGCCGTGCTCGTGTGCTTCGCCGTGGTGCTCACGGGATGTGCGCTCGCGGTGGCAGTCGCCAGGGTGCGGAGTGGACGATGGCGGGCCGCTCTCGCGCTCGCCGTGCTGCCAGTGGCCGCGGGAGCCGCGATGCTGCCGACCGTCGACGCTGGTGCCGACTCCGATCGACTGACTGTTGCGGTGGTGCAGGGCAACGCGCCCGACGACGGCATCCGGATCCGCGGCCGGAGCGCGGAGATCCGGGCCGGGCATGTCGCGGAGGCACGTGAGCTGATCGCGGACGTCGGCGCGGGGAGGGTGCCGCCACCGGATCTGGTGGTGTTCCCGGAGTCGTCGACCAGGTTCGAGGCGGATCGCCGGGACCCGGAACTCGATCACCTCGCCGAAGCGCTCGGGGTCCCGGTGCTCGCCGGCGGGGTCGCCGAGGCACCCGACGGGCGTGTGAGCAACCGGATGGTGCTCTGGATGCCCGGGCAGGGCGCGACGGCCGAGTACGCGAAGCAGCGGCTCGTGCCCTTCGGCGAGTTCGTCCCGCTGCGGAGCGTCGCGGCCGCGCTGACGCCGTTCTCAGATGATCCGGACAGCGACATGGTCCCGGGTGACCGGCCCGGCCTGTTCGACGTCGGCTCCGTCCGGATGGGCGTCGCCATCTGCTACGAGGTCGCCTACGACGACGTGCTCGGCGAGGCCGCCCAGGCCGGCGCGCGGTTGCTCGTGGTGCCGACCAACAACGCCTGGTTCGGCCGGACCGAGATGACCTACCAGCAGCTGGCGATGGCCAGAGTGCGCGCCGTCGAGCACGGGCGAGCCGTGGTGGTCGCGTCGACCAGTGGGGTGAGCGCGATCGTGCTCCCCGATGGCACCGTGACCGCGCGGACCGGCCAGTTCACGGCGGAAACGCTGGTCGACAGCGTTCCGTTGCGATCGGATCGCACCCTGGCGACCAGGCTCGGGGTCCTTCCGGAATGGGGCCTCGTCGTACTCGCGGTCGGGGCGGTGGCGGCGACCTTCAGGCGCGCCACCCGGCGGCCGGAGCGTCAGCGTCGCCGGATTCGCTTCTTGCGCAGTTCGTTCCGCAGGAGCTCGGTCTCCTCGTTGGACACGGACGCGATGAAGTGCGCCAGCACGGCGCCGGGATCGGCCGAGGAGTCGAGGACCTCCCGCAGCGCCCGTGCCGAGGCCTCTTCACGGCTGAAGGCCGCTTCGTACGAGTAGGCCTTGCCGTGCAGTTCG
Organism: Actinophytocola sp. NPDC049390; assembly: GCF_044466355.1. Classification (NCBI taxonomy): domain Bacteria; kingdom Bacillati; phylum Actinomycetota; class Actinomycetes; order Pseudonocardiales; family Pseudonocardiaceae; genus Actinophytocola; species Actinophytocola sp. NPDC049390. Next base: position 112,126 of record NZ_JBITMQ010000017.1, read on the forward strand.
CGTTGTACCCACTGCTTGCGGTGCAGCTTGTCCAGCACGGTCATCACGGTGGTGTACGCGAGTTGCTTGCCGGTGTCGAGCCGTTCGAGGACGGCGCGGACCTTCATGGGTTCGGCGTTGTCCCAGAGCACGTTCATCACCGCGGCTTCCAGCTCGCCGAGACCACGCATGGCACCTCCTCGTCGGGAGGTCATGTTACGCAGGGTGAACCGCGATGTGGTGCACCCTGCGTAACGAGCTGCCGTCAGCCGACGATCCGGCGGGCGCCGATCAGGTGGCCGTCGCCTTCCATCGAGCGGACGTCGACGAGCTGGCCCTCGGTCGGTGCGTCGACCATGCGGCCGTCGCCGACATACATGCCGACGTGGTGGATCGCGCCGGGGTTGCCGGTGCCGTCGTCGTAGAACAGCAGGTCGCCGGGCACGAGCGCGTCGAGCGACACCGCCTTGCCCGCTGTCCACTGCTGGCGGCTGGTGCGGGGGATGGTGATGCCGGCCTGCTTGTACGCCCACGAGGTCAGGCCGGAGCAGTCGAACTCGTAGGGCCCGGTGGCGCCCCACTCGTACTCCGAGCCGCGCTTGCTCAACGCGGCCTGCAGTGCGTCGTTGGCCGCGCCGGGCGGGCCGAGGTAGATGCCGTTGTCCTGGACCGTGCCGAGACGGTCGCGGTCCTCAGGGCTCAGCTCGCCCAGGGCCTCGCGCACCTGCTCGATCTGATCGTCCAGGTCGGCCTGCTTCTTCTTGAGCGTGTTGACGGCGTTCTCGGCCGCGGTTGTCGCGTCCTGTGCCCGCTTCTGGGCCTCTGCGGCCGCCGCACGCGCCTTGTCGGCCTTGGTGCGTATGGCGGAGAGCCGGGCGAGGGTGTCCGCGTGGTCCGCGGACAGCACCTCGATGGCCGACATCTTGTCGAGGAACTCGTCCGTCGAGCCGCTGGTGAACACGGCTGACCAGCTCGCGAGGGGACCGTTCTGGTACATGCTGGTGGTCAGCGTGTCAGTCTCGCCGCGGAACGTGTTCTCGGCCTGTACTGCCTCGTTCAGCGTCTTCGTCGCCTTGTCGAGAGCGGCCTTGGCCGCGTCTCGATCTCGCTTCTTGGCGGCGAGGGCGTCCTGTGCTTCGGAGAGGTCCTCCTCGGTCTGTGCGGCCTTGGCGCCGAGTTGCTCGTAACGCTCCATGGGGTCCGTCGCGTCGTCGGCGGGCTGTGCGGTGGCCGCGACATGGGGAAGGGTGACGAGCAGGGCCACGGCGGCGACTGCGGTCCTGGCGGTGGCACGACGGGCACGCGGTCTCACGACTGCTGCAACTCCTGTTGTGGGGAACGGGCTTGGACCGCGGTCACAGTAGGGTAACGGCGTCGAATTGTCTACTATTGCTGATAGTACGATCTTCCGTAATACCTTTGCCCCGGCCCTCGTCGGTCCGGCCACAGTGGAGGACGGCATGCGAGGCGATGTCAGCGACAAGCGGGGTCTCCTGCATCGGCTGCGCCGTGCCGAAGGGCAGGTGCGCGGGATTCAACGGATGGTCGACGAGGACGCCGACTGTGTCGACGTGCTCACGCAGATCTCGTCGGTCGTGAGTGCTCTGGAGGTAGTGGCGGTCGGCCTGATCGGTCAGCACCTCAAGGAATGCGTGGCCGAGGCGGTCGCCTCAGGTGTGGACACGATGGACGCCAAGGTGCGCGAGATGAGCAACGTGGTCGCGCGGCTGGTCAAGTCGTGACCAGAGCGGATTGCGCTGTGCCGCCGGGTGCGGTGTGGACGATCGTCGGCGCGGGAGCCCTCGGATTGGTTGCCACGTACTGGGACGACGGCTGGCACACGGAGATCGGCCGCGACAGCGCTCTGATCCCGCCACACCTTCTCCTCTACGTGTCCGTGGGGCTTGTCGGTGTCGTGCTGGCCGTGTGGCTGCTGACGACGCTGTGGCGGACCCGTTCGGTCCGGTCGGTGTTCGCGACGCCAGGCCTCGCGCTCGCCGTGGCGGCTGGAGTGGTCACTGCGGGCGCCGCGCCAGCGGACGCGGCCTGGCACGCCGCGTTCGGCCGCGACTCCGTGTTGTGGTCGCCACCGCACCTGCTGTCGGTCATCGGCACCGCCGTACTCGTCGTGGCGGTCCTGCTCGGGGCCGCCGCTTCCCGTCCCGCACGCACCGCGCTGGCCGTGCTCCTGCTGGGAGCGGCGGAGGTGGTCGTCCTCGAGTACGAGACCGACGTCCCACAGTTCACCGAGGCGCTGTACCTGCCGGTGCTCCTCGCTGTCGCCCTCGGGGTGGCGCGGGTCGTCCGCACGCTCGTGGCCGACTCGGTCGTCGTGGCCTGGACCGTGCTCGGCTACCTCGTGTTCCGGCTTGGCATCTTCGTGGGCTTCATGATCGGGGGGTGGGTCACGCCCGACGTCCCGATCGCGTTGCTCGGCCTGCTCCTGCTGGAGGCCCCTGCGAAATGGGGCCGTGCTCGCTGGCCTCTGGCCGGTCTCGCGATCGTCGTGCTCCAGGTGGTGGCGTCCGCCACCGGGATCAGCGCGGTGGCGACCGGGCCCACCTTGGTGGCTGCCGCGATCGTCGCCCCGGTGCTGGCCGTGGTCCTGATCGCGGTGATGAACGGCCGCCTCGTGTCCGGCGCTGTCGTCCTGGCGTTGTTCCTGGCGGCGTCTTGGCCGGCGCCGCCTGCTCGGGCGCACGACCCGGGACAGGGTGAGGAACTGGCGACCGCACGGTTCACCGTGTCCGGAGACGGCGCGGGTGGGGTGTCCGTGCGTGTCGACGACGTGAACGACGCCCAGGGGCGCGAATGGGCCCCGGGGGCGCTGGTGGCACGGCGTGCGGGCCGGGTCGTCGTCGCACCGTTGGCGGGCCGGTCCGCTTTCGACGGCGCCATCGACCTGCCCTCGTCCGGGTTGTGGTTCGTCTACGCGGAACTTCGCGCCGGTGGTACGACGGCGGAGGTGTGGCTGCCGGTGCGGCAGAACGAGTCGGGCACCTTCACCGCTCGCCGCTCTGTCTACCTGCCTGCCGGTGCCGGAGGGCGGTCCCTCGGCGAGTTCCTCGCCGGTACCGCGCTGCTCGTGGTCGGCGCGGGTCTCACCGGATGGGCGGGAGCCGCGGTCCGGCGTCGCCGTTCGCCCGGGCGATAGTTACTATGTTCGATAGTAGGTCTCGATGGCCTCGGCCTCATGAGCAGGGAGACGGCATGACGCGCGCGGACTCGATCACGCAACCGGACGACGTCGTGGTCGACTCGCGGGCGGAATCTGTCCCGACGTGGCGATGGGGGCGCGGGCTGGCGGCGGCGGTGCTGAGCGCGTTGGTCGTGGGTGTCCCGACCGACGTCATCGACACGGCGTGGTTCACCAGGATGACGCCGGTGCGCTGGTGGGAGTACCCGGTGCTCGTACTCACCGCGGTCCTCACCGGCCTGTGGTTCGCGATCGTGCGGTCCGGTACCGATGAACGAGGGCGAGCCGGCGTGTTCGGCACGTCGTTGCTGTCGACGCTCGCCGTCGGCTGCCCGGTGTGCAACAAGGTCGTCATCGGACTGCTCGGGGTGTCCGGTGCCCTCGGGGTGTGGGCGCCGATCCAGCCGGTGCTCGCGGTCGCCGCCGTGGGCGCACTGGGTGTGGCCGTGTTCGTGCGCTGGCGCCGCAGAGCGTGCACAACCGACGCCTGCGCGCCGGGCGAACAGAGCTGACCCGGCAGAATCACGCCGTCGGCCGCAGCCCGGTGACGGTGAGCGCGACAAGCCGCTCGACCGCGGCGTGGGTCGGCAGGTCGGCGGCCGCGGCGAGGGCGTGCAGACAGTAGGTGGCGAGTTCGTCGGGTGCGGTGTCGTCGCGTACGTGGCCGGTGGTGGCGGCCTCCGCGAGCACGTCGCGGACGAGGCCGTGCAGCTGTCGCCGTGGCTCGGCCACCTGCTCGTCGCGGTGGACGAGTGCGCTGAACTCGGCGCCGAACCCGTGCCGGGACATCCCGTGCACGATCCGTGCGTAGGCCGCCAGCACGGCGTCAAGCCGGGCGCCGGGGTCGGTGGTCTGTTCGCGAATGGCGGCCAGCTGTTCGAGGTGTGCGGTGACGTGGCGGCCGTGCCAGGCGACCAGGATCGCGTCGACGTCGGGGAAGTACTTGTACAGGGTCGCGCGCCCGATGCCGGTCTCCTCGGCGATGCGCGACATCGTCGCCGACCGCAGGCCCTCCTCGGCGACCAGCTTCATGGTCGTCTCCAGGATCGCGTCCCGCACGTCGCGGCGGTGCGCCTCGATCGTCTCGTTCCACAGCCTGGGCACACGCCAACTGTACAAGGCGACCGAGTTGTAGACACTGTGTCTTGATAAAGACAGAGTGTTTTGCAAAACTCCCGGCATGACAGATTCGAGGCACGAGCCTCCGCATGCGGCGGGACATCTACCGCGACGGCACCTGGGGCGCAGGTCGTGGGCTCTCATCATCGCCGTCAAGGTCGCGATCATCGTCGCCGTCCTCGCGTTGCCGTCCTGGTTGGCGGTTTCCCTGGGAGCCGCGCACGGGGTGGCCCTGGTGCTGGTCGCTGTGGCAGCGGTCGTCCTGCTGGCGGTCGGTGCGATCCGGCGCCGGAGCCGGCGATGAGCGTTCTGGACGTCCCTGGCGGGCACCTGTACTACGAGACGCACGGCGACGGCCCGCTGCTGGTCCTGATCCCCGGCGCGGGCGGGGCGGCCGACGTCTTCCGGATGTTGACGAAGCACCTGACGGACCGCTACCGCGTGGTCATCTACGACCGTCGGGGCTTCTCCCGGAGCACCCTCGACGGCCCGCAGGACTACGAGCACCGCCTCGAGACGGACGCCGACGACGTGCACCGGTTGATCGCCCACCTGAGCGATGAGCCCGCGGTCGTCGTCGGCACCAGTTCCGGCGCGATCGTCGCCCTCGCCCTGCTGAGCCGGCACCCCGGCGCGGTGCGCACACTCGTCCCGTTCGAGCCGCCCCTCATGAGGTACCTGCCGGGCGGGCAGACGTGGCTGGACTTCTTCGCCGAAGCGTACGACCGGTATCGCGAGTCCGGCGTGGACAAGGCAGTGGCGATGTTCCGGGAGCGCACCTTCCCGGTAACGGACCAGCAGGCCATGGCACGTGCGCCGCGCAACGACGCCAATGCCGCCTACTGGTTCGAACACGAACTGCGGCAGTACCCGGCCGCCGAGCTCGACGTCCAGATCGTGAGGGACCACGCCGACCGCATCGTCCTCGCGATGGGCCGGGAGGGGAACGGATATCCCGCACACGACGTGGTCGCCGAGCTGGGCACACTGCTCGGCGCGGACGTGATCGAGCTGCCGGGCGGCCACGTCGGCTGTGTCTCCCACTCGGCCGAGTTCGCCCGCGAGCTGGTCGACGCGCTCGAAAGCCCTCGTGATCCCGGGAGGATGAGTGCACGCGACTGGGACGACTCCTACGCTGACCGGCCGCACTGGGACCTCGGCCGCCCACAGCCCACGTTCCAGGCGCTCGCCGACGCCGGACTCTTCCGGGGCCGCGTGCTCGATGTCGGCTGCGGTACCGGTGAACACGTACTGCTCTGCGCCGCTCTCGGACTCGACGCCACCGGAATCGACATCGCCGCCGCACCGCTACGGATCGCCGAACACAAGGCCATGGAGCGCGGCCTCACCGCACGGTTCCTGCGGTACGACGTCCGGAAGCTGGCCGACCTCGGAGAGTCGTTCGACACCGTGCTCGACTGCGGCCTGTTCCACGTCTTCGGCGACGAGGACCGCGCGGCCTACATCGACGCCGTTAGATCCGTCGTCGTTGCGGGCGGCCGGTTCTTTCTGCTGTGCTTCAGCGACCGGGAGCCCGGCGACCAGGGCCCACGGCGCCTTACCCGCGACCACCTCACTGCCGCCTTCGCCGACGGTTGGCGAGTCGACGCGATCGAACGCACCACACTGGACAGTCCGACCAGGGCAGAAGGCATCCACGCCTGGTCGGTCGCCCTCACCCGGGAGAAATGACCATGCTCACCACGGAGTCCCGCATCGAGACCGCGAACGCGAACGGCCTTCTCGCCCATCTTTGCCAGCACGCGACCAAGATGGGTCAACACCTGCGGCACGGCCACATGCGCGGCGCGCACACACGGCCGGACGTGCTCGGCGTCGAACTCTCCGACACACACGGCACGCTCGACCTGAGCTGGGGCCGATGCGTCCTGGAGGCCGACCAGGACGGCCTGACCGTGCGCATCGAAGCCGGCACCGAGGAACACCTGCGTGGCGTACAAGACATCATCACGGCCGACCTCGAACGGTTCGGCCACCGCGAGAACCTGACAGTGACCTGGTCGCCGCCCGCCGTTCACGCCGACGAGGCAGGCTGACGTCACGAGGTGTCAGCGGTCGGCCTCGTCCACCGCTCCTCGATGCGGCCGAGCCGCCATACCGCGAGCGCGATGAGCCACGTGACCACGAAGACGATCGCGACGACGTACCCGATGCCACCGAGGTCGATCGCGGCGATCCAGGAGAGCGGGCCGGACGTGATCCCGATCTCGGTCGCGAGCAGGCCCAGCAGTTCGATGAGGCCGATCACCAGCGCGACCGCGACCGACAGCGCGGTGATCGTCAGGTTGTAGAACACCTTGCGGACCGGCCGGAGGAACGCCCAGCGGTAGGCGGCGGACATGAACATCCCGTCCGCCGCGTCGAACAGGCTCATTCCGGCGGCGAACAGGATCGGCAACGTGAGGAGCGCGTACCAGGGCAGTGCGTACGCCGCGGCGCCGCCAGCCAGTACCAGCAACGAGATCTCGGTGGCGGTGTCGAACCCGAGACCGAACAGCAGGCCGACGGGGTACATGTGCCACGGCCGCGTCACCGCACGCATGACCCGCCCCAGGATGCGGGCCAGCAGTCCTCGGCTGTTCAGCTCGCGCTCCAGTTCCGCCTTGTCGAGCTCCGTGGTGCGCATGCGGCGGAACAACCGGATGATCCCCACGAGCGCGCCGAGGTTGAGCAGCCCGATGAGGATGAGGAACACCCCGGAGACCAGGGTGCCGATCAGGCCGGTCGCCTGCTGCAATCGCGAGGAGTCGTTGGTGACCTGGCCGGCGAGACCCCGAATCCCGAGTCCGATCAGGACGCACAGGATGAACACGACGGTCGAGTGGCCGAGCGCGAACCACAGCCCCACCGAGCGGGCCGGTTTGTCCTCGCCGACCAGTTTTCGTGTGGTGTTGTCGATGGCCGCGATGTGGTCGGCGTCGAACGCGTGCCGGGCCCCGAGCAGGTACGCGGTGACGCCGAGACCGGCGCCGAACGTGCCGGCCGTCCCAGGCTGTAGCCGTGCGGTGCGATGAGCAGCAGCAGGCCCCATCCGACGAGGTGCAGCACCAGGACGGACAGCGCGATCCCGGCCACGGGCACCCAGCCGCGTCCTGTGGTTGTCATACCAGCGCGTGTACCTATTCCTCGTAGGAGACAACAGTCATCATGCCCGCCTCTCCGTGGTACACGTTGTGGCAGTGGGTGAGCCACTGGCCGGGGTTGTCGGCGTCGAAGTCCACGTCTACCGCGGTGCCGGGGAGCACGAGCACGGTGTCCTTGCGCGCACCCCGTCGGCCCGCCACCTGGAACGTGTGGCCGTGCAGGTGCATCGGGTGGAACATCTGCGACTTGTTCTCGAAGCGCAGCCGCACCCGTTGTCCCTGCCGGACAGGCAGGCCGTCCTCCGGGTTGTAGGCCTTGCCGTTGATGGTCCAGTCGTACTTCTCCCCAGGGCCTTCGAGCACCAGCCTGTGCATGACGTCCGGAGTCCTGTCCGGTAGCCGGACCGGCTCCGCGGCCTCGACGTCACCGACCGTCAGAGCAGACAGGTTCGCCAGTTGCTTCGCCGCCGGACCGCTCGCCGCAGCGGCGACCGGGCGTCCGCTCTGGATGATCACCTGCGCGTAGCTGTCCCGGCCCTCGGCCAGCGCGAGCAGCGGGACGGTCGTGTTCGGCACGGTGATGATCGCGTCGACCCGCTCGCCCATGCCCAGCAGCACCGTGTCCGCCATGCGCGGGACGACCGGGAAGCCGTCGGTGTGCGTGACCGTCATCCGCACCCCGGGCACACCGACCCGGAACGCCGTGTCCGCGCCCGCGTTGATCAACCGCAACCGCACGCGCTGGCCGGGTTTCGCCGCGAACGTACGAGGCGCTGCGGCGGTCCGGCCGTTGGCCAGCATGTGTTTGTAGGTCACGTCCCCGACATCGCCGCCGAGCAGTTCGGACTTCGGCATGCCGCCCATTCCCGGCATGCCTTCATGGCCCATCGGCATTCCGTTCGTGCGCAGGTCGGCGAGCACGGCATCGGGATCGCGGCCGAGCCCGTCCAGCCAGTCGTCCAGCACTACCACGAGTTCGGTGTCGTAGTCGTAGCCGTCGTCCGGGTCCTCGACGATGAGCGGTGCGTACAGGCCGGTGTCCAGTTGTGTGCCGACGTGCGGGTGGAACCAGTAGGTGCCCGCGTCGGGTACCGCGAACTCGTAGGTGAAACGGCCGCCGCCCTCGACCTCGGTCTGGGTGACGACCGGCACGCCGTCCATGTCGTTGCGCAGCGCGACGCCATGCCAGTGGATGGTCGTCGGCCGCCGCAACGCGTTCGTCAGTTCTGCCTTGAGCACGTCGCCGCGTTTGACCCGGATCTCCTTGCCGGGCAGCTCACCGCCGTAGGTCCACGTGATCACCTGCGTGCCGCCGAGGTCGACGGCATGCTCGGTCGCTTCCAGCTTCACCGCAGTCGTGCGCACATTCGCACCGCGCCGTGCCCGCTCCGCCGCGGCCACCTGCGGCGATCGCGGCCCGATTCGCACCGGTGCGGCGGGCCGCTCGGTGGTGCTGCACGCGCTGAGGCCCGCCGCTGTCGCTCCGGCGCTCAACGCCAGGAACCCGCGACGGCTGATGACCCGGTGTTCTGCTCGCACAGAACTACTATATGCGATAGTAGATGTGGTTGTCGTGTGGCGTTCAGCCGAGCAGTGGGCACGTGACGAGCGCGACGCCGAGCAGAAGGCCCGCGGCGGTGAGGAACGGCAACGCGGTGGCGGTGATCCCGGTCAGTCCACAGGAGACGGCCCGGCGCATGCCGCGCGGTGGCGGTGTGCCGTGCCGGAGCCGGGCGAGACGCAGCTCCACGGCGTCCTGCGCCATCGCGAGTGCCGTGTCCGGCATGCCGTGCCCGGTGACCTTCAGCAGTGCGGACCGGACGGCGGCCGGCCCGCACGCCCGCACGGCCGTGACGTCGGCCGCCAGTTCCACGAGATCGCGGATGGCGTGTGGCGCGGCGCGGAACAGCGGCACGAACGGCAGCGCGGTGCGCAGCGCGTCGGCCGTCGCGACCAGCAGGTGGTGACGGCCGGCCAGGTGTGCGCGTTCATGGGCCATCACCGCGGCGACCGCGTCGGGTGCGAGGTGCCGGGTGAGTCCCTCGGTCGCGACCACGACACCCGGCCGGCCGGACATGCTGAACGCGAGTGGGCGTTCATGGGCCAGCCAGAGGACGTCGGTGGCCGCGGAGGTCGGCCGCGCGACCATGCGCAGCACTGACAGGTTCTCCTGTCGTCGTCGTGTCCGCCGCCGGACGCCGCGCACCGACACCACCAGCAGCCGCGCTGCGAAGGCGACGAGCAACGCCACGCCGATCGCGCCCGCGGCCTCCTCGACGCGCGGTGGCGATCCGTGCTGGATCGCCGACCAGCACTGGTGGAGGGCGGCGAGCAATGGCGCGCCGGGGCCGTGCCCGGGCAGCAGCAACAGCAGTACCCCGGCCGCGGCGGCCAGGAGTACGCCCCCGATCGACACGAACCAGGCGACGATCAGCAGGACCGGGTCGCGGCGCCGGAGATCCACCCGGTGGAGGAGGTTGGGGACGAACCAGCCTGCGGTGAACGCGCCGGCCAGCAATGCCAGTGCGACGGTCATCTGTGCCGATCCTGTTCACGTGCGGGACGAAGGGTGCGGGACGAAGTCTTCACAGCGGGCTCCCAGGTCGGTGAGAGTGGGATGCGGGGTGGGTCCCCGCGCGGGAGCAGCTCCCCGCACGGGGACCCGGACGCCTTACAGCGACAGGCCCTGCATCTCCTTGATCTCCGCCTCCTGGGCGTCGATGATCTTCTGGGCGAGGTCCTTCGCCTCCGCGTTGCTGCCCTGCTCCAGCTCCGTCTTCGCCATGTCGACGGCGCCCTGGTGGTGCTTGATCATCATCTGCACCCACATGCGGTCGAACTCGGCGCCCGTGGCTCCCTCGAGCTGCTGCATCTCCTGGTCGGTCATCATGCCCTCGCCGGACATGTCACCGTGGTCCATGCCCGGCATGTCCGACTCGCCCGTCATGGTCGGTTCGGTCGGGGCACCCCACTTCTCGAGCATGTCGGTCAGTTGCTCGATCTCGGGATCCTGCGCGGCCTGGATCCGGCTGGCGAGGTCCTTCACTTCGGCGCTGGATGCCTTCTCGGCGGCCATCTTGGCCATGTCGATCGCCTGCTGGTGGTGGGGGATCATGCCCTGCGCGAAGGTGATGTCCTGGTCGTTGTGCTCGACCTGGTCGGCGCTGCCGGTGCTCTCCGCGGACGTGGACGTCTCGTCCATCTCGTGCGAGGCGCCGGTGTCGCTGCTGCTGCAGCCGACGACCAGTGCGGCGATCGCGGCCGCGCCGATACCCAACAGGTACTTCCTCATGACTCTCGTCCTCTTCATCTGTGCTGCCTACGGGAAATCTCAATGCGTGACTAAGCGAACACGCACTGTGATGGCCTATAGGCGCAACACGCACACCGAGGCGAGAAGGGATCTCCCGGCGACGCGCGGGGCTCGCGGGAACGACGGCCGCTGGTTGCCTGTGGCCGCTCGGGCCGCGCTCACGGTGGCGAGCAGCCAGGTCGCCAGAAGGAAGACCGCGGCCGCGCACAGGACAACGAGGCACAGGTGCAGCAGGTCGTGCCCCATGCCGGTCCCGGAATCGTCGGAGGGCTGCGCGGCCGGGTTCATGCTCGCCATGGCCGGGGCCGTCGTCGCCGGGGCCATGGCCGCGGTCGCCATCGTCGCCATCGGCTCGGCGGTCATGGCCGCATGGCCCGTCTCGTGTGGCGGCAGCGCGACGTGGTGCATGCCGAGCACGGACAGCGTCAGCGCGCACAGCAGCAGAATCTGCCGCGCTCGAGAGGCCGTGCCCGATCGCATGCCGCCCACGGTAGCGGAATGAGTCCTCGGCCACCCGCCGCCCGACCCCGGTGGGTGACATGCGCTGTCGTTGCCTAGCCTACTATCGCAAATAGTAGGAGAGGAGGTGCGTGTGCTCAGCCCACCGTACGGCGGCGAGGTCGTGACCCTCGTCGGGATCGCCGCCGACGTCGAGCGCGTTCCGGTGCTGCGCGGGCTTGACCTCCACGTCGGCGCGGGTGAGTCCGTGGGGCTCACAGGTGCCAACGGCGCCGGAAAGAGCACCCTGTTGCGCGTCGTGGGGACACTGCTCCCGCCGGCTGGCGGGGAGGGCAGGGTGCTGGGCGCGACGCTGGGGACCGACGAGTGCCGCGCGGTGCGGCCCCGGATCTCGCTCGTCGGCCACACACCCGCGTTGTACTCGCGCCTCACCCTCCTGGAGAACCTGTCTTTCGTGGCCCGTCTCGTCGGCAGGACGGAACGGGAGGCTGCCGAGGCGCTGGACGCGGTCGGGCTGGCACGCGCCGCCGACCGCCGAGCCGAGGCGTGCTCGCAGGGCATGTGCCGCCGTGCCGAGCTGGCGCGGGTGTTGCTCACCGAGCCGGCGCTCCTGCTCCTGGACGAGGCCCACGCCGGGCTGGACGCGGAGTCCGCCGAGCTGGTCGAGGTGGTCGTCGAGCGGGTGTGTCACCGTGGCGGCGCGTGCCTCGTGGTTTCGCACGACCAGCCGAGACTGGCGGCCGCCGTGGACCGCGTCGTGGCGCTGACCGGCGGCGCGCTCGCCGAGCCCCGGACCGGGACGCCGGTATGACCGGTCCGGTCCGGCACAGCCTCCAACTCGCGCGCAAGGACCTGCGGCTGGAACTGCGTGCGGGTGAGGCGTTGCTGGTCACCGCTCCGTTCGGGGCCGTCGCCCTGGTGTTCGTGCCGCTCGCCGTCGGCACTGACGTGCCCCTGCTGCGCACGGTCGGGCCCGGCATGTTCTGGGTCGTCGTGCTGCTGTTCGGGGTGCTCGTCACCGTGCGGCAGAGCGCCGTCGACGGTCCCGCGCAGCTCGCGCTGCTCCGGCTGTGCGGAGTCCACCCGGCGGCCCGGCTCGCCGGGCGGGCCCTCGCGAACGCCGTGCTGCTCTGCCTGTTCCAGACCCTGTTGGTGCCGGTCGCGGTCGTGCTGTACGACCCGGACCTGACCGGGTGGCGATGGCTCCTACCAGTGATACCGCTCGTCGCCGTCGGGCTGGCGTTACTCGGCGCCCTCACCGACGAACTAGCCCGCGGCCTCGCCGGACGCACGACGCTCGGCCCGCTGCTCGCCGTGCCCGTCGCGCTGCCCATCCTGCTCTGCGCGACGCAGACGCTCGAACTTGCCCGCTACGGCAGGGCGCCGTGGCCGTGGCTCCTGCTCCTCCTCACGGTCGACCTGCTGACCGCACTCGCCGTGGGGCTCGTCGCACGACACCTCGAGGAGTCCGCATGAGACTGTTCGGTACACGGCTGCCGAACGCCGTGGCCGTGGTCGCCGCGGCCGGGCTGGTGGCCGCGGTGCTCGCGCCGCCGGACCGGATCCAGGGCGACCTGCAGCGCCTGATGTACCTGCACGTCCCCGCGGCGTGGGTGGCCTACCTGAGCTTCGCCGTCACACTGGGTGGCAGCGTGGCCTGGCTGTGGCGGCGCGAGCCCCGCTTCGACCGCGTCGCCGCGGCGAGTGCCGAGGTCGGGGTGTTCTTCACGGGCCTGGCGATCGCGCTCGGCTCGGTGTGGGGCAAGCCGACCTGGGGCGTGTGGTGGACGTGGGATCCCCGGCTGGTCACCACCGCGCTGATGTTCTTCGTCTACCTGGGCTATCTCGCGTTGCGACGCGCCGTTTCCGACCGGGTGTCGCGGGCCAGGCGCTCGGCCGTGTTCGGCGTGGTCGCGTTCGTCCAGGTGCCGGTCGTGCACCTGTCGGTGGTCTGGTGGCGGGCGTTGCACCAGCCGGCGACGGTGCTCAGGCCGGGTGATCCGAGCATCGACCACACGATGCTCGCGGCGCTGCTGGTCAACGTGCTCGCGTTCACGTTGCTGTACCTGCTCCTGATGCGCGCCAGGGTGCGCCTGGCGGTCGCCGAGGAGGAACAGGAGGCCCGGCAGGCCGACGGCACGGAACTGGCCGGGAGCGCGGTCGAGGCCCCTCGTCTGGAGAGGACTGCCACGGATGTCTGAGTGGGCTTGGGTGGCGCTGGGTTACGGCATCACCGCGGTCGCGGTCAGCGGGTACGTGCTGAGCCTGGTCCGTCGCTGGGCGCGAGTGCGGAACGGGGACCAGGTATGAAGCGGTACCGCCTGCTGGCGTTCTCCGGCGCCGGGGTCGTCGCGGTGCTCCTCGGGCTGTTGTTCTTCGGCAACCTGAACGAGAACCTCGTGTACTACCTGACGCCTGACGAGGCGCTCGACCAGCGCGGTGACTACCCGGACGGACGACGGTTCCAGCTCGGTGGCCTCGTCGAGCCGGACAGCGTGACGGAGAGCGGGGACGAGCTGCGGTTCGTGGTTGTCGCGGACGCCGGACCGTACAGCGCATCGATCCCGGTGATCCACCACGGGGCGCCCGCCCAGCTGTTCCAGGCCGGGATCGGCGTGGTGCTCGAGGGCTCCTGGCAGGGCGGGGAGTTCGTGTCGGACACGATGAAGGTCAAGCACGACGAGAACTACCGGCCACCTGACAGCGCGGGAGGCGACCGGTGACGGTCGTGACCCCGGCCGCGGGCTGGGCGGGCGTGCTGCTCGGACTCGCCGGGTCGCTTCTCCTTACCTGGTACGGGTTTCGCGCGCAGCGAAACCCGAAGGCCGTGCGCCGGACACAGCTGCGGTTCGCTGTGTGGTGCGCGCTGGGCGGCGCGGTCGTCGCGATGACCGCGCTCGAGGTCGCGCTGCTGACCGACAACTTCGCGATGTCCTATGTGGCCGAGACACACTCCCGCGCCACCCCGCTGCTGTTCACGATCACGAGCGCGTGGTCGGCGCTGGGCGGCAGCATCGTGCTGTGGACGCTGGTCCTCGCCGCTTACACCGCGGTGGTCCTGCGCCAGGTTCGGTCCACAGAGGACCGGCTGGGTACCGGCGCGCTCGGTGTGCTGGGGATCGTGAGCGTGTTCTTCTTCGGCCTGGTGGCCACCGTCGCCAACCCGTTCAAGATCCTCGCCAACCCGCCGTCGGACGGCCCGGGACCGAACCCGCTGCTGGCCGACCACATCATGGTCGCCTTCCACCCGCCGCTGCTCTACCTCGGTTTCGTCGGTTTCACGGTCTCGTTCGCGTTCGCCATGTCCGCACTCCTGCTGCGCAGGGGTGGCGTCGACTGGCTGCGCCGGACGCGGCGCGCGAACCTCGTGGCGTGGAGTTTCCTCACCGGCGGCCTGGTACTCGGCGCGTGGTGGTCCTACGAGGTGCTCGGCTGGGGTGGCTACTGGGCGTGGGATCCGGTCGAGAACGCCGCGCTGATCCCGTGGCTCGTCGCGACCGCGTTCGTCCACTCGGCTGTGGTGCAGGTCAAGCGGGGCATGTTGCAGGCATGGAACTTCGTGCTGGTGATCGCCACGTTCGCGCTGACCATCCTCGGCACGTTCCTCACCCGCTCCGGCGTGGTGGCGTCCGTGCACTCGTTCACCGAGTCCGGGGTTGGCCCGGCGTTCCTCGGCTTCCTGATGGTCGTGCTGGCCGGCGGCTTCGCCCTGTTCGCCGTGCGCGGGGAGCAGGTGGCGTCGCCGTCGCGGCCGGAGTCGATGGCGAGCCGTGAGGGACTGTTCCTCGTCAACAACCTGCTGCTGACGCTCGTCGCATTCGTGGTGCTGGCCGGGACGATCTATCCGATCGTGGTCGAGGCGCTCACCGGTGACCAGGTCTCGGTCGGCAGGCCGTTCTTCGACCGGATGGCTGTGCCGCTGTCGTTCGCCCTCCTGCTCGCCATGGGCGTCGGGCCGTTCACCCCGTACCGGCACGCCTCACCCGCTGTCCTGTGGGCGCACCTGCGTATCCCGGTGCTCCTGGCCAGCGCCTCCGCCGCCGTGGCGGTGGTGAGCGGCATTCGTTCACCCGGCACGGTCGCGGTGATCGCGATCGCGGTGGTCATCGTGACCGCGAGCGTGCGTGGCCTCCTGGTCACCGCACCGAGTCCGAAGTGGACCGGTGTGCGGCGGGTGCTCCTCGGGCAGCGGGGTTTCTGGGGCGGTCAGCTCGCGCACATCGGGGTGGCACTGGTCGCCGTCGTCATCGCCGTGTCCGGCACGCTCGCCACCCGCGCCACGGTCACCCTCGACAGGGGACAGCAGGCCGAGTTCGCCGGATACACCCTCACGTTCGAGCAGAGCGAGCAGCACACCCAGCCCGACCGGCTGACGCGGGACGCGCACATCGTGTTCCGCGACGGCGCCGAGGTGGTGTGGACAGCCGAACCACGGCTGAACTCCTTCGCCAACCAGACGCAGGCAATCGGTCAACCCGCGGTGTGGACCGGAGTGGGACGCGACATCTACGTCGCGCTCGCCCGGCTCGGCCCGGAACAGGTGTCGCTCAACCTCTACCGCTACCCGCTGATGGTCTGGCTGTGGGTCGGCGGCACGCTCGTCGCGTGTGGCGGTCTGTGGGCGTTGAGCGGGCGAACGCGGCGTACCGCACCGGCGGAGCGGGTGACCGCCGATGCCTAGCCGCCGCTCGCACCTGGCCGTCGTCGTGTCGATCGTCGCGCTGCTGGCCGTGGCGATCGGTGGTCTCGTCATGCGCGGGCCCGGTACGGGAGACCGTGCGTACGAACTGGAACAACGCCTGCGCTGCCCGGTGTGCAAGAGCGTGTCGATCGCGGACTCGCCGTCGGACACGGCGGAGGCCATGAGAGAGGTCGTCGCCCAGCAGGTCGCGGCGGACCGCACGGATCAGCAGATCATCGACTTCTTCCGGGTCCGCTACGGCGACTGGGTACTGCTCGACCCACCCGCCGAGGGGCCGGCCTTGCTGCTGTGGCTCCTGCCTGTGGTCGCCGCGGTGGTCGGCGGGTTCATCCTGTTCGCGCGGCGCGAGCGGTCACCGTTGCCACCGCTCACGGCCGAGCAGCGTGCGCGGGTCGACGAGGCGCTCGCGCGGGCCCGCGAGGACCTGTCGTGACCGACCGGGAACTGCTCGAACAGCGGCGCGACCAGGCGCTGCGCGACATCGTGGACCTGGAACGGCAGGTCGCCGACCGCGAGATCCCGGACGAGGTGGCTGAGGAACTGCGTCGCCGGTACGAGGCGACGGCCGCCGCGGCACTGGACGCCCTGGACGCGGCACCCGAGCCTGAGCTCGTCGCCGAGCGGCCATCGCGCTCGCGGCGCGTCGTCTACCTCGCCGCCGCCGTGGTCGGGCTCGCCGCGGCGGTTCTCCTGCCGGGCTATGTGTCGACGAGGCCGCCCGGGGGAGCGGTGTCGGGCAACGAGGTGCTGGCGCCGGACACCGGCGTGATGACGTCGGCAGCACCGGACCTGTCCGGCATGAGCGATGCCGACCTGGAGGCCGCGGTCACCGAGAACCCTGCCGCCGTCGGCGCCCGCCTCGCGCTGGCCGAGCGGTACGTCGCCGCAGGCGAGTACGACAAGGCGACGGACCACTACGCGGTGGCCCTCCAGCAGGACCCCGGCAACCCCGAGGTGCTCGGCGGCGCGGGCTGGCTGCTGTTCAAGCTCGGCAAGACCGCCGACGCGATCCGGTTCGTCGACCAGGCGCTCGCCGTCTCACCCGACGAGCCGGATGTCCTGTGGTACAAGGCGAACATCCTCCTCGACGGACTCGGCGACACCGAGGGAGGCCGTGACATCCTGCGGCGGCTCGCCGAGAGCGACGACCTGCCCGCCGACCTCCGGCCGCGGGTGGACCAGCGGCTCGCGGAGGTGGGTGACCGGTGACCACCGACGCTCCTCCCCGGTCCCGCTGGCGCACGGTGCGGTGGTCCGCTCTTGGGGTCGCCGTCACCGCGATCGTGGTCGGTGCCGTGTTCGGCAGCAGGCTCGGCCAGGACCCGGCCCTGGTGGACAGCCCGCTGATCGGGCAGCGCGCGCCGGACGCGACGCTCCCGAACCTCGAGGGCGGCGGCTCGGTGCGCCTGGCGGACCTGCGAGGCCAGGTCGTCGTGGTCAACTTCTGGGCGTCCTGGTGCGTCCCCTGCCGCGAGGAGCACCCGGCCCTGGTGTCGGCGGCGAACAACTACTGGTCACAGGGCGTGGTGTTCGTCGGTGTCAACTACCAGGACCAGCAGTCCTCAGCGATCGGCTTCCTCGACGAGCTGGGCCGCGCCGACCCCGCCGCCTACCACTACGTGACCGACCCGGGCTCCCGGCTCGCCGTGGACTTCGGGGTCTTCGGTGTCCCGGAGACCTTCTTCGTCGACCGCGAGGGCACAGTCGTCGGGAAGATCACCGGCCCGTCCACCTACCGCCTGCTCACCTCGGCCCTCGACGACATCATCGCGGGCCGCGAACCGGAGTCCCGCACCGACGGATCCGTCCAGCCCGCGCCGGGCGGCTGACCGTCGAACCACTTCTTACGATGATGCGTAGTAGATTGTTGAGGAGGCTCACCATGTCGCGAACGAACAGGCAGCGTACGCACGTACCGGCGGTGGCGGTGGGCAGCGTGGCCGTCATGCTGGCCGGCTGCGGTGGCACCGACACGACCGGCGACCCGGGCACGAGTGCGCAGACGTCACCGTCCGAGACCGAGACGTCGATGAACGGAATGCGGACGGAGGTGTCGTTGACCGACTTCCGGGTGGAACTCCCCGAACGGGCCCTGATGCCTGGCACGTACTCGTTCGACGTCTCCAACGACGGCGATGCGCCGCACGCGCTGGAGATCGAGGGCCAGGGCATCGACGAGACGACCAAGACCCTGGAAGCGGGCCAGCAGGAGACGCTCACCGTGGACCTGCCCGAAGGCACTTACACCTTCTACTGCCCGGTGGGCAACCACCGGGCGCAGGGCATGGAGACCACTGTCACCGTGGGTGGCTGACACCCACGCCATCCGAGAGCTACGAAGAGGTGTGATTCCCGGTTGGGCACGACCACGACCGACCGAGCCGCTACGTCGGCGTCGCGCGAGCCGTTGGTCGCTTCACGGCATCCGGTCAGGCGGCGGCGTCCTGCACGACGTCGAAGAACGAGCCGTTGGCAAATCCTCGCGGCCGTCGCGTTGATGGCTGTCACGGCGTTCACCGTCTACGACGTGAGTCGTGCACCGACCGAGGTGGCCGTGGCCGAGGATCCCGCGCGGGCGGCGGCGCCGACCGTGCAGCACGGTGTGGCCGAACATCCTTCGCCCGCGCCCAACCCGGAGGGTGACAAGCGGTATCCGGAGTCGATGGCCACCGCGGAGCTTCCCGATGGCGGTCCGTTCACGGAGCGAGGCACCGGCAGGTGGTCGATCGTGCCGGGTACCACTGACCGCGTAGGACCGGACGTGCCCGTGCGCACGTACAGCGTGGAGGTCGAGGAAGGCGTCGCACTCCCGGGCGGCCCGCAGGGCTTCGCCGCCACCGTCCACAGTGTGCTGAGCCATCCGAAGAGCTGGATCGGCAGTGGTGACCACGCCTTCCAGCGCGTGGCGAACGGCGACGCCGACCTCCGGGTGAGCCTGACCTCGCAGATGACCACCAGGAAGCTGTGCGGCTTCGCCATCCCGTACGACGGGTCGTGCTGGCGCGGCGACCTTCGGCGGGTGATCATCAACACGGCCCGGTGGGAACGGGGCGCGGTGGTGTTCCAGGGCAACATCGTCGCCTACCAGCAGTACCTCATCAACCACGAGGTCGGGCACGCGCTGAACTTCGATCACGTGCCGTGTCCTGCCAATGGTGAGCTGGCGCCGGTCATGATGCAGCAGACCTGGGGCACCTCCAACAACTACCTGGCCGACATCGGCACGGACCGCGTCGCCGCTGACGGCAAGAACTGCCTAGCCAATCCGTGGCCCTTCCCCCGGAGCGGCTGACCTTCCTCCGGTGGACCGCGATCTTCGGTCCGCCGCGCGGTCGATGACCCACGCGACAGCGGGCACGACCGCCAGCGCGGCGCAGAAGCCGCCGATCGTGTCGGTCGGGTAGTGAGCGTTGAGGAGCACCTGCGCCCACGCCATCGCCGCCCCGGCCGCGGTGGGCACAACCGCCAGGAGCCAGGCGCGAGCCGGATTCCCGCCGACCAGCACGAGCATCGCGACGAGCGCGAAGGCGGTGGCCGAGGCGGTGTGACCGCTGGGGAACGACAGGTAACCGTCGTTGATCGTGCGGCCAACCAACGGCTTCATGACTGTGGTGACGGTGACGGTCGCAGCAGGCCCGGCCACGGCGAGCACCGCGGCTCGCCGGTTACCCGCGCGGAGAAACACGACGACGAGCGTTGCGAGCACGACCACGGCCCCGTCGGGCTCCCCGGTCCAGTCGACGGCCGGCGCCAGCAGTTCCCACGACTGAAGTGGCCGGTGTTCGACGGGAATCCCGAACTCGGCCGTGGCCGACGTGCCCGCGAACACGAACCCCAGCACCACCAGCGTGACCGCCGCACACAGCGCCACGACGCCGAGTGGCCGCGCGACCCGAACCGGCAAGGCGCGCACACCGTTCACTTCCGGATCGACCCGCACAGCAAGGAAGTCGTCCGTGACGTCGTCGCCGTTTCGTGATCCGTGATCGCGATCCCGACCTGTCTACTAACACCAATAGTAGATACTATGCACGATAGTAGTATGGTGAAGGAGGCGCGGTGGGGAAGAAGACACGCAGGAAGCCACCCGCGAAGCGCTCGGGCCACCGGCAAACCGCGCGCCCCGCCGCCCACGTCGTCCACAATGGCGTTTCCGACACCCAGGGGGCGCCGAACCTGGCGAATCTGGCGAGCCTGGTACGTGCCGCGGTGGCTCCGGCGACCACGAGGTCCGTCCGGACCGACACTACCGACGTGGCGACGCTGCGGGTGGACGAGACCCAACCCGCGGCGTCCGGATGCATGGCCTCGGCGGCTGCGGAACTTCCGCCGCAGGGGCTGGCGGTGACCTACTCGTTCGACGCGCCCGAGTCCGGCGAGCCGTACGCGGTCGCGATCCGGTTCACGGGGAGCCGGGTAGGAGTCGACGGAAAGCCGGGCGCGGGCGACCGGTTCGACCAGGTCGTGCGGGTAGACGGGCTGCACCCGGGTACCGGCCGGGTCACGGTCACGGCCCGGCCACAGGGTGTCACCGGCGGAGAGTGGAAAGTGCTCGCGGCACCCGTCGTGGACGCGGCCACCCCGGAAGCGATCAAGGAGTTGCCCCGCCGCGTCATCGGCACGACCACGTCCTACGGCCACCTGTCGCAGGGCCCCGGGGTGCGGTTGTCGGCATGGCCCATCCTGGTGAGCTTGGGCGCGGTGGTGGCGGTCGCCCTGCAAGCGGTGCTCGCCGCGCGCGCCGGCATAGCCGTGGGTGCCGTCCTGGTGCTGTCGTTGCTCGCGTGCCTGCTGGGCTTCGTCGGCGGGAAGGTGTGGTACCTCGTGCTGCACCGGCGGCACCCACGTGAGTTCCTCCGGGCCGGTGCCTGCATTCAAGGCTTCCTCCTCGTGGCGTTCGGAGTGCTCGCGGGCGGCGCGTTGGTGTCCGGGTTGCCCGTGGGCGCCCTGCTGGACGCGACCGCGCCGGGTGCGATGCTCGGCATGGCGGTCGGACGGCCCGGCTGTTTCCTCACCGGCTGCTGCACCGGACGCCCCACCGCCTCGCGCTGGGGGCTCTGGTCTTCCAACCGCAGCGTCGGGGTCCGCCGCGTTCCCGTTCAGCTCATCGAGGCCGGTGTCGCGTTGGTCATCGGTGCGGTGGCGTTCGTCATCGTGCTGGCAGTCCGGCTGCCCGTGCCCGGCGCGGTCTTCGTGGGTGTGCTCGCGGCCTACACGTTCTGCAGGCAGTTGCTGTTCCCCCTGCGCGTCGACTCCCACACGCGAACAGGCCGCGTGGCCGCCATGGCGATCTGTGCGGCGGTGCTGAGCGCGTCGGTCGGTGTGTCACTGCTGAGCTGACGACCTCTCCCGGCGCGCCGTCACCAGGTAGGCGGTGCCCAGCCACTTCAGGGCTCCCCGGCTCACGGTCCTTTCGGGATGGTCGCGCCAACGCCTGCTCCATCGTCGCACCAACCGGTCCAGGGGAGGGACAAGCGGTGTGACGTCGTAGTACACGGTGTCCTCCGGGTGCAGGCCGGTCGCACGCAGCATGCGGCGGAGGCGTGTGGGCGGAACCGCCCGTATCCCCGACGGAGGAGCTCCGTGGTGCCCTGTGCCCAGTAGCCGTTCGACGCGGCCCAGCAGGCGCAGCGCGGGCAGGTAGACGCACCACTCGAACAGGCGGTAAGGGCTGAACGGGTTGAGCATCGTCACGACGACCAGACCGCCGGGGCGGACCACGCGCGCGATCTCACGCAGCGCGCGGCGGGCCTCGGTGTACTCCAGGACCCCCATCGCGACGACCACGTCGAAGTTCTCGCCGGGGAAGGGCATGTCCTCGGCGCGTGCCACCGTCAACTCGACATCGTCGGTGTGGTTCGACAGCTCGGCGACGGCGTCGATCATGGCCTGTGACCGGTCGCAGGCGGTGATACGGAAGTCGCCGGGTCGGGTGTCGAGCAGGTGGCGCACCAGCACGCCGGGCCCGCAGCCCACGTCCAGGAGGCGACCGCTGGGGCAGGCATGCAGCAGCTCGTCGACGACGTGCAGCCGGGAACGGAAGTAGCGCGCTGACGGGCCCCAGCCTTCGTGTGCCGCGGCGTACCCGGCCGCCGCCGCGGCGTCCTCGTACTGCGCGCCCACGATGTCGTCACGTGTCGGCACCTGTAGCTCCTCCATCACAGTTCTACTATCGACACTAGTACTATGGTGCTTCGTAGAACGTAAGTGAAGTGTTTCAGGCGCGGCGTGTGGCCGGGTTCTTCGTTGGTCCCTTCGATTGTCAGCCGGCTTCGAGCGCGGCCAGCAGGTCGTTCATCTGAGTTATCTCGCTGCCCTGGTCGGACTTGGTGGTGGCCGCGAGGTGGAGTGCGAACCGGTCCTTCCCGTGCTCGAGTTCGTCCGCCGACTCGGACACGGCCTGGGCGTGGTGGGGCCGCATCATCATCAGGAACATCCGGTCGACGTCGGGGCCCGTGGCGGCTCGGAGCATCGCCAGGTCCTGCTGCTCCATCTCCCGGACTGGCGCGGGTGGTGGCATCGGCTCGGCGTCGCGCTGATCCAGCCAGGTCAGCATCTGGTTGATCTGCGCGCTCTGTTCGTCGGCGATGTGCTTCCCCAGTTGGCGGACCTGCGGGTTCGCCGCCTTCGCGACAGCCACGTTCGCCATCTCCACCGCTGTCCCGTGGTGCGGCACCAGCATGGCGATGTACGTCACGTCATGCGCCTTTGTCTTCCCTTTGTCACCGTGAGGGGTGGCGGACGCGCTCGCTGTCGGCAGCGTCAGGAGGAGCGCGATCGCCCCGGCGGCGGTCGCGCGAAGGAATCGTCGTGGGAATCGGCTCGGCATCGGCTCTCCCGTGGAGTGATCGGTGCGACTTGTCTACTAGGCTGACTAGTAGGTCGGTGACATACCCGGGCATCCGGGGCACAAACACGCTGGAGAACCAGTCATGGGAAAGGATCGTCCGTTCAGAGGGTGGGTACGAATCGCGTGCTGGTGCGCGGTCGTGGTGCTGACAGCGACGGCCTGCACCTCGACGCCTTCCAGGCCGTCGCCCGATGGGTCGCGACCGTCCGGAGGATCGCCGAGGATCACCGTCGTGCCGGAGGACGCGGCCGAGAAGGTGTCGCCCATCGAGCCGATCGAGGTGCGGGCCGGCAACGCGAAGCTCGACTCGGTGTCGGTGACCAACCCGCAGGGCAAGCAGGTCACCGGCGCCCTCTCGGCCGACAAGACCCGCTGGACCTCGACTGAGCCACTCGGATACGGACGGCAGTACACGGTGAGGGCGGTCGCGCGCAGCGCCGACGGAAAGGAGACCCGCAAGACGGTGTCGTTCACGACACTGCGGCCGGACCAGACCGTGTTCCCCTCCTTCTTCCCGCCGCCGTCGATCACGACCGTCGGGGTCGGGCAACCGATCGCGGTCATCTTCGACAAGCCGCCTGCCGACCGCGCCGCGGCGGAGCGGGCGCTGAAAGTGACCGCCACACCTGCGACCGAGGGCGGCTGGTACTGGTGGGACGACCGGACGGTGCACTGGCGACCGAAGGAGTACTGGCGGCCTGGAACCAAGGTCACCGTCGAGGCCAAGATCTACGGGGTCAAGCTGGGTGACGGCATGTACGGGGAGACCGACCGCACCCTGAACCTCACCATCGGCCCGGCCAAGATCGCCACGATCGACGACCGGACGAAAAAGATGACGGTCACGGTCAACGGCAAGACGGTGCACACGTTCCCGGTCAGTATGGGGCGTCCGGACTCGGTCACCGTCAACGGCAAGAAGATCTCGTTCATCACGCCGAGTGGTACTTACGTGGCGCAGGAGAAGTACAAGGTCAAGCAGATGAGTTCCGCGACCTACGGCCTGCCCAGTGACGCCGCCCTCGGCTACGACTCCCGGATCCCTCTCGCGGTGCGGCTGTCCAACAGCGGGATCTTCGTCCACGCGGCACCCTGGTCGGTGGCCGACCAGGGTGTGCGGAACGTTTCCCACGGGTGCATCAACCTCAGCCCGGAGGCGGGCCGGTGGTTCTACGACAACTTCGGCTACGGGGACGTCGTCACCGTCAGCAACACGAGTACCCGCCTCGAACCGACCGACGGGTTCGGCGACTGGAACATCCCGTGGGAAGAGTGGCTGGAGGGCAGCGCGTTGCGCTAGCCGCGCCGGGTCTTCTCGGCCAGGGCGGCGCGGAGGACGTCGGCTTCCTGATCGGACGCGGAGCGGGCGAACTGCAGGAGCGCCGCTTCTGGGTCACCCGATGCGTTCAGCACGTCACGCAGGGCCCGCACGGTCGCGTCTTCCCTGCTCAGCGCAGGGCGGTAGCGGTAGGCCCTGCCGTCTCGCTCCCGTTCCACCCACCCCTTCCGGTGCAGATTGTCCAGCACCGTCATGACGGTCGTGTATGCCAGCGGCCGATCGGGATCGAGCTGTTCGAGCACGTCACGGACCCGCGCGGGCTGGTCGGTGTGCCAGAGCACCTCCATCACCGCGTCTTCGAGGTCACCGAGCCCGAACATCGTCAACTCCACCCGTCGAGGTCTTAGCTACTAACGATGATAGTTGTCGTGGGGGTCAATGGTCAGTCGCCGGGCTGGAGATGGGCGGTTTCCTGCCGAACCAGCCAGCGGCCGTCCGGTTGGCGGTCCAGCACCAGGTACGTCGTTCGACGCTCCAGGTCGGATCCGGTACGCAGCGACAACGATGCCTCGTACGCGATCGCCGTCCGCGCTTCGTCGGTGTGGGTCATGCGGAGGTCGTCGACTGCTGCGGTGACGGCCTGGCCGCGCGGCGGGGCGTCGGCGACCACCAGACCGCGGGGATTGGCGGGGTTTTCCGGGGCCAGGTAGGGCAGCACCCGGCGGTTGGTCCGGTCGCGGTCGGTGTCGCGCAGCGAGTGCGCCGCGACGAGGTAGGCGTGAGCGACCTGATCCGGCCGCCGGAAGTCGAGTCCCGGCGGGACAGTGCCGTCATCGCGACCAGGCACGTCCGGAGGCGCGGACACACTGGACCGGACTTCTGGGCCGACCGGCAGCTCCGGCGGCGCGGTCGGAGCCGCGCGGGGCCGTTCCGACGGGGACTCGACCTCCGTCGCGACCAGCCAGACCACGCCCCCGGTCGCGGCGATGACCGCGGCCCCGACGATCCGTCGTGCGTCCCACACCATGTCACTCCCGGAAGCTGACGTGGATGTGGTCGTAGTGACCGCCGGTGGCGTCGCTCGGGTCGTACACGCCGCCGCCGGTGTAGCGCGTACCCCAGCCGCCGTTGTCCCGGGTGCTCGTGTCCCAGAACCTGCCCTGCCAGATCACGTACTTCACCCGCAGCGCCTCACTGTGCACGCGGAGCCACGCGGCCATCCGCCACCCGGCGGTGAGGGGTTCGCCAGTGGGGAAGATGCCCGCGCGGTCGGGGAAGACATCGCATCCCCTCCCACGAGGGTGGTCGCTCGTGGGGTTCCACGGCCGGGCGGCGAAACAACCCGCCGAGCGGACCTGCCCACCGAAGACCCGCCGCAGCTCGCTGATGCCGTTGGCGGTGGCCGCCGTCACGCAGCCGGCCGTGGTGGGGTCGGGCACGGAGCAACCGGTCGGACCGCCGGTGTAGGGATTCGGTGCCGCCAGCGCGCCGACGTCGACACCCGGTGGCAGGGTGCCCGCCGGTCCCTGTATCGCCGGAGTCGCCGTCCAGTCCTGCTCGTAGCGGTGGATGTTGTTCAGGTAGCGGCCGACGAGCTCGGCGCAGCGGGTGCCGCAGTTGGCCTCGCCCGCCTGGGGGATGCCCGTGCGGCTGCCGGTGACCCGGCCGCAGCCCGCGATGTGGCAGACGCTCATCGCGTCCATCGGGTCGATCGTCTTACCGGTCTCCTTCAGGTGCGCGGTCATCGCGCGCAGGTTGGCGCACAGGAAGTCGATGCCGAGTGTCAGGTGGACACTGGGATCGTTGATGTCCGCGGCGGGAGTGGGCGGAACGGTGGGCCACGGCCGGCCACCGAGCCCGACCCAGTTCGCCTGGTTGATCTGCAGCAGCCCGGCCGCACCGCCGTTGACGTCCTCGCTCCACGCCTGCGGGTTCCAGCCGGACTCGGCCTGCACCTCGGCGAGCACACGGACCACGTCAAGTTCCGGGCAGTTCTTGCTGATGCGGTCGTTGACCAGGGGCAGCATGCTCCTCGCCAATGGCGGCAGCCGGTCCACGGCGACCCCGGCCCGCGCGACCGACGGCTGTTGACCGGGTGGACGAGCGGCGCTGAGGACCACGACGAAGACGACGGGGATCACGATCACGACGACGCCGAGAATGCAGAGCGACAGCACGAGATACCGCGCGCGCATGCAGCCTCCCGCCGGGACGGTAACCGAGTGAATACTATAGGCGATAGTAGGTTGGGGTGGAATCCCCCGATGCCTAGCGGGCGGCATCGAGCAGGCGGCCGACCGCGGTCTGGATCTCGTCCGGGTCGCGGAACACCATGGGGTCGGTGATGCGGTCCACCGAGCCGTCGGGGTGCACGAGGTAGTTCACCGGGAGCACGGGAGGGGTGCGCAACGCCCGTTGAATGGTCCCGGGGCCGGGTTCGCCGTCGTAGAGGGACGGGTAGCGCACGCCGATCTCGGCCATGAACTCGAGCCCTTTCGACGCGGGCTCCTTGACGTTGACGCCGATCACCGGGATCGAACCGGGACGGGCCGCGTAGGCGGCGAGGACGGGCATCTCCTCACGGCAGGGCACGCACCAGGACGCCCACAGGTTCAGCAACGCCGCCTTTCCCGCCACGGCGGCGCCGACGTCGACCACTCCGGTAGCGCCGAGGCAGCGCGCGGTGACCCCGGCCAGCGGACCGTTCGGCCGGTCCGCTGTCTGATCCGGACCCGGGCACGGCGTCAGGTCCGCGCGGGCCCGGAGTGCCGCCAGTTCCTCGTCGTCCTCCGAGGTGGCGGCGGTCGCCGACGAGCCCGGCGCGGTCGGGGCGCCTGCGTCGACGGGGCCCCCGCGTGGCCAGATGGCGACGATGCCCGCCACGACCAGCACGAGCAGCGCGACGCTCCACCGAGCGCTGTTCGCCATCGTTGTCTCCAGCTTCGTGTGAATCAGACGGGTGGCCAGCCGAGGCGGGCGTAGAAGGCCAGCACGCGGCTCATGAGAACGGTCCATCCGCCGGTCATGACGGCGATGCCCATCGCAACGAGCACGAGGCCGCCGATCACCTCGATCCAGCGGGCATGCCGGCGTAGCCAGCCGCCGCGGGTTCGGCCCCGGGTCACCCCGGCGGCCAGGAGCAGGAACGGCACCCCGAGGCCGAGCGAGTAGGCGAACAGCAGCAGGGCGCCGCGCTCGACCGTCGTGGTGGTCGCCGCGGCGGCGAGGATCGACGCCAGAACCGGGCCCACGCACGGTGTCCAGCCGAACGCGAAGGCCGCGCCCAAGGGGGCGGCCCCGGCCGGCCCGCGTCCGATGCGGGTGAGGTCGAACCGGACCTGGCGCTGAAGTAGCGGGATCCGGATCAGGCCGGTCGTCACGAGTCCCATGAGGATGATCAGTGCGCCGCCCACGATGTTGATGGTGCGCAGGTTGCTCGTCAGGAGGAAACCGATGGTGGACGAGGTCGCCCCCATCGCGGTGAACACCGCCGAGAACCCGCCGACGAACAAGCACGCGCCGGTCAGCGCCCGGCGGCGGGCTCGTGGTGGGAGCGGGCGGCCCGGTGTGTCGGCTTCCGCGGACAACCCGGAGACGTAGGAGACGTAACCGGGCAGCAGGGGGAGCGTGCACGGCGAGGTGAAGGAGACGAATCCGGCCAGCACTGCCAGGGATGCCAGCGCGAACAGTTCCATCAGCTTTCCTCGACCTCGCGACGAGAATGACTACGAACATGCATAGTAGATGGGTGTTCCTGCGAGGCGGACGCCGCCTACTGGGCTGACGCGCTGACGCGGCGGCTGGGGAGGAGGACGGCGACGAGGACCGCGCCGAGGACGAGAAGCACAGCGGCGGCGGTCATCCCGAACGCGAAGCCTTCGGTCGCTGTTCGCTGTGAGACGGTGTGGTGGGAAGCCAGCGTGACCAGGACGGCCAGTCCGACGGCGCCGCCTACCTGTTGGACGGAGCTGAAGACAGCCGCGCCCAGACCGGCGTTCTCCTCGGTGGTGCCCGTGACCGCGGCACCGGTCAGTGCGGGCAGGCTCAGGCCGCATCCGATGCTCGTGACGAGCATGCCCGGCAGCACGCCCAGGGCGTAGCCGTCGACAGGTGCCACGCCGGACAGCAGCAGCAGTCCGGCCGCGCTGGTCAGGAACGACACGACGAGGAGCGGCCGGGCGCCGAACCTGGTCACCGCGCGGGCGGAAAGCCACATACTCGCGAGGATCCCGGCGCCGTACGGCAGGTAGGCGAGACCGGCTGTCAGCGGGCGGTAGCCCACGACGGTCTGCAGGTGGATCATCAGCAGGAAGGCTATCGCGTAGAAGGCGGCGGAGAACAGCAGCGTGGCGGTGTTGGCGACCGCACGCGGCCGGAACGCCAGGAACGCCAACGGCACCAACGGTTCCACGGCGCGGGCCTCGACCGTGAAGAACGCCCCGCCCAGCACGACGGCGAGGATCAGGGAACCGGTGACGGACGCGCTGCCCCAGCCGGACTCCCCGGCCTCGAGCAGGCCGTAGACCAGTGCCAGGACGGCACTCGTCCCCAGAGCCGCACCGGCCGCGTCGAGGCGCACCCGGTCGGTGGCCCTGCTTTCCGTGACCAGCCGGGGAAGCAACGCGAGTGCCAGGGCCGCCACGGGCAGGTTGATCAGGAAGATCCACCGCCAGGAGGTCAGTCCGGTGAGCGCACCGGAGATCACCAGGCCCGCGGTGCCGCCGAGACCCGCGATGCCGCCCCAGATGCCGAGCGCCCTGGCACGTTCTTCGTCGCCGGGGAACAGGAGCGTGATCAGCGACAGCGCGGCCGGGCTGGCCAGTGCCGAGCCCGCACCCTGGACGAACCGGCCCGCGACGAGTTGCCAGGGTTCCTGGGCGAGTCCGCAGGGCAGGCTCGCCGCACCGAACAACGCCACACCCGCGAGGAACGCGCGGCGACGGCCCCACAGGTCCGCGGCACGGCCGAACAGCAACAGCAGCCCGCCGAACGCGAGGAAGTATGCGTTGACCACCCACGCGAGGCCCGTGGTGCCGAAGCCGAGGTCGTCGCGGATGCTGGGCAGGGCGACGCTGACCACGGTGTCGTCCAGCACGAGCATGAACTGGACGAAGCACAACACGACCAAAGCGGACCGCCGTCGCGTGTGGTTGATCGACATGTCACGACGCTATGAGCCGCGGCGTGATGGCCACAATTCGCGACGAGGCCAGATCATGTCGCGCTGAGGACATACTCTGGTCGCATGACGGAAGCCATCTTCGACGACCCGCCACCGGCTGTGGGCGCGATCGTCGTCGGCAACTTCCTACTGTCGTCGGGGGAATGGATCCCGGCGCACCGACACTCGCACCACCAAGTGGCCTGGACACGCAGCGGCGTGCTCAGCGTCGCCGTCGACGACTCCTACTGGATCCTCCCGCCTACCCGCGCCCTGTGGCTGCCCGCCGGGGTGGTGCACCGGACGGGGGCCACCCGCGACGCCGTACTGTGCAGCCTCTATCTCGAACCAGCTCGATGCGACATCGACTGGACCGAGCCGACGCCCGTCGCCGTGGACGGGCTGCTGGCCCACCTGATCGGTTACCTCAACCGGCCCGACCTCGCCGACGACGCGCGGCTGCGCGCCGAGGCGGTCGTGCTTGACCTCCTGCGGCCGTTGCCCATCACACCCATCGACGTGCCCGTGCCCACCGACCCACGCGTGCTCGCGGTGACCGATGCGCTGCTCGCCGATCCGGCCGACACGCGCAGCCTGGAAGCGCACGCGCGGGCGGTCGGCGTGAGCAGGCGCACGCTGACGCGGCTGTTCGTCCAGGACACCGGCATGAGCTTCGACCGCTGGCGGGGTCACATGCGGCTGCGCGCCGCCCTTCCCCTGCTGGCCGAGGGGCAGCCCGTCTCCCGGGTCGCCCACGCCGTGGGATACGCGACACCGAGCGCGTTCCTCGCGGCGTTCCGGCGAACCGTCGGCACGTCCCCGATGCGGTACCTCAACGGCGGTCGGCCGATCACTCGGTGAGCCGGTCAACGAGGAACGTGCCTTCCCGCCGGTAGGGCTCGCCGAGCGTCGCGCCGCTGTGGCTGCCGAGTCCGTTCGACAGCGCGAGTGCGAGGAAGATCTGCCGTTGTCCGAGCCTGCCGAGTTCCGCGTCGCCGTCATCGGGTGACCAGCCGGGCGCGATACGCGCGAGAGTCTCGACACTGGCGTGCTCGCGCCAGTGCTGTGCGCTGAACGTGTTCTGGTCGGTGAGGACGTCGAGCGCGCGCTGTTTGATCTCCAGCACGTCCTCGATCTCGACCACGCAGTTGGGATGCTCCGGGGTCATGTAGTAGATGGTGGGAATCCCGTGTGGAGCGTGCCCGCCGCACTCCTCGATCCGCCAGTCCCGGCTGGACATCGCGAGCGACTCCGCGTAGAGCAGGGCGATCATGCGGCGGTCCGGGTCTAGGTCGTGCTGGGCGTGCTGGGGGTCCTGCATGATCACCACGTCGGGCCGGAACTCGCGCAGCAGGCGGACGATCGGCATCTTCGCCGCCGGGGTGACCTCGATCTCACCGGCCACGCCGTTCAGGTAGGTGACCTGCTCGATGCCGATGACCTTGGCGGCCGCGGTGATCTGCGGGCGGCTGGTGTCCCGGCACAGCAGGACCGCGGCATGCACCTCGTCACCCGCCGCGATGGCCTTGGCCAGCGCTCCCGCACACTCCACGATCTCCAGCCCGAAGCTGGCCAGCATGAGAACTCGCACATCCGTCCTTTCACTCATATACCTAAGGGGGGTAAGGTAAGCGAACAACTCAGCCATGAAGGAGGACTGATGACGTCCGCTGTGTACACGGTCACTGGCATGACGTGCGGTTGCTGCGCCGGCTCGGTCAAGGGCGAGCTGGGCAAGGTGCCCGGTGTCACGGATGTGGCGGTGGACCTGGACTCGGGCCAGGTCACGGTCACGAGCGAGGCGCCCGTCGAGGCGGAGGCCGTCCGCGCCGCCGTGGTGGCGGCCGGGTACGAGGTCACCGCCTGACACGCCGTCACGGTGTGGCCCGCTCGCGTCCGATGTGGACGAGTTCGGCGGTGTAGTCGTGCTCGGGCCGTTCGGCCAGCTGTCGCGGGGGAGCGGTCTCGAGCAGCACTCCCTCGCGCAGCACCGCCACCCGGTCGCACGACTGCATCGCCTCGCCGAGGTCGTGGGTGACGAACAGGACGGCCAGTTCGTGGTCGTCGGCGAGGCGGCGCAGTGTGGTGGCGATGCCGGCGCGGGTGGACACGTCCAACATGGATGTTGCCTCGTCCGCGATCAGCAGGACCGGGTCGGCGACCAGCGCGCGTGCGATGGCCACCCGCTGCCGTTGGCCGCCGGAGAGTGCTGCGGGCAAGCGGTCGAGGAACTCGTCGCCGGTCGGCAATCCGGCCGAGGCCAGCGCCTCCCGCACCTTGTCGATCCGGTCGGCCTGCGGCACGCCGGTGAGGCTGAGCGGTTCGCCGACCAGCGCACGTACGGTCATCGCGGGGTGCAGCGAACCGTAGGGATCCTGGTGCACGAAGCCGATCCGGCGTTGCGCCGCCCGCAATGCCTTGCCCCGTAACGCGGTCAGCTCGGTGTCGCCAACGAGCACCCGCCCTGCCGTCGGAGTGAGCAGGCCGAGCAGCACGCGGCCGAGCGTGCTCTTGCCGGAGCCGCTCTCGCCGACCAGCCCGAGGATCTCGCCGCGTGCGATCTCCAGGCTGACCCCGCACAGCGCGGGCACCGAGCGGCGCCGCAGGCGGAAGGTGAGGTCCACCTTCTCGACACGCACCACTGGTTCGGCAGCATCGGTAGCCCGGGCGCGGGGGACCGCCGGGAACCCGGGGCGTTCGGCGCCGCCGGTGCGTATGCAGGCGACCTCGCCTCCGGCCGGGTCCGCTACCAGGTCGGGTTCGGCGGTCTCGCAGTCGGCGACGGCGAGGGGGCAGCGCGGTGCGAAGCGGCAGCCGGGCAGGTCGGCGTCCGGCGCGGGCGCGGTGCCGGGGATGGCAGCCCAGACGGCGTCGGGCTCGACGGACGCGGTCGCGGCGAGCAGGCCCTCGGTGTACGGGTGCCGGCAGTGGTCGCGGAGGGCGGCCGCGGTCCGGTGCTCCACGATGCGGCCCGCGTACATCACCGCGACCCGGTCGGCCACCGCGAGCAGCCCTGGCAGGTCGTGGGAGATCACCAGCATCGCGAGGTCCTGACTGGCCCGCAGCTCGGCCAGGAGCGCCAGCACCCGCTCCTGGGTGATCAGGTCCAGGCCGGTGGTCGGCTCGTCGGCGACGAGGAGCGCTGGTTCACCCGCGAGAGCCAGCCCGATCGCCACCCGTTGCCGCATGCCGCCGGAGAGCTGGTGCGGGTAGGCCCCGAGCACGTACGAGTCCAGGTGCACGAGCTTGACCAGCTCTCGCGCCCTGGCCTTCGCGGCCGCCGACGACGCACCGGTGTGCAGCCGGACGGCCTCGACGAGCTGCGTCTCAATGCGGTGGACCGGGTTGAGCCCGCCCATCGCACCCTGCGGCACGATTCCGATCCCCTTGCCGCGCAGTCCTTTCCAGTCCCGTTCCGCGCGGCCCACCAGCTCGGTGCCGTCGAAGCGGGCCGAGCCCGTTGCCCACGCGCGGTCGGGCAGGAGTCCGAGCAGTACCTTGGCGACCGTGGACTTGCCGGACCCGCTCTCACCGACCAGCGCCACCGTCTCACCGGGGCCGACGCGCAGGTCCAGCTCCCGGACGACCGGCACCGCCGGGGTGTAACCGGTGCGCAACCCCTCGATCTCCAGCATTACCTGGCCTTTCGCAGCAGCGGGTTGATGCGTTCCTCGACGGCGACGCCGATGAGGCCCAGCGCGATGACGGTGAGGGTGATCGCGAGACCGGGCGGTAGCGCCCATCGCGCCCAGGCGTCGGAGAGGAACGCGCCGTTGGTGGAGGCCCAGTAGAGGATCGTTCCCCAGCTCGGAGACGTCGGGTCACCGAGACCGAGGAACGACAAGCTGGCGTCGGCGATGATCGCGCCCATCGCGGCCCGGACGAAGATCGGGATCAGCAGCGGAGCCACCGCGTAGGAGGCGTGCCGCAGCAGCAGGTGCCGCACCGGCGCGCCCATCGCGGTCGCCACCTCGACGTGGGGCGCGGACCAGGCGGACAGCACCCCGGCGCGCACGACACGTGCCGCACCCGCCCAGGTGAGTGCCGTCAGCAGCAGGACGCGGGTGCCGACGCCGGGACCGAGGAAGGCCGCGGCGAGGATCATGAGCGGCAGCGTCGGCATCGCGAGGACGATGTCCGCGAGGCGCATCAGGACCCCCGACGACCAGCGCGGCCCGACCGCCGCGATGCCGCCGACCAGCGCGGCCAGTGCCGTGACGAGCACCGCCACCGCGACACCGACGAACAGCGAGGCGCGGCTGCCGACGACCAGCTGAGCGAACAGGTCCTTGCCGACATCGTCACCGCCGAGCCACAGCCCTGCCCGCGCGGGCGCCCACGGCTCCGCGACGGGCGAGAGGCCGTCGTTGGACAGCAGCAGGAGCGGGCCCAGCGCGGCGAGCAGGATCATGAAGCCCAGGAGCGACACGCCGATCAGTCCGGGCAGGCCCAGTAGCGCGCGGATGCCGCGTCGCGGTTCGCGCCGGGGCTCGGCGGCACGCTCGACGATCAGTTCGGATGCCGTCATGCGGGTGCACCCCCGGTCACCGCCGGGCGCCCGACCCTGGGGTCGATGAGCGCGTAGGTCGCGTCCGCCACCGCGTTGACCACGACGACGGTGAGCGTCAGCACGAGGAACGTGCCCTGCATGACCGGGAAGTCCTTGGCTCGGATAGCGTCGAAGGTCACCCGGCCGAGACCGGGGTAGGCGAACACCGTCTCCACCACGAGCGCCCCGCCCACCAGGTAGCCGATCTCGATCATCAGCACGGTGTGCGCGGGCAGCAGAGCGGGCCGCAGAGCGTGCCGGAAGATCCGCCGCGCCTGCCCGATCCCGCGTGCCCGGGCGTGCTCGATGTGGTCGGCGGAGAGCACCGCGAGCATCGAATACCTGGTCACCAGGAAGAACTGGCCGAACCCGGTGAGCGTCAGGGTGAGCACGGGCAGCACCAGGTGCAGGGCCAGATCGCCGGGATCGGCGAACCCGGCGCCGACCCCGAAGGTCGGCAGCAGGCCGAGGGTCACCCCGAACAACGCGATGAGCAGCATGCCCAGCCAGAACGACGGGATCGAGTCGAAAAGCAGCGCCCCGGACAGCAGCCCGTTGCCCTTGCCCTTGCGGCGCCGGTAGCCGGCGAGCGCGCCGGTGGTGACCCCGATCAGGAACGTGAGCACGATGCTGGAGCCGACCAGCAGCACCGTCCACGGCAGCGCCCGCGCGATCGCGTCGATGACCGGTGAGCCGTCGACGAAGGAGTTCCCGAGGTCGAGGACGGCGAGCTTGCCGACGTAGCCGACGAACTGCTGCCACACCGACTGGTCGAGCCCGTACTCGGCGAGCAGCCTGGCCTGCGTCTCCGCGGGCAGGGCACCGGCGTTCTCGCCACCGCCGATGGTCCGCAGCGGACTGCCCGGCAGCGCCCTCGGCAGGGCGAAGTTGATGACCACGGCGGCGGCGAGCACGATCCCGTACTCGCCGAGCCGTCCGGCCAGGTGCCTGCCTACCATTCCAGGCCCACGAAGGACTCTTTGTTCAGCAGGCCCTGTCCTTCCTGGTAGACCCAGCCGGCATAGACGTCCGACCGGTACCCGAAGGTGTCCTCCGGGTAGTACAGCGTGACGAACGGAACCTTCTCGGCCACCACCTTCTGCATCTCGCCGAGCGCCGCCAGCCGGTCCTCCACGGTGGTGGCGTCGCGCAGCTCACTGGCGACACGGTCGATGTCCGGGTCCGAGGTGCCGGTGATGTTCAGCCTGCCGACCGTGGTGTCGGAGTCGAGGATGTTGGCGAGCGACACGGTGTCGAGCATGACCGGCGCCGACCAGCCCCACATCGACATGTCGTAGTCGCGGCCCTTGCTGACGTCCAGCTCCGGCCACACCTTCGCGTCGACCGAGTCACTGTCCATGGAGGACACCTCGACGAGGATGCCGACGTCCTTCAGCATGTCGCGGATCAGCTCGGCGGCACGGATGCGCTGCGGGCTGCTGGACTGCACGAGCAGGCTGTAGCTCATCGGCTTGCCGTCGAGCACCCGGATACCGTCCGAGCCCGGTGTCGCCCCGGCCTCGTCGAGCAGGGAGGCCGCGCGCTCGGGGTCGTAGTCGTGCCGGAGATCGGTGTCGGCGCCAGGGGCTGTCGGGTGCCAGAAACCAGGGCTGCCCGGCGTGCCACGACCGCGCAGCACGGTCTGGATGAGCTTGTCCTGGTCGATGGCGGCGGCGATCGCGGCGCGGACGTTCGGGTCGTCGAAAGGAGCGCGGCCGTTGTTGAACACCAGCAGGCTGCTCGTGAAGCTGGACCCCCGTGCGATCTTCACACCGGACTGCCGCTCCAGCCCGGCTGCCTGCTCCTCGGGGATCGTGCGGGACAGGATGGACACCTCGCCCGTGCGCAGGGCGGCGATAGCGGTCTGCTGCTCGGGAATGATCGAGACCTTGACCTTCTTGACCCGTGGCTCTCCCATCGCGTAGTCGGTGTTCGCGGTCAGCTCGTAGCCCTGGTCCTTCGTGTACTCGGTGAGCTTGTAAGGACCGGTGCCGATCGCCTGCTCGACGGTCGCCGTCTCCGGTCGGTCGATCGTCTCCCACACGTGCTTGGGGAGGATCCGCATGTCCGCGAGCAGCCGGCTCGGGAAATCCGGGTCGGGCGCGGCGAGCGTGAACACGACGCCGTCGTCCTGTGGGGTCACGGCCGTGATGCCCTCGATCGACGGTGCCGAGTCGCCTTGCGGATGCTGGCGGTAGTACTCGACGCTGAACACCACGTCCTCGGCGGTGAACGGCTTGCCGTCGTGCCACTTCACGTCGGTGCGCAGCGGCACGGTGAACGTGGTGTTGTCGGCATTGGCTTCGAAACCGGTTGCCAGCAACGGTTTCAGCTCGTTCTTGTCGTTCCGGTCGACCAGCTTGTCGTAGACGAGCGCGATCAGGTTGTTGCCCGGGTAGCCGGTCTGCTGCGTGTACGGGGTGAGCGTGCCCTCGTCACCGTTCACGCCGATGATCACCTCGTCCGCGGTCTGCGGCCCGGACTGGGCGCCGGGTGGCGGACCTCCAGAGCCGCACGCGGTGAGTCCCACAGCGAGTGCCAGCATCGCCGCTCCCGCGGCGAGACGACCCGAGCGAACACGGCGCATCATGCGTGCCTCCCGAATCCGGACCACGTGGTGTGGACCAGTCGTTGTTGGGTGGCACAGTACGTATAGGAGGTAGGGGTATCAAGAGGCTGTTGTGGTTGACTTTCCTGGTTATTTATTGATCATCGCCGCGTAACAAGCATCGATGTCGACCATTGACTACTATCGCGCCCCGTAGTTACTATCGGCACTAGTAGTGGTCCCCCTACGTGCCTGGTGCCGCTGCTCGGAGAGCGCCAGCGTCCCCCTCGGCTGGTGCTCGGCCTCGGGTGGGATCCGACATCCCCAGCGGATCCCACCCGTCATGGCTGTCGAACCGCGGTGACCAGTCGGTCCGACCGGCTGAGGAGGTGGATGCCGAAGGCGCTGATCAAGCCAACCGTGGTGAGGGTCAACCATGGCGC
The DNA here is from genome assembly GCF_044466355.1 of Actinophytocola sp. NPDC049390. Classification (NCBI taxonomy): domain Bacteria; kingdom Bacillati; phylum Actinomycetota; class Actinomycetes; order Pseudonocardiales; family Pseudonocardiaceae; genus Actinophytocola; species Actinophytocola sp. NPDC049390. Next base: position 148,828 of record NZ_JBITMQ010000017.1, read on the forward strand.
CCAGGGCACACCGAGTCCGTGCGCGATGTCCAGGACGCTGCCGGTCGCGAGGTTTCCGGCGGCGATGCCGACGCCGCAGATCGTGTTGTACAGCCCGTAGTGCGTGGCGACGGTGTCCTGTCCGGACAGTGTCACGATCGTGTCCATCTCGAAGGGGAACACGACCACTGAGCCGAGGGTCAGCAGCGCGACCGAGATGGCGAGCGGCGCGAACGTCCAGACTGGACTGTCCGTCACGGACGTTGCGAGGGCAGGTGGCAGGAACGCGGCGCCCATGAGCGCGAGCCCTGCCGTGATGCACTGCCCATGGCTCCACCGCTTCCGGCACCAGCTGGTCACGCGCACCTGCCCGGCGATCGCGATGACACCGGAGATCACGAACAAGGCCGCGACCTCGATCGTGCCCACCGCCTCGGAGGGCGCGAGTCGTCGCGTCTCCAGCGGGAGCGCGAGATATATCTGGAACGACAGGACATACGAGCCGGTCATGACGACCGAGAACGCCAGGAACCGCCGGTTGCCCAGAGCCGTGCGCCAGCCGGCGAGCAGCGACGTCGGTGGTCCGGTACGTTGGCGCGCGGGCAGCGCGCGGACCTGCAGGACGGTCAACCCGAGGAACACCAGCGCAGCCACCAGGCAGGTGAGCCGGAAGGTGATGCCCGTCAGCGCCAGCCCGATGAGCGGGCCCAGCAGGATGCCGGACTGGTAGAACACGTTGAACAGCGCGAAGGCCTCCACTCGCCGCTCGCCCGCGTCCGCGGCCACGTAGGCCCGGACCGCCGGGTTGAACAACGCCCCGGCGAACCCCGTCGCCGCCGACGCGACCAGCAGCGCGGGTACCGAGTCGGCGAGTCCGAGCATCGCGAAACCCGCCGTGCGCAGCGCGCACCCCGCCACGATGAGCGGCTTGTAGCCGAACCGGTCGGCCAGGCCGCCGCCGAGCAGGAACATGCCCTGCTGGGAGAAGTTCCGCATGCCGAGGACCAGCCCCACCAGCCAGCCCGCCAGCCCCAGCTCAAGGGACAGGTGCGTGGCGAGGTAGGGCATCAGCATGTAGAAGCCGATGTTGATGGTCAGCTGGTTGACCGCCAGCAGCTGGACGGTACGGTCGAAGGAGCGGAACTGCTGGGCGATCCCGGTCATCGCGTGGCCCCGGTGAGAGCTGTGAGGGGGTCGACGACCGTGGTGCACCGGGTCCAGCGCAGGACCTCGCGCTCGCCCGGGTGGTCGATGGTGTCCGGCTCGTCGGCCGTGGCCGTCTCGAGCAGACGGTGGGCGGCGCAGTAGGTGTCGTTGTAGACGGTGTCGAAGTACCGCTGCGGTCCGTCGGGGAAGACCGCCACGATGCGGGTTCCCGCCGGATGCGTGCGTGCGACCCAGCCCGCGACCAGCGCGACGGCCCCGACACTCCAGCCGCCCGACGCGTACTGCGCGGCGGCGAGCCTGCGGCAGGTCACCACCGACTCACCGGCGCTGACCCAGTGCACCTCGTCGAACGCCGGGTAGTCGACGTTGCGCGGGTGGATGCTCGACCCGAGGCCCCGCATCAGCCGCGGGCGTGCGGGCTGGCCGAAGATGGTGGAACCCACCGTGTCGACGCCGACCAGCCGCAGGCCGGGGTTGTGCCTGCGCAGCTCGCGCGCGATTCCGGCCGAGTGACCACCGGTGCCGACCGAGCAGACCAGCACGTCCACTCGTCCCAGGTCCGCCCGTATCTCGGCGGCCAATGCGGCGTAGGCGGCCACGTTGTCAGGGTTGTGGTACTGGTCCGGCGAGTACGCGCCGGGGTTCCGTGCGAGCAACTCGGCGACCCGCGCGCGGCGCGCTTCCTGCCAGCCCCCGACCGGGTCCGGCTGCTCGACGATCTCCACGCGCGCGCCGTAGGCGACGAGGAGCCGGTGCACGATCGGCTCCATGCCGGGGTCGGTGACGAGCGCGACCGGGTGCCCGTAGGTGATCCCGGCCAGCGCCAGGCCGAGGCCGAGCGTGCCGCTCGTCGACTCGACGATCAGCCCACCGGGCTTCAGGTCGCCGCGTTCGCGGGCGCGGGCGACCATGTGCAGTGCGGGGCGGTCCTTCATCCCGCCGGGGTTGTGGCCTTCGAGCTTGGCCCAGAAGCCCGTGCCGTCGGTGGTGAATGGGGTGTCGATCCAGACCAGGGGCGTGTTGCCCACAGGGGCGTGCGAACGCATGACGATTCCGTTCCGTGTGGTGAGGCTGATGGCGGCGACGTGGCCGCCGGTCAGCACCTCGACACACAGAACGTGAGCAGAGTGGCTCGCCCGGATCGCGACGCCGGGCAGCTGGGTGCCCGCGGTCGCCGGGTTGGGTCGATCAGGCCGACCAAAGCCAGGAGCGGCAGGGCGGGCAGGGCGAGGAGGTCGCCGTCGTCCGTGCGGGACGCGACCATGCAGTGCGGATGCTCGGACGCGTGAGGCACTGAGCCGGAATGGCAGTCGTCGACCGGATGCTCGTGCGCGACCGACACCGAGTGGGCCGGGTGTGGATCGGGATGCTCGGCGAGACACGGGAGCGCGTGGATCGCGAGGTACATCACCAGTACCGCGATCGCCAGGAAGAGGTGCCCCACTATGTGGACACGCATCGCACCCGGTCGAACGCTCACAGTCACGGGACTGTACCGACGATCTTCGACGGACGAGCGCGATGGCGTCCACGTTCACCCGGTTGTGGTCACGCCCGGCGGGCGGTCGCGAGGGGTGACAGGGCCTGGACGGCCTCGTCGAGACTGGCCTCGATGTCGTCTGCCAAATCGCGGACGACCACGAGGGACGCGCTGTCCACTGTGGCCTGCGCGATGTCGATCCCGTCCTCCGCGAGTCCGATCACCAGTCGCGCGAACGCGACGTCGAACCGCGGTCCGGTGAACGTGCGTAACCGTGCTGCCTCGTCGGCCATGTCGAAGGCGGTGTCACCGAGCCGCTCCGGATCGCCCCACAGGCTCAGCCAGCCACGCATCCGGCCGAGCCGCTCGAAGAGCTGTGCTTCGAAGTCGGCGGCGAACCGGAGGACCACCGGGTTCCGGGTTTGTGAAGTCGCGAGGCGGGTGAGACGGGCGAGTTCCTCGTGATGCGCCACCATGTCCCGCGCGAACCGGATGTCGGCCGCGTGGGGTTTGCGGCGCACGAACGAGGACGCCTTGGCGTACCCCAGGCCGAGACTCGCGCCGATCGCCAGGAGTAGGACCGCGAACAGGATCCACACGACGACCTGGCCAGAGCTGAGGCCCGCCATCATGCGGACCTCGCGAGTACAGTCATACTATGCACGATAGTAGATGTCGCCGACCGCTCACATCAGAGCGGTCGGCGACATCGTTGGTGGTTCTCAGTCCTCCTCGGGTTTGATGCCCGCGACGAGGTTGAACGACCCGGTGAGCAGGTTGAGTGAGACGAGACCGACGACATCGGCGATCGTGCGGTCGGTCCAGCCGTGGGCGCGGAGTTCCGCGACGTCGTCGGTGGTGATCGACGCGGGTTCGGCGAGGACACGCACGGCGAAGGTGAGCAGGGCCGCCTCGCGGGGATCGGCGGCGGTGGCCTCGCGTGCCAGTGCGATGTCGGTGTCGCTCAGCCCCGCGGCCCGCGCGGCGGCGGTGTGTGCCGCCATGCAGGTGCCGCAGCCGATCCAGCCCTGGGCGGCGATCGAGATCTGCTCGCTGAGCCGCCGGGGGAGCTTGACCCGCTTCAGTGCGCGGGAGAAGTCGAGGTAACCCTGCAGGAGTGCGGGGGAGTGAGCCATGGTCGCGACCATGTCCCCTGCCGAACCGTGCCTGCCGATGATCCCCTCGAGCAGTTCCCGCGACCTCTCCGGCGCTTCTTCCGGGGTGAGCGGTCCGATGGCGCGCATCGTTCCTCCTGCTCACGCGGCCGCGGCTGCGGTCTCGCGGGCCCGTCGGCTCCGCAGCGTGGCGCCTGCCAGCAGTGCTCCGGCCACGGCGATGACCGCGGCGCCGACGAACGCCGAGGACAGGCCCTCGGTCAGCAGTGCGGTGTCGGTGGTCTGACCGGCGCCGAGCGCGCTGGTCACGGCGGTCATCGCGGCGAGGCCGAGTGCGGAGCCGATCTGGTAGCTGGTGTTGACGATGCCCGAGGCGAGGCCGCCTTCCTCCGGACGTGCGCTGGAGATCGCGGTGCCCAGTGACGGGATGAACGCGAGCGCCATGCCGGCGGCGGTGACGAGCGAGGCGGGGAGCACGTCGATCCAGAACGTGCCGGCCGGGCGGACGAACGACAGCCAGCCCAGGCCGACGGCGAGCACCGCCAGCCCGGCGACGACCATGGCCTTGGCGCCGAAGCGTGCGGTGAGCCTCGGCGCCACCACGATCATGATGAGCATGATGACCGTGGTCATCGGCAGCAGCGCCGAGCCGCTCGCGAACGCGCCGAGGCCGAGCACCTGCTGCAGGTAGAGGTTGAGGAAGAACCACATCGGGATCCACGCCGCGCCGAGCAGCAGCTGCGCGAGGTTGGCCGCGGCGAGGTCCGGGGTGCGGAAGATGCCGAGCCGCACCAGCGGGGTCCGGCGCCGGGCCTGCAGGGCGACGAACGCCACCAGCAGCACCACCGCGACGATCAGGCCGACAACCGTGGTCGTCGAGCCCCAGCCCGCCTCGGGTGCCCGCACGATCGCGTAGACCGCGGCGGCGAGCCCGCCGGTGACGGTGACGGCGCCCGCGATGTCCGTCCCACCGCGCTGCGCCGGGCTGCTCGGCATGAGGGCTGGGATGGCGGCGAGGACGATCAGTGCGATCGGGATGTTGATGTAGAAGACCCAGGGCCAGCTGACGTACTCGGTGATCACGCCGCCGAGGAACACCCCGGCCGTGCCGCCCGCGGGTGCGGCGGCGCCGTAGAGGGCCAGTGCCCTGGTCAGTTCTTTCGGTGTGCCACCGAACAGCATCATCAACAGGGTCAGTGCCGAGGGTGCGATCAGCGCGGCGCCGACGCCCTGCAGCGCCCGCCCGGTCAGCTCGACCCAGACCGTGCCCGCGGCACCCGCGACGACCGAGCCCGCCAGCAGCACCACCCATCCGGACGCGAAGACGCGCTTGGCGCCCAGCAGGTCGGACAGTCTGCCGCCCAGCAACAACAGTCCGCCGAAGGCGATGACGTAGGCGTTGAAGACCCAGGACAGGTTCTCCTGGGAGAAGCCGAGCTCGGCCTGGATGCGCGGTAGCGCGACGCCGATGATCGAGGTGTCCATGATGACCATGAACTGAGCGGTCGCGATCAGCGCGAGCGCCCACCACCGCCGGGACTCTCTCGTTTCCATGACTACTCCATACCGGTGAAGGACTACGCCACGTCGCGGGTGTCCTCGGTGGACGGTTACGAGGTGAAGCTGGACGGCGATCTCGTGCCGGGCAGGACCGCGGAACTGACGCTGACCGTCAGCAAGGACGGCAGGCCCGTCACCGACTTGCAGCCGTATCTCGGCGCGTATGGGCACCTGGTGGCGTTGCGTGTCGGCGACCTCGCTTACCTGCACGTCCACCCGGACGGCGAACCCGGTGACGGCAAGACCAAGCCTGGGCCCACGGTGACGTTCTTCGCGGAGGTTCCGTCCGCGGGTGCGTACCGGCTGTTCCTTGACTTCCAGCATGGGAACTCGGTCCGCACCGCGGAGTTCACTCTTGCCACTGATGGGCACACGCCAGCGCCACCGGCACAGCCTGCACCCGAACCAGCACCCGCTGAAAGCGGTGGCCACGCCGATGACGGTCACGGCCACAACTGATCTCGCGAAGGAGGAGATTCGTCATGACTGCTGAAGTGAATCAGCGGACCCGCGAGATCGAACTGGCCATCGGTGGCATGACCTGCGCGTCGTGCGCGAACCGGATCGAGCGCAAGCTCAACAAGCTCGAGGGCGTGACCGCAACCGTCAACTACGCGACCGAGAAGGCGAAGGTCGCCTTCCCCGACGACGTCGACCCGAGCACGCTCGTCGCGCAGGTCGAGGCCGCGGGCTACAGCGCCGCGCTGCCCCAGCCGCCACGCCAACAGAACCGGCAGGACGACCAGGACGAGCCCGAGGAGGACCCGACCCGCCCGCTGCGGCAACGGCTGATCGGCTCGGTCGTGCTGTCGGTGCCGGTCATCGCGCTCGCGATGATCCCGGCCATCCAGTTCACGAACTGGCAGTGGATCTCGCTGACGCTCGCCGCGCCGGTGATCGCCTGGGCGGCGTGGCCGTTCCACAAGGCGGCGTGGCAGAACCTGCGGCACGGCGCCGCCACCATGGACACGCTCATCTCCATGGGCACCCTGGCCGCGTTCGCGTGGACGCTGTACGCGCTGCAGTGGGGCACGGCAGGGATTCCCGGGATGAAGCACCCGTTCGAGTTCACCATCGAGCGGATGGCAGGCGACGGCAACATCTACCTGGAGGTCGCGGCCGGGGTGACCACGTTCATCCTCGCCGGCCGGTACTTCGAGGCACGTGCGAAGCGCCGCGCGGGTTCCGCGTTGCGGGCGCTGCTTTCCTTGGGCGCCAAGGATGTCGCGGTGCTGCGTAACGGCAAGGAGGAACGCGTCCCGGTCGACTCGCTGACGGTCGGTGACCGGTTCGTCGTCCGCCCGGGCGAGAAGATCGCCACGGACGGTGTCATCGAGGACGGTTCGTCAGCGGTGGACGCGAGCATGCTGACCGGTGAGTCGGTGCCGGTCGAGGTCGGGCCGGGCGACACCGTGGTCGGCGCGACGGTCAACGCCGGCGGCAGGCTCGTCGTGCGTGCCACGAAGGTCGGCGCGGACACCCAGCTCGCGCAGATGGCGAAGCTGGTCGAGGACGCGCAGACCGGCAAGGCCCAGGTCCAGCGGCTCGCCGACCGGATCTCGGGCGTGTTCGTCCCGATCGTGATCGCTCTCGCGTTCGGCACGCTGGCGTTCTGGCTCGGTGCGGGCGGGACCCCCGCCGCCGCGTTCACCGCCGCCGTCGCGGTCCTGATCATCGCCTGCCCGTGCGCGCTCGGGCTGGCCACGCCGACGGCGCTGCTGGTCGGCACGGGCCGGGGTGCGCAGCTGGGCATCCTGATCAAGGGCCCGGAGGTGCTGGAGTCCACCCGGCGCGTCGACACGGTCGTGCTGGACAAGACCGGCACGGTCACGAGCGGCCGGATGTCGCTGGTCGACGTGCACGTGGCGGACGGCGTCGACGACGTCGAGGTGCTGCGGCTGGCGGGTGCGCTGGAGAAGGCGTCGGAGCACCCGATCGCCGCGGCCATCGCCCGCGCCGCGCAGGACAAGGTCGGCGACCTGCCCGAGGTCGAGGGCTTCACCAACGCGGAGGGCCTCGGTGTCCAGGGCGTCGTCGACGGTCACGCGGTCGTCGTCGGCCGCACCGCGCTGCTCGAAGACTGGGCGGTGCACCTCACCCCCTCGCTGGCCGAGGCTAAGGCCGAGGCGGAACGGCAGGGCAGGACCGCCGTGGCCGTCGGCTGGGACGGGCAGGCCCGTGCTGTGCTGGTCGTGGCGGACACCGTCAAGCCCACCTCGGCGGACGCGATCGCGGGACTGCGGAAGCTCGGGCTGACGCCCGTGCTGCTGACCGGTGACAACGAGGCCGCCGCCCGTTCGGTCGCCGCCGAGGTGGGCATCGACGAGGTGATCGCCGAGGTCCTGCCGCAGGACAAGGTGGCCGTGGTCAAGCGGCTGCAGTCGGAGGGCAAGGTCGTCGCGATGGTCGGTGACGGGGTCAACGACGCCGCCGCACTGGCCCAGGCCGACCTCGGCCTGGCCATGGGGACCGGCACCGACGTCGCGATCGAGGCGAGCGACCTGACCCTGGTCCGCGGTGACCTGCGGGCCGCGGTCGACGCCATCCGGTTGTCGCGCCGCACCCTCGCCACGATCAAGGGCAACCTGTTCTGGGCGTTCGGCTACAACGTCGCGGCACTCCCGCTGGCGGCGGCGGGCCTGCTCAACCCGATGATCGCCGGTGCCGCCATGGCCTTCAGCTCGGTCTTTGTCGTCGGCAACAGCCTGCGGCTACGCGGCTTCCGCAGCACGATCGACTGACCCACTCGCTGTGACCCCAGCCGGAGCGTCGGCTGGGGTCACAGCGAGTCTGTCCGTTGGTGCAGACGTTGGTGCCTGGTCGGCGGGAATCGAGCCGTCTGACCGATTCATGCCGGATGATGGCGCGAGACGTCCCTTGCGGAAGGAGCCGTGGTGCGCGGACTGCCTGCTTCGCTGGCCGGCGTTGCGGTCGGCATCCTGCTGGCCACGACGTTGGCCGCGCCGTCGCCGGCCTCGGCGCAGCCGACCACGGTGGCCGGGCTGCTCGCGCACTACTACGACCTGAGCATCGAGGCCGAGCGGGTCAACGAGGAACTCCTGATCGTCCAGGAGGAGTTGGACGTCCAGCAGCAGGCAGCGGACGCGGCGACGAAGACCGCGAACGACGCCAGGGCAGCAGCCGACCGGGCCCGTGACGAGGCGAATGCGGCCCAGGACATCGACAGGGTCGCCGCCGCGCTGTCCGCGCGCAAGGACCTCGACGCGCTCACTGCGTTCGCTACGAGCACCAGCCCGGACGACCTGCTCGGCAAGCTCGAGGCCTCGACCCTGGCCGCGCACCTCTCGGGTGGTTCTCGCCAGGGGGATGCTGCGCTGGAGCAGGCCGAGGCCGCTGCCAAACGTGCCGATGCCGCGGAGGCTGCGGCCAAGTCGGCGCATGCCGCGGTGGCGGCAGGCGTGGCCGAGGTGCGGCAGCGCAGGTCCGAGTTGGACGCGCAGATCCGCGAGGTGCGTGCCGCGCTCGACAACCTCACGCCGGAGCAGCGGGCGTTGCTGGAAAGCGCTGATGACTACGGCGATGACGTGGCCCTGCCCGCAGGGAACGCCGGTGCGATGCTGGAGTTCGCCCTGGCCCAGATAGGCAAGCCGTACCTGTGGGGTGCTGTCGGACCGGACTCCTATGACTGCTCCGGGCTCGTGCAGACCGCGTTCCGTGCAGCCGGGGTGAGCATGCCGAGGGTGTCGCGCCAGCAGGCGACGGTGGGCATCCAGGTGGCGCGCTCCGACGTGCGTGCCGGTGACCTGATCTTCTACTACCAGCCGGTGTCCCACGTGGCGATCGCCATCGACAACACGCGGGTGGTCCACGCCCCGACCTTCGGTCAGAACGTCAAGGTCGGCGCCATCGACAACATCGGCCCGATCACAATCATCCGCCGCATCGTCGGCTGAGCCTCCGGCGGAAGCCGCATCCAATCAGGCCTTGCTTGACACCGGATACCCCCTAGGCGTATTAACTTGGACAACAGTGTCCAAGTTAAGGGGAAGATTATGGGTCACGGACATGCCTCGGTCGGCGCGCCACCGCACCCGCGCAGGTGGACCGCGCTCGTCCTGCTGTGCCTCGCGCAGCTGATGCTGATCGTGGACATCACGGTCGTGCAGGTGGCGCTGCCCAGCATCGGCGCCGAGCTGGGGCTCGGCCGGGAGGCGCTGACCTGGGTGGTGACCGCGTACACGCTGGTGTTCGGCGGGCTGATGGTGTTCGGCGGCAGGCTCGCCGACGCGGTCGGCGCCCGTCGGGTGCTGCTGGCCGGGCTGGCGCTGTTCACAGCCGCGTCCCTGGTGTGCGGGCTCGCGACGAGTGGTGCCCTGCTCATCGCGGGCCGGGCGGTGCAGGGGGTCGGCGCGGCGCTGATGTCCCCGGCCGCGCTGTCGATCATCACCACCGCGTTCCACGGCACCGAGCGCAACCGCGCGCTGGGGATCTGGGCGGCGATCGGCGGCACCGGCGCCGCGCTCGGCGTGCTCGTCTCCGGCGTGCTGACCTCGGGACCGGGCTGGGAATGGGTGTTCTTCGTCAACGTGCCCATCGGCATCCTGGTTGCGGCCACCGTGCCGGGTGTTATCCGGGCCGACCGGGCGCGGGAGCAGCGGCAGCGGCTCGATGTGCCCGGCGCACTCGTGGTCACCGTGGCCACCGGCCTGCTGATCTACGGCCTGGTCAACGCCGGTGACGGCGGCTGGGGCGCGGTGGGCACGCTTGTGCCGCTCGTGGCGGCGGTGGCCGGGTATGTCGTGTTCGTGCTGGTCGAGTCCCGGGTCGCGGCGCCGCTGATGCGGCCGGAGACGATGGCGCGGCGGCCGGTGGTGTCCGGCACGTTCCTCATGCTGGTGGCCACTGGGCTGCTGCTCGGACTGTTCTTCCTGACGTCGCTGTACTTCCAGCACGTGCGCGGGTTCAGCGCGCTGAAGACCGGGCTGATCTTCCTGCCGGTCGCGATCGCCATCACCATCGGAGCGCAGCTGGCCGCCCACCTGATCAGCAGGATCGGCGGCCGCCCGATCGCGGTCGCGAGCTTCCTGCTCACCGCGGCCGGCGCGGTCCTGCTGAGCGGGATCTCGCCAGACGGCGACGTCTACACCGAGGTGCTGCCGGGCTTCCTGCTGGCCGCGCTCGGCATCGGGCCCGCGTTCGTCACCGCGACCACCACGACCCTGGCGAATGTCCCGCACGGCGAGGCAGGCGTGGCATCCGGTGTCGTCAACACCTTCCACGAACTCGGCGGTAGCATCGGCGTCGCCATGGTGTCCACAGTGGCCGCCGCCAGCATCGCGTCCACATCGGACGTCGACGGTTTCGCAGACGCCTACCTGGCGTGCGGGATCGCCGCTGCGGCTGCCGCGCTCGTCGCCGTCGCACTCGTGCCAGGCGGCCGCCCCCGTGCCGTCACCGGCCACGGACACTGACGTGCGCAGACTCCTCGAACCGGCGTTCGCGGCGGCCGCCGCCCTGACCGCCGCCCGGGCCGTCCGCAGAGTGGCCGCCGACTACTGGGACAACGAGACGCTCACGCCCAGAACGGTGGCGGTGACCTTCAGCGCCCTCCTGGCGAATGCCGGTACCTACGCGCTGGCCGTCCGTCGCCGGACCTGGCCTCTGCCACTTCGGGCTCGTCCGGCCATGGTCGGCGGGGTCGCAGTGGCGGGTGCACTGGTCTCCCGGGCCGGGCGCAACCGAAACCCGCGGTACCTCACCCTCGTCGCTGCCCTCGCCGGTATTGGGGTTGCCACCCGGTCCGGGCTCGCCTGCACGGTCGCCGCGGCGGCATGGGCGGTCGCGCAGCAGCCCCTCCCCGCCGACGAGCGTCACCTCGCGAGAATGTTCGGTGACCAGCACTCGCCATGAGGAGGCCACCTTGTCCAATGTGGAACACCGGCGCCGCGCCGACGCCGAACGCAACATTGCGACCATCATCGACGTGGCGAGCGATCTGTTCGGCCGCGGCCAGTCGCCTTCGATGGCCGAGGTCGCGGCAGCCGCGGGCGTGCGCCGGGCCACCCTGTACGGGCACTTCCCGTCCCGCGAGGAGCTGATCGACGCCGTCATCACCCACGCGATCACGCAGACGGACGAGGCACTGACCGCTCTCGCGCTCGACCGCGACCCGGCCGACGTCGCACTCGAGCGCCTCGTCCGCACGTCCTGGCCCATCCTCGACCGCTTCCGCCGCCTGCGCACCGCCGCGCTGGCAGAACTCGGCCCCGAACGTCTACGCCGCCACCACGACCGAACCCTGTACCACGTCGACCAGCTGATCCGCCGTGGCCAGGACGACGGCCAGTTCCGCACCGACCTACCGCTCGGCTGGCTCGTCACCACGTTCTACGCGGTCCTGCACGCCGCAGCCGACGAAGCCGACGCAGGCCGCATCAGCCCATCGGATGCCCCAGACCTACTCGCCACGACCGTGCTCTCGCTGGTGACCCAGCAGCGCGGCGACCCACCGGAGGACACATGAGGAAGGCAATCGTCATCGGCGCCGGAATCGGGGGCATGACCGCGGCCAACGCCCTGCAGCGCACGGGCTGGCAGGTCAAGGTCTACGAACAGGCACCGGAGATCGGACCCGTCGGCGCCGGGGTGGGGATCGCCCCCAACGCCGTGAAAGCACTGGACCGTCTCGGCCTGGGTGAAGGCCTTCGCGAACACGGCCGCCGCCAGGACGCCCTGGAGATCCGAACCCGATCAGGCCGACGCCTCACCCGTCTACCGGGTACCGACATCGAAGATCGCTACGACGCACCGTTCTACGCACTTCACCGAGCCGAACTGCACCACGTTCTCGCACGACGACTCAACCCGGACACCCTCCACACCGGCCACCGCGCCACGACGATCACCACGGACGCCGACACCGCCACCGTAACCTTCCAGACCACGGCAGGCACCGTCTCCGAGACCGCGGACCTGGTCGTCGCGGCCGACGGCGTCAACAGCCACCTCCGCGCCACACTGTTCCCCGACTATCCCGGCCCGACCTACGCCGGATACACGGTTTGGCGCGGCCTCGTGCCCAACTCCCGTTCCGTACCAGCGATCCTCACCGAGACCTGGGGCAAAGGCGCCCGATTCGGCATCGCCACACTGGGCGGCGGACAGACCTACTGGTTCGCCTGCGAGAACATGACCGAACACGCCAAACCAGAACACGGGCTCGACATGCTCGCGCAACGTTTCCAACACTGGCACGAGCCGATTCCCGAGCTGATCGCCGCAACCCCAGAGGACACGCTGCTGCGCCATGACGTCTACTACCTCCACGCGCGACTACCCAGCTTCGTCCGCGGCCGCGTCGCACTGCTGGGCGACGCCGCCCACGCCGTGACACCGGACATCGGGCAGGGCGCCTGCCTGGCCATCGAGGACGCCGTCGTACTCGCGTCCGCCGTGGACGATAGCGGCGTCGACGAAGGCTTGCGTGTCTACGACGCGGCCCGCCGCCCGCGCACGGAAAGGATGGCTCGCTTCTCCGGACGGCTCGCGAACCTCCTACAGACGTCCAATCGCGCCACGATTGCCATCCGCGACACGATCTCCCTCGCCGTGCCGGCATCCCTGCTCACCCGCGCTGCTGGCGCGGCCTTCGCGTGGACACCGCGTGACCACGTCGGCGCGAGCCAGCAGACGTAGGTCCGTGCCACCTTCGGCCTACGCGTCGAGTCGGTTCACGTCGTCGATACGTCCGTCCACCGTGGGCGAGATCGTGCCGCTGCTTTGGATGTACGCCAGGAGGTCGCTGGCCATCAGGTCGCGCGTGGTGCCTTGGCCGTCGGCGAGTTCGGTGTATCCGTCGCCGCCCGCGTTGGTGAAGTCGTTCGTGACCGCGGTGTAGGTGGTCGCGTCCTTGCCGATGGGTGTTCCGTCGCCGAGGGTCACCGACAGCACGCGGGACCCGGCGGGTCGTGACGAGTCGTAGGTGAAGCCGAAGCCGGAGATCTGCAGGAACCCGCCGAAGGCGTTCGGTGCCGAGGAGACGCTGCGTTCGAGGACCGCCCACAGCTGGGTGCCGGTGACGGTGCGGGTCAGCGACTGGTTGCCGAACGGCAGCACGGAGAAGACGTCGCCGGTTACCACGTCGTAGGGCGGGCCTGCCGCGTAGCCGGGGCTGGGTCGTCGCAGGGTCGTGTCGCGCGGGAGGTAGGAGGGGGAGGGGAGCGGGGAGCGCAGCCCGCCGCCGTTGGTGAACGCGATCTGGGTGCCGTACCTGGTGCGCAGTGCGTCGGCGACCAGGTCGCCGAGCGGCACCTCGCGGATCCGTTCGATGTTGCTGCCGCGTTCGAACAGTCCGGTGGCGACCCCGATCACCCCGTCGAGTTGGGTGGCGAGTTCGTCGCGGTAGGGCTGGAGCAGCGCCGCGACGGCTGGGTCGGGGGTGACCGCGCTGGTGACCGGGGTGACGAACTCCGAGGTCGCGTCGACCACGTGGCCGCCCCGGCGGGGGTCGTAGGTCAGGGTGGTGCGGGCGTAGGTCGCTCCCTTGCTGAGGTTTTCCAGCACGAGGGCGCCGTTGATCGTGTTCTTGTACAGAACGTTGGTGTGGTCCCCGAGGATCAGGTCGAAGCCGCGGACCGCTTCGGCGAAGGTGGTCAGCGGGCCGGCCGGGTTGCCGTCGGCGTCGGTGCCTTCGATCCCGAGGTGACCGATGGCGATGAAGACCTTGGCGCCGTGCCGGGCGGCGTCCGCCCGCGCACGCATCGCGGCGGCCGCGGGATCGGTGATCTCGATGGTGCCGAGGTGGCCTGGCGCGACCAGCGTCGGTGCTTCCGGGTTCGTCACGCCGATGACGGCGACCCGGACCCCGTCGACCTTCTTGATCACGTAGGGGCTCACGCCGTGCAGGTTGTCCCGCAGGTTGGTGAGGTTCGCCGAGACGTAGTCGAATTCGGCGAGGTCGATCTGGTCCTGGAGGTGGGCGAGGCCGCGGTCGAAGTTGTGGTTGCCGAACGTGTCGGCGGTGAACCCGGCGTAGTTCATGAACCGGATGGTGGGCTCGTCATCGAAGAACGAGGACAGCGGCGGACTCGCGCCGACCGCGTCACCGGCCGTGAGCAGCAGCGTGTTCGGGTTCGCCTGCCGGTCGGCCTGCCAGTACGCGCTCAGGGCGGCCGCCCCGCCCACGCTCACCCCGGAGACGTTGAGCGGGTCGAGCTGCCCGTGGAAGTCCGACACGTTGAGAATCTGGAGCTCGACCAGTCCGCGGTCGTCGGACTGCCCCGCGGTGGCCGAGCCCGGTGCCACGGACAGCGCCGTGAGCACGAAGCTGACGGAGATTGCGACAAAACGCCGAATTGTGGACATCCGCATGACCTTCTCCAACGAACCAGCCGTGCCGTCGAACCCTAGGCGCCGAAACCCGGCCGCGACAGGGGTCGGGCCCGCTTCGTGACCTGTGTGGACGAACGGTCAGCGGCTTCTCACTTTTGGTAGCCGAGTTCGGCGGGCCGCGCCGTCACTGTTACGACCTACTACCCCAGGTAGGAGCGAAGGCTCAGCGTCCATGCGATCTCGTACGAGTGGTGACCGGTCCTTGTTCTCTCTCATGATGATGTTGCTCGCCGGTGTGGGCCCGCGGCTTTACATCGATGACGTCGCTCGTGGGGAGTGTCGCGGGTCGGTGACGGCGGAGGCGGTTGGCGTTGCCGACGACGGACAGCGAGCTCATTGCCATGGCCGCAGCGGCGAGGATGGGGGACAGGCGGAGGCCGAGGAGTGGGTAGAGGGCGCCTGCGGCGATGGGGACGCCGATGGCGTTGTAGATCAGCGCGAAGAACAGGTTCTGGCGGATGTTGCGCATGGTGGCGCGGGAGAGCCGGATCGCGGTGGCCACGCCGGTGAGTGAGCCGGAGATGAGGGTGATGTCGGCGGCTTCGATGGCGACGTCGGTGCCGGTGCCGATCGCGAGGCCGATGTCGGCCTGGGCGAGGGCGGGCGCGTCGTTGATGCCGTCGCCGACCATGCCGACGCGCCTGCCTTCGGCTTGCAGCCGACACACCTCGTCGGCTTTGTGTTCGGGGAGCACGTCGGCGAGCACGCGGCGGATGCCGACCTGACGGGCGATGGCGGCGGCGGTGCGTGCGTTGTCGCCGGTGATCATGACGACGTCGAGGCCGAGCCGGTGCAGCGCGGCGATCGTGGCCAGGGAGTCGTCTTTGATGGTGTCGGCGACCGCGAGCACACCCGCGGGCCTGCCGTCCACCGCGGCCAGGATGGGCGTCTTGCCCTGGGCGGACAGTTCCGCGGCGGTCAGGTCGAGTCCGCTCGTGTCGATGCCGGCATCGGCGAGTAGTCGGCGCGTGCCGACGAGCACGGCGTGGCCGTCGACAGTGGCCCGCACACCTCCGCCGGTGATCGAGCCGAATCCGGTGGCCGCAGCCACTACCAGGTCGCGGGAGCGTGCTCCTGCGACGACCGCCGTGGCCAGTGGGTGCTCACTGTCGGCTTCCGCCGCGGCCACGAGGGCGAGCAGCTCGTCCTCGGTGATCGTGCCGATCGTGCGGATGTCGGTGAGGGCGGGTTTGCCCGCGGTGATGGTCCCGGTCTTGTCGAGCACGATGGTCGAGCTTGTGCGCGGTTTCCAGCGCTTCGGCGGAACGGATGAGGATGCCTGCCTGAGCGCCCTTGCCGGTGCCGACCATGATGGACAGCGGGGTGGCGAGCCCGAGAGCGCACGGGCAGGCGATGATCAGGACCGCGACGGCCGAGACCAGGGCGAGGGTGAGCGCCGGGGGCGGGCCCGCGATGTACCAGACGGCGACGGCGATGGCGATGACCGCGGGCACGAAGTAGGTGGAGGTGGCGTCGGCCAGCCGCTGGATGGGGGCTTTCGAAGCTTGCGCCTGCTGGACCATGCGGATGATCTGGGCCAGCATCGTGTCGGCGCCGACCTTGGCCGCCTGGACGTGCAGGGAGCCGATGGTGTTGATGGTGGCGCCGATGACGGTGTCCCCGGAGTGCTTGGTGACCGGGATGGGTTCGCCGGTGACCATCGACTCGTCCACGGCGGATGATCCGGTGAGGACGGTGGCGTCGACGGGGATCTTCTCGCCGGGGCGGATGACGATCTCGTCACCGACGACGACCTCGTCGACCGGGATCTCGGATTCCGCACCGTCGCGGATGACCCGCGCCGTGCGGGCTCGCAGACCGAGCAGGGCACGGATGGCCTCACCGGTCCCGGCCTTGGCACGGGCTTCGAGGAGCCGGCCGAGCAGGATCAGGGTGAGGATGACGCCGACGGCTTCGTAGTAGACCTCGCGGACATCTTCGGGGAGCAGCCCGGGCGCGAGCGTGACGAGCAGGCTGAAGCTGTACGCGGCGACAGTGCCCAGCGTGATGAGGCTGTTCATGTCCGCTGAGCGGTGGGCCAGCGTGAGCCAGCCGGTGCGGTGGATCGGCCAGCCGGTGTAGACCATGACCGGTGTGATCAAGGCGAGCTGAACCCAGTGGTTGAGCAGGACGCCGGGCACCCATTCAGCCCCGAACAGCTCGTGCGCCATCACCGCGAACAACACAGGCAGCGTCAGGATCCCGCCCACGACCACCCGTCGCGTCAGGTCGGCGATCTCCGCGTGCCGCTCCTGGGCTCGTGCGGCTTCCTCGTCCGCGGCGGAGCGAGCGGTGGAACTCGATGTCGTGCTCCCGTTTCGCGCTGCGGTGGTCTCCGGCGTGCCGTCCTGGCGTTCGTCGGCCGGATCGACCACGAGTGTGCCGTGGATCATGTTCATGCCGCAGGCGAACCCGAACCGGCCCGCACGTGCGGGGTCGACGCGCACGGTCGTGCGGGCGAAGGCGGGAAGCGCGGCGTTGACGCCGAGATCGGGGAACACCACGTGTGAGGTGCAGTCGCCGCTTTCCTCGCGGTCGAAGACCAGCTCCAGGGGTACGTTCTGACGGACCCAGATGACGTCGGGTCGGTAGCCGCCGCGCACCGTGATCTCGACGCGTTGCACCCCACCGATCAGCCGCGCTGTTCGTGCTCGGCGGGGGCCGAAGAAGTACCAGCCCAGCGCGGCGATGACCGCGGCCGCGGACACCAGCACCACTACGTCTGCGACGCTCATGACGGACTCCCTCCGGGACGTGCCGTGCTGCGTCTCATCCTCCGTGGAGGTACCGAGCGGGGGTAGGGTATATCTACTATGTGAGATAGGACTTTGTGCTCTATTTCCCGTTGTTCCGCCCGGTCGACGCTGGAAGCCGACTCGGAAGGAGAACGCCATGAAGCGACAACAACTGCCGATGTACGCCATCGCCTTGGCGATCCTTGTCGTCGGGCTCGCCTTCACCGGGGTACCGGTACAGACCATGCTCTTCGGACTCATCGTGCTGGCCTGCCCGCTGATGATGATCTTCATGATGGGCGGCCACGGTGGAGACACGGGCTCCGGCCGGCACGACGATCGACCTGGTGGGCACCAGCACGGTCCCACCACGGGCCGGCGGTAGCCGAGACAGCGGGGTCGTCATGGCTGACTCTGCATACGGGCTGTGGCCGCTGGTCATCCTGAACACCGCGTTGTTCGTGCTGTTCGCGGTGAGCTTCTTCCAGCCGCGCAGCAGGCGGGACTGGCGGGTGATGGGCGCGTTCACCGCGTTCCTGGTGGCGCTGTTCACCGAGATGTACGGCATCCCATTGACCGTCTACCTGCTCGGCTCGTGGCTGGGTGCCCGCTTCCCGCTGCTGCGCGACACCCACGCGGGCGGGCACCTGTGGAACGACCTGATCGGCTGGACCGGTGACCCGCACCTGTCCCCGTTCCACCTCACCAGCTACGTCGCCATCGGCGGCGGGTTCTGGCTGATCGCGGTCGCCTGGCGGCACCTGCACGAGGCCGCCCGTACAGAGCACCTGGCCACGACCGGCCCCTACGCGCGGGTCCGCCACCCGCAGTACGACGGTTTCCTGCTGGTGATGATCGGGTTCCTGCTGCAGTGGCCGACCATCCCCGCCCTGGTCATGTTCCCGGTCCTCCTCATCGTCTATGCGCGGTTGGCGCGGAATGAGGAACGGGAGGTCGCCGCCCGGTTCGGTGACCAGTGGACCGCTTACGCCGCCGTGACTCCGGCGTTCCTACCCCGGCTGCGGGGACGGGTGGACGAGCAGACGGGGAGGTCACGATGAGCACGAACGCACTTCGGGTCGGGGTGTTCGCCGCCGCGGTGCTCGGCCTGTTCTACGTCCTGGTCGTCGGGGGCTTCGGTGGCATCGCGCACCTCGGACAGCAGGCCGCGGACGACTGGCCGTGGCTGGTGCTGATCCTGGCCGGGTTCGGTACCCAGGTCGCGCTGTTCGTCGAGCTGCGCCGCCGCAAGCGATTGCACGACATCGCGATGAAGACCGCGACCGGCGGCGGAACCGGGGCCTCGGCGATCGGAATGGTGGCCTGCTGCGCCCACCACGTCGCCGATCTCGCGCCGATCATCGGCGTCTCCGGCGTGGCGGTGTTCCTCACCGACTACCGCGTCCCGATCATGCTCGTCGGCATCGCCGTCAACGCCCTCGGCATCGTCCTCGCGACCCGGCGGCTGCACCGCGCCCCGCTCCCGGCAGGAGGCGATCAGAGATGAAGGCCCTGACAACCTCGCGGCGGCGCACCATCGCCGTCTGCGCGGCCGTCGCACTGGTCGTGCTCGCCGGAATCACGTGGTGGATGGCGCGATCCGACGACACGGCCGCCTCCAGTCTACCGGTTCGCACGGTGCAGGCCGGCGCGGTCGAGGTCACCCTGACCCCACTGACGCTCGACACCTCGGGCGCGGCGTTCCGGGTCGAGTTGGACACCCATACCGTGCCGCTGGACCTGGACATAGCCGCGTCCGCCCAACTGCGCGTCGACCACATCAGCGCCGACGGGGCGCGGTGGGAGGGACAAGGGCCAGGCGGCCACCACCGCGAAGGCACACTCCGCTTCACCATCGCCGTGCCGGCGGGCGCGAACGTGGAGCTGCGGATCACCGGCCTGCCCGCCGACGTCATCGCCTCGTGGAGCGCGCCATGACCAGCGCACCCACCCCGCTGAAACCCGGCGCCGACGGCGAGCTGAGCCCGCTGCGCCGCCGGTTGCGGCGCGTTGCCGGCCAGGTCCTCGGCATCGAGCGGATGCTGGCCGAGGACCGGTCCTGTGAGGACGTGCTCATCCAGCTCGCTGCCGTGCAGGGCGCGCTGCGCGCGGTCGCCCAGCAGGTACTCGCCTGTCACCTCACCCGGTCGGTCGGTGCGGTGGGCACCGGCTCCCTGCCCGCCGCAGCGGCGGCCGAGGAAGCCGCATACCTGTCCGGGCTGCTCACCGGCAACCCCGGCCCGCGTCCGTCACCGACGAAGACCTGAAGGAGTGGACCCCATGGCCGCGGTCCGCCACACCGAATCCGCCACCCCGACGAGCGCCGAGGCTGTCGCCGCCGAGCCGGTCCTGCGGGCGTCCGGCATCGAGAAGAGCTACCGGCGCGGGATCTGGCCGGTTCAGCGCACCCGGCAAGTGCTGCGTGGCGCCGACCTGACACTGGAACGCGGTGAGGTGGTCGGCCTCGTGGGCGAGAACGGGTCGGGCAAGTCCACCCTGATGAAGGTCCTAGTCGGTGCGCTGCGCCCGGACGCGGGCACGGTGACCGTCACCGGGCGGCTTGGCTACTGCCCGCAGGAACCGGTCGTCTACGAGCGGCTGACCTGCGACGAGCACTTCGAGTTGTTCGGTCGCGCTTACCGCATGAGCACCGACGCCGAACGCGCATCCCGGCGGGCGCTGTACGCGGCGCTCGGGTTCGAGCGCTACGCGACCACTCGCGCCGATCAGCTGTCGGGTGGCACGCTCGCCAAGCTCAACCTCGGGCTCGCGCTGCTGGCCGACCCCGACGTGCTGTTGCTGGACGAGCCCTACGCCGGGTTCGACTGGGACACCTACCTGCGGTTCTGGGACCTCGTCGCGCAGCGGAGGGAAGCCGGCCACTCGGTGTTGATCATCAGCCACTTCGTCGCCGACGAGGAACGCTTCGACCGCCTCGTCCGGCTCCACCACGGCAAGGCGGTGCCGCGATGAACATCCCGACGTTCACGCGGCCGGTGCGCGACACCGCGCTGTTCGTGCACCCGTTTCTCGCCGACTACCGTCGCAACCCCGTCAACCTGCTAGTCCTGGTGCTGGTGCCCGTCGTGTTCGTCGTGGTCGCCGCAGGCCCGATGGCCGCCGCGGCGAAACTGCTCGGCGGCACCGGCTTGTCGGTGGAGACCGCCGCCGCGGGCTGGGCGGCCGGATTCCTGGCCGCCATCGCCATGTACTTCCAAACCCGTGCGGCCAGGGCGACAGACCGGCGCCTGGTGCTGGCGGGCCTGCCCACCACCAGCCTGGTCGGCGCCCGCCTGCTCACGGGCCTCGCACTGGCCGCTCTGGCGGCGGGGACGGCGTTGGTTGCCCTGGCCTTGCGCACCGGTATCGACAACCCAGGCCGTGTCGTGGCTGGGACGGTCATGTTTGCGGTGGTCTACCTGGCGATCGGCGCGCTCGTCGGTGTGATGGTGCCCAACTCGGTCAACGGTACCGTGCTGATCCTGTTCGTCTGGATCCTCGACGTGTTCTTCGGTCCGGCCCTCGGCTCTCCCGACCGCGTCGCAACCCGTGGAATGCCGACCCACTTCGTCACGCTGTGGATGGTCGACCTGCCCTCCCGCCACGGCGGCAGGATCGGTGACTTCGGCTGGGCACTCGCGTGGACGATCGGCGCGCTCGTCGTCGCCGCGCTCGTGTTCACCGCCACGACCCGTGTCGCCCGCCGCGCCCACCGCCGTGGCAAGCCGGGTTCCCCAGTCGAACAGGTCGTGACCGGGGTGCGTATGGGGCTGCGGGACTATCGCCGCAACCCGGTCCTATGGGCGTTGCTCATCGCAGTGCCAGTGGTGTTCATCTGGCTGTCCAAGGTCGTCACGCCCGGCGAGCACACCACGCTGTCGTTGATCGAGAACGGGAAACCGGTCACCCCGACGTTCTGGTTGCCCGAGGTGCACGCCGGAACCATGACACCGATCGCGATCGCCTCACTCGCCGTGCTCACCGGGCTGTTCATCGTGCTCGACGCCCGCACCGGCGACCAACGGCTGGCGTTGGCGGGCTTCCGCGTCGCCGCGCTCCTGAGCGCCCGCCTCGGGGTGATCGCCGCCGCTGTGCTGATGACCACCGCGGCCTCGCTGGTCGTGACCGCGGCGGTGTTCGACGCCCGCCGGTGGGCCCTGTTCGCGGTCGCGAACCTGCTGCTCGCCGCTGTCTACGCCCTGCTCGGTGTGTGTCTCGGCCCGGTGTTCGGCCGGGTCGGCGGTGTGCTGATCGCCTTCCTCGTCCCGTTCCTCGATCTCGGCATCGGCCAAAGCCCCATGCTGCGCACCGAACCCGCCACTTGGGCGTGGTTCCTGCCCGGTTACGGGCCGTACCGCGTGCTGCTCGACGGCGGCCTCACCGACCGCTTCGACACCCTCGTCCCGCTTCTGCTGGGCATCGACTGGCTACTCGCACTCGGCCTTATCGCGGCCCGGCTGTTCCGGAGGACCGCCTCATGAACCCCATCAACCGACGCACGTTCCTGGTCATTTGACCTGACGGCCCCGGTCAAGTGACCGGGGTTGGAACGTCGGTGCCGTGCAGCGCATCGTCGATGGTGAGGCAGGTGGTCACGAAGGTCAGCAGCATCTCGATCTGTGCTGGCTTATGTCGCTGCGGCGAACTGTCGTTAAGGGGAACCGGCGATATTGCACTGTTGTGTGGTGCCACGCTGAATACGTCGCCGGAAGGTGACGCTGGTGGTCACGTCTCCGATGCCTCACAGAGGCAGAGCGCGCAATGGGCTGAGGCCAGGCAGTTGATACACGCCATCGAGGCGGCACCCGCGCCGACGGGACCAGGCCCCGCGCCGAGGAGTGTGCGTCGGCCGCGGGGCGTGTCAGACGGAAGGGCCCACGGGGGTGACGCGGCGCCACCGGTGCTGACTTGCCGCAGCACCCAGGATTCTTGTCCGAGTATTCTGGAGTTACTTTGCGGACCGCGGGCGGTGTTGTTCTACGCGTTCATCGTGTTCTTGCTGGCTTCCGCGCTGCGGCTCGTGGCGCGTGCGTCACCTGTGGTGTGGCTGGCTGACCGCGCTCTGCCGGGACGCGAGCGCGGAAAGAACGGTGGCGTCGAGTATCCGGCCGGCGTCGTCCTGGGCGAGCCGTCCGACGTTGACGTCTTCGGCGGCGGCGTGCAGCAGGGTGTAAACGGTGGTGACCAGCCAGCCGAGCGGCAGGTCCGTACGAAACGCGCCCTCATCCTGTCCGCGGGTCAGCAGCTTCTCGACCCGCGTCATGGCGGGATCGTGGTGCTCGCGGAGCCGGGGCGGGCCTAGTTCACGCTGGGCGACCTCGAACAAGCGGCGATAGCGGTCCAGGACCTCCCAGGAAGAGCGCAGCAAACGGCGCAGCGCCTCGTCCGCTGGTCCCTCGTCCGGCTTGCACTCCTCGATGACCGCTCCGGCTTGCGCGATGGTGCGTTCGAGAACCGCGTCCAGCAGCACCTCGCGGGACGGGAAGTGCGCATACAGCGTGACTCTGCCGACCCCGGCCGCGCGGGCGACCTCGGTCATGCTGACCTGCGGCTGCCGGCTGAGGCAGGCCGTGGCCGCGTCCAGGATCGCGGCGATGTTGCGCTCGGCGTCCGCGCGGCGCCGGGGCGGCCCGTCCGGCTGCGTCCCGACGTCGCGCGGCTGGCGTCGCGAAGTCTTGCTGTTCACGATGCTCCAGCCTACGGCCGATCAGTGTGCGAACCACCGGACCGTCGCCGACCGCGTCCGCCCGCCGTCCACCCAGCAGCACCAACCCGCCGAAGCACATCGTGTAGGCGGTCACCACCCAGGTCAGCGCGGCCCGTCCGGGGTGAGCTGGTCGGCGATCACCGGCAGCGCCAGGTTCACCACAGGCACGTCCAGGATGATCATGAACTGCGCCAGGCACAGCAGCACCAGCACTGACCGGCGACGCGTGAACCGCGTGATGCCTGGCGGCGGTCTGACTCATCACAACTCCTTAAGTCGAACAGTGCCGTACGAGTTGAGGTACCCTTCGTGGTGCAGGGAAGTCGAACATGAATGTTCGGGTTAACAGGAGGGATATGGAGCTGCGGGTTGACCGGCGTGGGAGTGGGCCGCCGGTGGTGTTGTTGCACGGGATCGGGCACGACCGGCATGCCTGGGATCCGGTCGTCGGCCTCTTGGCGCCGCAACGCGAGCTTGTGCTGGTCGACCTACCCGGTCACGGCGATTCGCCACTGCCCGATACCGCCGTGCCGGGCGTTCGTGAGCTCACCGACGTTGTCGAACGGTTTCTCGTCGAGAGCGGTCTGGACCACCCGATCGTCGTGGGCAACTCCCTGGGTGGGGCGATTGCCCTGGAGCTGGCCCGGCGGGGGCGAGTTCGGGCGGTGCTGGCGCTGGCACCGATCGGGTTCTGGTCGCGTCCCGAGATCGGCTACGTGGTCGCGGTGCTCCGCGGCTCGCGCGCCCTGGCCCGCATGCTGCGGCCCGTGTTGCCTCGACTGCTTCGGATACCGGCGATGCGCGCCGCGGCGCTGGGTCTCTACTTCGCGAAACCGCTGCGGTTGAGCGCGGACGCGGCAGTGCGCACGGTGCGCGGGTTCGCCGACGCACCGGGTGTCCCGGCAATCCTTCCCCACAGCCGCCACTACCGGTTTCCGGACGACGCCGACGCCGACCTGGTGCCAATCACGATCGCCTGGGGTGCGAAGGACAGGCTGTTGATCGGCGGCCAGGCCGGGCGCGCCCGCACACGAGTGCCCGGAGCGCTGCACGTCCGGATTCCCGGCAGCGGCCACGTCCCGATGTCCGACAATCCGCACCGGATCGCCGACCTGATCTTGGATCTGTGAGCCTGCGGTTGCGATGACGCTGCTCGTCGTTGCGGGTGTTGCCGAGCTGACCGTCGCGGTGCTGTCTGAACGCTGGGCTCCGTCTCCTGCGCCCACCTCCCCTTCGAGGACGACACTGCCTATCCCATAGTCATCGAGAGCGGCCTGCTCCGCGGAACCGGGCTGAGTGTCGCGGCGTTCCACAATCGGTTTCCGCCCACGTGACCAACCAGCGTGCGTTAGAAATCCACTGTGGACCGACGCCTTCCGGCATTCGACCACGACTCAGCTTGGTGATGCGGGCTTACGTGGCGTCAGCAGCGGGGCCCGCTGGGGGCTGAGTCGATGATGGCTGCTTCGGCCTTGGAGGGGATGCTCTGGAGCTTGTGGATTGTGAGCGCTGTCAGGGTGGCTCTCTGTTCGTGAGTGCACGCTTCCCAACAAGCCAGGGCCTCTTGTGTCTGGAGGATCGCGCCCACTTCGCCGTCGATCTGGGCCCAGTGGAAGGCCGGCTGGAAATCGGCCTGCGGGTAGAAGGAGAAGTCGCCAGTGGTGTCGGCCACGGCTCGAGCTGCGGACCACTTACCGATGCCGTGAATCTCCTGTAGTGCCTTGAAAAGCTCGACGGGCTTCATCGAAGTCAGGTCAGGGAGGCGCCGGAGGTATCCCTGGGCGAGCAGGCGCGTGGCGTGTCCTTGGTACTTGAATCCGATCTGGGTGAACGCGTCGTCGTCGAGATCGATGACGGCGTCGGGTCGGGGTGGGAGCAGTGCGCTTCCGGCCGTGGTCGTGACTTCGGTGCCGTATCGCTTGCAGAAGGATCGGTATGCGCGTGCACCGTCGGCAACTCGACGGCGATGGCAGAAGAACTGAGGGAGCATCGCGTCCCAGAGGTCGGGGTTCCGAATCCGATGGACCCGTCCGAGGCCAGTGATGAGCAGTGGTTCGCGCAGTAGCAGGGGAAGTGTTCCGGGATCGTAGGTGTCGATGATGGGACACGCGTTTGCGGCAACGGTGCCGTGGCGGACGATTTCCACGTCCACTTCAGGTGGGTTGCGGTCGCTTTCGGCCGTGATCATCCAGATCGTGCCGCCGCGCTGGAACGCTCGTCGAGCACGGCCACCGGTTGTGACGAACCAGCCGGGGTGGTCCACCATCAGCTGCGTCGCTTCGCCGGTGGCCATCTCAAGAGTCGTCATCGCGGCACCTCCAGAGAGCCGGTCTGCGGTGATGGTGCTTGGAACCGCACAGGAACGGGTGTCTCCTCCCGGCTTGCGCCCAGGACGTCATGCAGTGCGGCTGCCGAGAGAACAGCTGCGGCTACGTTCTGCCACCTCGCTCGTACGCCGGAGTCTTGTTCTGCGAGTGGTTCGCGAGGGTCTCCCACTTCCTCGCGCCATGTGGCGTAAGCGGCGTCGGCGGCGGCAAGCAGCCGGGCATCGGTGGTGTTGGGCATGTTGGTCATTTCGCGTGCCACCTGGCTATTCGTCGTCCGTTCCGGCGGCGTCGATGCTCCGCAGCGTCTCTCCGCCCAACCTGACCATCGTGTCCAGGATGCTCTGATGCAGGATGAGTTCGAACGGGTCGTGGCCGTCGCTGAAGGCAATCCGAACGTGGTCGGTGCCTTCTGCGTCCATGGTCAGGGAACAGCCCTCGTCGACGATGACGTCCGACCTGACCAGCAAATTCCTTCCCAACATCAACTTTCACTCCTCGTCGTGATCATGCGGCCTTCCCGGTCCGCAGTTCGGGACATATGACGTACAGGACAAGTCACGTTCGGTTGCCGCTCTAGACATGGCCGCCGCCCATCAGGCGACGGCAACGATCGCCGAAGCTGAGCGCGTCGTACGCCAACCCGAACGCGAACGCCTCCGCGTCCCCTGGGTCGGCGACATCCAGCACGAGGGCGGCGCCCCCGTAGTCGATCAACAAGCGGGGAAAGCCGTTCGCCAGCTTGACCGACTGGGTGAAGCACTGCGACGTCAACGCAACGATCAGGCGGGCGTCATCGTTGATCGGTTCGGTCTTCGCGTGCCTGCTCATGCCGCGGATCGCCCCCGTTCGGCAACGGTGCGCGCCTTCGTCGAGTGCGTGCGTGCGTGGTGGGGCGGCCGGGCCACCGGAGACGGTGCGGGAGGCGGATGGGCCTCGACGGTGGCCCGACCAGTCTGGATGCAGACGACGGATTCGGGCACGTCGTCGTGCGGGAGATGCTTGTGAGGCGCCAGCTTGGATTGCGCCACGCACTGGTGATGGCGGTGCGGCGGGCGCACCTGGTCCCACGCGGTTCCGTCGCGGCGAGGCAACCCTGTCCGGTGCGGGTCACGCCGCCATTCGCGGCCTCGTTTCGGCAGCCTCTGGTGGTGGCCGATCATGACTCGACCTCCGATCGCACGGGTGGTTGAAGTACCGCCAAAGCCTCGGCGTCGCTCGCGGCAGATACTCGCCCCGCTGCTGCCCTGCGGCCTGCGGCTCGCGCGTGCACGCTCCTTGCCACCGACGCCACCCGGGTGGCCAACGCCATCTCGTCGTCGACCGACGATTCGTCGCGACCGGTGTCGAGCAACGTCAGCAGGTAGCGGCCGATGAGCGTGCTGACAACCATGACCTCTCGCATCAGCACGTCGTCGCTGGGAACGTTTCTCGGCGATGGTGTCCGGCTCATGTCGCCTCCCGACAAGCCGTGCGAATCGGAGAATCTTTGCTTCGGCCAGCCGCCAACGGTGCGTTTCGAGAAGGGCGAGCAACTGGACGGAAGCGCTGCATGCGCTGTGCCGCCGAGCTCTGCTCGGCACCGCTGCCGACGGCGCGGTGCATCCAGGGATTCAGTGACGACGCGGTAGGTGGCGCGCTCACAGCCTTCGTGTGCGCGGAGATAAGTCTTGTGCGCATCGGTCACTTCTCCCTTCAAAGTGCGCTGCCGCTCGTTCGGCGATTGCGGCTCCGGAGCCGGCTGCTTGCTATCCCGTAGGGCCCGAAGATCGCCCTGCGCCTCGACGTGGGTTCCGCCGGAGTCGCCCATGCTCGATGCATGCCAACTGATAGTTCTCGAGCATCCGGGTGATCAGGATGCGGCTGTCGTTTTGTGACAGGGCTACCTTGTCCAGGCGCTGCAAGGCGAGTGCATACGGCTTCACGTCATTGTCGTGGATGTAGAACGCGGCTGGCATCAGCTCGACGTGAACGACGGGGTTGGCGGATCGTAAACCCATCCAGAGCCAGGAGTGCAGGAGCAGAACCTGCGTCTGGTGTTCCGGGATGATCCGGACTCGCACGGCGCGGTCTTGGGCTGCGAGGAGGTGCGCGAGCTGGCCGCGGAGTGCGGCTGGGCCGCCGAAAGGGCTGCGCAGTGCGGCTTCGCCGATGAAGGCGGTGTAGTCGACCTTGCTGAGGATCTGCTGCCGTCGCCGCCGAGCCAGCCATCGGGTTTCGATGTCTGCTGCTGGGACGCCGTCGG
This sequence comes from Actinophytocola sp. NPDC049390, assembly GCF_044466355.1. Taxonomy (NCBI): domain Bacteria; kingdom Bacillati; phylum Actinomycetota; class Actinomycetes; order Pseudonocardiales; family Pseudonocardiaceae; genus Actinophytocola; species Actinophytocola sp. NPDC049390. Next base: position 176,491 of record NZ_JBITMQ010000017.1, read on the forward strand.
CGCGCATCGCTCCGACGGCGGTTTCATAGGTCTGGAGCAGGCCAGGTACGAGCGTGGTGGAGACGTTGATCAGTTCGTGGGCGTCGTTCTCGTAGCTGGCGAGGGCGCCGGCCTCGGCTGGTATGCCCGGCAACGTGCGGTCCCACCAGCCTGTTGACGCGTCGGACTGAACTTCGGCCAGCACCTTTTCCCGATCCTTGGCTGGGATACCCCAGGCAGTGAGAAGGGTTGCGACCTCGTCCGTGGTCACGCAGCGCAGTCCCCGCTCGGTGCGGCTGAGTCGCGCCGGGGTCCATCCGGCCAGCTCTGCCCCTCTTTCCAGGGGTATCCCGGCCCGCTTGGTGCGGATCGCGCGTAGTTTCGCGCCGATGATTCTGTCGCGGGCCGTCGGTCCGCCTCTGCTCATCTGTCACCTCGTGCAGGCTGTACTGCTCTTTGTCGCGATCGGTGTGAATTGGCGTAAGGAGCGCGTCAGTTCGTTCTGCGAGCTCTCGGCGGTCGTCTCTGATCGGCTGGGTCCTCGCGGGCTTGCTCACGCCGCCCACCGCCGGGCGCCGATCGGCGCGGCCATCGACTGAACAGGCTCGTGCGGATTGGGCGGCCGGACCACCGGCGGCTGTGACGGAGGCGCAGGTGTCTCGACGGTGGTCCGGCCGGGCTGGGGCTGCTCGGCAGGGTTCGCTGTGCCATCGGCTTGGGGGAGTGGAGGCGCGAACACGATGGCCGGTCCGTGGCGTAGGTCGGTCATGGCGCGGTGCCATGCCGGAAGCGTCGCGCCGCAGTACCTTCGCCGCACGTTCTTCGCCAGCCAGCGACCGGCCATCCCCGAGTACGTCACGCCGCCGCACGCGCACCACTCGACAGCTCCCATGTGGTTGCCCGGCGTGGTGTCGATGGTCCACATCAGCCTGGACTGCGCCACACATCGGTGGTTCCTGCGCGGCGGGCGCACCTGATCCCAGGGAAGCCCGTTCCGGTGCAGCAAGCCGTTCATGACTGGGTCCGGCTGCCACTCGCCTCCCGGTTTCGGCAACCGGAGCCGGTGCGCGTTCATGCGGCGGCCTCCCCTCGCCCGGACTGCCGGAGGGGTGCGACCGTGCCCCTCTCGCCCTGTGGGTGAGCGAGAGGGGCACGGCGTGGGCCGCGCCACGAGGCGGTGGCCGCAGCGACTCCAAAGGGGGCGCTTCGATCGCTTCGGCCAGCCGCCGCCGATGCGGGTCGAGCCGGACGGGCGCACTGCACGCGCTGTCCCGCTGACAGTTGCTCCGCACCGTGGTCCATGGCGCGGCACATCCGAGGAAGCGGTGACGACGGACTGGGTATCGCGCTCACGGCGCTCGTGATCGCGGTGCTAAGTTCTGTGCGCATCGGTCACTGCTCCCTTCAAGCTGTGCTGATGCGACTGTAACTCTTGTACATAAGTTATGTACATGACTGAACGGGTGAATCCGTGGTTCACTGAACGTGATCCCGAAGCCCGGAAGGTGGAGGTAGTTCGTGGCGCAGCAGCCGCAACAGCAGAAGTTGCCCGCTCCGGTGATGAAGATCCTGTTGGGCCATGAGCTCGAGCGGCTGAGGAAGGCTGCCGGGTTCACCCAAGAACAGTCCGCTGAGGTGCTGCGGTGCACTCAGCAGAAGATCGCCTACATCGAGCGTGGCGGCGGGATCAAGCACCTCGAGTTGCAGGGCTTGCTGGACGCCTACCAGGCGAGCGACACCGACCGTGCCTACGCGGAGGACCTGCACAAGGAGAGCGATCACCGGTCCAAGCGCGGCGGGTTCCGCTCACGCTTCCAGCAGCACCTCCGGCTGCTGGTGGACATGGAGCCGACCTGTCAGCGGTTGTTCTCCCACCAGTCGAAGTTGGTCGACGGCTTGCTGCAGACTGAGAACTACATGCGCACTCTGTTCCGAGCGTGGCGGCCATCGCGCAGCCAGGACCAGATCGACAGCGATACGGATGCCCGTCTGGCCCGGCAGCGGATTCTTGACAATCCGGAGCAGCAGTTCTGGTTCATCATGGATGAGGCCGCGCTTCGTCGTTCTGCGGGCAGCAAGGAGATCATGAGGGAGCAGATCATGCGGCTGGTGGAGATCATCGATCGGCCGAATGTCGAGCTCCAGGTCGTGCCGTTCGACGTCGGCTACTACATGGGCCAGGCACACAGCTACACGATCTTCGGCTATGACACGAACCCACCGGTGGATATCGTCTATCTTGACCAGCACGACGGCGGCGAGTACGTGGACGACACCAGGCGGACACCCAAGTATCAGATCCTGTGGGAGCAGCAGAAAGCCGCTGCCATAGGGCCCGAGCAGACCCGGCGCTTCCTGCTCGAACTCGTTCGCTCGTTGTGATCACCGTTGGCACTGCACACCATCGGAAGGCACGACCCGACATGAACAGCGAACTTCCCGGTCAGGACAGCTTCGGCCGTTGGCGCAAGTCCTCGTTCAGTGAGCCCAACGGCGCTTGCGTCGAAGTCGCGTGGCGCAAGTCCTCCTTCAGCGAGCCCAACGGCGACTGCGTCGAAGTCGCCTTCAGCCAGGTGATCGTTGGTCTGCGGGACAGTAAGAACCCGGAGGGTCCGAAGCTGAACTTCGGCCACAGCCCCTGGCTTGCCTTCACGGCGGCCATTTCGAACGCCACGTCGTAGTTGAACTGCTTGGCAGGCCGCCAGCCTGGCGAGGACGCCGTGACTGATGGCCGACGGACCGAAGCGGATTCGGTGGAAGGTCGGTCAGGCAAGACCGCTAGGAGGCCGGGGCTTTGTTCTGCGCAGTTTGACCGACATCGGCGACCTCGACCGACGCCTGAGTCTGGGGTCAGAGTGTGTGTCGGTAGCTGTGCCAGGTCTGGGCTGCCGCGTGGAGCCGTTGTTTCCAGGGCTGGGGGTCGGCGTCCGCGATTTCTTCCCAGAGGCTGCTTTGCGCGGCGGTGAACGCGCTGACCTCAGCCGGGGCGACACGGTTCCAGGTAGGAGAACTGAGAGCCCAGGCTTCGGCGTCGTGTGGGGTGTGGCCTTCGGCGATGAGCCAGAGTGCGACGGAGGCGGTGTCGATCCAGGGGGCGCCTTGGCTGGGCCAGGACCAGTCGACGAGGTAGGCGAGGCCGTCGACGATGAGGATGTTGTGGGGGTTGAGGTCGGTGTGCAGCAGCCGGTCGCCTGCGAACACCTCAGGATCGACACCAGCTCGTTGGGCGGCGTCGGACCAGCGGTCGGTCACGTTGCGAGCGGTGGGTGGGGCGGTGATGGTGGCGAGCTTGGTGAGGGTTGTCGTGAGCAGGGGCAGGTCGGCTGAGCCGGGGGTGTAGTCGGCGCGGTGTCCGTCGAGGTGGTCGAAGGCGAGGAGGTGCCATCCGCTGGTCTCGAGTTCCCACCGCAGCCGGGGTGACAGGCCGGTGACGAGCGGGTTGATCTGGGCTTCGCGGCGGGCGGCGGTGGCTCGTTCGCTGCGTGTGCCTTTGAGGAAGATCGGGCCGGTGGTTGTGTCGATGCGGGCGGCGAAGGAAGAGTTCAGCCCGGAGGTGATCGGTTCGATCCGGTGCACGGTGTCGGTCTTCTGTGTGATGGCGTCGCGTACGTCGTGTGGTAGGTCGTCCCAAGTGGTGCGGGGTGTGCTGGGCGCCATGGCGTTGGCCGTGCCGCTGATCGAGCTGCTGGTCATGCGTGCACCGTGGTGGCGAAGCCGAGCGTGTGGAGTCCTTCGGACAGGAACAGCTGGTCGGATGCCTGGCCGAGTTGGGTTTGCAGGAGCTGGTAGGCGGCGCCGTGGCGGTGCCCCCAGTCCGCGGCGGCTCGCCAGAGCGCGCGCCCGTGCCCGTGTCCGTGGTGTTCGGGCAGCACGCCGAAGTACTGGGGGAGCAGCATCCGGGTCCCCTGTCGATCACGGAGGGTGTCGAGCGGGCCGATCGCGCCGACCATCTGGTCCTCGTCCCAGGCGACGAGGACCGGGCCGGTGACCCGGCCATCGGCGAGGCGTTGGCCGAGGAAACCGAACCCGTGCTCGGCCAGGCGGTCCGCGAGGACGAGAAACTCGGTCAGCTGGTCCGGGCGCAGCTCGCTGATCGGTGATGCTCCTGGCCTGGGGGAGGGGGCCTGGAACTCCTTGAGCAGGAGTCGGGTGACCCGGCCCTCGCGCACCGCAGGCTGCTGGTCGAATACGACAACCTGGCCGTGCGCGGCTTTGTGTACTCGACAGCTCACCCGCACGATCTTCTGCAGCTCCGGCAGGTCCGAATGGGCACCGTAGAAGAAGAGCTTGATCGTTCCCGCGCCTCGGCGGGACAGGACGGGGATGATCGTGTGCTTTGGCTGGTGCACGATCTCGTCCACGAGCGGCACCTCGGGTCGCTGGCGGTGCCACCGGCTGTGCTTGTCGTAGGGCAGCACCACGCCCTCGAGGGCGGCGGTGAGCACCTCGTCGAACAGGATGGCGTCGGCGAGGTCGGGGTGGACCGGGCCGAGGATGGGCACGTAGGGCACGGTCAGCACCTCGCGTAGCCAGTCGGCCCGGAACCGCATGGCGGGCAGGCTACCGGCGGGTCGATGGGTGCGGGGTGAGCACCGCCGTGGGACACGCCGATGCTCACCCGCGCGGGATCAGTACGGGTTGTCATCGCCGGCGTTGCAGCTGCACTTCGACGATTCGACGAGGGCGTCGAGGTCGTCGACGAACTCGATCTCGTCCGTTCCCGAGGCGGCTGGGGTGTCGGGTCGGCGGAACGTGATGTCGACCATGACGGCGGTCATCCGGTCACCTCCTCTGCTGGTCGCGGCGGTCGGGGCCGTGCTGGCAGTAAGAGGCCAGGGGTGCGTTGGCTTTGCGGTAGAGGGTGACCAGCGGCATGCAGGTGCCGCAGGTGCCCTGCAAGCCGCAGCCGGTGCAGCCGCCCTGCCGGAGCAGGAGCTTGTCGGCGATGGAGCGGAGGCGGGCGAGGCCGTCGACGCCTTCGGCCAGGAGCGGGATCTGCGGGTCGCGGCCGACCTTGCAGATGCTGGCCTGGCCGTGCGGGTCGACGTGGAAGAACGTGTGGCCGGCGTTGCAGCCGGTGAACGGCTTGCGTTTGCGCAGGTACTCCCGGGATTGGGCGGGCAGGCTTTCCGCGCCGCCGTAGATCGTGGGGGACATGTTGGAGAACACGTGGTGCGGCAGCCCGAGGCGGTCGGCCATGTCGATCATCGCGTCGTGTTCGTGGGCGTTGTGCTGGGTGACGATGAGGTTCAGGTTCAGCGGGAGCCCGGCCTCGTGCGCGGCGAGCAGGCCGCGCTGGAACTTGGCGAACGATCCGGGGCGGCGGGTGAGGCTGTCGTAGGACTCGGCGGTGGCGCCATAGACGCTGATCGTCAGCCGGTACGGCCGCAGGGTGGTGAGCAGGTCGAGGATTGACCGGTTGGGCAGGCGCGACCCGTTCGACGAGACGCTGATCATCATGCCCAGCTCGTAGGCGAGCCGGTAGACATCGGGGAACAGCTTGTCGATCAGTGGTTCGCCGCCGGTGAGCTGCAGCCAGAGCACGCCCGCGTCCCGCATCACGTGAAGGAGCCGTTTTCGGTCGGGCCAGGGCAGGCCATCGAACTTCTTCAGGGCGAGGTAGCAGTGTTCGCAGTCGTAGTTGCAGCCCAGGTTCAGCTCGTAGGAGGCGCGACCGTACCCGAACGGTGAGGCCTGCCGGACCAGCACGACCTCATCGACACGGCGACCGGCGAGCTGGAGGTCGGGCCAACGACGGCCGACCGCGTCGACCAGCCACGGCGGGCAGGGCGAGTTGGCGGCGGCGAGTTCCTTGAAGCGACGTTCGCCGATCCGAAGGCCCTGGGTGCTTCCCGGCCGCAGAAGCAGGTGGTCGTCCAGGAACGGGCTGGCGATGAGCGTGTGCATGCCGTGCCTCCGTGATCGGCGGGCGGTTCGGGGATTCACGACGCGGCGGAGCCGGGATGCTCGCGTGCTCGGTGTCTGTCCAGCCGGTCGGCCGCGTCGGCTTCGTCGTCGCCGAACACCGTCGTCTCGCAGTCGTCGCACGGAACCGGCACACGGGGACCGCGGCGTATCTGCTGTCGGTGATGCGCGGCGGTGCCCGCGAGGATCACCGCGCCGTTCGCCCACGCGGTGAACAGGTGCAGGAGGCCGACATCACGAGCCTTCGGCGGGTTGGTCATCGCTCATCCCCCAGAGCTCGTCGGCGCACCCCAACAAGTGTGAGCAAGTTTGAAGCATTTTTCAAGCAAGTTGAGCATGTACACTGGTCGCAGGCCACACCAGGTCCTCAGGAATGGAGCTAGCCCGTGAAGATCCGGCACCTCGGAACGGTCGATTCAGGCAAGTCCGGCTCGCCAACCGTGTTCGCCACAGACCGCGACACGCTGCTCATCCAGGGCTGGAAGGTGACCGACGAGGAGGCACTCACCGAGGCCCGTCGCCGTGGCCTGCCCGACCACGAGGACATCGTCGAAGTCCCCATGGACATCCTGCAGTTCCTGCCCACGGACCACTGATGCTGTCGCGCACCGAGTTCGAAGCCCTCTTCGACACCTTCACCGAGTCGGCGTGGCGGCTGGAGATCCAACCCGCCTACGACGAACCGGAGGAACGTGAACCGCTCCGCCGCTGGCTCGCCGGCGAGCCCGACGACCTCGAGTGGATCGCGGACTGGTGGGCATGGATCCGCGACATCACCAGTGCCGGGAAACGGTTCGGGCGCGTGCGCGTCCTGTACGACCCATCCACGGACTACCAACGCTACGAACTCAGCGTCCTGACCCCGCCCGCGGTCGAGGCCGGGGAAGACATCCGCATCCTGCCCGAGGCCCGCGCACGCGAGCTAGAGCTGCCGGAGCAGGACTTCTGGCTGTTCGACGACGCACGCGTGGCCGTGCTCCACTTCGGATCCGACGGTGTCGCGGGCGCCGAGCTCATCGAGGACACGGCGGCCGTCCGCCCGTTCCAGCAAGCGCGTGACCGCGCATGGGATGCTTCGGTCGCCTACCGAGAATGGGCACACGCGAACATCCCATGACCTGCTAGAGGACCCGGTGAACTACGAGACGCAGCGCCTGGAATTCGGCGACCGGCTCGCCGCGCTGCGCACACAAGCCGACCTCAAGCAGAAGGAACTCGCCGCCGCGCTCGGCTGGGACCCCACCAAGGTCAGCAAACTCGAGCACGGCAAACAGCTGCCCAACGACCGCGACCTCACCGACTGGCTGCGGATCACCGACGCAGACGATCACCTCGACACGATGCGCGACCACCTGCGTCGCCTGCGCATCGCACACGGCGCATGGCGACGCCAGGTACGCGGCGGGCATCGCGCCCGCCAAAAGCAGGACGCGCGAGAGGAAAGCGCGGCATCGGTCATCCGCGCGGTCGACATCATGGCCGTCCCCGGCCTACTGCAGATCGCCGACTACGCCCGAGCCGTCTTCCTGTCCCAAGCAGAACTGCTCGGCACCTCCGCCGACGACGTCGACGAAGCCGTCCGCGCACGCCTGCAACGCTCGCAAATCCTCTACGAACCCCGCCGCACCATCGAGATCCTCATCGCCGAATCAGCCCTGTCCACCGCGGTCTGCCCACCGAACGTCATGGTCGCCCAACTCGACCGCCTGACCACCGTCGTCGGGCTACCCGGCGTCAGATTCGGCATACTGCCCGCCTACCAGCAGCTCCCACACCTCGTGCCCACCGGATTCTGGATCGTCGACAACGAAGTCTTCGTCGAACACCCCGCCGGAGAACTCCGCATCGACGACGAAGACCAAGTCAGCACCTACAACAAACTCACCGACCGACTCTGGACCGCAGCACACGAAGGCGACAAAGCCCTACCAATCATCGCCGAGAACCGGCATCGGTGGGCGGACGTGTCCGACGAGTAACCATCGTGCTGGCGTTGCTGGCCGGTCCGCTGCTCGCTGGCTTGATAGATAGCATCGCAGAGCGCTGTCGTTGAGCGTGACGACGGGCCGGTCTCGAGGTCAGCCCGCGATGCGTTTCGGGGTTGGTCGGTGGGCGCGAAGCGTATGAGCGGAGCGCTTGGGCCCTGTGGTCGCTGCCGGCCGACGTGGCCGACCGATCATCGGCTGCGGGCGCGTGCGGAGGCCATGCCGAGCCAGCTGTGTGGGTTGCCTTGCCAGCACCAGCCGAGTTTGGGTGCGTGCTGGCTGATCCAGATGGCGGGGACACGGCGGTCGCCGGAGCGGGAACCGCCGAGGGAGAAGCACTTGTTCTTGACCAGGATCTCGGGGTGGTGGGTGATCAGCGCGACGCCTTCCTCGATCGTGAGGAGGGTACGTCCGCGGGACGCGATGGTGGCCATGGCGTCGTTGGGAACGACACCGCAGAACTCCTCGCCGCGTTCGATGTCGAGCAGCAGGTAGGCGCGCTGGTCGGCGACCCCGGTCTCCTCGATGGCGATGAATCGTTCGAGGGAGCCGGGTTCGAAGGAGCGGTCGACGAAACCGGGTTTGTCCTTGCCGTGCAGGGTCGTACAGGGCATCATCTGCTCGATCGGCACGACCTGGCGGGTGATCACGAGCAGGAACGGGACCCGGCCGTCGGCGGGCGGTGCGTGGTCGGTGGTCGTAGCGACCGCTCGCAGTGGGGTGACCAGGTCGGTGAACTCGTCGCGGGAGAGTCCGGCTAGCGTGGGGTAGTCCCGGTGGATCAGGTTGGCGAACTGCCGGTCGAACTCGACGGCCGGGTCGAAGGAGTTCACGGGGTTCCTCTCGGGTCGATGCGGGCCAGCGCGCCGGGTTCCAGTGCGATCCACATGGCGCGGTCGGGGCCGAGGGCGATGCCGTGTGGTTCGGCGCCCGGGGTGGGCAGGTCGTGGGTCTCGACCACGCCGTCGACGGTGATGGACCCGACGCGGTTGCCACCCCATTCGGTGAACCACAGGGCACCGTCGGGACCGGGGGTGATCGCGTGCGGACGGCCCGCGCGGTCCGGCAGCGGGAACTCCGTGATCTCACCGTCGGGGGTGATCCGCCCGATCTGGCCCGCGGCGATCTCGACGAACCACACCGCGCCGTCCGGTCCCGCGGCGATCCCGACGGGGGCGGCCGCCTCGGTGGGGAGCGGGTGGACGGTCACCGCGCCGCCGGTGTCGACGCGGCCGATGGCGTTGGCCTGGTTCATGGTGAACCACAGGGCGCCGTCCTGCCCCGCCGTGATCGCCGACGGGAACGCGCCCGTCGCCGGGAGCGGGAACTCGGTGACCTGTCCGCCGACCGTGATCCGTCCGATGTGGTCGGTGGCGGTCATGGTGAACCACAGCGCCCCGTCAGGCCCGGTGACGATGCCGAACGGGCCGCACTCCCGCAGCGGGAACTCGGTGACCTCGCCGCCGGTGGTGATGCGGCCGATCCGGTGGGCGTGGTACTCGGTGAACCACAGCGCACCGTCCGGGCCCGGCGTGATGTTCGTCGGCCCGCAGCCCGGGTCGAGCCGGTGGGTCTCCTGCTCGCCGCCGGGCACCAGCCTGCCGATCTGTCCACTGTGGACCAACGTGAACCACAGCGCGCCATCCGGACCGGTGGTGAGCGCGTACGGTCCGCCGCCCGCCACCGGGTACTCCTCGATCATGCCCTCTCCAGCCCGTGTTCGGCGGCGACGCGGGCGATGTCGGCGGGCGTGCCGGCCATGATGGTGCGGACGTGTTCGGTCACCAGCTCGGCCGGCCAGTCCCACCACGCGGCCCGCCGCAGCAGCGCGACGTCCGCGTCGTCGAAGCGCTGTCGGATCGGGCGGGCCGGGTTGCCGCCGACGACCATGTAGGGCGGGACGTCGGCGGTGACCAGGGAGCCCGCGGCGACGATCGCGCCGTCGCCGACCGTCACCCCGGGCATGACGGTGGTCTGGTAGCCGAACCACACGTCGTTGCCGACCACGGTGTCGCCCCGGCTGGGCATGCCGGTGACGATGTCGAGCGTCTTCTCGGCCCACCGACCGCCGAACATGGTGAACGGGTAAGTGGACGCGCCCATCGTGGGGTGCTCGGCGCCCGCCATCAGAAACCGGGCACCGGCGGCGATCGCGCAGTACTTGCCGATGACCAACCGCTCCGGTCCGTAGGCGTAGAGCACGTTGCGGTGCTCGAACTCGGTCGCGCCGTCCGGGTCGTCGTAGTACGTGTACTCGCCGACCTCGATCGTGGGCGAGCTGACCAGCGGTTTGAGGAACACCACCCGTTCGTGTGCCGGCAGCGGGTGGCGGGTCGTCGGATCAGGTGACAACGTGCGGCTCCTGGGTCGTCCCGGTCGAAGACGTCGACCACGCTACGGCCAGAGGCGACGTGCGGAATCTGTCACACCCTGCCGATGCGGGCCGGTTCTCGCCCGTCGGTTTAAGTACTGTCGCCCCCGTGCTGTACGGGCGGGAGGAGGAGATATCGGTCATCGACCGGCTGCTGGCCGCGTGCCGGGCCGGTCGGAGCGGGTGCCTGCTGGTCACCGGGGAACCCGGCATCGGCAAGACCGCGCTGCTGGAGTACGCGGCGTCGGCGGCCACTGACCTGCCGGTTCTGCGCAGCACCGGGATCGAGTCCGAGGCGCACCTTCCGTTCGCGGGCCTGCACCTGCTGCTGCGTCCCGCGCTCGACCGGATCGACGCCCTGCCCGCGCCACAGGCACGTGCCCTGCGTGGCGCGTTCGGGCTCGCCCCCGCCGAACCGGGTGACCGCATGCTCGTCGGCCTGGCCGTCCTCTCGCTGCTCGCCGACTTCGCCGACGGCACCCCCGCGGTCTGCCTGGTCGACGACGCGCAGTGGCTGGATCGGGCATCGGCGGAGGCGCTGCTGTTCGCCGCCCGCCGGCTCGACGCTGAGGGCGTCGCGTTGATCATCGCTGCCAGGCCGGCGTTCACCGCGCCCGGACTCACCCATCTGTCACTGAGCGGTCTCGACACAGGCGCAGCCGCCGGGCTGCTGGACGGGCACGCCGCAACGCTGTCCCCCGCTGACCGGAACCGGGTGCTGGCCGAGGCACAGGGCAACCCACTCGCCCTCCTCGAACTGCCCGCCGCACTCAGCGGCCGATCGCACGCGGGTGCCGGTCAGGCGCTGCCCATGACCGACGCGGTCCAGGCGGCGTTCCTCGACCAGGTACGGCGGCTGCCAGAGCCGACCAGGAACCTGCTGCTCGTCGCGGCGGCCGAGGACACCGGGCATCGCGACGTCGTCCTGCGTGCGGCGGCCACCCTCGGCTGCGGGCCGGCGGACCTGGTGCCCGCCGAAACGGCACGGCTGATCCGGGTGGACACCCACACCGTGCGCTTCCGCCACCCGCTGGTCCGGTCCGCCGTCTACCAGGCGGCACCCGTCAGCCTCCGTCTCCTGGTCCACACCGCCCTCGCCAACGCCCTCGACCACCCCGACGACGCCGACCGCCGCGCGTGGCACCACGCCGTGGTCGCCACCGGCCCCGACGAGCAGGTGGCCGCCGAGCTGGAGAGCACCGCCCGGCGCGCGGCGGCGCGCAGTGGATACGCCGCCGCGGCCGCAGCCTACGAACGGGCTGCCGAGCTGACTTCCCCGGGCGTAGACCGCGCTCGCAGGCTCGTGCTGGCCGCTGAAGCGGCCGCCGAGGAAGGCGACGTCGAACGTATGACCGCACTCGCCGCCGACGATGCCGACGACCCGGCGCTGGCCGTCCGCGTCATGCGGGTGCGGGCCACCGCGGCGTTCCACGCAGGGGCGCTCCGCACGGCCCACCAGCTCCTGACCGGGGCCGCCACGTTCGCGGACGACCCGCAACTGGCCACCCACCTGCTGCTCGACGCCGTGCACGCCGCCTGGTACCTCGGCGACCAGGAGATCACGGACACCGCGGACCAGCTGGACGCCGTACCGCTACCGCTCGGCGACCCGCTCAGGCACGTCGCCCGCCTGCTGACCACGGCTGTGCGGTCCGCGACCGAACAGGCCGACCACGACCCGCAGACCCTGGCACGGGTGATCGCGGACGCCGAGCGAACCGGGTTCGGCGGCCCGCACGACGCCATCCTCGTCGGTGCCACCAGCCTCCAGGCCGTCGGCCACGACACCACGGCACGTCAGGTGGCCCAGGAACTCCTCACCCGATGCCGCACCCACGGATGGCTCGGCCGCACTCCGCCCGTGCTCGCCTGCATGGCCAGAGCGTCGACGTTTCTCAGCCGGCACACCGACGCCTGGGACGAGGCGACCGAGGCATTGACCATCGCACAGGAACTCGGGCACCGGCAGTGGATCGCTGAAACCAGCGGCGTGCTGGCCTATCTGGCAGCGGTGTCCGGAGACGAAGCACGCTGCCACGCCCTGGCCGACGACGCGCTAGCCGCGCCCGAACCCGGCACGCCCCCACCCGGCATGTCCTGGGCCCAGTGGGCACTGGCCTTACTCGACCTCGGCAACGCTCGGTGGGAGTCCGCCCTCACCCGGCTCACGACCCTCCACACCGGACCGATGCGCCACCAGCTCCCCGGCCTGCGCAGCGTTCCAGACCTGGTCGAAGCCGCCGTCAGACTCGGAAGACCCGAGGCCGCTCGCGACCCGTTCGCCCGCCTCACGAACTGGGCACGGCAGGCACGCCAACCGTGGATCGACGCCAACGTCCACCGTTGCCGGGCGCTGCTCGCCCCCGACACCGACGCTGACGACCTGTACCGGGCCGCACTGGGACGCCATCCGGGAGACCGGCAGTTTGACCACGCACGCACCGCCCTGCTCTACGGCGAGTGGCTGCGCCGTGCCCGTCGCAAATCCGAGGCGCGCTCGCAACTACGCGACGCGTACGAGACGTTCCGCAGACTCGAGGCCACACGATGGGCAGCCCGAGCCCGCACCGAACTCGAGGCGACCGGTGAGACCGTGTCAGCACTCGAACGCGACGCCACGAGCGGAACCCTGGCCACGCTCACCCCACAGGAGCGGAAGATCATCCGGCTCGCCGCCCGCGGACTCTCCAACCGCGACATCGCAGCTCAGCTGTTCCTCAGCCCACGCACAGTTGGCTATCACCTCTACAAGGCGTTCCCGAAGCTCGGCGTCACCGCCCGTACCGAACTCACCGAACTGTGTTGAAGGAACAGGATCAGTGCCGAGTGGTCGTCTCACGCAGCCTTGCAAGTAAGCCGTGAGCACGGCTTGTAGCGCTTCGATCCTGGCCACCGCGAGCTTTCGGTTGTCACCACGGGCCGCGAAACGGCCCAGCACCCCGAAGCCGCACCCGGCGCCACTACGTTGGCGCAGCAACGCGGCCTGGCCGTCCTGGCCGCAGTGAGGTAGCTGCCCGTTTCCCCGTCGACCTGGACCGTGATGCGCGCCGATCCTCTCTGGCAAGAGCTCACAAAGACATCAATGGGTAATTCCTGCCACGCACCAGCATTGAGGGTGGCCTCGTCGGGCCCGCAGAGGTCCGCATCCGGTTGCTCGCGTGTTGACGTGCGCCTCTTGAGTCCCGGATCGGCTGGCGGTCATAGCCGCGCTTCCTGTCAGTGATGTCTGTCGCGTTGGGAGCTGAAATTCGTTCGTGGACGGACATACAGGGTTTCGCATATTTAGGATGTTCTCGAGGTTCCGGCTCCTGATACTGTTATGTTGTATGTGACGCGTACGCCCCACGTATAGTGCGCATGGCTCTGTGTGAAAGTAGGAAAATGGCTCAAAAAGTTCTGGTGCAGCTGGTCGACGACCTCGACGGCACCTCGTCAGAAGATGTGTCCACTGTCTCGTTCGGACTTGACGGCGCGGAGTTCGAGATCGATCTCAGCGCATCGAACGCGAACAACCTCCGTAAGACGTTGGAGGAGTACGTCGCCAATGCGCGTCGAACTGGTGGCAGGAAGCGGCGGGTTGCGTCGCCCGGCCGGCTGGCTAACCAGAGTGAGGCCAGCGAGATTCGAGAATGGGCGAACGAGAACGGCTACGAATTGGCTGCCCGGGGACGGATACCAGGGCATGTTGTCGAGGCCTACAAGGAGGCCAAAGTGGCGGGACAAAAGCCGTTGACGGGGAAGGCGTCTCGCAAGCGGAAGTGACGATTCCCGCCGGGTGCTCCCGTGCCCGGCGGAATCAACGCGGGTCCCGGACGCCATCTGCTACAGCAGCAAGGCGGCAAAGGCGCCTGCGAGCATGCCAGGCCCATGGGGAATGGTCGTTCGCCGTCTGCACCATGCGGCACTGATTGCGCCTGTAGCGAGGAACCCCAGCACTGTGCCCGCCAACAGGGCAGACCACCCATGCCATCCGAGCACGCCGCCGACGAGAAACGCCGCCCGGACATCACCGGCACCGAGGCCGCCTCGACTCGCGAGCGCGACACCGAGGTAGCCGCCGACCAGTGCGATGGCACCAACGGCCGCTCGCGACAGGCGGCACATGTCCGCGCCATCGCCTATCTCCTCCGTGGCGAAGAGTGCCGCGACGGCTGCGCACGTGGGCCACACCAGTGTTCGGGGCAACCGCTGGACCAGGACGTCGACCGTCCCGAGCAGCACGCCGACGGAACCGAACACGGTCAGCGCCACCATCGCGGGTGTTACGGAGTACCGGTGCGCGAGGACGGCACAGGTGACCGTTGTGGTCATGGCGATCACCAGTCGGTAGAGCCTGCGGTCAGGTACTGCGGCGAGTCGGGCTGCGGTCGGGGCGAGCGTCGCGCCCACGGCCAAGCCGAGCACCGCCCACATCAGCACATGCAACGTGTTCATGGCTGGCCCGGACTCTCTCCGCAGGCTGTTACTGAACGTGATTGTGCCTCCACCGTTCGGGTACACCTTGCCGTAACGGGTCCATGACCTGCGATGAAGCACCTAACGTCGATTGTCGGGGTGGGGAGTTCGGGGCGATCTATGTAGTGCGCGGGTTCGGGGGAGCTATGACAGGGGAGACCAAGATCGGGCTGTTGGCGCCGCTGCGTGCCCGGGAGTTCCGGTACTTGTGGGGGGCCGAGCTGGCGTCGGTGGCCGGTGACCAGCTGGCGCGTGTGGCGCTGGCCGTTCTCGTGTACGCGCGGACCTCGTCGGCGTCGCTGACGGCGTTGACCTACGCGTTGACGTTCGTGCCCGCGATCATCGGTGGACTGTTGCTGTCCGGGCTCGCGGACCGCTTCCCTCGCCGTCAGGTGCTGGTGGTTACCGATCTGGTTCGGGCGTTGCTCGCGGCGGCGATGGCCGTTCCTGGGCTGCCGCTGCCGGTGCTGTGGGGTTTGGTGGCGGTGCTCAGCGCCGCGGCGGCACCATTCAAGGCTGCCCAGCTCGCGGTGCTCCCACAGATCCTGACCGACAAGGCGCTCTACCGTGCCGGGCTCTCGTTGCGGCAGGTCACCACACAGACTGCGCAGGTCGTAGGGTTCGGTGCCGGTGGTGTGCTGATGACGGTGCTCGAGCCGCACCTGGCGCTGCTGGTCAACGCGGCGACGTTCGCGATCAGCGCGGTACTGGTCATGACGGGAGTGCGTGCTCGTCCGGCCTCGGTAGACGCCGCCGTCGATTCCCAGGCATCTGGCGCCAGTGCAACGGCACCGGTGTGGCCGGTATTCGCCTTCGCGGCCCTCATCGGCCTGTATGTGGTCCCGGAGGGGCTCGCCGCGCCGTATGCGGACCAGTTGGGGCTGCTGGCCGTCGGAGCGGGCGTGCTGATGGCTGCGGACCCGGTGGGCAGTGTGCTCGGCGGGTGGCTCGCGCCACGAACCGGGATGCGCAGCTCGATCGGGACCGCGACGTGGCTGGCGGTGGCGGCGGGGCTGCCGCTGGTGTTCTGCGCGCTGGCACCCGGTCTGATCGTGTCCGCTGTGTTGTGGGCGGTGTCCGGTGCCTTCTCGACGTTGCTGATCGTGCAGATCCAGGAGTTGGTCGTCCAACGGGTACCTGACGCTCGCCGCGGCGGGGTGATGGGCCGGTTGTCGACGACGCTGTACTCGTCCCAGGGGCTGGCCATCCTGGGCGGTGGCGTGGTCGCCGAGGCTTTCGACGCGTACCGCGCGGTGGCCGTAGCGGGCATGTTGGCGATCGTGCTGGCCGCCCTGGTGGGGGCAGTGGTGTGGGTGGCTCGTTCCCGGCCGGCGAGTGCCGGGAACGAGCTTGACGTGAAAGCTGTTCATCACAGGTCCTTGTTGGCCACGTCGGGCACCTCCTCCCCAGGTACGGACTGCCAGCCCAATCCCGGAGTCGAGGAAGTGGTGGGCGACCAGGGATCAGGTGGAGACGCAATTTCGCCGTTCACCAGTGCAACACATCCTCGGGGCCCAGGTGAAGGCCGGAATCGCCGCCGTCGGTCACAGGGTGGTCCGTGGCGTATCTGGACCCTGCCTTCTCGACCGCGGGCATTCCTGGTCGGGGTGGAATTCGCGGCGGTCGTGACGACCGTTGTTCTCGCGTTCCGCTACCCGGTCACCGCCGAGGCGACGAGGAACTTCGCGGTCATCGTCGGCATGGGAATTCTGGTGGCCGAGGTCACCAAGCGAGTCGAGCGGATGCGCCGCCGGTTCTCCGACACGCCGCACGTGAACATGAGTTCGGTGTGGACATTCTCCGCGGCGCTGGTCACCTCGCCCGCCCTCGCGGCAGCCACGACCGTTGTGCTGTACCTGCACCTGTGGCGGCGCAGCTGGCGGGAGATCACTGGGATGCACCCGTTCCGGGTGGTGTTCAGCGTGTGCGCGGTCGTGCTGTCCTGCCACGCCGCGTTCCTGCTCAACGAATGGCTGCCCGGGACGTTGCCGGTCGACCTCGGCGGTCCGCTCGGGATCCTGGCCTTCGTGCTGGTGATCGTCGTCTACTGGACGGTGAACTCCACTTTGGTCGGTGTGGCGATCGCGTTGCTGCGCTCGGACCGTTCGATCGGTCGGCTCGTGGGCAGTTGGAGCGAGAACGCCATCGAGTACGCCACCCTGGTCTTCGGCGCGATCGTCGTGCTGGTGTTCGCGTTCTACCCGTGGGCTGTCACGCTCATGCCGCTCCCGCTCTACGTGCTGCATCGCAGCATTCTGGTCCGCCAGCTCGAGCACGACGCGACGATCGACGACAAGACCGATCTGCTCAAAGCCGGAACCTGGCAGAGCCTCGCATCCAGAGAGGTCGAGCTGGCCCAGCAGCACGGCACCGGCCTGGGTGTGCTCATGGTGGACATCGACCACTTCAAGGGCGTCAACGACCGCTTCGGCCATCTCGTCGGCGACAAGGCCCTGCGCGCGGTCGCCAACGCGATCAGGAGCTCGGTCCGCAGCACCGACCTCGTGGGCCGGTTCGGCGGCGAGGAGTTCGTCGTCCTGCTGGTCGGGGCCGACCACGCGGGTAGCGTGGAGACCGCGAAACGGATCTGCGAACGGGTGCGTGCGGTGCGGGTCGAGGACGCGCTCACCGGGGCGACCTACCCCGACCTTCGCCTGAGTGTGTCGATCGGCGTAGCCGCTTTGCCGGACAACGGCGTCGACCTCAACGAACTGTTGCACGGTGCCGACGAGGCTCTGTTCGCCACGAAGGACGCCGGACGTGACGGCGTGCGCGCGGTGCGGCCCTCGGCGAGCAGTGCGGGTCACGAAGCCGGCGCGTCGCCCATCTGACGCAGCCGCGCGTACCGATTCTCCTGTGCCCACTCGGCCAACGGACGCAACGCACGGAGCAACGACCTACCGGTCGGCGTGAGCCTCCACCACGTCGCCGCGCCGAAGTCGCTGCCCTCGGTACGTTTCTCGATCAGACCGTCCTCATGCGCTCGCTGCAGCGTGTCCTCCAGCACGCGATCGGTGAGCGGCCGGGCGTGCGACACGCGGCCGGCCCGCTCGTCGACCTCGTTGATCGCCGGGAGCAAGTCCTTGCGTCGTATCTCGCCCAGCGCGAGTGCGGCGAGGACCGCGACTGTCCACTGGCCACGCAACAACGCCAGCACATCTTCTACGCCCTGCCTGTACGGAACGTCCCACCCCTCCATGAACATCACCTAACACGAACTGCCGCCAACCCCGCCACGCGGACGTCACTTTTGTTCTGTGCCGGTGTTCGGTGGGCATTAGCCCGATCGAGTGAGAATCCCTGGACTGAGGCCACACTCAGTCGAGAACTGTCCTTGCACTCAGGCGAAACCCCGCCGGTACTCGTGGGATATCCAGGCGGACTGCCTGGAGACGCAATGAGGGATTGCGCGGTGGCCACACCCCCTGACCCGCCTCGCCACCGGGTCGGCCACCGCGCAATCCCGCGGAATCTCCGCGGAGGGGCAAGCAGTGGAAACACGAACTTCAATCGCGGTATCGCCGCGGATTACTGGTGCAGCTGCACGTGCAGTCGCCGTTGCGGTGTTCGCGTCCGTGGTCGCGTGCAGCCCTGAGACGTCGGTCGTCACGCAGACGACCGTGTCCGTCCCGTCGTCATCGCCGGAGTCGTCGTTCTGGAAGCCGTCGGAGGCCGAGATCGCGGGGAAGAAGGCCGTTGAGGTGTACCTGGGGATGTGGCGGAACATGGCCACGGCGGCGCGGACGTCGAATTGGCAGTCGCCATTGTTGAGCCAGTTCGCCACCGGCACCGCGCTGACCACGATCTCGCGGGGCTTGTACACCGATCATCAGAACGGGCTCGTGACGCTGGGCGAGCCGAAGCTCTCGCCGTCGGTTGCCGGGGTGGAACCCGAAGACGCCCCGACCTTGGTGCGGATCTCCGACTGCGGAGATTCGACGAACTGGCTGAAGTACGACGCGAAGACCCGCCTGGCCGCGGATGACGGTCCGGGTGGCCGCCGGTCGATCAGCGCGGTGGTGACTAAGCAGGCCAGTGGCCAGTGGATGGTGTCCGACTTCGCGGTGAAGGCGGTGGGCACATGCTGACGCGAACCGTCGCCCTCGGGGGAACGATCACGCTGGCGGTCCTCGTGGTGCCTGGTGTGGCGTGGGCGGACGGATGGGGGACGGTGGACTGCGGCCAGGCACCGACTCCGCAATGCCAGCTCGAGGCTGGAACGTCCGCGTCGCCGCCGACCAAGCCGGGTGCGGAGGCGGCGGTTCCGAAGCCGGGCGGAAGCACGGCAGGGAATCAGCCAGCGTGTGAGTACACGCCGAGCGCGTTCGAAGGATTCCCTGGCACGCCGGGATGGCGGCCGCCGGGCATCTGGTACGAGGGCGCCTGCTCGTTGACCGGAGTGATCCGTCCACCGGTTCAGGTGCCGAGTGTCGCCCCGGAGGATGTCGCACGGCTGGCGCGGGATCAGCTCGGGTTGCCGAGTCCGCGGTTGGCGTCGAGTCCAGCGGGGGAGCAGCTGGTGCAGCTGCCGACCTGGTTGTGGCTGGCCGATGGCTGGGAGACGGTGACCGCGACCGCCTCGGTGCCGGGGGTGTCGGTGACCGCCACCGCCAAGCCGGAGTTGGTGACGTGGTTGATGGGTGACGGCGCGATCGTCACCTGCCACGGGCCCGGTACCAGGTTCCGGGCCGGGATGGACCCACGATCCGGGTCGCCGGACTGCGGGCACGTCTACCGCCGCTCCTCCGCGTCCCAGCCCGGTGGTGTCTACCTGGTGCAGGCGACGGTCCGCTGGTTGGTCTCCTGGGCCGGAGCCGGGGACTCCGGGGTGTTCCTGCCGATGACCACTACCAGCACCGTCGAGCTTCGGGTGGCGGAGTCGCAGGCACTCAACACGGTGCCCGGCCCGCGCTGACCCCGTTCTTTCAGTAGTCCGTTCTGCCGTCGCGAGCACGCCACGTCGTGTGCTGGCGCGATAGCCCATACCCATTTTGGAGTGATCATGACTGCAACACCTGTTCGTTCGCTGCTCGGCGGCACGAGCGCGGAGGCACCGTCCCGGTTCCGGAATCGCAGCCGCCGGTCGATGCCGCACCTCGTGGTCGGGGCCCTGCTGGTGACCTCGTGCACCGCCGGCGGGATCTGGTGGTCCCACTTCGCGGGCGAGCGTGAGCCCGCTCTGGTCGTGGCGCGCCCGCTCACCTTGGGTGCGGTCCTGGAACCGGGGGATCTGCGGGAGGTCAGAGTCGCGCTCGACGGCCCGGTCGACGCGGTCCCGGCCGCCGAGGTGTCCCGCGTGGTGGGGCAGCGGGTCGCGGTGAGCCTGCCCGCCGGGGTGCTGCTGCCTCGTGGCGCGCTCGGCACCCCGACGGGCCCGGGGGAGGGGCGAGCGGTTGCTGCGCTCGCGCTCGGGCCTGGCCAAGCGGCGCCGGACCTCGTCGCCGGGGCCGCGGTGCTGGTCGTGCTCACCACCGGCATCACCCCCACGCCCGGCGACCTGGGGTCGGCGCCTGGTTCGGCGTGGCCAGGTCTGGTCACCAGCGTCACCGCGACGGCTGGTGCGGGGGAGGCGACCCGGGTGGTCGCGGTCGACCTGGACGAGGACGACGCCCGCCAGGTTGCCGCCACTCCGACGGGTCGGCTGTCGCTGGTGATCGTGCCCGGGGGTGAGCGGTGATGGTGATCGCGATCGGCTCGGTGAAGGGCTCGCCCGGGGTCACGACGCTCGCGGTGGCGCTCGGCGCCTGCTGGCCGGCGCCGGGGCACCCGGTGATCGTGGAGTGCGATCCGTCCGGCGGCAGCCTCGCCGCCCGGTTCGGGCTGCGGACCGCGCCCGGCTTGGTCAGCTTGACCGCGGCGGCCCGGCAGGACCCCGATCTCGCGTTGTTGTGGGCGCACACCCAGCCGCTACCCGGCGGGCTCCCGGTGGTGGTCGCGCCGCCCGGTGGCGACTACACCCGCGCCGCGCTGGCCACGCTGCTCGACGCTCGCCGCCAGGCAGTGCCGGTCCTGCGTGGCGCCACCGCACGCCCGGGCGCGGTGGTCATCGCCGACTGCGGCCGCCTCGACGCCGGTTCACCCGGCGTCACGATCGCCCGCGAGGCCGACCGTTTGCTGCTGCTGGCGCG
The DNA here is from genome assembly GCF_044466355.1 of Actinophytocola sp. NPDC049390. Classification (NCBI taxonomy): domain Bacteria; kingdom Bacillati; phylum Actinomycetota; class Actinomycetes; order Pseudonocardiales; family Pseudonocardiaceae; genus Actinophytocola; species Actinophytocola sp. NPDC049390. Next base: position 197,334 of record NZ_JBITMQ010000017.1, read on the forward strand.
CCCGCGCCCCGACGAGCTGTCGCATCTGGCGGCCGCGCTGTCGATGGTCGACCTGTGGGCCATGCACCCGAGCCTGGTGCTCGCCGGGACCGGCTACCCGCCGGCCGAGGTGACCCGAGCGTTGGGCGTGCAGGTGCTGGCGACGATTCCGGACGACGAGTCTGGCGCGGCGGCCTTGACCGGGATGCCGGGACGCCGTCGCGATCCTGCCCGCTCCGGCCTCGGCCGCGCCGCGCATTCCCTTGCCAATGCCCTGCTCGAAACCGCGCGCCCCCGTGATCACGCCGAGTTGATCGAGCGCCCCGCCGCGCCCGGATCGCTCCAGCACAACCACCCCTGGCCACAGGGTCGGCAGCTACCACCACGCAACGGTGCGAAGTTGGAGGACCGGCGATGACCCGCACCAGCCTCCAGCCCGTCCTGGCCGCACCCGCGCCATGGACCGGCCTCGAGGACACCCCGGCCAGCAGGCTTCGCGCTCGGCTACGTGAAACGCTAGCCCGGGACCTTCCGGGCCGGGTCGACACCGTCCAGCAAGACGGAAAGGGCCCGCTGCCTGTCGAGGAGCGTCGGGAACTGGCACGGCACCTTCTCGCCGACGCGCGGCGGGAGCACAGCGAGGCCGAACTGCTCGCGAACCGTGTCCTGCCCGATCCCTCTACCGAGGAGCGGGTGGTCGCCGAGGTCCTCGACGAGCTGTTCGGCATGGCCGGGCTGCAGCCGCTGCTGGACGACCCGGACATCGAAACGATCAACATCAACGGCTGCGACCGGGTGTTCGTCAAGTACACCGGCGGCCGCCGCGCCCGCCTCGGCCCGGTCGCCTTGTCCGACGCCGACCTGGTCGACCTCATCCGGACCCTCGCCGCCCGCGCCGGTAGCGAAGAACGCCGGTTTGACCGCGGCAGCCCCGCGGTCAGCGTCCAGCTGCCCTGCGGGGAGCGCCTGTTCGCGGTCATGGCGCTGACCGCCGGAGGCCGACCGGCGTTGTCGATCCGCCGCCACCGGTTCCGCACCGTCACCCTCGGGGACCTGTCCGGGCTGGGAACCGTCGATGTTGGGCTGCGCACGTTCCTCGCCGCGCTGGTGCGGGCCCGCCGCAACATCCTGATCACCGGCGGCACCGACCTCGGCAAGACCACGATGCTGCGCGCGCTCGCCAGCGAGATCGACCCGAACGAACGCCTGATCACGATCGAGGACGCGTTCGAACTCGGCCTCGACCACGACGCGGCCTCGCACGCCGACGTCGTCGCCCTGCAAGCCCGGGAACCGAATGTGGAAGGCGAAGGCGCGCTGTCACAGGCGGATCTGGTGCGGTGGGCGCTGCGGATGACCCCGGACCGCGTCATCGTCGGCGAGATCCGCGGACCCGAGGTCATCCCGATGTGCCACGCGATGTCCCAGGGCAACGACGGCTCGATGGCCACCCTGCACGCCTCGTCCTCGGCCGCGGCGTTCCCCCGGCTGGCGGCCTATGCCGCCCAGGAAGGGTTCACCCACGAGCAAACCAACCTGCTCGTCGCCACCTCGGTGCACTTCGTCGTCCACCTCGAGCACGCCCGCGATACCGGGGTTCGGGTGGTGTCGTCCATCCGCGAGGTCGTCGGCGCTGAGGGCAACCAGGTGATCTCCAACGAGGTCTACCGCCCCGGCCGCGACAACCGCGGCTACCCGGTCCCTGGCGCGCTGCGTACCGACACGCTCGACCGGCTCGCCCAGGCCGGGTTCGACCCCGCGCTGCTCGACGGCCCCGACGACTGGTGGGTCCGATGACCACACCAACGTCCGCGTGGGGCGCGGTCCTGGGCGTCGGTCTCGGGCTCGGTGCCTGCCTGATTGCGCTCGGCTGCCGGACACGGCACAGCGAACAGCACCGGAGGTCCCGAGAGCGACGCGACGGGCGGCGGCTCGCCGCCGCTGCAGTCGCCGGGGTCGCCGCCGGGGTGGTGACTGAGTGGGTGGTCGCTGCCGTCCTGGTCGGCGTCGCCGCCTGGTGCGTGCCCGCGTTCCTGGCCCGGAACCGGGAGCAGGCCCGTCAGGTCGCGCGGATCGAGGCGATCGCCGGGTGGGCGGAGTTGCTGCGGGACACCCTCGCGGGCGCGGCCGGGCTCGAGCAAGCCATCCTCGCCAGTGCCCCGGTCGCACCCGCGGCGATCCATCCCGAGATCAACGCCCTTGCGCTCCGGCTGGAGGCCGGCCAGCGGCTCGCCCCGAGCCTGCAACAGTTGGGCGACGACCTCGCCGACCCCACCGCGGACCTCGTCATCGCCGCGCTTCACCTAGCCGCCACCCAGCACGCCCGCAACCTCGGCGACCTCCTTGGGTCCCTCGCCGCCGCGGCTCGGGACCTGGCGTCGATGCGGCTGCGGATCGACGCCGGCCGAGCCCGCACCCGGACCAGTGTCCGGATCATCATCGCCACCACCACGGCGTTCGCTGGGCTGCTGGTGACGTTCAACCGTGGCTACCTCGCCGCCTACGACACCGTGACCGGCCAGCTCGTGCTCGCCCTCGTCGGCAGCCTGTTCGCCGCCGGATACGCCGGGCTGGTGAAGATCACTGCGGTCACCCCGCCCGCTCGCCTCCTCGCACCCGCCACACCACTTACCGGGGGTGGGGCATGACCGTCATGATCGTCCTTGGGGTCGGCGCCGGGCTCGGCCTCGCGCTGCTCGTCGTCTGGCTGGTGCCACCAGCCCCCGCACTCGGTCCGCAGCTCGCGCGCCTCACCGCCCCCGCCACTCCGCCGACCGACACCACCAGCCGCTGGCCGCTGCTCGGCCCGCTCATCCGGCTTCTGCGTGCCGCGGGACTACCGGGCCGCCGACTTCGCAGCGACCTCGCGATCCTGGACCGGCCCGTGCCCGATCACCTCGCGCAGAAGGCAGCGCTCGCACTCGCCGGGCTGCTCGTGCCGCTGCTCGCCGCCCTCACATTCGCGACGCTGGGTATCGATACCGGCATCCGTGTGCCCGTTCTCGCCGCGGCCGCCACCGCCGCGGCAGGGTTCCTGATCCCCGACCACCGCGTCCGCACGCTCGCAGCACGACGCCGGCGCGACTTCCGGCATGCCCTGTCCTCGTTCCTCGACCTCGTCGTCATCTCCTTGGCTGGCGGCGCCGGTGTCGACAGCGCCCTCACTGCCGCCGCCAGCACCGGCCACGGCTGGGCCTTCACCCAACTGCGCCGCGTCCTGGCCGCCGCGCGCCTCACCCGCACCACACCCTGGGACACACTGCGACAGCTCGGCTGTGACCTCGACATCCCCGAACTCGCCGAACTCGCGGCCTCCGTGGCACTCGCCGGGACCGAAGGCGCCACCGTCCGCCAATCCCTGCAAGCCAAAGCATCCGCCCTCCGCACCCGGCAGCTCACCGACGCCGAAGCCGACGCCAGCGCCGACACCGAACGCATGAGCCTCCCGGTCATGGCCCTGTTCCTCGGGTTCCTGTGCTTCATCACCTACCCGGCCATGACCCAGGTCCTCACCGGCTTCTAACCGCACGATCCAGAAAGGACCCTCTGATGTGGACACATACGAACGCCCTTGTCAACGCGCTCCGCGCGACGTGGAAGAAACTCACCGCCAACCCCGACGGCGGCTACGCCTCCGAAGCCGTGCTCGTCACCGCCCTGCTGATCCTCTGCGCGCTCGTTGTGATCGGCGTCATCACCGCCAAAGTCACCAGCAAAGCCAACGACATCGACCTCGGTCAGCCGCCTCCCGGCGTATCGATGACGACAGGGACATGGGAGCCGTGAACGCCGAGACCGCGCTCGCCGCGCCACTGGTGATGCTGATCCTGCTGACCATCACCCAGTTCGCGCTCTGGAGCCACGCCACCCACATCGCACAAACCGCCGCGGCACAAGGACTTTCCGTCACTCGCGCCCACAGCGGTACCGCCGCTGACGGCGAATCCCGTGCCCGTAGCACCCTCAACCAGCTCGGCGACGGCCCGCTCCGCGACGCCACCGTGAACGCCACCCGCACCGACGACACCGCCCGCGTCGAAGTGAACGGCATCGCCGCCAGCGTGCTCCCGTTCCTCCAGCTCCGGGTGCACGCCGAAACCGCGGGTCCGGTCGAACGCTTCCTATCCGACACCGCCGAAAGGTGACCACCATGTCCACATCACGACCACCCGAAACCCCTATACACCCGCCTCGCCCAGGACAGTTGCGAGCGTGGTGGCGCCGCGACGACGGCTCCGCCACCGCCGAGATCACCCTCGCCACACCGCTTCTCGTGATGCTGCTGGTCGTAGTCGGCATCGTCATCCACCGCGGTGTGGACGCCCGCATCCGCATCGACGACGCCGCCCACCAAGCCGCCCGCGCCGCCAGCCTCGAACGCCACCTGGCCGTCGCGACCGCCGCTGCTCGCGCCACAACCAGAGACGCCCTCGCCGCCGCTGGCGTGGCGTGCCGTCACCACGAGGTCACCACCTCAATTCATGGCCTACGACCCGGCGGCACCCTCCACGTCACCGTGACCTGCGACGTCGACATCGGCGACACGCTCATCCCCGGCCTGACCACCACCCAACACGTGTCCGCGACCGCGCACGAACCCGTCGACCAATGGCGGTCCACAAGGAACGAGCCATGAACAGACCAACCAGACCAACGTGGTGGCACGGCGACGACGGCCAGGTGACCGCGTTCGTTGTCGCGCTCAGCCTCGGCGTCCTCACACTCACTGGACTCACCCTCGACGGCGGCCTCGCTCTCGCCGCGACGACACGCGCCACCGGCCAAGCCGAAGCCGCCGCCCGCGCCGGAGCACAAGCCATCGACCTGAACACGTACCGCGCTAACGGCACTCTCCGCCTCCGTCCCGCAGACGCGATCGCCAATGCCCGCGCACACCTCGCCGCCGAGGGCGCCACCGGCACCGTGACCGCCTCCACCAACACCGTCACGGTCACCGTCACCACGATCCAGCGGACCCAACTACTCGGCCTCGTCGGCATCAGCACGCTCACGGTGCACGGACAAGGAATCGCCCGTCCTCAACGCGAAACAATCGCAGAAGGCCCGAGATCGGTGGCCAAAGTGGCGACTGCGGGCGAGAGAAGATTGTTCGCGAACATTAAGACATATTCCGACTTCCCTGTTGGTCATTATTGTTGACGTTCGCGCCCATCTCGCATATTTCCCTGCGTGTTGCTCTGTTTGTCATGGCGGCACCGAGATGCCTGTGCGTGCTGGTGGTCGCCTGCTGGACGGGTTCACGCTGCTCGCGTTGCGTGGGTTGATAAACCCTAGGAGAACCCTTTGAATTGTTTGACAAGACGGCTGCCGGTGGCGCACGGGCGAATTGCCCGGCAGATCCGCGACTCTCGCTGATTTACATCCGAGCTCGGATCCCTTGGGAAATTCTTTCAGTGCATCAGGAGGAACCATGAAGACTGTCGTAGCGGCCCGACTCCGTCGGCACATCGTGACCACCGGAATCCTGCTCGCCGCGCTCACTGGTGGCGCCTTCGCTGCCGCCCCGGCCACCGCCGCACCCGCTGCGGTCTCGCCACCGGCGATTCCCGGTGTGCCGGACGTCGGCGCACCGGGCGAAGGCGCTGGGAAACAACTCGAACCCACCATCGACCCGCGCGGCAACCAGGTCTGGCCCGACCGGACCGCGCTGCGGCGGGGGTGGACCGAGGTTATCGCCGTTGTCGACGGAGCCCGGATCCGAACCCGACCGGTGTCCGGCACCGTCATCGGCCTGATCTCCCGAAATGCGTATTTCTCGGTCTCCTGCAAGGTTCGCGGCAGGGACGGCTACACGTGGGGTTACTCCATCCACAAAGGACGCCTCGGCTGGGTACGCGGCGATCTCTGGGCCGTCGTCTACTACACGTACCCCAACGCCCCGGCACCTCGCCCGATCCCGTGGTGCTGACACAACGCTCCCGACATGCGGGTCCCCGGCGGGCGCGCACATGCCCGGCCGGGGAACCGCGGCCAGCTTCACCTCGCGAAGGAACCGTGACACACAGAACGGAGCAAGTCATGTCAACATCGACTCCGTCCCCCACACTGCCCGCGCAACCTGCAGTGGCTCTGACAGCTGACGAGATCGAGCGACGTGTCACGGAGAACGACACCGCGCGCAGCACCCGCCGAGCAACAGCGGCCCGCCGTGTCGGCGAACTAGCCCGCCAGCACGCGGCGATCGCCGGCCAGCTCGCCGACATCGAGCGGCAACTCGGCGAGCTACTCGCCGAGGCCGACGACGTCCTCACCATCGACGAGCTGGCGAGGTTCACCAACCTTCCCGCCGCGACCCTCACCCAATGGCGTGCGAACCACAAACCAAAGCGCGGCACCCGGCGGAAGCCCTCCAGCGGCGGCTCCCGCACCCAGACCAGTCCCGTCCTCCCACGGTCTACGCCCGCGCCGGATCCCACTACACGGCCAGCCGAGGCCGACGCAGGCGGACGGGGCGCCGGGCTCCTTTCCTGACGGCGGCACATGGGAGCGGATCGTGAACGCACCGACCCCGGACAGCAGCGCCCGAGCACAGCGTCGGGCCAGCAGCGCCATCAGGCTTGCGGCTGGGGTGCTGCGCCATCTCGCCGCCGCCGTGATGCTGGCAGTGTTGCTCGGCGGACTGCCCTGGGCACTGATTGCGCTGATCGGCTGGCCATTGCCTGACCACCTGCCGACATCGGCGGACGTCCAGGCTGTGTTGCTGGCGCCGATGACGACCACGTTCTTGCTGAACGTCCTCGCGTGCGGCTGCTGGGTGCTGTGGGGCCTGTTCACTGCCACCGTGGCTTGCAGCGCGCTGGACATCGTCCGCCACGCACGGATGCCGGATCCACGCACCAGCGGGCCGATCCGCCGGACAGCCGCCGTCCTGGTGGGCACAGTCCTGATCTCGATCCTCGGGCAACGCGCCGGGCTCGCCGCGGGGAACCACACCACGTCAGGCCCGATGACCGGCAACCGCGTGGTCGCTACCGCACCGGCCAACCCGAGCGCGGAGGCGGGCACCAACACACACACGACCTCACACCGTGCGAGGCCGACAACTGGACCGTCCGCCGCCCTGACAGGCAGGTCGGTCACCGTGCTCGCACCCGACCCGGAAACCGGGGTGCACGACTCGTTGTGGCGCATCGCCGAGCGCACCCTCGGCGACGGCACCCGCTGGCCGGAGATCTTCGCCCTCAACAAAGACAAACCCCAGCCCGGCGGCCGCACTCTCACGCGTCCCAGCCTGATCTATCCCGGCGAGACACTCCTGCTTCCCGCCGATGCCACCAAGCCCACAACCAGCCCCCGGCATGTACCGCGTTCTGCGGCCGACACCCCTGACCGGCCTCCCAGCACATCCAACGCGCCAACACCACCGCCGTCCTCGCCCCGGCCGTCGTCACCGTCCGCACCGCCGCCTGCCAACACCGGGGAAGCTCCAGAACCGACCGAGACGCTGGACGCACCGACGTCCGCTCAGACAAGGCCGGAGACGGCCGGGGCGACTGGAGACCCCGGAATCCGGTGGGGCGAGGAACTCTATGTCGGGCTCAGCCTTGCCGCCGCGGTCAGCGCCGCCCTCGTCCTCGCCCGCCGCCGACAACGCCGCCGGTACCGACCAGGCAGCGGCGACCGCAGCGACCTCGCCGTCCCGCCGGTGGTGTACCAACTACGGGTAGCTCATCTGCATGCTCGGCGCGCCGACGGAGCCGCAGGCCAAGCCGAAGAGCCCAACCTGGCACCCGCGCCAGGAGCAACGATGGTGCTCGGCGTCCGAGATGGCCGCCAGATCGCGCTCGACCTGGCCGCCGCGCACGGCCTCGGACTGATCGGCGCAGGTGCCGACGCAGCTGCCCGCGCACTGGTGGTCTCCGCACTGGCCACGACACCACACCGAGCACGCCAGACTGCACAGGTCGTCGTTCCGGCTGCGGACCTCGCGACACTTCACGGCCAGAACATGACACCGGAACAACTCCCCGCCGGCCTGCATGTAGCGGCCGACCTCAACGCCGCCCTGGACACACTGGAAGCCGAAATCATGGTCCGCGCAGGATCGCCACAAAGCAGACCGCGGGACGGATGGCCGCCGCTCCTCCTGGTCGCCCGCACGCCCGACCGCCAACGTCAACGGTTGCAGGCGATCCTGGACAACGGCACCACGGTCGGGGTGACGGGCCTGTTGCTCGGGCAGTGGCCCTCGGGCACCACCGCCTACGTCCGCGACAACGGAACCATCTCCACCGCCAACCCCGGTATCGGCGAACGCCTACGCGGTACTCGTGTGTACCGGCTCGGTAGCGACGACACCGCTGACCTGCTGACACTCCTGCACAGTGCTGGCCTTGAACCCCACGACGACACAGACACTGTGCCGAGTTTCGGCGAACCCGAACCTCGAGCGAGTCAGCCAGATGTCGATGCGGCCGATGGCGGCCTGGAAATCGTGGAAAATGCACCCGCAGGCAACGGGCCGACACCGTTCCCACCAACCGACCGTCCCGTCGACCCCACCCAGATCGCGAAGACAACCAGGACCACTGGGCACGACCTGACCGCTGGCCACGCTGCGGTGACGGCTGGGCACCACATCCGGAAAAGCGACAAACCCTCAACGCCCGCCCCCTTACGGATCAGCGTGCTCGGCGCTCCCCGGGTGTGGTGGCGCGCCGCACCGACCCCACCCGACACCCGGGCCACAGAACCGGCCGAACGTGAGATCACGGCGGCTTTCCAGCCCCGCGTGCGCGAACTACTCACGTTCCTGGCAGTGCACCCCGACGGCGCCAGCCGCGAGGCCCTCATCGCCGCCCTGTGGGCCACCAGCCCACCGGAGAAGACCACCAACGCGATGAACACCAGCCTCAGCCGCCTGCGCCGTGCCTTGACCGCGGCCACCGAGGGCGCCCTGTCGGACATCGTGCTGGTCGGTGAGGGTCGTTACCGCCTGGATCCCGGGTTGGTGGAGGTCGATTACTGGTCCTTCGCGGCCGCGGTGGCCGCTCGTCGAGCCGCTACTTCCGACCGGGACCGCGTCGAGGCGTACCGGCGCATCGTGGACAGCTACCGCGGCCCGCTGGCCGACGGGATGAGCACCGAGTGGATCGAAACCGCGCGTGAGGCCATTCGTCGCGACGCCATCGACGCCGTCGCCGCCTTGGCCCGCGCCTTGGTCGAGCATGATCCGCAGCAGACTCTGGATCTGTTGGAGATCGCGCGCGCGTTCGACCCACACAACGAGCTGATCTACCGCGACATCATGCGGCTGCAGGAGCGCCTCGGCCAGCTCGACGCCATCCCGCGCACGCTCGCCTTGCTGACTACTCGGCTGGCCGAAGTCGATGACCGGCCGACCCCGCAGGCGATCAGCCTGGCCGAGCGGCTGCGCCGCCGCCACGATGCGGACCCCCCACAACCGCTCGGAGCCGATCGTGGCCACAGCAAGGCCGGGTGATCCCTATGACGGTGGGCCCGGACGCCGACGACCTGGCCGGCCGTCGCTGCCGTCGCCGTTGCGTGGCGGGGGCTGCGGCAGGGGGAGTGGGGGTCGTCGTCGAGGTCTGCCGTGTCTCCGGGAAAAGGTACTTCGACCAATGTGCCGGCGGCTTCACAGCGGAGAATTTCCAGCTGCTCCGCGTACTCCCGAGGCTGCCTGATGAGACGCGCCGCGGCGTCAGCGCCATGGTGACGTCCGAGTTCAACGAGGGCAGGACTTCTGGTGGAAAAGACTTTTCGTAGGCTCTCTCAAAGGAAGGATCCTGTTGCCACATCTTTTTCGATGTCCGGGTCAGAATGCTATCGTGCAGGGCAATGTGTTCATCTGCCCCATTCTTGTCTATGGAATACAAGTTGACCGTGGAGAAGGTCGCCCCGACCCTACGGGCTGTCGCGGAGTGTCGCCAGGAGGGCGCGCACGTACTTATTGCCAAAAGATTCTTCGAGGCATACAGAGTCACCGCAGGGCTCAGTCGTCTGGCTCTGTCACCGCGCCCTTCGTCGTGCGTCGGCGTGGACCTGGGTCTTACTGAGAGTAGTCGGTGTGCAGATTGACTTCGCGTACGGTGATTTCCGTTGGGGGTTCATGTGGGGGATCACATGGGGGATCAGGTTGGGGATCCTGTTAGAACGCCACCCCCTCCGGTTAGAAACGGCACAGGTCAGTGCCCCAGTAGGGGATCCGGTGGTATCCCAGACTCGCTTGTCCGCAAGCCGGTGAACACATCGGGGCGGGCTGGGGTCGAACGTGATCTGCGCGCGGCTCTCGACTGTTCGCTTGCGTTCCGATGGGCTGCGCCTCCTATGTCCCTACTATCATGGCTTCTTTTGATTTCCTTAATCTTGACTACCGGCGGCTTGTGGCTCATTCCGCGGTCCGATGCCTTCGCGCATGCCGCTGACCTGCGTAGATGCAATCTATGAGGATTAATAAATTGTCCAGGTTTAGGGGATTGGAATGGCTGAGGGGTGGTGGTTTTGAAAAGAGTCTTGAAAAATGAGCTGTCGAACTGTTGCATAGTGTGCGGCGCAGAGTCATAATTGAATTGTCGCCGGGGGAATCGGAACCATGTCGAATACCATGCCCGGCGCGAGCCATGTCGAACGGGGGAGCCGATTATGTGTTACGCCGACACCGTGACGAATGACGACGGAACCGCCACCGCGTTTTGTTATTGCGGATGGTCGGCGGACCACGCCACGCCGGAAGCTGCCGACGCCGACGCCGAACGGCACGAAACCGCCGCCGAGTCCCTGCTCAACGCCTGAACCCCGCCGCCCCGCGCACCCGAAAGACATCCCAGGAGCTTGAATGTCAAGCCGCAACCGAGTTGACGTGATGCGACCAGGCGGTTGTTTCGTCGTAGCGGGTGCCGGTTTTG
>NZ_JBITMQ010000018.1:0-46353 GCF_044466355.1 Actinophytocola sp. NPDC049390
CCCACAGACCCAAGACGAGTGCCCTATGAAACCTAGGCCAACCGTCAACCATCACCTGGGATCGAACCGTCAAGCATCAGGTGGGACTAGACAACTCACTGCTCCTCGTCGCTGCAGACTCTTCTCCAACAGGCGGGCAGCCCAGGAGGGATGGTTCACCTCGAGGGCCGAATGCTAGGAGAACCTGTTGAAGAGGCGGCCGACTTCACGAGGAGGAACTTCCCGGGTGCTCGGACCTTGGCGCTCGTACCATTTATCGCGGTACGTGACGGGATGGGTAAGAGCATGAATCGGTAACATAAGAACCAGGCGACCGTAGTATCTGGCTGGCCTCATCTGCCTAACAACGTTTGCCGCCAATTCCGGGTCAAGTTCGGAATTCTTGATCCGTTCGGTCAAGAATGTAAGATAGCCGTCGATAGTACCGCCGTGCTTTGACGTCTCGTTGTCTACACCTGTGATGTAGAATCCATGTTGAGACATCAACGGCAAGTCGTAGATATGCTTCACGCGCTCCGCATCTTCTCTATCGTCGGAGATTCCGATAATGACATATCCTGTTGCATTCGATCCTTCATTTGCGATTGCCGAGATAGTTTGCAAGATACGGTCTAGCAGTCTTTCGTTTAGTTCGGCTGCAGCGTCAAGGTTGTGTAGACCTTGCTTAAGTTCGAAGAGACTGTGTTCTGCCAGGGCCGCAGTCAAAAGACGCTGAATCTTAGCCTCATTGGGTTCAAGCAATAGATCTCGGTCGCCACTCGAAAGGGCCGTGTGGTCTCGGAGCAGATCAGCGACAGCTGCAATGTTGATCCGCTTATTCTCAGCTGACCATGTGCCGCCACCGCCCGTAATATTTAGAACCCGATCTCCCGAACCATCTAGTGATTTGATGACCTGAGGCAGATTGATGATCTCACGATTTTCCTTGATGAGCAGCGTGTAAAGAGCAAGGAAGATAGACTCATAATAGCGTGGAACGCGTTGCCTAGGAGATTTGAAGACGAGTTGGGCAAAATTCTTGCCAGCTGTTTTCAAGATTTTTTCTAGAACACCGTGCACGTACTCGAATCGTTGCCGGATTAGCTCAGGGTTGTCGCGCTGTATCGCGGTCTCGACGCGCTCACTCCGTCGCTCAGAGGTGTCTACTCCAGTGAGTCCGTAGTATGAATCTAGCACTTCCGAGTGATATCGCGGTGTCGTATCGAGGATCATTGTCGCTAGCAGGTCGGCGACGATCTCTTCATCTCGTGACTCGCGGACCTGGTCCTTCTCTAAAATTTTGTGACGCACCCAGAATACGTCATCTATGTATATCCCTTGCCCATCCTTGTCACTTGAAATGCTAATTGCCGGCATAGCCGTCAACTTAACCAGGTCTCGAATAGACGAGTCGCCGCGAATAAAGGAGGACACTTCCCTAACTAGGTCGGAAAAATTTGAAACGGCGCCCGCTTGTCTAATCTCTTGGCGCGAAAGATAGCGCCCATTCGAATTTATTCGTCGAAACACTTCCTCCACAAGGGCTTCGCCTGGAGTCCGATAAGTCGACATGGGAAGTACGTAGTTTGCGATACGTACGCAATCAGTTCGCGCAAGCTTTGGTTCACGCTGAATAAGAAGGCCGTCATCCCTTCGAAGCTTAGTTTCTGCCAGCGTTTCAAGGTCGAAGTATTTACCATCGAGCGGATAGGCATTCTCGATGAAAGAGAAGATCGCATTCAGTCGCTGTAGGCCGTCGATGATTTCGAATACGGGTTGTTCGTCGACGAGCCGTTCTGCGGTTAGAACTAGAGGGACCGGCAATTGCTTCTGCAGCGAATCGATGAACGCTTGCTTCTCCGGCAGAATCCAAACAAGCTTGCGCTGATAGCGTCGATTCACAACAAACGAGTTATTGACATAGCTGTTATACAGTGTTTGTACATTTTCGCCACGAACTATCAGATTGCTGCTGAGCTCAGCCATGTGGTTCCTCTACCTCAATTCAGCCCTGTCGAGATCGATCGGCGCATGGATTGTGATACCACCATGAGTCCCTCCTGCCAACCCCATTGAACTGGTTACCTGATCGTGTCGGATCGAGGAGGTTCTGTCGTGCTTCAACGACCCGTGTCGCACTAATCCCCGCGAAAGGCGCCGGTTAAGAGCATCATCGTGGTGGTGATGGCAGTCGGCTGTGCGTTCGACAATGCCTCTGTCTTGCCTGGTTTGTTCGCGTAGCCGACGGAGCGGGCGTGGGCAGCACGAGCTGCCTGAATGTCAGTCGGCGAGTCGCCCACGAGCGTGCATCTGGCCGGTTGCACTTTGAGCATCGTAATCGCCTTGTCTACCAGGTGCGGGTTCGGCTTGAGCAGAGCAGAGTCCGCGTTCGCTCGCGCGGCGATCACGTCCGTGGCGGAGCGGAGGTCGTAGAAGTCGAGGTAGGCCGCAATAGCGGCGACAGAGTTGTTGCTCACGATGGCCAGCGGTCGATCTGTCAACTTCCAGCCTCGGAGGAGGTCGTGACTACCGGCCGTCGGCTTCGCGCTGCGAACGGCGTCTGCCTCCAGAGCACGAAATGCGGCGTCGACGTAGCGGACCTCTTCCTCGCCCAGAGCCGCCGCGTGGAACAGCACGACGAACGGGTCCGTGGCTTGCTCGACGTCCAGCGGAAGCTTGGAGTGGCCGCCCGCGGCAAGGACCTGACGGAGTTGGTCGGCAACGACGTGTGCCGGAAGGCCAGCGAACAGCGAGCAGACAGGGCCGTCGAAGTCGAGAAGCAGGGCGTCGGTGGTTGCGAGGATCTCCCGTAGTGCCTCGGGGTCGTCGATGGGTGGGGTCACGGGGTGAACTCCGTGGAGACGGTGTTCCACATGCTGTCGAACCAGGTGCGGGCTTGGTCGACGTATTGGGAGCCGGTGGAGGTGTCGTCGTCGTTGGCGGAGTGGTGGAACAGGACGGCGTCTTTGCCCATGAGGTCGTAGATGGTTTGGGGTTGTTCTCCGAGGGTGAGGATGTGTTCGCGGACAGGGTAGAAACCGAAGAACGCTTCTTCGCCATTGACGATGTAGAGCTTGAACAGTGGTGCGGCGTGGTGCACGTGGACGGTTGCGCTGGCGTTCTCAACCAGGCCCAGGCTGCCCAGCTCGTTGACGGTGTCGGTGATCGCGCCGACGTAGCGGTGCATGATCCGGGTGGCGCGGGCGCGGAACTCGGGGCTGTCGCCGAGGTCGTCCGCGCGGCATGGGATCGCCAACGGCGCTGTCGTGTCCGGGATGAGGATGCGAACGGCGATGGACTTCGGGCGGAGTCGGCCGACGCGGATCTTGTCCAGCGGTTCTTGCATGGCTCCGTGCAGGGTCTCGCCGGAGAACCCGGCGAAGTCGATCGTGACTTCCTCAGCTTCGAAGGCGCGCTCGATGTGGGGGCGGAGGCCGACTGGGCGTTCGGTGCGCTCTCGCACGAACACGCCGCTCCCCTGCCGGGACACGATCAGCCCTTCTTCGCGCAGTTCGCGTAGGGCGTTCTGGATGGTCATGGGCGCGACGTTGTACGTCTTCGCCAGCTCCTGGCGTGACGGCAACTTGTCGCCAGCGGCGAACTTCTTGGTCAGGATCGCGGCGCGCAAGGCGTTCGCGACCTGCACGTATGGCGGACGCGGGTCGTCCGGATCTAGCGCCATGTCGCCTCCTCCGGCAGCACAAGCGTGCTGCAAAGCTCTGCAAAGCGGGCAGCACAACTGTAGCTGGTGTTGTCTAGGCGACCTAGAGAGCTAGCCACGTCAGACCACCGCTTGACTTGTCTAGCCAGCCTGGCTTACTCTTGGATTTGTACAGGTTGCCTAGCCCAGCTAGGCCGGACGTCAGGAGTCATGCAGATGCCAGTTGTTCCGACGCGGTTCGCGGTGGAGTTCGGGGAGGTGTTCCCGTTCGGTGCGTTTGTGCTGGGTGTGGAGCCGTCCATGGCCTTCTCCGCGGACGCCAACGCACCCAAGCAGCAGGAACGGGACAAGGAGACCGGTCAACTCGTATGGGTCGTCCGTGCGCTGGACGCCAACGAGGACGCGGCCAGGTTCGGGGCCGAGTTCAAGGTCAAGATCACGGCTGATCACCAGCCGGTGCCGCCCGAGAAGCTGCCGGGGTTCCCGTTCCCGCCGGTCGAGTTCGACGGGCTGACCATCACGCCCTACGCCAACAACAAGGGCCGGATCGCGCACAGCTTCCGGGCCAAGGGCATGCAGGCGCCGGGCGGCACGGCGCGCAAGCCTGCTCCGGCCCGTGAGCCGAAGGCGGCGTGATCACCATGCGGGCGTCTCGGGAAGCGGTCGCCCGCTGGAACACCGCCTATGCCGAGCAGACGGCGGCGCTGTTCGCGGCTCAACGCGCCAAGCCAAGAGACGTGGCAGCGATCCGCCGTCTTGCTCGGGCCTATCACGACGTGGCCGAAGCGTGGCGGGGTCTGGCCGGAGAGCTGGCCATCCCGCTGTGGGCACGTCACGCGGCTGCGGTTGCCGCCGAGGAGTTCGACCGGCGCGCGGTCGTCGAAGCCGCCCGCATCGGTCCACCACCAAGCAAGGAGTTGTGAGAAGTGGCGTTCAACGTGTCGTGTTCGCCCGGCAATGACGCGACGGCCGCGTTCATGCGGGTCACGCCGCAGCTACCGGCGCTGGTCCTCTACCTGGACCCGGTGAACCTCGCGATCCAGTTGCCGCCGTTCCCCGGCGGGACGCTCGTGTTGGCGAAGTTCTGCCGGGAGCTGGCGCGCGAGGCCGCGAAGCTGGCTGCCGAGATCGACCCGGACGGCGAACCCGCTCCGCCGGAACGTGCGCCCCGACATCGGCTGGTGACCGGTGATGACGGTGATTCTGGTGGTGGGTACTGATGGGTCGGTGTCAGCTCGTGCCGTCGTCGGTGGCTGAGGCGCATGAGGTGTTGTGGCGACGCAGGCCAGCCCATGACGCGGCTCCTGCCGAGTGGGCAGCGTTTCACCGGCGCAGTGCGGAGGTGTACGCGGCGGCGGCGAAGGTCGACGTGCCGAATCGGCAGGAGGCGTCGCAGTACGCGGTGTTCGCGATCAGGCGGGCTCGGGAGATCGAGCACCGGCTCAACCCAGACGGTGATGACGAGTGACCGGGGCAACGGAGGCGTTGGCCGAGTCACTGGAAACCGCGGTCACTCGGGCAGTGGGCGAAGAGTTGCGGCGCGTACGTGAGGCTCGCGGCTGGTCACGCGCACACTTCGTGAAGCGGTTGCCGTCAGGTATCGGTGACAGGACCCTTCTCGCGTATGAGCACGGCGTCCGTCAGCTGACCCTGTCCCGCTTGACTGAGCTGGCCGAGGCCCTGGAGGTCGATCCGGCGACGGTTGTCGCACGCGGGCTCCAGCGAGCACGTCGGCACCTGGACCAGCTGACGTTGCACGTCGACCTG
The DNA here is from genome assembly GCF_044466355.1 of Actinophytocola sp. NPDC049390. Classification (NCBI taxonomy): domain Bacteria; kingdom Bacillati; phylum Actinomycetota; class Actinomycetes; order Pseudonocardiales; family Pseudonocardiaceae; genus Actinophytocola; species Actinophytocola sp. NPDC049390. The sequence goes on from NZ_JBITMQ010000018.1 coordinate 5,408, forward strand.
CCCGCGCTGCTGAACCATGACGGCGCAGGCCGGGGCAAGTTCCGGCCGATGATCCAGTGGGCACGCAACGCCCTCATCGAGAACCCGCACGGGGTCGCGGAGATCGACGTCAAGGTTGTGCGCAACCTCGCACTGTTCGCGGGCTGTTCACACCGGGAACTGGCCGAGTACCTGGCCCAGTTCACCCCGCCGCCCGGTGACATCGAGGACGAGGAGAACCCGGACGAGCGGCCGCAGTAGACGCAGACGTTCAACAACTAATTCCTGAGTAGACACAACACACGCGGGGTCGTGTGGCGATGGCGCACGCCTTGGTGCGGGTCGCTGATCCCGTAGGCGCAGAAGCGGAATCTCTCGGTCTGGCAACCTTTTCCGCTCCTGCGCTGTCCACCCGGAGGTAGACAGTGAACAGGTTAGAACCATGTCCTGTGCGTGCGCCAGAGGGGGTCACCCGAACGCGGTGCGCCCGGTGTCGGCGTTTCGCTCGGCTGCTGGCTGGCGAGACCCGCTGCGCGCGGTGCGCGGGCATGCTCGCCCTGGAGTTCGCCCCGAAGCGGGGTGAGCGCCGATGAACGCGCAAGCTATCGCAACGCTCGCGCTCGCCGGTGGTGCGATCGCGGTCGTCGTATGGCTGCTGAACAAGATCGGTCGCGCACTGACGGCGGTCCTGGAAGCCCTGGCGACAGTCGCGATGGTGCTCGTCGCCGTGTGGTTGCTGGTCAAGACGGTGTACTTCGTGGTCAAGGCTGCGGTGACCCACTGGCGCACCACACTCGGCGGCACCCTCCTCGCCGGGTGGCTGTGGTGGTGGGGCTGGCTGCCCGTCACCGGCACCCTCCTGGCCGTCGCCGTTGTGCTGCTGGTGTGGCGGTGGCGTCACCGGCTCTCGTTCGAGACCTGGGCGGGCCGTTGGCTGCGGTCGTGGTGGCAGCGCTGGGCCGTGTACGCGCGGAAGCTGCCCGGTTGGTTGCGTGCCTGCGGTCTGACCGTGCTGGATGCGGACCGGCCGATCGTGGTCACCGCGAACCCGTTGGGGCGTAACAAGGTTCGGCGTCAGCCCAAGCAGCGGGCGGACCAGGTGCCGAAGGTGCTGCGGGTGCGGTCAGGAGCGTCGTGGGATGAGGTACGGGTGCGGCTCGTGCCCGGCCAGAAACCCGAGGACTTCGACGACGCCGCTCGCGCGCTCGCGGTGGCTCGTGGGGTGACGCGGTGCCAGGTGCGGGAGCTGTCGCCGAACGTCGTGTCGATCGACTTCCAGCGGCGTAACCTCCTCGCGCAGACCGTGCACTGCATCGACCTCGCCGACCTGGCCGACGTGCCCGGCACCGACATCGACCTCACCAAGGTGTGGAGCGGACGCACCGACTACGGCGTCGACTGGCACCAGTCCCTCACCGGCTCGCACACCCTCCACGCCGGGGTGACCGGCGCGGGCAAGGGCGCGCAGATGTGGTGCCCACTGGTGTCCATCGCCCCGGCCATCCGTGACGGTCTGGTCCGGGTGTCCGGCATCGACCCCAAGGGGATGGAGCTGGCGTATGGCCGCCGGATCTTCCACCGCTACGCGGTCACCGGCAAAGACGCGCTGGCGCTGCTGGATGACCTCATCGGCGTCATGGACCGGCGCAAAGCCGAGTTCGCCGGGCGGCTGCGGTCCGTGCCGATCTCGCGTGAGCACCCGCTAGAGATCGTGGAGTTCGACGAGATCGGCGCGTTGATCCGCTACATCGGGGACCGCAAGCTGCGGGAAGCGATCACGGAGCGGGTGGCGCTGCTGACCACCCAGGGGCGGGCGCTGGGCTGCACCGTGCGCGGCTACGTCCAGGAACCCACCAAAGACACCGTCCCCGTCCGGGAGCTGTTCCCCCGCCGCATCTGCCTCCGCGTGGCCACCAAGTCGCACGTCGGCATGGTCCTCGGCGACCAAGCCTACGAACGCGGCGCGTGGGCCAACCGCATCGGCGAAGGCGAACCCGGCGTCGGCTACCTGTTCGGCGAAGGCATCCGCGAACCCCTGCGCGTACGCGGCGGCTGGGTGCCCGACGAGGTAATCAAAGACCTCGAAGCCTTCGTCACCGGCACCACTCCGCCGAGTCGGCCCGGCACGGTCCACACCTTCCCTGCCTTCCGCAGTGCACGCGACAACGCGCCCGGCGGCGCGGCCTAAACCCATTGTCTTGAAAGGACTTCTCGCGATGAACGCTGTCTTGACCACGCCGTCCACCATGGACTCGTTGATCGGCGCTTACCGGTCCCACGTCCTCGGCCGGAACCTGCCCGACCCCGTGTCGCTGAACCTCATGCCCTCCACGCGAGAGATCATGGTCCAGCCCCATGGTGGCCTCGACGTGGCATCCCGGCTCGGCAACATCCTCGTCTGGGCTTACACCCTGTCCGACCTGACCGCCTCCTGGTCACGCACACCCGAAGACCGCCTGCACGTCCGCGTGAACGGCCGAACCGCCGGCGGCACCGTCCTCACGATCTACGGCGGCGGACCCTTCGCCGAGTGCTGCGGCCTCGTCACCCTCGACCTCGACGAGCGCGAAGGTGTCTCCCTCGACGAGCTGTACACCCTCGTCGGCCTGCTCCGCGAGCACGGACAGCACGAGCGGGAGGTGGCCTAATGACCACAGGCACCCGCGCACAGCGGATGAAACAACCCCTCGCTGCCGACGTGATCATCGCGACGGCAGAGCAGCACGGCGTCTGTGTCCGGCCGTTCACGATGGAGGTCGGCGACCTGGACACCGGCGAACTCCGCTACGTCCCGGTCCCCTGCGGCTCAACCGTGGAATCCGTGTGCGGACCATGCGCGCGGAAGGCTCGGGCGCTGCGGATGGCCCAGTGCCGCGAGGGCTGGCACATGACCGAGGAACCCGACTTCACACCGGACAAGCCCAGCGACGACCACACGGCGCTCCTCGAGTTCCGTGCGGATCTGGTGGCGGCCTACCAGCAAGCCGCGGTGGCCGGTGCCGTGGAGGCCGACGAGCTGCACGACGAGATCCGCTCCGTGGACGAGGAACTTCGGCAACTGGGCATGCGCGGCCGTCTGCCCAACCCGGACGGTCCGGGCAAGCGGTCGCCGAAGCGCTCGACCAAGCGACGGCAGGACGCACCGGAGCTGCCTCGGCGACGAGTCGAGAAGCGCACTGTGGGCCGGGAGTACGCGGGCCGGTTCCGGCCGTCCATGTTCGTCACGCTCACCCTCGACAGCTACGGCCGCGTCCGCGACGACGGCACCCCCGTCGACCCGACGAGCTACGACTACCGGCGGGCCGCTCGGGACGCGGTGCACTTCGCCGCGCTGGTGGATCGGTGGTGGCAGAACCTTCGCCGTGTCGTCGGTTGGGATGTTCAGTACTTCGCGACCGTCGAGCCGCAGAAGCGCTGCACACCGCACCTGCACGCCGCTGTGCGTGGGTCGGTGCCGCATGAGGTGCTGCGGCAGGTCACGGCAGCCACGTATCACCAGGTGTGGTGGCCGCAGCATGACGAGCTGGTCTACGACGGCAACCACCTGCCCGTGTGGGACGGCGAACAGTTCGTCGACCCGGACACCCGGCAGCCGCTCACGGCCTGGGCGGACGCCGTGGACGACCTGGACGAACCCGCGCACGTCGTCTCGTTCGGACGGCAGGTGCACTCCAAGGGCATCCTCGGCGGCTCGCAGGAAGCCGGACGGCACATCGGCTACCTGACCAAGTACCTCACCAAGTCCACCGGTGAGGTCATCGAGGCCGCCACCGACCGTCAACGCCAGCATCACGACCGGCTGCACGACGAGCTGCGCGTCACCCCGTGCTCGCCGCGCTGCGCGGTCTGGCTGCTCTACGGCATCGAACCGCTAGGCACCAACTCGCGCACCCATCCCGGCCACTGCAAGGGGAGGGCGCATCGGCGGACCACGCTCGGCCTGCCTGGTCGGCGCGTGCTGGTGTCGCGGAAGTGGTCCGGGAAGACGCTCGCTGACCACCGGGCCGACAGGAAGGCGTTCGTCCTGGAGTCGCTGGCCGCGGTGGGCATCTCCAAGCCTGAGCCGGATCGGTCGCGGCTGGTGTGGCAGAAGGTGCAGCCCGGTGATCCCGGCCTTCCGCCACGCGACCACCTGCTCATGCACGCGATCGCCGAACGGATCAAGTGGAGAGCCGAATACGACAAGGCGCTACTAGCGGCGAGTCCACCCGATCTTTCGGCAACTCAACCGCAAGCGGCTTGAACGGGGGATCCGGGGATGAGCAACGTAAGCAAGATTGATCCGCTGTGGACGGTCGATGAGGTGTCCGCCTACCTCGGCGTGCCGGTCAAGACCCTCTACCAGTGGAAATGGCGTGGCGAAGGTCCGCCCGTACGCAAGATCGGCCGTCACCTGCGCTATGACCCGGTGGCTGTCCGCGCCTGGGCCACCGCTGCGGCCTGAACTTTTCGGCAACCACAAAGGGGCTCGTCATGGCACACATCCAAGACCGCTGGTACAGGCCGAAGAAGGACCCGGAGACCGGCAAACCCGTGCTGAACGCACGTGGCAAGCAGGTGATGGAGAAGACCGAACTCCACGGCACCGGAGATCGATACCGCGTTCGGTACATCAACCCGGACGGCCTGGAAAGATCCAGGTCCTTCCCGGATCGGCAGAAGAAACAGGCCGAAGACTTCCTGATCGGCATCGAGAATGACAAGCGGGAAGGACGCTATATCGACCCGAAGTCGGCTCGGGTGACGTTCCAGGTCCAGGCCGACAACTGGATCAAGGGGCAGTCCGACGACCCCGCTACGCGGGAGATTCTGCGTAGCCGACTGCGGAGTCAGATCCTTCCGCACCTCGGCGACCTCCCGATCGGAAAGATCACGCCGAGCACGATCCGGGATTGGCTCGGCGTGATCCAGGACCAGGCCGACAACTATAAGGTGGTCCTGTTCAGCGTCGTCACCGGGGTCATGGACTCGGCGGTGGACGACAAGCTGATCCGCGACAACCCGTGCAAGGCCAAGACGATTCGTCGGCCAACGAGTCCGGCCGTCGAGGTCAAGGACATCTGGCCGGTGGACCGCGTCCAGGCCGTTCGGGATGGCATGGAAGAGCGGTGGCGGATCACGGTCGTGATCGGGGCCGGGCTCGGCCTGCGGCAGGGTGAGATCCTTGGCCTCTCGCCGGACGACATCGACGAGGAATCGATGCTGCTGCACGTCCGGCGACAGCTCCGCACGGTGGATCGGACGTTGGTGTTCGCTCTCCCGAAGGGCAACAAGACACGGACAGTGCCGCTGTCGCCCGGCGTGCTCGCCGAGATCCGCGGGCACCTCGCCGACCACCCAGCGACGACCGTCACGGCCCCCTGGCGGAAACCGACCGGCGACCCGACGACCGTTCGACTCCTCGCGACCGGGGAAGACGGGCGGCTCTACTCCGGCGACCTATTCACCAAGACCATCTGGGAAGGAGCCTTCCGCACGGCCAAGCTCACCCGTGCGAAGCAGGTCGACGGCATGCACGCGCTACGGCACTTCTACGCGTCGACCCTGCTCGCGCAGGGCGTGTCGATCAAGGAGCTTGCGACCTACCTCGGGCACGCTGACCCCGGGTTCACCCTGCGCGTCTACACGCACCTGGTGCCGTCCAGTCACACACGGGCACGGCTGGCCGTCGACACGGTGTTCGGCGATGCACGTATGGTGGTCTGAGTTCATGGCGGCATCGTGGCTGGCAGGAGAGTGCAAGAGTGCGGGAAAAATCGGACAGACACAAGGAAGCCGAGACCCAGAAGCATATCTCCACGCCTCGCACCGACGGCGGACACTTTATTTATGCCGACCGCGTCGTTCAAAACTACAACACAGTTCACGCCGAGATCAGATCCCTCGAAAACAGTATCGACGACTTAGTACTTTTGTCAGAAGTTTTTGGCGTAAATGTAGACGTTCCACGCAACTACACACCTCGCATAAATGTCGACGACGCATTGGTTACCGCGCTTAGCCGAAGAAAACATGTCGTAATCCACGGAAGTAGCAAGCAGGGGAAAACCTGTCTGCGCAAGAAGTACCTTGGCGATGACGCGGGTCACGTAGCCCTAACCTGCTCAGCAAACTGGTCACTAAGCGACCTACACTTACAAATCTTAAAGGCAGCCGGATATCGCCAAGTGCGACAAGAGGTGATCACTTCAAATTCGAGTCAAAAGGCCACCGGCAAGGTCGGTGGCAAAATTCAACTACTTAAGACCTTAGAGATTACCGCCGAAGCAGCGGGCGAGGCTGGTCGCGCTCAACAGATCGAGCGAACCGTCGAACATCTTACACTCGACCCTTCTGATGCCAACGATGTCATCGCCGCGCTGCGAGATGCACAGTTCGACAAGATTGTCGTACTTGAAGATTTTCACTATTTGCAGCCGTCGACTCAGCAAGACTTTTCGGTCGCACTTAAGGCCTACCACGACTCCGGTCAAATCCAAGTGGTGATCGTCGGCGTATGGCTAGATCGCAACAGGCTAATCCAATTCAATGGAGACCTCAGTGGACGTATCGAATCCATCAATGTTGATAACTGGACTCCTGAAAGCCTAGCTGAGGTTATCAAGACCGGTGCGGACATCATCGGCCTCGACTTCGATCCCTCTTTTTCTGATTCACTTATAAGGGAATCGCGGAACAGCGTCTGGATTGTTCAAGAAATTTGCTACAGCGCGTGCCAACGTTCCGGGGTAGTGAGCGACCAAGGCGGCGGACGCCCCACGGTTGGGAAAGGATTCGATGTCCAGGCCGCTGTAGCGGACATCGTTGATTCGATGTCATCCCGATTTCTTCGAATGATTGCTCATGTAGCAGACAAAGGACGTTCGCAAACAGACATTCACAAGTGGATTATTGCCGCCATCCTAGTTAGTGATGTAGATCAACTCTCTGCCGGTGTCCGTCGGTCAGAGTTGCGGGATTTTATCAATACTCATCGACCCGGAGCACAAGTTGACGAAGCCTCTCTGACGAGAGCACTGAACTCACTGACCCAGCGACAGCTAACCCACGGAGTCAGACCCATCGTATTGGACTACGACCACAGCTCAGGGACTATCAATATTGTTGACCGCTCATTTCTACTTTGGCTGGTATTCAAGAAGCTGGATATGCGATCGATATTTGAAGAAGCACAACTTCCTGCGGAATTCATTCAAGAGGCATTAGTTCGTGCGCGCCAGACCGGAAGGCATAGTAGACCAACTTCCTGATTGCACCCACGGGGTTGCCACAACGTCAGTCCAATGCCTAACGGCCTGGAGACGGCCTGATCATGAACACATCTCGAGCCGCCATCCTGCCAAGATCGGTGATCTAGCCCCTGAGCAGGGCGCGGGCCATCACCATGCGCTGGATCTGGTTCGTGCCCTCGTAGATCTGGGTGATCTTGGCGTCGCGCATCATGCGTTCCACCGGGAAGTCCTTCGTGTAGCCGGCGCCGCCGAACAGCTGCACGGCGTCCGTCGTGACCTCCATCGCGATGTCGGACGCGTACGTCTTCGCCGCCGAGGCCATGAAGCCCGCGCGCTTGTCGCCGCGCTCGGTGGCCGCCGCCGACGCGTACACCAGGTGCCGGGCCGCTTCGATCTTCATGCCCATGTCGGCCAGCATGAACTGGACGCCCTGGAAGTCGGCGATGCTCTGGCCGAACTGCTTGCGGTCCTTGACGTAGGTGATGGACGCGTCGAGCGCGCCCTGTGCGATGCCCAGGGCCTGCGCACCGATCGTCGGCCTGGTGTGGTCCAGCGTCCGCAGCGCCGTCTTCAGCCCGGTGCCCGGCTCACCGATGATGCGGTCCTCGGGGATCTCGCAGTTCTCGAAGTAGATCTCGCGCGTCGGGCTGCCCTTGATGCCCAGCTTGCGCTCCTTCGGGCCCACGGAGAAGCCCGGGTCGTCCTTGTGCACGGCGAACGCGGAGATCCCGTTGGCCTTCTTCGGCGCGTCGGGGTCGGTCACGGCCATGACCGTGTACCACGACGACTCGCCCGCGTTGGTAATCCAGCACTTCGTGCCGTTCAGCACCCACTTGCCGCCGTCGAGCACGGCACGGCAGCGCATCGACGCGGTGTCCGAGCCGGCCTCGCGCTCCGACAGCGCGTACGACGCCGACGCCTCACCCGACGCGATGGCGGGCAGCACCAGCTTCTTCACCGCCTCGCCGCCGGACAGGATGATCGGCTGCGTGCCGAGCTTGTTGACCGCCGGGATCAGCGACGCCGACGCGTCGACCCGCGCGACCTCCTCGATCACGATGCACGCCGCGACCGCGTCCGCGCCCTGACCGTCGTACTCCTCGGGCACGTGCACCGCGTGGAAACCCGCCTTGACCAGCGCGTCCAGCGCCTCCGACGGGTACCGCTCCTGTTCGTCGACCTCAGCGGCGTGCGGCGCGATCTCCTTCTCCGCGAGCGCGCGCACAGCCTCCCGCAGCGCGTCGTGCTCCTCGCTCAGCTCGTACACCGCACACCTCCTGACGTGGAACCAACGGCCTCGATGTTAGCGCTCGTTAGCTTGGCTGGACGTGTCGAGCCCGTCACGCAAGCGTGCGTCCTTGTCCAGCACGAGTTGTTCTAGATCGGCGGCGAACCGCGCCAGCCGGTCCCGCAGCTTCTCGTCGGCCACCGACAGCATGCGCACCGCCAGCAGACCGGCGTTGCGGGCACCGCCGACGGACACCGTCGCGACCGGGATCCCGGCGGGCATCTGCACGATCGACAGCAGCGAGTCCATGCCGTCGAGGTACTTGAGCGGCACCGGCACACCGACCACCGGCAGGGTGGTCGCCGACGCCACCATGCCCGGCAGGTGGGCCGCCCCGCCCGCGCCCGCGATGATCACCTTCAGGCCGCGGTCGGCCGCGGTACGCGCGTAGTCGAGCATGCGCTGCGGCGTGCGGTGCGCGGACACCACGCTGACCTCGTAGGGCACCTCGAACTCGGTCAGCGCCTCTGCCGCGGCCTTCATGACCGGCCAGTCCGAGTCGCTCCCCATGATCACGCCAACGAGCGGCGCCATACGTCAACTCCCACCGTGAATGTCGTATCCGTCAAGCCATTCGGCGTGGGACAACCAGTGCGCGGCGAGCTTGGCCCGTTCCCGCACGTCGGCCATCGACGCCCCGAGCATCGTCACGTGGCCGATCTTGCGGCCGGGACGTTCCTGTTTGCCGTAGTAGTGCACGTGCGCGTCGCGGAACCGGGCGAGCAGGTGGTGCAGCCGCTCGTCGGGGCTCATCGCGGGCGCGTCCGGGGCGCCGAGCACGTTCGCCATGACCACGGCGGGGGCCATGACGTCGGTCGCGCCCAGCGGGTAGTCGAGCACGGCGCGCAGGTGCTGCTCGAACTGCGAGGTCCGCGCGCCCTCGATGGTCCAGTGCCCGGAGTTGTGCGGGCGCATGGCCAGCTCGTTGACCAGCAGGCCGTCGGCGGTGTCGAACAGCTCGACCGCCAGCACGCCGACGACGCCCAGCTCGGACGCGATCCGAAGCGCCAGGTCCTGCGCGACCTCGGTGTCCGCCTCGGACAGGTCCGGCGCGGGCGCGAGAACCTCGACGCAGATGCCGTTGGACTGCACGGTCTCGACGACCGGCCACACCCCGCCCTGCCCGAACGGCGACCGCACGACCAGCGCGGCCAGCTCACGGCGCATCGCGACCCGCTGCTCCACCAGCAGCGGGGTGCCCGCCTCGAGCAGCTTCGGCACCAGGTCACCGGCGCTGTGGGCGCCGTTCAGCATCCACACGCCGCGGCCGTCGTAGCCGCCGCGCGCGGCCTTCAGCACGCACGGCCAGCCGTGCTCGCCCGCGAACCGCTCGACGTCCTCGACGCTGGTGACCTCCGCGAACGGCGGGATCGGCAGGCCGAGGTCGCCGAGGCGGCGGCGCATGACGAGCTTGTCCTGCGCGTGCAGCAGGGCGTCCGGGCCGGGCCGGACGTGCACGCCCTGGTCGACCAGCGCCCGGAGATGCTCGCCGGGGACGTGTTCGTGGTCGAACGTGAGCACGTCGCAGCTCTTCGCGAAGGCGGCGAGCGCGTCGAGGTCGGTGTGCGAGCCGAGCGTGACGTTCGGCGACACCAGCGACGCGGGGTCGTCAGGTGACACGGCGAGCACGTGCAGGGATTGGCCGAGCGCGATCGCCGCCTGGTGGGTCATGCGCGCGAGCTGCCCACCACCCACCATGCCGACGATCGGCAAGCCGGTACGAGTGTCCACGCAGGTCAATCTATCCGCGCCGCCACCGGGCCAGCACCAGGACGCCCGCCACGAGCGGTACCAGCAGGTACGCGCTGCCCAGGATCACCTCGGGAGGAGTCCACTCCAGCTCGGGTTTCTCGCCCGCGGGGCGGTTCGGGTCGGACGTGCGCATGATGAGCAACACACAGCTCGCGAACACGAGCACGATCGAGCCGACCCCGGAGAGCGCCCGCACCCGGGCCCAGCCGTGCGGCAGCGGCTCGGGCAGGCGGGACAGCAGGTAGACCAGCAGCGGCACGATCCACACCCAGTGGTGCGACCAGCTGACCGGGCTGAACAGCAGCCCGAAGAACGCGGTGACCAGCAGCGCGGGCAGTGGTTGACCGGCGCGGTGGAAGCGGCGGGCGATGACGAACGCGGGGATCGCGAGGACCGCGCCGATGGCGAAGGAGATCTCGTTCGACCACGGGGACAGGTCGGAGAGGCGCTGGACGAGCCCGTTGAGGCCCTGGTTGCCCGCCCAGAACGTCGGCCCGGTGCGTTCCGGGTCGGTGACGGTGAGGAACTTCAGGACGTCGTGCGGGATGATCGCGAAGATCAGCAGCTGGAGCAGCGCGAACGTGACGACCGCGCGGACGGCGTCCATACGGCGGCCGGTGAACCACAGGTGCGGCACGAAGACCAGCGGCGTGAGCTTCACCGCGGCCGCGACACCGACGAGCACGCCGCCGAAGTGCCGGGAGCGGCCGAGGACGAGCACGTCGACGACCACGAGCGCCATCAGGATCAGGTTGATCTGTCCGAGGAACAGCGTGCGCCAGACGGGCTCGAGTCCCAGCGCGAGCACGGTGACGACGACGGTCGTCTGCGCGGGCGCCATCCACGTGGGCCGGGTGGGCACGTTCTGGATGGCGACACGGACGACGGTCGCGAGCGCGAGCACGGACAGCGCGCCGAGCAACCCCCAGGACACCTGCGTCGGGAAGAGCGCGAGCGGCACGAACAGCAGGGTGCTGGTGGGCGGGTAGGTGAAGGGAAGCCGAGCCCAGGGCGGCTCGGCGGAGAGAAACATGTTGTCGTAGAGCGGTTCCCCGGTCAGCAGGGCAACAGCCCCCGACCGGTAGACAGCACTGTCCACCCCAAGCCGCCAGTCGATGACCCAGCTGACAACCCCAGCAGCCACCACCACAGCAGGCACAGCAAAAAGCGCGACAACCAACCAAGGCCGCGCGAACAACCGCCGCACAGCCTCGAAAACCCACCCTCGACGCCCCAGAACATCAACCGGCACCGCAAGAGCAAACCACGCCCCCACCCACCCCACCCCACACCCCCACAAGCCCCCGCAAGTCACGCCCCCAAACACAACGAGCCGCCGCTCCCGTGCACACACCCACCCCACGCGACATGCACAAACCAACAACTCAGTACGCCCGGGAACGCGACTCGCGAGACACACACACCCGCGAGTCGCGTTTTCGGACACGTTGAGTTGTCGGTTTCGTGCGTGCATCCACCCCACACGACATGCACGAAACCAACAACTCAGTACACCCGGGAACGCGACTCGCGAGACACACACACCCGCGAATCACGCCCCCGAACACAACGAGTTGCCGGTTTCGTGCACACACCCCACCCACACAACATGCACGAAACCGACAACTCAGTACGCCCGGGAACGCGACTCGCGAAAGACACACACCCGCGAGTCGCGCGCTCGAACACAGCGAGTTGTCGGTTTCGTGCGTGCGCCCCACCTCCGTGGGACATGCACGAAACCGACAACTCGGTGTGTCTGGGGGCGTGACTCGCGGGGTTACGCGCGGCTTATTGAGTGGAGGAGGGTTCGGGCTTCTTCCTGGGTGGCTGGGAGGCGTTCCAGGCGGACTATCGGGCGGTTCGTGGACTTGAGTTGGGGGTCCACTGCCAGGCGTTCCGTGATCAGCCAGCCGGCGCTCAGTGCGCGGTCGCCGAAGCCCGGGTCGCGTTCCGCCAGTACCGCGGCCACCGACGGGCCGAGGAGTGCGATGCTCTCGCCGCCGTCGAAGACCTCCCGCAGCGCGTCCGCTAACAGGACCATCGCCATCAGGCGCGCCCAGCCCGTGACCGCGGACAGGTCCAGGGTCACCACGAGTAGCGCGTGGGTCTCCGCCGCCGGCACCCCGAGCCGCGTGGCCTGCCGGTAGACCTCGCTCAGCCGCGTCCGCAGGTACGCCAGCGTCGCCAGGTTGGTCAGGTTCTCCGTCGTCTCCGCGTTCCGCAGCTCCCCGAAGGACGCCTCCGCCCACGCGAGCGCCGCCGCTCGCACGAGCCTGGTCGGCGCCGCGTTGGGGTCGGTGGCGATGAGGCCGTCACGGACGTCGACGTTCGTCAGCACCGCGTGCAGCGCGGCGATGTCGGTCAGCGTCTCGTCCAGCCCGGCACCAGCCTCGGCGCGTGCCCGGCCCAGCCCGGACAGCGCCTTCATCAGATCTCCCCTGCGTACCGCGGACAGGCAGACCTCGTCCACCTCGGGTACGCCCCAGTCACTCGGGAATCGCCACCCGGCCGCGATGCTCGCTGTGCGCCATCGGGTACGCAGGGTACGAAGGTCGTAACCAGTACCCTCCGCATCGCCACGATGTGAGCGCGGGTCGGCCTCACGTACTGTCACTGTCGTTCATCCCTCCGCCGTGCCCGTCGGATGAGAAACGTCGACGAGTGACGTCCGTGACGCCGTTCGGGCGAAAACGCTGATGGATTCGTCTGGTGTGCGGCCATTCCGGTGATCGGATGATGCTGTTCGGGGCATTTGGCGTCACACTATGCGCGGGAGCGCGTCCAGTGAGGGACCGGGACCTTGAAGACGCAGGTCCTGGCGCTGTACGTGAGTGAGTTCGAGGAGGATCGTGGCCACCGTTCCAGCCGACGTTGAGGGTCCTGGCGACGCCGAGCTGATCGAGGCCGTACGCAAGGGGACAGTGTCCGCGTACGGGGCGTTGTACGAACGCCATGTCGCCTCCGCCTACAACCTCGCACGCCAGCTTTCCCGATCTCCCGCCGAGGCCGACGACCTGGTTTCCGAGGCCTTCGCCAAGGTGCTCGACACGCTCCGTGGCGGTCGCGGCCCGGACTCAGCCTTCCGGGCTTACCTGTTGACCGCGCTCCGTCACACCGCGTACGACAAGACGCGACGTGAGCGGAAGCTGGAGCTGTCGGACGACGTGTCCACGGTCTCCGGTGTCTCGGTCGAGGCGGTCAGTCAAGAGTTCGACGACACCGCCGTCAAGGGCCTGGAGCGGTCACTCGCCGCGCAAGCGTTTGCGCGACTGCCGGAACGGTGGCAGGCGGTCCTCTGGCACACCGAGATCGAGGGCCAGTCACCCGCCGAGGTGGCGCCGATCCTCGGCCTGACGGCCAACGGCGTCTCCGCGCTCGCCTACCGCGCCCGCGAGGGTCTGCGGCAGGCCTACCTGCAGGTCCACCTCGCCGAGACCACCGACCGGCACTGCCGCGCGGCCGCCGAACGGCTCGGCGCCTGGACCCGCGACGGCCTCGCCAAGCGGGAGAAGGCACAGGTCGAGGCGCACCTGGACACGTGTGCGCGCTGCCGTGCGCTCGCCGCCGAACTGGCCGACGTCAACGGCGCCATGCGCGGCTACGTGGCACCGCTGGTGCTGGGCGTGGCCGCGGCGGGCTACATCGCGGCCACCGGCGTCCTGAAGGTCGCGACGATCGGCACGGCCGCCACCGCGACCGGAGCGGCGGGCGCCGCGGGCGCCGCGGCGGCCGGACCGCGCCAGTTCCTCGGCGTCGCCGCGTCGAGCGTGGCGCTGGCCGCGGCGATGGTCGTCGGCCTGACGGCGGGCGGCGAGTCCCCGGAGATCCCGGCTGCCGCGCCGGTCCCCACGCAGGAGGCGCCCCCGCCGGGACAGCCGCCGCAGCCCGAGCCACCGCAACCACAGCAGCCGCCCGCGCCGCCGCAGGCCCCGCCCGCCCAGAACCCGCCACCGGCCGAGGAGGAGCCGCCACCCGCGGAGAACCCGCCGCAGGAGCAGCCCCCGGCGCCGCCACAGCTGGACGCGAACGGCCCGAGCACGCCGGTCTCACTGATCGCGGGCGGTGACCCGGTCGACCTGCCGCTGACCGTCCGCAACACGGGCGGCTCCGTGTCGGAGCCTGTCACGGCCGTACTGAACCTCCCGCCCGGCGTCAGTGCGGTCCCGATCGACGGGTTCGCCGCGCCGAGGCTGCTGAACCTCAACGGCGCACGGCAGGCGACCACGGTCAACTGCCCTGGCGGCGAGGGCACGGTGCGGTGTTCGAGCGGTACGGGCCTGCGGCCGGGCCAGTCCGTGACGTTGCTGTTCCGCCTGCAGGCCGCGGAGGACAGCCGGGGCGGACAGATCACCGGTTCGGTGTCGGCCGGGTCGGGTGTGCGGGTCAACGTGACGGTCCGTGTTGACGTCAAGCCGGAGGAGACCACCGACATGCTCCGGCTGTCGGCCGAGGTCGAGACCGACCTGCTCGGCGTGTTCCGCCTGTGGCTGCACCCGACGGTGGTGGTCACCGCCACCAACACGGGCACCAGCTCACGGCCCGTGACGGTGAACCTGGACCAGCCCGCGAAGCTGCGCTGGTCGTCGCAGGAGGTGAGCTGCACGTCCGGCGGCGGCACGACCTGCACCACCACGGCCGAACTGGCCCCTGGCGAGTCGCTGCGGATGGTGCTGAAGGTCCACGCCGACCCGTGGCCGGAGCACCAGCCGGGCCGCGACGAGCTACACGTGTGGGCGACACTCGGCGCGGCGAAGGACAGCGTGGTCGTCACGCTGTGGGACTGGTTCCCGCCTGGGCTGACCCCGCCGACCACCCCGACGCCGCCGTCATCCCCGACGCCGCCGACCAGCGAGTCGACGACGGAGCCACCGTCGACGTCGGAGGACGACCCGACGACCACCACCACACCACCGGCGACAACCCCACCGACGACCCCACCGACGACCCCACCGACGACCTCCTCAACGCCCCCGGCACCGTCGAAGGAGAAGCCCGACAAGTCGGAAAAGCCGCACAAGCCGTCGAAGACGACGAAGCCGACGGACCGCTCGGAACCCACGCCGGAGGCCTCGCGGAGCGGTGGCGGACTGAGTGACCTGCTCAGGTGGCTGCTTGGCGGCTGATCACGGCACGGTCACGAAGCCTGGTTAGACTGCGCCGACATGAGCCTGCTCTACCGGGTGCTCTCGCGCCTGCCCAAACCGGTGCGGGACAAGCTCGTGAAGCACAAGGAGCTGCTGAAGTTCGCGTTCGTCGGCGGCATCTGCTTCGTCGTCACCGTGGTCGTGAACTACTCGCTGAAGCTCACGGTGCTCAACGACAACCCGGTGACGGCCCAGGCGATCGCGGTGATCATCGCGACGATCGTGTCGTACGTGCTGAACCGCGAGTGGTCGTTCCGCACCCGTGGCGGCCGTGAGCGCCAGCATGAGGCGGCGCTGTTCTTCCTGATCAGCGGCATCGGCGTGGGCCTGAACTCGGCGCCGCTGTTCGTGTCGCGGTACTGGTTCAACCTCGAGGTGCCGCATGTCACGCTGCTGGTGCAGGAGGTGGCGGACTTCGCGAGCGGCATCATCCTCGGCACGCTGATCGCGATGGTGTTCCGCTGGTGGGCCTTCCGGAAGTGGGTGTTCCCGCAGTCCGGCGCCCGGCCCCGAATTGTCCGGGTCAGCCGCCGAGGCCACCGGCTCGCCGTCGTGGAGGACGACGAAGAAGCCGCCTGATCGGTCGCGCTCCGTACACTGCGCTGGTGACCGTCGTCGACACCGTGCTGGCGCGCGTGCCCGAACCGCTGCGCGATCTGCTGCTCAAGCACCGCGAACTGCTGAAGTTCGCCATCGTCGGCGGCACGACGTTCATCATCGACAACGGCATCTGGTACCTGCTGAAATTCACCGTGCTGGTGGAGAAGCCGGTCACCGCCAAGATCATCGCCATCATCATCGCGACGATCGTGTCGTACGTGCTGAACCGCGAGTGGTCGTTCCGCACCCGCGGCGGCCGTGAACGCCACCACGAAGCGGCTCTGTTCTTCCTGATCAGCGGGGTCGGCGTGGCGCTGAACTCGGCACCGCTGTGGATCTCCCGGTACGTGCTGATGTTCGAGGTCCCGCACGTGTCGCGGCTGGCGCAGGAGGTCGCCGACTTCACGAGCGGCGCCATCATCGGCATGTTGCTGGCGATGTTCTTCCGCTTCTGGGCGTTCCGCCGCTGGGTCTTCCCGGACGAACTGGGCGACAAGAGCCGCCACGCCACACCGCCGGACGACCCGGTGGAAGAGCTGGGCCACTCGTAGCGGACGGTCAGCTCCCCCGGCACAGGGCCATGCCCAGCGGGGTCAGGCTGTGGACCACCCGCTGCCCGTCGCGGACGCTGACCACCAGACCCGCGTCACGCAGCACCGACGTGTGCTCGCTGGCCGACGACGTCGACAGGTCCAGCCGCTGCGCCAGCTCACTGGTGGCGGCCGGGGTCCGCAGCGCGGCGAGTACCCGGCCCCGGGTGCCGCCGAGCAACGCCGCGAGCGCGTGCGCGCGCCGTGGCGGCAGGTCCGGGGCGTGCTCGATCGGATAGACCGCGACCTGCGGCAGTTCGGGGTCCACCAGCACGACCGGCATGCCCTGGCAGAAGTACGACGGGATCAGCCGCAGCCCGCGACCACGCAGGTGCACGTCCATCTCGGCGAACGGGTAGTCGGCGGACAGCACGGGCGGGTCCCACCGGAACACGGGCCGCAGCGAGCGCAGGAGTGCCTCGGTGCCGCCGCGGAGCACGGTGCGTGCCCGGCGTGCGCGGTCGGCGGCGATCCGCTCGTGCACGGACGTCCACTCGGGCTCGATCACCATGCGGTACCACGTGTCGAGCCCGTCCGTCAGCGTGCGCAGCGCGTCCCGGTCACCGGCGGCCAGCCTGCGCTCCCACGCCGTCGGCCGCCGGTGCCGGGCGAAGTGGGCGAGGTCGGCGCGCAACCGGTCGCCGGGTGTGGCGAGCACCGCCTCGAGCCCTTCGCTGAGCCCGGCCGCGGCGGCCGCGGGGGTCAGGAAGTCGGGGAAGTACCCGGTCTGTGGCACGAGGGTGCGGAGCAGCCGGACCAGCCCGCCCGCGTCGGCCGCGCGCAGCCGGTCCACTGCCTGGTCGCGCCAGTTGGCGACGACACCGGGCGAGCCGAGCCGGTGCAGGCTCAGCACCGACTCCCACAGCGGGTCGGGCTCGTCGGCGACCTGGACCCGCCCGAGGTCCCGGTCGGTGAAGTGGATGCGCAGCATGATCGGCTTCCGTGCTGGTTGGTTGTCACACGTGGACGATTCAACCCCACAGGACGTTCCCGGTCTCCTGCCGTCAGCGCGGGGAGCGTTCCGCGGGCCAGCGGACGCCCTGCACGTCACCCGCCCTCGGCACGGGCAGGAACACCGTGAACGTGGCGGGCCGCTTCGCCGACAGCTCCAGCCGTCCGCCGTCCGAGTCGATCAGCGCACGTGCCAGCGCCAGCCCCAGCCCGGTCGACCCACCACCGGAGACGCCGCGTTCGAAGATGTGCTCGGCCAGCTCGTCCGGCACGCCCGGCCCCATGTCGGTCACCTCGATGACCACGGTGTCGCCGCTGGTCCCGACGCCCTCCCGGGCCGTCAGCGTGACCGTGCCGCTGCCGTGCCGCAGCGCGTTGTCCAGCAGCACGCCGATCACCTCCCGCAGCCGCGCGGAGGACACCTTCGCGAACAGGTTGTCCTGCAGCTTCACCTTCAGCGACCGGCCGACGGCACGCATCGGCGCGCGCCATTCCTCGGTGATGCCCACCAGCTCACCGCTCAGGTCCACCGGCTCGGCGCCGGTGGCGCGGGCCTCGCGGGCCGCGGTCATCAGCTCGTCCAGCACGTCGGCCAGCCGTTCCGCCTGTTCCAGCGCCGCCTGCGCCTCGCCCGCGATCTCCTCGTCGGGGACGGCGGTCAGCTCCTCGATCCGCAGCTGTAGTGACGTCAACCGGCTCCGCAGCTGGTGGGACACGTCCCCGACCAGCTCCCGTTCCCGCTGCACCAGCTGCGCCAGCGCGGTCGCGGACGCGTCCAGCGCCTCGGCGACGGAGTCCAGCTCGCTCACCTGGTAGCGCGTCTTGTCGAGCCGGAAGTCGCCCGCGCCCAGCCGCGCGGCGCGGTCGGCGACGTGCCGCAGCGGGCGGGTCAGCCGTCGCGCGGTGACGGACGCGACCGCCGCGCCGCCGCCGATCGCCGCGATCACGACCAGGACCACCAGCAGCGTGACCTGGGTCTGCGTGGTGCGCATGGGGCCCGCGTCGACCGACAGGACGACCTTGCCGTGCTGGACGATCGGCACCTCCTCCGACACGGTGTCGCCGACGAGGTCGTCGCCGAGCTCGCGCCGGAAGTCCGAGTCGGGCAGTTCCACCAGCAGGTGCCCGCCGGGCGGCACGAGGAGCTGCACGCCGTTCAGGTCCGGTTCGTTGCCGCCGGTGACCTGGTCGTCCAGGACCGCCGCGATCTGGCGGGCCCGGCCGCCCAGCTCCTCCCGCGTGAGGCTCTCGACGACGGCCGACGCCGACCACCCGAGCGGGATGCCGAGCGCGACGGCCGTGACCGTGACGGCCAGCAGGATGGCCAGGAGGATGCGACGGCGCATGGGTGCCTATTCCGTGTTGAACCGGAAGCCCACGCCACGGACGGTCGCGATCCGCGCGCCGCGCCGGCCGCCGACCTTGCGGCGCAGCCACGACATGTGCATGTCGAGCGTCTTGCTGGTCCGCAGCTCGGGCCCGCCCCACACCTCGTCGAGGATCTCCTCGCGGGTGACGACCTGGCCCGCCCGCTGGATCAGCACGCGCAGCAGCTCGAACTCCTTGTTCGCGAGCGTGACCTCGTCCCCGTCGACGATCACCTGTCGCGCCGCGAGGTCCAGTTTCACGCCGTTGACCTCGATCGTTCCCGGTGCCTGGCGGCGCAGGAGGGCGCGGATGCGCGCGAGGAGTTCGGCGAGCCGGAACGGCTTCGCCACGTAGTCGTCCGCCCCCGCGTCCAGCCCGACGACGAAGTCGACCTCGTCGGCCCGCGCGGTCAGCATGAGCACGGGAAGACCGCGCCCCGCCGCCCGCAGCCTGCGGCACACGTCCAGACCGTCTATCCCGGGCAGCCCCAGGTCGAGGACGAGCAGGTCGACGCCGCCGCCGTTGGCGGTCTCGAAGGCGCGGTGCCCGTCGCTGACGACCCGCACCTCGTAGCCCTCGCGGTTCAGCGCGCGGGACAGCGGGTCGGCGATCGCCGCGTCGTCCTCGGCCAGCAACACCACACTCACGTGGTCAGACTATGCCTGCTTCTCCCGAAGATCAGCCCGGAAGGCGTCCCACCCGGAGACGGGCACGGTGAGCATGGGACCGGAAACGTTCTTGGAGTCCCGCACCGCCACGCCCTGCCGCACAAAAGCAACCTCGACACAGTCCTGCTCGTTGCTGCGACTGCTTTTACGCCAGTTCACGTAGCACTCCTCAGCTTGCCAGCGAGTTCCGCGATCAGCTGCCGGGAGTCGTCATCGGACAAGGCGGCGGCCGACAGCCTCTTCCAGGCCACCCTAGCCTTGTCGATGAACTCCTCGTCCTCGAGAAACGCGGCAGTGGATCGAGTCTCCTCATAGCAAAGAGGCGGCTGCCCGGGGCAGTCGAGGATCTTCAGAGAGCCTTGCGCGGCGACCGCGACGACGGCGTTGAATGGCAAGACCCGGATGCTCACGTTGCGGCGCGCCGAGGCAGCGAGCAGATGCTGGAGCTGGCCGTACATCATGACGGGATCGTCCATCGTCCGCCGGAGGACCATCTCCTCCACGATCAGCTGGACCGTCGGCGGATCGATTCGATCAAGCACACGCTGGCGCGCCATTCGCGACGCGACAAGGCTTTCGGTGACCTCCTCGGATCGGCTGCCGGGCAAGGCCCGGAGGAGCGCGCGGGCATAGTCCGCCGTCTGGACCAGACCCGGGACGAGGGTGAGTTCGAAGCTGTGGATTGCGGTCGCTTCGTTCTCGAACCGGATCAGGTCCCGCAGCATTCGGGAAAGCGGAGCGCTGCCGATCTCGTGCCAGTTTCGTTCGTCGCCGGTTCTGACCAGGTCCAGGACGTCTTGCCGGATTTCGGCTGGGACGCGGAGAAAACCGAGCACGGCCGCCACGTCATCGACATAGAGCCCGCGTTCGCCGGTCTCCATACGACTGACCTTGCTCTCCGACCAGTCCAGCGCCCGCGCGACGTCCTTGCAGCTCAAACCCCGCTTGATCCGCCATGCCCGCAGCTGTGTCGACACCCGTCGCTGCCGGACGGAAACCCCTTTTCGCCGTGCCATTCCGACACGATCCCGTCATGCCACGGTGGCACGAAAGTCGTGTCACCCGAACGGAAATTTGCGCGACCGCATGGCGCGGCGGGACGTTGTGCGGCATGGAGCTGACCTGGACCGTGCGCGGCGCGTACGCGAACTGGACGATGACCGTCTCGACCGCACCGCCCGACCCCGAAGAGGAAATCGAGTACCGGGACGAGTGGCCGTCCGAACCGTTCAACCGGCTGCACGCGAACTTCCGGGAACTGATCGACCTGCTGGAAGCCGTGCGCGGCCTGGACAACGTCCCCGGAGCGCTGCTGTCGTACACATGACAGCATCTGGCCATGCACCGCACCGACCACACCGACGACCTCGCCGTCGCCTTGCGGCTCGCCGACGCCGCCGACGAGATCACCATGGCCCGGTTCCTCGCCGCCGACCTCGTCGTCGACCGCAAGCCGGACCGCACGCCCGTCACCGACGCCGACACGGCCGTCGAGGACACGGTGCGGGAGATCATCGCCGAGCTGCGGCCCGACGACGAGGTCCTGGGCGAGGAGCGCGGCGGAGCCGTCGGGGACGGGCGGACGTGGGTCGTCGACCCGATCGACGGGACCAAGAACTTCCTGCGGGGCAATCCCGTGTGGGCGACACTGATCGCGCTCGTGGACGGTGGGGTGCCGGTCGTGGGGGTCGTGTCAGCGCCCGCGTTCCCGCGCCGGTGGTGGGCGTCGGCCGGTGGCGGGGCGTGGTGCGGGGAACGGCGGCTGCGGGTGTCGGCGGTCGCGGCGCTGGCGGACGCGTACCTGTCCACGACGGACGCCCGGCTGTGGGAACCGAGGGAGCCCTACCAGTCGCTCATGGACGCGTGCTGGGAGACCAGGGCGTTCGGCGACTTCTGGCAGCACGTGCTGGTCGCCGAAGGTGCGCTCGACCTGGCGGCGGACCCGATCGCGAACCCGTGGGACCTGGCGGCGGTGCAGGTGATCGTCACCGAGGCGGGTGGCCGGTTCACCGACCTGCGCGGCGAGGCGCGGTTCGACGGCGGCGACGGGCTCGCGTCGAACGGGCTCCTGCACGACGCGGCGCTGGGCGTGCTTCAGGCCGGCGTCAGCGCACCCCGCACGACCTGAGCCCAGGTCAGCCTGCCGAACAGGTAGTGGCAGGCGACCTGTTCGTTGCTGAAGCGGGCCCAGTCGTAGCGGTTGCCCTGCTCGCGCCAGAAGACCTCCCAGGCGTAGTTGCCCTCGTCGTCGGGGTTGTCGTCGCGGACGAGGCACCACGCGTTGTCGGCCTCGGCACCCACGGACACGACCTCGGCGGGCACCCCGACGGCGGCCAGCCATTCGGTGATGGACTCGGCGTTCATGCGATCTCCTCGAGGTAACCCAGCGCGACCAGCTCGATGGCCGAGTGGGTGGTGCGGTAGCGGACGCCGCCCCCCGGCTGCCCGAACCAGGCCGCCGACACGGCACGCCACACCGGCAACGGCTTGACCACCCGGTAGCGGCGGTACCCGGCGTCCTTGTGCTCGGGCGGCAGGGACCGTTGCGCGAACATCGTGCCGTCGACCGCGAACACCCGCCCGTGCGGCGACCCGAAGCGGTCGATGACCGTGTCCTCGGCGAGGGTTTCCGCTTCGCCCGGGGCGCTGCCGCCCTCGGGGTACTGCTCGCTGGTGGGCCAGTTGTACTCGAGCCCCTCGGGGCTGATGCCCTGCGGCGTGACGCTGCCGAGACGGACGAGGTAGCGGCGGTCCCAGTCCCGCTCGTTGGCGCCGCCGAGCGGGTCGTGGTGCTCGAGGAGCGCCTGCACCGCGGGGTGGTCGGCGGTGATGCCCGCGCTCGGGTTGACCGGGCGGAACCTGGGCAGGGTCGCGGCGTCCGGTGACACGTCGGCGGCGCTGGGCGCTGCTGGTGCGGGTTCGTCGACCGGCGGCCGCGGATAGCCCTGCTGGCCCAGGCCCGTGTAGGACATGCCGCCCCCGACCTGCGGCGCGGGATGAGGGGGCGGGTACTGGTACGCCGACGGCGGTGCGTAGCTCTGGTAGCCCGGCGGTGTCGACGGGGGCGGCAGCTGCGCCGGGGCGGCGTCCGCGGCGGCCTTCGTGGCGGCGCGGTGGGCGATGCCCTCGTGCAGTTCCGCCAGGCGGGGCCGGTCGTCGACGAGGCGGTGGTCGGGGTGGTCGGCGGGCTCGAAACGCAGGCCCGCCGCGTAGTCCAGCTCCGGCGGGGGCGCCGGGGTCTGCCGCGCGGGCCGGTAAGACGCGACCGGCAGGTGCCCGATCGGGAACATGTGGATCCAGAACGCCGCCAGAACCTCGTTCCGCTCCCCCTTCGCGGGCGGCGGGGCACCGGGCGGTCCTGCCATCGGCTTGCCCGCTCGTGGTGCCGGGTCGGCCGGGCGCTCCGCCGACGGGACGTACGCCGCCGGGGCCTGCCGGACCGGGGCCGGGGCGACCGGTGCCGGGGCCGCGGGCGCGGCCGGACGGCCCGGTGCGGGAACGGGTGCCGCCGGTGCGGGCGCACCGCCCACCGGAGCCGCGGGAGCGCCCCCGAACTGGCCACCGCCGTAGGCCGGTGGCGCCGCCGGGTTCGCCACCGGCGGGGCCGTCGCCGCTGGCGGGAGGTTCGGCGGTGGCGCCACCGCCGGTTCCAGACCACCAGCGAAACCCGCCTGTACGGTCTGGCCGGTCGGCGGGGTCGGGGTGTCGTCGATCGTGTCGTCGATGACGTCGGACGGGACCGGGCCCGTGATGTCCGGATCCGCGGGCAGCACACCGTCCGGGCGCCCAGGCAATACACCCGACCCGTCTCCGGGGGGCACGTCACCAGGCGGCAGGTCTCCAGGGATGCCCGGCACCACGTCCCCGGGCATCCCGTGGCCCGGCGTCGGCCGCAGCGTGTCGGCCGTGTCGCCGACCACCCCCGCGGCCGGGCCTGCCACGTTCCCAGGAAGCTGCGTCGCGGTGTCCACCGTACCGCCCACCGTACTGTCCACAGTGGACGCTACGGCGTCGGTCACCGGTGACGCCACGTCCGTCACCGTCGTCGTGACGCCCGGCAGCAGGTGGTGACCGGGGTTGGCGTTCACCGGGGTCTGCACGGCCGCGATGTCCACGCCAGAACCCGGCTGCACGGCGCTGACCAGCTGAGACTCGATGTGCGCCACGTTCGCCGCCGTGCCCCGCACGGCCGTTTCCAGACCGGCGAGCGCGGTCGGGTGGCCCGCCGACGCGGCCGTGTGGGCGGCGTCGGTGTTCTGGGCCAGGTGCACCAGGTTCCGGACGATCTCCACCTTGGCCGCGCCGACCTGGCCCGCCGCGTGCTCCAGGCGGTCCGCCGCCGCGTTGGCGTCGCGGACGACGGAAGTCAGGTGACCGGAATCCGCCTCCACGAAGGACTTCCACTCGTTCGCCGCGGCGTCACCGGCGTCGCCGGTCACCGCCGACAACGCGGAGCGGGCCGTCGTGTCGGCGTCCGTCGTCAGCGTGGACATGGTGGTGGCCGTGTCACGCCAGGCCTGGGCCTGTCTGGCCATGGCCTCCTCGTCGGCCTCCGGCCACACGACACCGGCCTGCGCGGCGACGTCCGCCAGCTCCGGTGGCAGCTCGATGCCCATCTACTGCTCCGCGGACTTGAGATGGTCGAGCGCCGCGCCCTCGCCCGCGCCGTACGTGGTGGCGGTGTCGGAGAACCGCGTGCCAACCGAACCGAGCCGCTCGGACAGCGACGACAGGCGGGCCACGACGTCGTCGGCGGGCTGGGCGTGCACGGACGAGAAGCTCTGGCCCACCGCGTCCGTGCCCCAGCAGGCGCCGTCGGCGCTCAGCGCGTCGGAGAGCGAGCGGTGGATGGCGGCGACCCTGGTGCTCAGCGGTTCGAACTGGCTCGCCTGCCCGGCCAGCCGCTCGGCATCGACGTCATATCCGTCGTGCATGGCGCGTGCCTCCCGACTGCATCCAGGACTTGTCCTCGAACGTCTCGTCCTGCGGGTCGTCGTCCGGCTCCGGTTCCGGCGCCAGCTCCTCGTCCGACAGGTCGGCGGTGCCGCGCAGCAACGCGGCCGGGTCGGAGTCGGCGGGCAGCACAGGCGCGAGCACCTCGCTCGCCTGGCGGTTGACGCGTGCGGCGGCCTCGGCGGTCGTGCGGACGATCAACGCGGCCAGGTCGGCGGGCCGTAGGGCGCGGTAGGCGTCGTCGTCGATGGCGAGGTCCACGAGCGTGCCCGACGCGGACACCGTGACGGCCACGCGGCCGTCGTCACTCGTCACTGTCTCCCGGACCGTCGCAAGCGACCGTTGCACGGCCCCCAGTTGCTCCCGGCTTCGCCGGTAGCCGGCCAACAGGTCCTCGACCTGAGCTCTGTGGTCAGCCACCACGGCCACCTCCGCTGGGGGACGGCATTGGTCTCGGTCTCGCGTTGGACGTGTGGCACGCGCCGAGGGTTCCAGAGAATTTTCACAGCCGCGCGCGGATCGCGCTGTGCACCGCGCGGGCGAGGGCGCCACCGACCACCGATCGTGGACCGCCGAACGGTTCGGCGGGCCCGTCGGGCGGGCAGAGCACGACCACCGAGTCGGTCGGCGTGCCCGTTCCCGGTACACCTGACTCGAAAAGCGCCTGCGCCTTGGCCTCCGCGACCGTGGCGACCGCGTTGACCAGCGCCGCCTCGGTGAGCCGGACCGGCAGGTGGCAGATCGCGTTGATCGTGCCGACCGGCTCCGGCACGGCGGCGGGACCGGCCGCCCACGTCGGGTGCGCGCCGATGCCGGTGGTGACCGCGACACGGACACCACCGTCCTCCCGGTGTACGACCTCACGTACGTCAACGGCGGTCAGCAGCCCGATCCCGTCACCGGTCAGGCCGAGCGAGGTGGCGATCTCGTCGAGGTGGCGGTCCGGGTCGAGCCGGGCGTAGGTGTTGGCGACGGTCGCGTTGACCACCCAGTTCCGCAGGCCGATACCACCGCCCAGCACGCCGGACGACACCGCGAGCCACGGCGAGCAGGCCCGCCACACGTACACCGGCGAACCGTCGACCTCGGTGATCACGTGAGTTCCTTGCGCACCAGCGCACGCCGGGTGCCGCGCCGTTCGACGAGTTCGAAGCCCGCCGACAGGAACACGTCGAGCGTGCCGTGGTACAGGTCGCCGGAGGCCTTCTTCTGGCCCTCGGTGTCGACCGGGTGTCCCTCGACCGTCGTCGCGCCACGCTCGCGCGCGAAGTCGACGGCCGCGTCGACCAGCGTGCGAGCGAGGCCGCGACCACGGGCGGAACGGTGGACGAAGAAGCAGGTCACCGACCAGGTGTCCGGGCCAGCGTCGGAGGCGGTGACCTTCGAGCGGTCGAGCTTCGGGTACGTGGACCGGGGCGCGACCGCCACCCAGCCGACCGGGCGGTCGTCGTCCAGCGCGAGCACGCCGAGCGGCTCACCGGCCCGCACCAACTCGTGCAGGAACCTCTTGTTGCCCTCGCCCCATTCCGCGCGGACCTCGGTCCGCATGAACCACGTGCAGTAACACCCGCCGACGGTCTTGTTGGCGCTGAACAACTCCGCCAGCGACGGCCAGGTGTCCCGCGTGAGTTCGGCGAGCCGCATCGCTCAGCCCCGCAGCGCGCGGACCACGCGTGACGGGCTCGGCCGCCCCAGCTTCGCGGCCATCCACGCGCTGGTGTCGGCGAGCTTGTCGAGGTCGACGCCGGTGTCGACGCCGAGGCCGTCGAGGCACCACACGAGGTCCTCGGTGGCGAGGTTGCCGGTGGCGGACTCCGCGTACGGGCAGCCGCCGAGGCCGCCCGCCGAGGAGTCCACTGTGGTCACCCCGTGCCGCAGCGCCTCGACCGTGTTGGCGAGCGCCTGCCCGTAGGTGTCGTGGAAGTGCACGGCCAGCGCGGCCGCGTCCGTGCCCGCCTCGGTGAACGCGTCGATCAGCGCGGCGACGTGACCCGTGGTGGCGACACCGATCGTGTCGCCCAGGGAGAGCTGCGAGCAGCCCATGCCCAGCAACCGCTGACCGACCGAGACGACCGCTGCGGGATCGACCGCGCCCTCCCACGGGTCGCCCCAGCACATGGACACATAGCCGCGCACGTCCAGGCCCTCGGCGACGGCCCGGCTCACGACCGGCTCGAACATCTCCATCTGCGAGTCGAGCGTGCGGTTGAGGTTGCGGCCCGCGAACGTCTCCGTGGCGCTCGCGAAGATCGCGATGTGCGTGACCCCGGCGGCGAGCGCCCGGTCGAGCCCGCGCTCGTTCGGTACCAGCACCGGGTACCGCACACCCTCACGAGCCGCGAGCCCGGCCAGCAACTGCTCGGCGTCAGCCAGCTGCGGCACCCACTTGGGGTGCACGAAGCTGGTGGCCTCGATCGTGGTCAGCCCGGCATCGGCGAGCCGGTCGAGGAACTCGAGCTTCACCTCGACGGGGACGATCGCGTCCTCGTTCTGCAGCCCGTCCCTCGGCCCGACCTCCCAGATCGTGACGCGTGCCGGCAACCCGGGTGCGGGCACCCGGGTCGGCAGGCCGAGGTCGCGCGCGGTCGTGGCCATGTTCGCTCCGCAAGCTCCGCTCAGCGGCGGTACTGGCCGCCGCCCTGCGGCGGGTACTGCTGGGTCTGCTGCGGCTGCTGGACGAAGTCGTCGTGCGGGTTGTCGTTGATCTCGCGGTAGAGCAGCGTGTGCACCTTCTCGACCGACGGGATGTCGTCGAACTCGAGGGCTTCCTGGGAGGCGGACTCGATGATCAGCGTGCCGCAGCCGAAGATCCGGTCGATGAGGCCGTGCTCGAAACGGACGCTGTTGATGCTGTTCATCGGGATGGTGATGCCGGTCGTCTTGATGACGCCCTCCTTGGCCATGACCCGGTCGGTCGTGACCACGAAGTGCGTGGTGCGCCAGCGGACGAACGGGATGAAGAACAGCCACACCAGCAGGATCAGCGCGACAGCGCCGATCGCGATGTAGCCGACCATGCTCCACGACGTGTCCGAGACGAGGATCGCGAGCCAGATGCCCACCCCGAGCGTCACGATCAGCACGACATAAGGCAGGAGGAGCATCTTCCAGTGCGAGTGTTTGTGCAGGATGACGCTCTCGCCCTCGCTGAGCAGATCCTCTGGGTATGCCACGGCGTCCTCCCGAGATAAACCGCCTGTCGCGCGTAACCGTACCGAGGTGGACCGACAGTTCGTGGGCTGACCCGCGAGAATTCCCGTCAGTCCGTCCGCAGGTGCACGATGTCACCGGCGGAGATCGCTTTCGGGGTTCCGTCGTCCAGTTTGACCAGCAACCGGCCGTCGATGTCGACGTCCACGGCGACGCCCGTGAGCACGCCGTCCGGCAGCTCGGCACGCACGCGCTGACCGATGGTCCCGCACACGTCGCGGTAGCCGGTGAGCACGCCGGAACGCTCCAGGTCACCGTCGTTCATCCGCCACACGGCCTCCATCTCCTGGAAGGCACGCAGGAAGCTCGCCGTGATCGTCGTCCGGTCGGTGACCTGCGCGCCCGCACCCGCGAACGACCCCGGCGCCAGCCCACCCGGTCCCGGCTCGGCACCCTCCGGCAGCGCGGTCACGTTGAGGCCGACCCCCACCACGGCGCCAGGTCCCGCGCCGTCGTGCACCGCCTCGGACAGCACCCCGGCCGCCTTCGCCCGTTCGGCGCCGACGAGCAGGTCGTTGGGCCACTTCAGCACGGCCTCGATCCCGGCGGTCTCCGTGGCGACGTGCACGAGCGCCAGACCGGCGACCAGTGCGAGCGAGCCGAGCCGCTCCTGGGGCACGGCCGACGGCCGGACCAGCACCGACAGGTACACCCCGGACCCCGGCGGCGACGCCCACGTGCGGTCCCGGCGGCCGCGGCCCGCCGTCTGCTCGCCCGCGACCAGCACCGTCCGGTCCGCCGCGCCGTCGGCAGCGGCGGCCATCAGGTCGGCGTTGGTCGAGCCCGTGCGCTCCACCACGTCGAGGGCCGCGTACGGGCCGTTCGGCGCGACCAGCTGTTCACGAAGGACCAGGACATCCAGGTTGTTCTCGGTCACATCGGTGAACTTACCGGGAGTCAACCGCGACTACGCTCCCGAGACATGAGCAGCGCGACCGAACCACTGGGTCAGGTGCCGACCGGCGAGACGGACATCCACACCACCGCGGGCAAGCTGGCCGACCTGTACCGCCGCAGTGACGAGGCGGTGCACGCGGGTTCGGAGCGCGCGGTCGCGAAGCAGCACGCGAAGGGCAAGAAAACGGCCCGCGAGCGCATCGACGCACTGCTCGACCCCGGTTCGTTCGTGGAGCTCGACGAGCTGGCGCGGCACCGGTCGGTGAACTTCGGGCTGGAGCGCAACCGCCCGTACGGCGACGGCGTGGTGACCGGGTACGGCACCATCGACGGGCGTCCCGTGTGCGTGTTCAGCCAGGACGTGACCGTGTTCGGCGGCGCGCTCGGCGAGGTGTACGGCGAGAAGATCGTCAAGGTCATGGACCTGGCGCTCAAGACGGGACGCCCGATCATCGGCATCAACGAGGGCGGCGGCGCGCGCATCCAGGAGGGCGTCGTCTCGCTCGGCCTGTACGGCGAGATCTTCGTCCGCAACACCCGCGCGTCCGGCGTCGTCCCGCAGATCTCGCTGATCATGGGCGCGAACGCGGGCGGGCACGTCTACTCGCCCGCGCTGACCGACTTCGTGGTGATGGTCGACCAGACGTCCCACATGTTCATCACCGGCCCGGACGTGATCAAGACGGTGACCGGCGAGGACGTCGGGTTCGAGGAGCTGGGCGGCGCGCGGGCGCACAACACCAAGTCCGGCAACGCGCACTACATGGGCGCCGACGAGGACGACGCGATCGCCTACGTCAAGGAGCTGCTGTCGTTCCTGCCGTCGAACAACATGTCCGACCCGCCCGTGTTCCCCGGGTTCGCCGAGGAGGGCTCGGTCGCGTCGAACGTGTCGGAGACCGACCTGGAGCTGGACACGCTGATCCCGGACTCGCCGAACCAGCCGTACGACATGCACTCGGTGATCGAGCGGGTGCTCGACGACGGCGAGTTCCTCGAGGTCCAGTCGATGTTCGCGCCGAACATCCTGGTCGGGTTCGGGCGCGTCGAGGGCCACGCCGTCGGCATCGTGGCGAACCAGCCGACGCAGTTCGCCGGGTGCCTCGACATCGACGCGTCCGAGAAGGCGGCCCGGTTCGTGCGGACCTGCGACGCGTTCAACGTGCCGGTGCTGACGTTCGTCGACGTGCCGGGCTTCCTGCCGGGCACCGACCAGGAGTGGAACGGCATCATCCGGCGCGGCGCGAAGCTGATCTACGCGTACGCGGAGGCCACGGTCCCGCTGGTCACGGTCATCACGCGCAAGGCGTACGGCGGCGCGTACGACGTCATGGGGTCCAAGCACCTCGGCGCGGACGTGAACCTGGCGTGGCCGACCGCGCAGATCGCCGTCATGGGCGCCCAGGGCGCGGCGAACATCGTGCACCGCAAGACGCTGGCGGCGGCCGCGGACTCCGGCGAGGACGTGGACGCACTGCGCGCACGGCTGCAGCAGGAGTACGAGGACACACTGTGCAACCCGTACGTGGCGGCCGAACGCGGCTACGTGGACGCGGTCATCCCCCCGTCGCACACCCGCGGCCACGTGGCCCGCGCACTACGCCTGCTCCACGACAAGCGCGAGACCCTGCCCCCGAAGAAGCACGGAAACATCCCGCTATGAGCGACCGCCCCCACCTGCGAGTAGTCCGCGGCAACCCGACCGACGAGGAAATAGCCGCCCTGATCACAGTCGTCTCCACCCTCCACCCCCCAGAGGAACCACCCCCACCCCCCCGGTCAGCCTGGTCAAACCGCGAACCCCTACTCCGCCGCCCCCTACCCCACAACCCAACAGCCTGGCGAACCTCAGCACGCCCCCACTAACCCCGCGAGTCACGCCCCCACCCACAACGAGTCGCGTTCCCACACACCGCGAGTCGCGCCCCCAGACACAACGAGTTGTCAATTTCCTGCAGACGACACGCGCACAAAACCGACAACTCGATGCGCACGAGACCGCGACTCGCCCTCACACACACCGCGAGTCACGCCCCCAGACAGCGCGAGTCGCGCGCTCGGACATAGCGAGTTGTCGATTTCGTGCAGGTGGCATGTGCACAAAACCGACAACTCGGTGTGCGCGAGAGCGCGACTCGCTACGTCCGGGGGCGCGACTCGCTATGGCTGGGGGCGCGACTCGCGGGGTTAGTCGCGTTCTCGGCTGTTGGCCCAGGTGATGCCGGGGACTATCAGGGCGACGTAGGCCGCGACGCCGTACAGGACCTCGCGGACGCGTTCCTGTTCGCCGGTCAGCCAGATGCCGCCGCAGATCAGGGCCAGTACCAGGGATGTGCCCGCGACGACCTTCGCGAAGAACTTGTACGAGCACCAGCGGGTGCAGCCGCCCGGGACGCGGTGGCGGCACAGGCGGTTCCCGCTGGCGCTGGTGGGCAGCTGCACAGCGCGCTCCGAGTGCCGCCGCATACCCCACATCCTCACCGCCGGTGACGATCCCCGACAAGCCGTCGATCTCGAACTGACACACTGCACCGCATGAGAAGCCCGTGGATCCCGATGTGGGCGCTCTGTGCGTGCTTCTTCATGATCATGCTCGACTCGACGATCGTCACCGTCGCGATCCCCACGATGCTGACCGACCTGCACGCGAACCTGAACGAGGTCGTCTGGGTCAACAGCGTCTACCTCCTCGCGAACACGGTCCCCCTTCTCATCACGGGGCGGCTCGGCGATCGGTTCGGTCCGAAGAACGTCCTCGTCGCCGGGCTCGTCGCGTTCACGGCCGCGTCGGCGTGGAGCGGCCTCACCACCACCGCGGGCGAGCTGATCGCCGCCCGCGCACTACAGGGCCTCGGCGCGGCTCTCATGACCCCGCAGACGCTGTCGTTCATCACCCGCCTGTTCCCACCTGAGAAACGCGGTGTGCCGATCTCTGTCTGGGGCGCGGTGGCCGGTGTCGCGACGCTCGCGGGCCCGGTGCTCGGCGGGCTGCTCGTCGAGCACATCGGGTGGCAGTGGATCTTCCTGATCAACATTCCGATCGGCGTCGTCAGCCTGCTGATCGCGCTGGCCGCCCTGCCGAACTGGCAGCCGCGCCGCCGCCTGCGCTTCGACCCGCTCGGCACCGCGCTGTGCGCCGTCGGGCTCCTGCTCCTCGTCTTCGGCGTGCAGAACGGGCAGCACTACCACTGGAGCACGGTCGCGGGCCCGGTCACGATCGTCCACCTCCTCATCGCGGGCGTCCTGCTGCTCGCCGCGTTCGTGTACCGCCAGGTCACCGTGAAGAACCGCGAGCCGTTGGTGCCCAACGAGCTGTTCCGCGACCACACCTTCACCTACGCCAACCTCGCGCACGCGGCCATGGGCTTCGCGATGACCGGCATGTTCCTCCCGCTGGTGCTCTACCTGCAGACCGTCCTCGGTCTGACGGCGCTCGAGTCCAGCGCGCTGGCCCTGCCCATGGCGGTCACGGCGGCCGCAGCGGCCGGGCTGTCCGGCGCGCTGTGGCACCGCATCGGCGCCCGCAACCTGATCGTCGCCGGGTTCGCGATGCTCGCGCTGGCCGTCGGCATCCTCGTCTACCAGGCACAACCGGAGACGGACCCGGTCACGCTCATCCCCGGCCTCGCGTTCGCCGGGCTCGGCATCGGGTTCGTGTTCTCGCCGCTGACCACCGCCGCGACCGCGGGCATGCCGGCGGAGCTGGTCGGCGCGGCGTCGGGCGTGTACAACACGGCCCGCCAGGTCGGCGGGGTCCTGGGCAGCGCGGCGACCGGTCTCGTGTTGCAGCTGGGCGTCGCGTTCGCAGTGCCCGACGCGGCCGCCCGGTACGCCGAACGCCTGCCGTTCCGGTACCGCGAGGAGTTCGTCGAGCGGATCACCGAGGCGGCGAACACAGCGAGCCAGTTCGACTCGTCCAGCCCGCCCGTGCCGTCCAACCTGGACCCGGACGTCGCCGACATCGTGCGCAGGATCGTCACCGGCGTGTTCCACGAGGGGTTCACCGTGGCCGCGAAGGCAAGCCTCATGCTGCCGATCGCGGTGCTCCTGCTCGGCATCGTCGCCGCGATGGGCATCCGCGTACGCACCACACCGCGCGATCTAGAGTCGCAACCGTGGAGTTCGTCCTCGCATCACAGTCCCCCGCCCGCCTGATGGTCCTGCGTGCCGCGGGCATCGAACCCGTCGTGCACGTGTCCGGTGTCGACGAGGACGCCATCACCGCGACGCTGCCCGCCGACGCGCCGCACGAGCACGTGGTCGTCACGCTCGCCGAGGCCAAGGCCCGCGCCGTCGCGCCAGGTCACGCGGACGCGGTGATCATCGGTTGCGACTCGATGCTCTCCCACGACGGCGAGCTGGTCGGCAAGCCCGGCACGCCCGAGCGGGCCCGCGAGCGGTGGAAGCGGATGGCGGGCGGCGAGGGCAGGCTCTTGACCGGCCACGCCGTGCTGCGTGTCCGCGACGGAGCCGTCGACGCGGTCGCCACCGGCACCGTGACCACCACGATCCGGTTCGGCACCCCGGCCGAGGACGAGGTCGAGGCGTACATCGAGACCGGCGAGCCGCTGTCGGTCGCGGGCGGGTTCACGCTCGACGGGTTCGGCGGCTGGTTCGTCGACGGCGTCGACGGCGACCCGTCCAGCGTGATCGGCATCAGCCTGCCGCTGACCCGCGGGCTGCTCGGCGAGGTCGGCGTGCGGGTGATCGACCTGTGGGCTAGTCGCAGGACCTGATCGTCGCTTCCGACAGGTCCGGGTTGGGCCAGCCGGGCATCGACTCGAGCCGCGCGTAGTCACGGGTGCAGCCGAGCACCTCGCTGCGCATCGAGAAGATCTGCACGTAGACCTCGGTGTCCGAGCAGTCGGCGGTGGCCGCGCGGTCGCAGCGGTGCTGCGCGACGAGCACCTCCGGCCCGGACTGCTGCCCGGTGACGTCCTGCACCGCGACGAACCCCGCGTCGGACGCGAACGGCTTCGCCAGCGACGCCCACTTCGCGGACCGGCCGACGATGACCTGGCCGAGCATGCCGTCGGCGGCGCTGCCACGGACGACGCACGCCGACAGCGTGCCGCCGACGCACTGCAGCGCGTCGGGCCCGAGCACGGCGCCGAGCTTGGTGATGGTCACCTCGATCACGTCGCTCGCGCCGCCCCCGCCGATCTGCACGCGGCCGGACTTGCCGCCGGCGTCCGCGACCAGCTGCACGGCGGTGCCACCGATGGGGATGGGCCCGAGCACACGGCACGGGTCGTCGAGGCACCCGTCGGCCCCGGCTCCCGACGTGGTCGTCGGCGGTGTCGTGGTCTCGGCCGGGCGGCTCGCGGTCGACCGTTCATGGCGCAGGACAGCGGCCGTGACCAGCGCGCCGAGCGTGACCAGCGCGCACACGACCGCGGTGACGACCACGGCCCACGGCCTACCCGATCGTGTCACCCGTCACCCCACCCCCGTGACCTTGCTCTCGCCCCATGTCAGCACAGGGTCCGTAAACTTCCCCACCAGTAACAAGTGTGCCGCTTCGTCGGTGAGGGAGTAAGGGCGTGCCCCAGCTCAGCAAGATCCTGATCGCCAATCGCGGTGAAATCGCTGTCCGTGTCGTTCGTGCGTGTCGGGATGCGGGTGTGTCGAGTGTGGCTGTTTACGCCGACCCGGATCGTGATGCGTTGTTTGTCCGGTTGGCGGACGAAGCGTTCGCGCTGGGTGGGTCGACGGCGGCGGAGAGTTACCTCAACATCGAGAAGCTGATCGAGGTGGCGGCACGATCGAGTGCGGACGCGGTACACCCCGGTTACGGGTTTTTGTCGGAGAACGCGGAGTTCGCGCAGGCGGTGATCGATGCGGGGTTGACGTGGGTTGGGCCGTCGCCGCGGGCGATCCGGGATCTGGGTGACAAGGTGACCGCGCGTCATATCGCGATGCGGGCGGGTGCGCCGCTGGTGCCGGGCACGAAGGAGCCGGTGGGGGGGCCGGAGGAGGTTGTGGCGTTCGCGCAGGAGCACGGGTTGCCGGTGGCGATCAAGGCGGCGTTCGGTGGTGGTGGCCGCGGGTTGAAGGTCGCGCGGACGATCGAGGAGATCCCGGAGCTGTTCGACTCGGCGGTGCGTGAGGCGGTGGCGGCGTTCGGGCGGGGTGAGTGCTTCGTGGAGCGCTACCTGGACAGGCCGCGGCATGTCGAGGCGCAGGTGCTGGCCGATCAGCACGGCAACGTGGTGGTGGTGGGTACGCGGGATTGTTCGTTGCAGCGGCGGCATCAGAAGTTGGTGGAGGAGGCGCCGGCGCCGTTCCTGTCCGAGGAGCAGCGGGCGTCGATTCATTCCTCGGCGAGGGCGATCTGCCGGGAGGCGGGGTATTCGGGGGCGGGCACGGTCGAGTACCTGGTGGGGCAGGACGGGACGATCTCGTTCTTGGAGGTCAACACCAGGTTGCAGGTCGAGCATCCGGTGTCGGAGGAGACGGCCGGGGTGGATTTGGTGCGGGAGCAGTTCCGCATCGCGGCGGGTGAGAGGTTGCGGTTCACGTCTGATCCGGTGCCGCGGGGGCATTCGATCGAGTTCCGGATCAACGGTGAGGACGCCGGGCGTGGGTTCTTGCCGGCGCCGGGGGTGGTGACCCGGTTCGTGTCGCCGGAGGGTCCGGGGGTGCGGGTGGACACCGGTGTGGAGTCGGGCACGGAGATCGGTGGGCAGTTCGATTCGCTGCTGGCGAAGGTGATCGTGACGGGCGCGACCCGTGAGGAGGCTCTGGAGCGGTCGCGGCGGGCGTTGGACGAGATGGTGGTCGAGGGCATGGCGACAGTGCTGCCGTTCCACCGGGTGATCGTGCGTGACCCGGCGTTCGCGGCGGAGTTCACGGTGCACACCCGGTGGATCGAGACCGAGTTCGACAACCGGATCGAGCCGTTCCCCACGCCCACCGACCCGGCCCCCTCGGAGGAGCAGGAGGGTGAGCGGCAGACGGTGGTCGTGGAGGTCGGCGGCCGGCGGCTGGAGGTGTCGCTGCCCGCGGGGCTGGCGACCGGGTCCGCGCCGAAAGCGGCCGCCAAGCCACGGAAACGGGCGGGCGGCAAGACCACGGTGGCCTCGGGTGACGCGGTGACCGCACCCATGCAGGGCACGATCGTGAAGATCGCTGTCGAGGACGGCCAAGCGGTCCAGGCCGGTGACCTGATCGTGGTACTGGAGGCCATGAAGATGGAAAACCCGGTCACCGCCCACAAACCAGGCACCGTCACCGGCCTCAACGTCGGCCAGGGCGAGACAGTCACACAAGGCACCGTGCTCTGCGAGCTGAAGGACTGAGCGCGGCCCTCGGCCCCCCGAAATCCACCGTAACGGCCGGCACCGACAACCGATCACGACGAACCCCGGGTTGTCCACAGGTCGACCGGTTATCCACAGGAACGCCGTTCGCGGCCGGTTCTGTCGGTGAGCACCGGTAGACTGGCATGGCGGGTGGCCCCCGGGATCGGGCAGGGCTCCGTCAAAGTCGCATTTCTGCTGGTCAGAGTTGGTTTTGGCGGTAGATGCACCGCTGATCGAACGTTCTATTGAGGACACCTGGGCGACAGGTCTCCAAGAATGGCCAGGTCGTCAACCTCGGCCGACGGTGCAGGAGACCATGGGTTCCCGTCTTCTGCCTTGCTTGGACGCCGTGACCTGCACGAACCCGACTTTGACGGAGCCCTGCCGGGATCGGGCAGGGTTCCGTCAAAGTCGTTTGTGCTGGTTATGTGGGGATTCCGAGCAGTGTGAGTGGTCGTGTGGTGTCTCGGGACATGTGGCGGAGGGCTTGGGCGATGTTGGTCCAGCCGGTTTGGCGGAGTGCGCTGATGGCGAGGTTGCGCAGGCTGGCCATGGCGCGGGGTGCGGTGCCGGTGCGTAGGTGGGAGTGGTCTTCGGTGTAGGTGACGTCGCGGACCCAGTGCAGCCGGTTTTCGATGTGCCAGTGTTGTCGGAGGAGGTTGGTGATCTGGGTGGGGGTGGCTTGGTCGGGGTGAGGCTGGTGATTCCGGTGCAGGTGTGGGTTTCGCGGGTGCTGGTGGTGCGGTTGGTGCGGTAGCGGGTGATGTGGAAGACCTGCGTGGCGCCGGGGAAGTCGAGGTCGGTGGGGGCGGGAAGGATCTCGATGACGCGTTGTTCGAGCCGGCCGTGTCCGATGTCGGTGGTGGTGTGATGCTGGGCTTGTGGCCAGGGCAGTGTGGCGAGCCGGGTGTGGAGGCGGTGCTGGTTCTTCTTGACCAGGAACGCGTAGTGGGCGCCGCGTTGCCGCAGGTAGATGGCGTGGTCGCGGGTGGTGTGCAGGGCGTCGGCGGTCACGACTGTCCCGGTCAGGTCGATACCGGCTAGGAGGGGTCGGAACTCGGCGATCTCGCTGCTGCCGATCGGCACGAGTCGTTGCCCCGCGACAGTTCCCCGCTGGTGCGTGAACGCGGACAACAGATGCACCCCGGCGCCGCCAGCGCGGCCCACCGTGCCCCGTAACGTCTTGCCGTCCACCGCGATCGCCGCCCACCCCACCCCCCCCAGCATCCGCCACCCCAACTGCTGTCGGCCCGGCCTGGTGGGTGATCCAGGCGCTGATTGCGATGTCCAGCTCATCGCCGTCCACCCGGGCCAGCGCCCGACGCAAGGTTGCCTCACCCGGCACCACGTACCGATCCTGCCGCGGGTCGAACCGGGCACCCAGCGCCTTCAACGCCCACTGCGGCAGGTCAGCAGCCCATTCCCAGATCGCCGTCACAGACCGCGAACCCGCGGCCACCGCAACCGCCGCCATCGTCAGCATCGCACCCAGCGAGTGCCGTATCCCCCGCCGATCCCGAGGATCAACCACCCGACCCAAATACTCCCGCAGGTCAGCAGCACACCACACGGTGACACGGCCCAGCCGATCAAACACAGCAGAGATCGGGAATGATGACACAGCAGGCACGGCCCTCTCACACGATCATGCGACTTCGACAATCACATGATCAACTAGACGACCGTGCCTGCTCTCATCCAGGTAATCGACTTTGACGGAACCCTGCCGGGATCGGGTGGGGGTTGAGGTTACGTACTGGGGTGGCACCAAAACTTCGCCTGTCTGAGAGAACCCTCAGGTCGCGGCAATCGTCACGGCTGATTACCGGATTACAGACGTACGATCGAAGGGTGAGCGAGTACCAGCCGTCGGACATCCGGGTGAGCGACGCTGAGCGGGAAGCGGCCCTCGCCAAGCTTGGCGAGCACATGACCGCGGGCAGGCTCGACATCGACGAGTTCGGCGAGCGCTCCGCCAAGGTCGCCACCGCGAAGACCCGTGGCGACCTGCTCGACCTGTTCGGCGACCTGCCCGAGCCGAAGCCGGCCTTCGGGCAGCCGAGGGGCACGGTCGTGCCACGGGAGCGCGGGTTTGTCGAGAAGGTCGCCCCCGTCGCGATCCCCGTCGCCGCGATCCTCGCCGTCGGAACGGTCCTGGTCGTGTTCAAGATCGGGTTTTTCGTGCCACTTCTGCTCTTCTTTCTTTTCGTGAACGGTCGGTGGCACGGCCAGCGCCGCGGCCCTGACCAGCGGCGCAGGTGGCGGCACGAGCGCGGCTACTGACACCCCGCCGAAGGTCGCGAGCCGATCGGCGGATTGCCCGGCCATCACCCGATTGCCAGACTCCCTGAAAAAGATCTCACAAAAACTGGGTGAACCATCGAATCCGATCATCCGTGTTGGATATGGTTGATCGACCACAGGGGATCTGGTTGGGAGGGCAACCGAGTGCCAGGTAAGCACGGGGGTGGGGGTACCCAGAACGACATCGTCAGAGTCGATCCGGACGCGGTGCCAGGCCTGCGTTCGGCCTTCGCTGACGCGCTCGCCAGGGTGGACCGCCAACTCGAGCTGGCGGAGGCGGAGCTGCGGGTCAACGCGTGGGCCAAGGACCCGGTCAGCCAGGGCGCGACCATCCTCTTCAACGACCGCTCGGTCGAGTCTGACCAGTCCGCGGTGGACACCCTGCGCGCGTACCGCACCGAGCTGGACGCGGCCGTCCAGAACCTGGACAAGACCGCCAAGCAGTACTCCAAGACGGACGGCGACAACGTCCACGGCGTCGGTAAGAACGGGGGCTGACCACCATGCCTGACACCCCCACCACGCCGCCTCCCGAGGAGACACAGCCGACCGGCGACCCGGCCGAGGGCACCCGCTGGCGCGGCTACACCCACAAAGAGCTGTACCTGATGCTGCACGACGGTCCGGGCGCTGCCGCGTCCGCGTCGCCGTCGCGGCGCTGGGCCGAGATCTCCACGACCCTCACCGAGATCGGCGAGGACCTCAAGAAGGCACTCGACCTGACCGGCTCCGGCTGGCAGGGCAGGGCCGCCGGCGCCGCGTACGACCGGCTGTCGACCACCGTCGCCTGGGCCACCAACGCCGGTGCGGGCGCCGGGCTCATGCGCACGGCCGTCGAGGACCAGGCCGACCACATCGCCAAGGCACGCGCCGACATGCCCGCCCCAGAAGGTGTGCCACCGGTGGCGCCCGACCCGACGGTCGCGCCCGCCGTGCAGGTGCTCCAGACCCAGGTCGACGCCGAGCCCGCCGAGGCAGGGGCGTCGTCGGCGGAGGAGCGGGCCGTCGAGGTGATGGCCGCCTACGAGAACAACACCAAGACCACCACGGCCTCGCTCGCGACGTTTGACATGCCGCAGAAACTGCTGCCGAACACCGGCATGAGCCAGGGCCACGGCGGCGGGCTGCTCGGCATCCTGCCGACCGTCGTGTCCGGACTGGTCGGTCACGGTGGGCCGCCCCGGCACGACCACCACCACAACGACTGGCGTGGTAACCCGCGCAACGACTGGCACGGGCCGTCGACCGGCGGCTCGTCCGCGCACTGGGAGGAGCGGCGGCCCGCACCGCCCGCACCGCCCGCGCCCGGCAAGACGATGGGTGTGTCCAGGGAGCCGCTTCTCGCGCCGCGCATCATGACGAGCGGCGGTCCGCAGGAGCGGTCGTCGAACAACCGGAGCAGCTCCGGTGGCCCCGCCGCCGGGTCGAGCAGCGGGCACGGCCCGGTGCCGCCGAAGACCCCGACGAACGCGGCCCTGCCACCGAGCGAACAGCAGTTCCAGCAGGCCGCGGCGGCGAGCCAGGCGGCGGCCAGCGCCCACCCGGGTGCCGGTACACCGATCGCGCCGACGTCCGGGCCGGTCGCCGGTGGGCAGGAGAAGATGGTGCTCCGCCGGTTCGGCATGGACGCCATCGGGTCCAGCCAGTGGTTCGGCGACACGGACGAACCGGCGGTCGGCGAGAGCCCGAAGCGGCGGTTCGACCTGCGGGAGTCCGCGGAGGTCACCGAGTCCGTCTCGATCCTGGACGAGGAACACAAGCTTCCGCCCACGGTGATCGGCGACGGCGGCCGATAATCACGGCATGACGATCGGCAGCACGATCGGCGGGGTCGACACCGACCCCGTGGAGATCAGCACGCTCGAGTTCGACGTGCTGTGGGAGCACTACCACGGCGTCGCCCAGATGCCGCTGGTCCTGCGGGTCCCGTCGCCAGGCCGCACGGACGAGGAGCGCAAGCGCATCGTCCGTGGCGTGTGGGACGGGCTCACGGGCCGCGGCCTGGGCTCGCCCGTGGACGCGGACCCGCGGCTGACGCACCTGCTGTCGCTGCTGCGCAGACCGGACCGGGAGATCGACGGCAGGCTGTGGCTGGGCGGCGAGGTGCGGCTCCTGGCAGCGGCGACCGGTGACGAGGCCGTGCTGGCGGTGTTGGCGAACGGCAGGCTGACGCTACGTCCCGCGGACGCGACGGGCCTGCCGCGATTCGCGCTGTCTGTGCTGCCGCCCGCTGCCGCGGGCCCCGGCCAGTCGATCACGCTGCCGACGGCCGACTTCGAAGCCGCCGCCAAGGAGGCACGCAAGCAGGAGGAGCTGGCGGTCGCGCTGCGCAACCGCGGCGTGCGCGCCTCCGACGCGCAGACACTGGCGGAGATGATCGGCGACATCGTCAACCGCGGCCAGTACGGCAGCGCACACCGCGACCGCTGGGGCCGCCGCGTCCGCACACCCCGCGTGATCAGCTTCTTCGACACGGAAGCAGGCCGCTACCTCCAGGTCCGCCGCGAATCCGAAGACACCGAACCCTGGACGACGATCTCCCCAGCCGCCCCCCGCCGCCTACTACAACACCTGACAGAACTCCACGAAGAACACCCATAACCCCGCGAGTCACGCTCAGGAACATGGCGAGTCGCGCTCTCCAACATGCCGAGATGCCGGTCCCGTGCCGATCTTGACCCGCCTGGACCCAGCGGTACGTAC
>NZ_JBITMQ010000018.1:46443-206738 GCF_044466355.1 Actinophytocola sp. NPDC049390
GCGAGTCACGCTCAGGAACATGGCGAGTCGCGCTCTCCAACATGCCGAGATGCCGGTCCCGTGCCGATCTTGACCCGCCTGGACCCAGCGGTACGTACACGACACCGACAACTCGTTGTGTCTGGGGGCGCGACTCGCGGTGTCTGCGGACGTGACTCGCGTTGTCGGCGCGAGTCGCGTTCTCGGGCATGCCGAATTGTTGGTTTTGTGCTGGTTTTGTTTCGTTTGGGCCCGGCGGGATGTGCACGAAAACGACAACTCGTTGTGTCTGGGGGCGTGACTCGCGGGGTTAGTCCCAATGCCGGGAAGTTAGTGTGCGGGCGGGGTTGTCAACCCGCTGGGATGGGCAACGGGGTTCCTGTTAGATCAACGTCGACCAAGATCGATGACCTGTAGGAACCCCGTTGGAACACCAGTCTGTCATTACTCGTTGTGTCCGTGTGGCTCAGGGCCGTTTCGCGCCTGGTCACCTCGGTGAGCTGACCCGCGTCATCCCGTTCGAGATGGTCGACGAGGTACTCATGTCGACCAGGACAACTCAGCAACGTCTGCGGGAGTTGCCCTCGCGGGTGGTTGTGTATCTGCTCATCGCGGCTGGCTTGTTTGCTGAGCTGGGTTACTGCCAGGTGTGGGCGCGGCTGGTCGCGGGGCTGGACGGCCTCGCTGTGGCTACTCCGAGTTCGTCGGCGCTGGCCCAGGCCCGCCGCCGGATCGGAGTCGCTCCGCTGGCCGCGGTGTTCCGGCTGCTGGCTGGTCCCGCGGCTGGTGCGGCCCGGTGGCGGACATTGCTGGTCTGCGCGATCGACAGCACCACCCTGTTCGTCCCCGACAGCCCGGCCAACCTCACCCGGTTTCCTTATCAGGGCGGCGGGAACGGCCCGTCCGGGTATCCGATGCTGCGGCTGATGGCCGTGGTGGCGTGCGGCACCCGCACTGTCATCGACATCGCGTTCGGGTCGTGGCGGGTCGGCGAGACCAGCATGGCGCCACGCCTGTTCGGATGCCTGCGGCCGGGGATGCTGCTGCTGGCCGACCGAAACTTCGCCGTCGCCGACCTGATCACCCACATCTCCTCCACCGGAGCGGAGCTGCTCATCCGCGCCAAGAACGGCCGGGTCCTGCCCGTGATCGCGCGCCTGCCCGACGGATCGTGGCTGTCGAGACTGGGCGGGGTCGAGGTCCGGGTCATCGACGCCGAGATCACCGCCACGCTCGGCGGCCGCAAGCAGCACACCGGCCACTACCGGCTGGTCACCACCCTCACCGACCACCGCCGCTACCCGGCCTGCGAGATCGTCGCCCTCTACCACCAGCGCTGGGAGATCGAGACCACGTTCCTGGAGATGAAATCCACCCTGCTGGGCGGCCGAGTCCTGCGCGCCCGCACCCCGCAAGGGATCGAGCAGGAGATCTACGCCCTGCTGTCGGGCTATCAAGCACTGCGGCTGGCGATAGCCGACGCTCTGCTCGGGCACGAGGCCGCACCGGACCGGGCCGGGTTCACCATCGCGCTGAACGCGGCCCGTGACCAACTCGTCCTGGCCGCTGGAGTCATCACGGACACGGTCGTGGACCTGGCCGGAACGATCGGGCGAGCAGTCCAGGCCGCACTGCTCGCCCGCCGCCGC
This sequence comes from Actinophytocola sp. NPDC049390, assembly GCF_044466355.1. Taxonomy (NCBI): domain Bacteria; kingdom Bacillati; phylum Actinomycetota; class Actinomycetes; order Pseudonocardiales; family Pseudonocardiaceae; genus Actinophytocola; species Actinophytocola sp. NPDC049390. Next base: position 48,072 of record NZ_JBITMQ010000018.1, read on the forward strand.
ACCCGCGTCTGCCCACGAGTAGTCAAACGCGCTATCTCCAAACACCGAGCCAAAGGCCAGATCGACCGCACCAACTACCAAGCAAAGATCACCATCACGATCATCACCGAGTTGACACGCGCCCCATAAGCCCTAACTTCCCGGCATTGGGGTTAGTCCAGGTCGTCGTGGCGGATTAGGCGGCGGGCCGCTTCTGTGATCGAGCCTGACAGGGATGGGTAGACCGAGAAGGTGTGGGTCAGGTGTTCCACGGTCAGCTGGTTTTGGACGGCGAGTGCTATGGGGAGGATCAGTTCGCTTGCTGTGGGGGCTACTACTACGCCGCCTACCACTACTCCTGTCGCGGGGCGGCAGAAGAGCTTGACGAAGCCTCTGTGCAGGCCTTCCATTTTCGCGCGGGCGTTCGTCGCCAGCGGGAGCATGATCGTGCGGGCCGGGACCTCGCCGGAGTCGATCGACTGCTGGGAGATGCCGACCGTCGCGATCTCCGGGTGGGTGAACACGTTCGCCGCGACCGTCTTCAGCTTGATCGGGGCCACGCCCTCGCCCAGTGCGTGCCACATCGCGATCCGGCCCTGCATCGCCGCGACCGACGCGAGCATCAGCAGACCGGTGCAGTCGCCCGCCGCGTAGACGCCCGGCACCGACGTGCGCGACACGCGGTCCACCGACACGAACCCGCCGGGGCCGGTGGCGAGGCCCACCTTGTCCAGGCCGATGTCGTCGGTGTTCGGGATCGACCCGACGGTCATCAGCGCGTGTGACGCCTCGACCGTGCCGCCCGACTCCAGGTGCACGACGACGCCCTTGGCGGTCCGCTCCACCCGCGACGCGCGCGCGTGCTTGACCACCTCGGTGCCCCGCGCCGCGAACACGTCCTCGAGCACGGCCGCCGCGTCGGCGTCCTCGTGCGGCAGCACGCGGTCGCGGGACGAGATCAGCGTGACCCGCACCCCCATCTCGGTGTACGCGGACACGAACTCGGCGCCGGTGACCCCGGACCCGACCACGACGAGGTGTTCGGGCAGCTCCGGCAGGTCGTAGATCTGGCGCCAGTCGAGGATCCGCTCGCCGTCGGGCACGGCGCCGGGCAACACGCGCGGGGTCGCGCCGGTCGCGATGAGCACGACGTCCGCGTCCAGCACCTCCGACGTGCCGTCGTGCGCCTCGGCCACCACGCGGTGCGCGGCCATGCCGGGCTTGTCGTCGCAGAAGCGGGCGATGCCGTGGATGATCCGCACGCCCTCGCGCTGCACCCGGTTGCGCACGTCCGCGGACTGGGCCAGCGCGAGGCCCCGCACGCGGCTGTGCACGGCGGGCAGGTCGACCGGCGGCAGCTCGCTGTCGACGCGAATGCCCAGCTCATCGGCGTTGTGGAAGGCCGCGCGGGCACCCGCCGACGCGATGAACGTCTTCGACGGCACACAGTCGTACAGCACGCACGCGCCGCCGAGCCCGTCCCGTTCGACGATCGTGACGTCGGCGCCGTGCTGGGCGGCGACGAGCGCCGCCTCGTATCCCGCCGGGCCGCCACCCATGATCACGATCCGGGTCACCTGCAGCTCCCCTCTGCTCATGTGAGGCCTTTCGGGGACAAACGGTACGCGGCGCGACGCGGCGCGGTGACAGCGCATGATCCCAGGTATCGCTACGCTGTCGAGCGTGCCGCTCTACGCCGCGTACGGGTCCAACATGGATCCCGCCCAGATGATGGAGCGAGCGCCGCACTCCCCGATGGCGGGTACCGGCTGGCTCGTTGGTTGGCGCCTGACCTTCGGCGGGGAGGACCTCGGCTGGGAGGGTGCGCTCGCCACGATCGTCGAGGACCCGAAGTCGCAGGTGTTCGTGGTGCTCTACGACGTGACGCCCGAGGACGAGACGCGCCTCGACCGGTGGGAGGGCTCCGAGCTGGGCCTGCACTCGAAGATCAGACTTCGGGTGCAGACGCTCGAGGGGTCGGTGCTCGCCTGGCTGTACGTCCTGGACGCCTACGAGGGGGGTCTGCCGTCGGCGCGCTACCTGGGCGTGGTGTCCGACGCCGCCGAGTCGGCGGGCGCCCCGGCCGACTACGTGGCCGACCTGCGCACCAGACCGTGCCAGGGCATCGGCCCCTAGTGCCTCACATCTGATTCACAGCCTCGCCGAAGCGGCCGCACAGCCGCCGCCCCGAGGCTCTGCGACGAGTGCCGTCGAGAGCCGAGGAGCAACGGGTGAGGAAGAGGCTGCTTGTGCTGGCCGGCGTGGTCGTGGTGGCCGCGGGCGGCGGCGCGGCGTGGTGGTTGCTGAGACCGGCGGAGGCGACGACCTCGCCGGTCGTCGTGCCGGTCACCGTCGGCACGCAGCGGCAGACGGTGACCGCGTCCGGCACCGTGCAGCCCGCGGCGCGCGCCGACCTGAGCTTCGGTGTGACCGGCGAGGTCACCGAGGTGCTCGTCGAGGAAGGCGACACGGTCACGGCGGGACAGGCGCTCGCGAAGGTCGACGACACGCTGCTCCAGGCACAGCTCACGGCCGCGCAGGCACAGCTGGACGCGGCCGAGGACCAGGCCGCCGACTCGGACGACGCGTCCGCGGACGCCGCTGTGGTGTCCGCTGAGAGCGACGTGGCAGCGGCTCAGGATGCGGTGGCACAGGCGACGCTGACGGCTCCCATGGCGGGCACTGTGGCGGCTGTGGACCTGGCCGTCGGCGACCGCGTGGGGACCCCCCAGCAAGGCAGCGGTGCGGACACCCAGGCCCAGGTCACGGTGGTGTCCACGGGCACGTTCGTGGTCGAGGCGAACGTGAGCGCGGCCGACGCGGCCCGCGTCAAGCAGGGCCTGGCCGCCGAGGTCATGCCGGTCGACGCGGACGAGCCGGTCGAGGGCACAGTCCGCACCGTCGGCCTGGTCGCGGAGGCCGACGGCTCCGGCGCGGCGACGTTCCCGGTGACCGTCGACGTGACGGGCACGCGCGACGACCTGTACGCGGGCTCGTCGGCGACGGTCGTGGTCGTGGTGGCCGAACGCGAGAACGTGCTGACGGTGCCCGCGATGGCCCTGCACACCGAGGGCGGCACGACGTACGTGCACGAGGTCGTCGACGGCACGGCGGTGCGCACGGACGTCGAGGTCGGCGAGTCCTTCGGTGCGCGGACCGAGGTGACCGCCGGTCTCGCGGAAGGCGACCAGGTCGAGGTGCGGGCGACCGTCCAGAACCGCACGCCGGGCGGCGGCGGGAACACCGTCTTCCCGGGCGGCGGTGGCGGTGGCCCGATGATGGGCGGCCCCATGATCGTCCAGGGCGGCGGCCGGTGAACGCCATCATCGAGATGACGGACGTGCGCAAGGCCTACGCGACCGGCGCGGTCGAGGTGGAGGCGCTGCGCGGGGTGTCGCTGCGGATCGGGCAGGGCGAGTACGTGGCGGTCGCGGGCCCGTCCGGTTCCGGCAAGTCGACGCTCATGCACATCATCGGCTGCCTGGACGTGCCGACGTCCGGCGAGTACGTGCTGGCGGGCGGCGACGTGACCACGCTGGCGGAGTCGCACCTCGCCGACATCCGCAACCGCCGCATCGGGTTCGTGTTCCAGCAGTTCAACCTGCTGCCCAGCCTGTCGGCGTGCCGGAACGTGGAGCTGCCGCTCGCCTACGCGGGTGTCGCACCGGCGGAACGGAAACGCAGAGCGGTCGAGGCGTTGACGCGGGTGGGCCTGGCGGACCGCCTGGCCCACCGACCGGGTGAACTGTCCGGCGGGCAGCAACAGCGGGTGGCGGTGGCGCGGGCGCTGGTCACCGACCCGGCGCTGATCCTCGCCGACGAGCCGACCGGCAACCTCGACTCGGCGGCGTCGGCGGACGTGCTCGCCCTGTTCGACGAGCTGCACGCGGTGGGCCGCACGATCGTGCTGATCACGCACGAGGCGGACGTGGCACGGCGTGCGCAGCGGTCGGTGCTGATCCGGGACGGGCGGCTCGCGGCATGAACTGGCGGGACACCTTTGCCAGCGGCCTGGAGGCCATCCGCGCGCACCGGCTGCGGTCGGCGCTGACCATGCTGGGCATCGTCATCGGCATCTCGTCGGTGATCCTGACCGTGGGCCTCGGCCTCGGCGCGCAGGACCAGGTGCGGGCGCAGATCGACGCGCTGGGCAGCAACCTGCTGATCGTGTCGCCGGGCAGCAGCACGTCGTCGTCCGGGGTGCGCGGCGGTTTCGGCACGGCGTCGACGCTCACCACGTCGGACGCCGCGGCGCTGACCGATCCGACGGCGGCGCCGGACGTGGCCGCGGTGGCACCGGTGACCACGGCGCAGGCGGCGCTGGTCGCGGGCACGACGAACTGGACGTCCAGCCTGGTCGGCACCACCGAGTCGTGGCTGCCGGTGCGCAACCGGACGCTGTCGGCGGGCCGGTTCCTGACCGCGGCCGACGCCGACGTGGTCGTGCTCGGCCCGGACACGGCGAGCGAGCTGTTCGGCGGCCGGTCGGCGGTCGGGCAGCGGGTCACGGTGTCGGGCAGGCCGATGACGGTGGTGGGTGTGCTGGCGTCGACGGGCGGGGCGTCGAGCGCCGCCAGCGACGACGACGTGGCCGTGGTCCCGATGGAGACGGCGCGGGCGCTGGCGGGCACGCCGTCCTCGTCGGTGTCGACGATCTACGTGCAGGCGCGGTCGGAGGACGTGCTGTCGGCCGCGTACCAGGAGGTCGACGCGCTGCTCGCGAACCTGCACGGCGACACCGACTTCGCCATCACGTCGCAGGAGTCGCTGCTGGACACGGCGAACGCGACGAACAGGACGCTCACGATCCTGCTGGGTGGTGTCGCGGCGATCTCCTTGCTGGTGGGCGGGATCGGGGTCATGAACATCATGCTGGTGGCGGTCACCGAGCGGATCCGGGAGATCGGGCTGCGCAAGGCGCTGGGCGCCACCCCGTCGGCGATCCGGCGCCAGTTCCTGGTGGAGGCGGGCGTGCTGGGCACGTGCGGCGGGCTGCTCGGGGTGGCACTGGGCGTGGCGGGCGCGTTCTTGCTGCCGGGCGTGCTGGGGCAGCCGGTGAGCGTGTCGGTGCCCGCGATCGCCGCCGCCATCGGGGTGGCATTGGCGATCGGCATCGGCTTCGGCGTGTACCCGGCGTCCCGGGCGGCGCGCCTCACCCCCATCGACGCCCTGCGGAGCGAATGATGAAACGACTTGTGGTGGCCGCCGTCCTGGTGGCCGGGGCGGGGCTGGCGGTGGTGACGTTCGCAGACGCCTCCCCCTCACCCCGCTACCGGCTGGCGACGGCGACGGTCGGCGACGTCACCCAGACGGTGACGGTGAGCGGCACGATGGACCACGTGAACCGCGCGGACGTCACGTTCAGTAGCGACGGCACCGTGAAGACGCTGACCGTCTCCCCCGGCGACACGGTGACCGCCGGGCAGGAACTGGGCACGCTCGACACGGCGGACCTGCGGGCGGCGGTGGACCGGGCGGCCGCGGAGGTGACGGCGGCGGAAGCGGCGCTCGCCGAGGACGAAGCCGCCCAGGAGGAGGCGGCGGGCCGGTCGGACGAGCTGACGTCGCGCCAGGACCAGGTCCGCACCGCACAGTCCGCGGCGACACAGGCGCTGACGACGGCGGCGGAGTCGCTGGCGGCACAGGACAAGGCGTGCGCGGACCCGGCGTCGCGGCCGTGCACGGCCGCGGTCACGACGACGCGGGCGGCGCAGGAAGCGGTGCAACGCGCCCAAACCACGCTGCAGGCGGCGATCGACGCACTCGCGGGCTCGGTCCCGACACAACCGGAGTCAGCGGACGCGGTGGCGAAAGGCCAGGCGTCGGTCGACGAGGCGGCGGCGAAGCTGGTCGAGGCGGAGCAGGCGTTGGCGGGCGCGACGCTGACGACGCCGATCGCGGGCACGGTCGGTGCGGTGACGGCGGCGGCCGGGGACGTCGTCGCGGCGGGCTCGCCGGTGGTGACGGTGATCGGGAAGGGCGCGGCGGAGGTGACGGCGCTGGTCCCGTCGGCGCGGCTGTCGACACTGGCCGTGGGCCAGGAAGCGCAGGTGACACCGGTGGGCACGACGACGGCGGTGACCGGGTCGGTGACGAGGGTGGGCACGCTGCCGGACGCGTCGTCGGAGACGGTGACCTACCCGGTGACGATCACGGTCGCCGACCCGCCCGCGTCGATGGCGGCGGGCAGCACGGCGTCGGCGACGATCACGGTGGCGGCGGCGCGGGACGTGCTGACGGTGCCGACCTCGGCCGTGCGGCGGGGCGTGGTGACGGTGCTGTCGGGCGAGCAGGCGACGCCGACGCCGGTGACGGTCGGCGCGGTCGGCCCGGCGCGGACGGAGATCAGGGACGGCCTGGCGGAGGGCGACCAGGTGGTGCTGGCGGACCTGGACTCACCGCTGCCGACGAACGACCAGCAGCCGGGCCCGGCGGGCCTGACGGGCGGCGGCCCGGTACGCATGGCGCGCCCGGGCAACTGACCGTGCTGTGAAAGGCGCGTTCGCGGCGTAACGCGCCTTTCACGGCACGCCCGTCAGTCGTCCGCCTCCACCCAGTCGAAGGTCCTCGTCACGGCCTTCTTCCACTGGCCGAAGGTCTTCTCGCGGGCCGCGTCGTCCATCGACGGGGTCCACTCCTTGTCCTTCGCCCAGTTGTTGCGGATGTCGTCCTCGCCCGCCCAGAAGCCGACCGCGAGGCCCGCCGCGTACGCCGCGCCCAGCGCCGTCGTCTCCGCCACCACCGGGCGGATCACCGGCACGCCGAGGATGTCGGCCTGGAACTGCATCAGCAGCTCGTTGACGACCATGCCGCCGTCGACCTTCAGCGACTTCAGCGGCACGCCCGAGTCCGCGTTCATCGCGTCGATCACCTCACGCGACTGGAACGCCGTCGCCTCCAGCACCGCGCGCGCCAGGTGTCCCTTGTTGACGTACCGCGTCAGCCCCACGATCGCGCCGCGGGCGTCGGACCGCCAGTACGGCGCGAACAAACCGGAGAACGCGGGCACGAAGTAGCAGCCGCCGTTGTCGTCGACCGCCGACGCCATGTTCTCGATCTCCGGCGCCGACGCGATCATGCCCAGGTTGTCCCGCAGCCACTGCACGAGCGAGCCGGTCACCGCGATCGAGCCCTCGAGCGCGTACACCGGGTCGTTCGAGCCGATCTTGTAGCAGACCGTGGTCAGCAACCCGTTCTGCGACATCACCTTCTCCGTGCCGGTGTTCAGCAGCACGAAGTTGCCGGTGCCGTAGGTGTTCTTGGCCTCGCCCGGCGACAGGCACGCCTGCCCGAACGTCGCCGCCTGCTGGTCACCGAGGATGCCCGCGATCGGCACGCCGGCCAGCGCACCGCGCTCCCGGACCTTGCCGTACTCCTCCGACGACGACCTGATCTCCGGCAGCATCGACACCGGGATCTTCATGTCCGCCGCGATCGAGGGGTCCCACGCCAGAGTGGACAGATCCATCAGCAGCGTGCGGGACGCGTTGGTGGGATCGGTGACGTGGATGCCACCATCCGGGCCGCCGGTCATGTTCCACAGCAGCCACGTGTCCATGTTGCCGAACAGCAGGTCGCCCGCCTCGGCACGTTCCCGCGCGCCCTCGACGTTGTCGAGGATCCAGCGGACCTTCGGACCGGAGAAGTACGTCGCGAGCGGCAGCCCGGTCCTGTCCTTGTACCGGTCCTGCCCGCCGCCGAGCGCCTCCAGCTCACCGCAGATCCGGTCGGTCCTGGTGTCCTGCCAGACGATCGCGTTGTACACCGGCTTGCCGGTGGTGCGGTCCCACACCACAGCGGTCTCGCGCTGGTTGGTGATGCCGACCGCGGCGATGTCCCTGGCCGCCAGGTCCGCCTTCGCGAGCGCGCCCGCCGCCACCTCACGGGTGTTGCGCCAGACCTCCTCCGGGTCGTGCTCGACCCAGCCCGCCTTCGGGAAGATCTGCTCGTGCTCCTTCTGGTCGACCGACACGACCTCACCCGCATGGCTGAAGATCATGCAGCGGGTCGACGTGGTGCCCTGGTCGATCGCGGCAACGTACGTCGTCATTGGTCAAGCCTCTCTTGTCAGGAGCCGGTCGGCAGGATCTGGTACAGAAGACCCGCGAGGACACCACCGACGATCGGGCCGACGACGGGCACCCAGGAGTAGTTCCACTCGGGACTCCCCTTGCCCTTGATCGGCAGCACCGCGTAGGCGATGCGCGGCCCCAGGTCACGGGCCGGGTTGATGGCGTACCCGGTCGGGCCACCGAGCGACGCGCCGATCGAGATGACGACGAACGCGACGGCCGCGTAGCCGAGCGCGCCGTTGCCGAACACCGGCACACCGTCGGGGCCCACCGTCGCACCCGGGCTGAGCAGGATCCAGAAGATCAGCACGAAGGTGGCGATGAGCTCGGTGACGACGTTCCACGCGTAGTTCGGCACGGTCGGGCCGGTGCAGAAGATGCCGCGGGTGTTCTCGGGTTCGTCATGGGTGTCGAACTGCAGTTTGTAGGTGAGCCAGGCCAGCACGGCACCGAGGAAGGCACCGACCATCTGGCCGAGGAGGTAGGCGGGCACGTCGGCCCACTCGGTCTTGTCCGCGGCCGCGAGGCCCAGCGTCACCGCCGGGTTGATGTGCGCGCCGCTCGGATTCGCGATGCTCGCGCCGACGAACACCGCGAAACCCCAGCCGATGGCGATGAACAACCAACTGTCGCCGAAGCCGAGCGCCTTCTTGAGCACCCGGTTCGCGACCACACCCGCACCGAGCAGGATCAGTGTGGCGGTACCCAGCATTTCCCAGAGGAATATCTCGCCGAAGTTCAGATCCACGACCACTCCTTCACGCTGAAGTGGTAGGCGTCCGTCGGCCTGAAGGGTGGGGCGCCGGTGCCTACCCTGAGCGAGCCAGACGCTACGGCGCACAAGGTCAACTTGTCCAGATATCGGGACTCCGGTTAGGCCGGTAGCGTGGTTCTCGTCCGGAATGTAGAGGACGAGGAGGCGCGGTGGCAGCGGATACCACGGGCGGTCAGCTGGGCACAGCCGAGCGTGAGGAAGCCTGGCGGCGACTCGGTTCCGAGACGTTCGACCTGGTGGTCATCGGTGGCGGCGTGGTCGGCGCCGGCACGGCACTGGACGCCGCGACCCGTGGCCTGCGGGTCGCGCTGGTCGAGGCGCGGGACCTCGCCTCGGGCACCTCCAGCAGGTCGTCGAAACTCTTCCACGGCGGGTTGCGGTACCTGGAGCAACTCGAGTTCGGCCTGGTGCGCGAGGCGTTGCGCGAACGCGAACTGATGCTCACCCGATTGGCACCCCATCTGGTGAAACCGGTGAGCTTCCTGTACCCACTGACACGGCGCGGGTGGGAGCGCCCGTACACGGCGGCGGGCCTGTTCCTGTACGACACGATGGGCGGCGCGCGGTCCGTGCCGGGCCAGAAACACCTGACGCGCGCCGGTGCGCTGCGGTTGGTGCCCGCGCTGAAGCGGTCGGCGCTGATCGGCGGCATCCGGTACTACGACGCGCAGGCCGACGACGCCCGGCACACCATGACCGTCGCGCGGACCGCGGCGCACTACGGCGCCGTGATCCGCACATCCACGCAGGTCACCGGCTTCATCCGGGAGGCGGACCGGGTCTCGGGCGTGCGGATCCACGACGTGGAGGACGGCCGCACCCAGGAGGTCCAGGCCAACGCCGTGATCAACTGCACGGGCGTGTGGACCGACGAGCTGCAGCGGCTGTCGGGTTCGCGTGGCCGGTTCCGGGTGCGTGCGTCGAAGGGCGTGCACATCGTCGTGCCTCGCGACCGGATCGTGTCCGAGTCGGGCCTGATCCTGCGCACGGAGAAGTCGGTGCTGTTCGTCATTCCGTGGCGGAACCACTGGATCGTGGGAACCACCGACACGGACTGGAACCTCGACCTGGCCCACCCCGCGGCGACGAAGCACGACATCGACTACCTCCTCGAGCACGTGAACTCGGTGCTGGCGACACCGTTGACGCACGACGACATCGAGGGCGTCTACGCGGGTCTGCGGCCGCTGCTGGCCGGGGAGAGCGAGGAGACGTCGAAGCTGTCGCGTGAGCACGCGGTGGCGCGGGTGGCGCCGGGCCTGGTGGCGATCGCGGGCGGCAAGTACACGACGTACCGGGTGATGGCGGCGGACGCGGTGGACGTGGCGTCGCCGGACCTGCCGGGCAGGCTGCAGCCGTCGATCACGGACAAGGTGCCGCTGCTGGGCGCGGACGGGTACCACGCGCTGGTGAACCAGGTGGACCAGCTGGGTGCGCGGCACGGCCTGCACCCGTATCGCGTGCGGCACCTGCTCGACCGGTACGGGTCGCTGGTGCACGAGGTGCTGGGGCTGGCGGAAGGCCGGCCCGAGTTGCTGAAGCCGCTCGCGGCCGCGCCGGACTACCTGCAGGTGGAGATCGTCTACGCGGCGTCGCACGAGGGGGCGCTGCACGTGGAGGACACGCTCGCGCGGCGAACCCGCATCTCGATCGAGTACCCGCACCGGGGCGTGGACTGCGCGCAGCAGGTCGCGGAACTGATGGGCGGCGTCCTCGGCTGGACGGAGGAGACGACGAACCGCGAGGTCAAGATCTACAAGGCCCGGGTGGAAGCGGAACGCGACAGCCAGACCCAGCCGGACGACGAGGCCGCGGACGCCGTCCGAGCGGCGGCCCCGGAAGCCCGCCCGGAACTGACGACCCCGTTGCCCTGAAAAAACGCGTCCGGGACGCTCAAGGTCCCGGACGCGTTTTCACGGCGGTGTCAGGTCAGTTCGAGACCTCGGCCTCGTCGTGCTCTTCGGTGCGCGGCGGGTTCTTCTGCGTCTTCCCGTTGCGGCGCCGGGCGGTCTGGCGCGGCAGGGTGGCCGGCGGGCGCGGCGGCTGGGCGCCGCCACCCATCATCAGCTCCGCGAACGTGGCCATGGCCTCGTCGAGGTGGCCGCCGATCCGGCGCTCCGACTCCTCGTTGCTCTTCTTCACGAGCGACACGACCGACTCGGTGTCCGGCTGCTTGGCGACCGTGCCCTCGACCTTGGCGACGCTCTCGGCGAGCGTCCTGCCCATCTCGGCGATCTTGTCGGTGAAGCCGTCCTCGACCGCGTCGAGCCTGGTGGTCATGCTGTCCAGGCGGCCGGTCACCTGCTCCAGGCGCACCGCCAGCTCCTCGAGCCGCTCGGTGCCGTCGACCGTGGTCTTCGTGTCGTCGATGGAGTCCTGCAGCGCCTTGCGGGACGCCTCCACCTTCATCGACAGCGACGTCGACTTCTGGTCCACGTTCGCGTGCAGGCCCTCGGCGGCCTCGACCACCTTGCCCTGCACCGTCTCCGCCGCGTCGCGGACCGACTGGCGGACCGCGTCACGCGTCGAGTCGAGCTGGCCGCGCACGGCGCCGTCGACCTCGTCGACGCGGGCGCGCAGGGTCGACTCGGCGCCCTCGACACGCTCGCGCAGGTTGTGCTCGGCGGCGTCGATGCGCTCGCGGACCGGGCCGGTCACGGTGCCCGGCAGGGCGTCGAGCTTCGCGTCCTGCTTGTCGAGGTGCTTGTCGATGTTCGCGTCGAGCTCGTCGATGCGGCGGTGGATGTTCGCGAGCTTGTCCTCGAGCCCGTCCATCCGGCCCGCGACGCCCTCGAAGCGGCCCGCCACCCCGTCGAGCCTGCCGTCCAGCTGCGCGAACGGCGTGGCCAGCTTGTCCACGATGCCCTCGACGGCCCGGGTCAGCGCGGCGAGCGTGGCGTCCTGCGCCTCGAGCTTGGCCATCGCGTCCTCGACGCGGGAGGCCAGCGCCGTGACGTCGGTGCGATCGGGAATCTCGGACAGCCGCTTGCGCACCGCGCCGATGGACTCCAGCGGCGACAGCCGCGCGTGGATCTCGTCCAGCGTGTCGAAGATCTGCTGCTGTTCGCTCTCACGGATCTCGGCCGCGCGCACCAGCATGTTGCGCATCCGGTCGAACGACACCGTCGAGTTGTTGTTCTCGTTCACGGAGGTGACCTTCGTCGTGGGGAGGGGCAGGGCCGACGCTGGGGAGCCTAACCACTCCCAGAACGCGTCCATACACCACCCGTTAGTTCGTTGCAGGCCCGAACGCGACTGGGTTGGGCCATTCGGAGGACGGCCGTGACGCGAATGCCGCGGCCGAGCATGACCTTACGTGGTGCTTTGGTTACCCGATCGAATGACTCCACCCGCCGAGTACCGTTGCACCATGTCGAGCATGAACCCCGTTCCGGTGACCCCGGAGGCCGTCAGAACCGCGCCGAAAGTTCTTCTTCATGATCACCTGGACGGTGGTCTCCGGCCCGCCACGGTGATCGAGCTGGCCGACGCCAACGGTTACCGCGACCTGCCCACCAGCGACGTCGACGAACTCGGCCGCTGGTTCCGGGACTCGGCCGACTCGGGTTCGCTCGTCCGCTACCTGGAGACGTTCGCGCACACGTGCGGCGTCATGCAGACCACCGACGCGCTCGTCCGGGTGGCCGCGGAGTGCGCGGAGGACCTCGCCGCGGACGGTGTCGTGTACGCCGAGGTGCGTTACGCACCGGAGCTGTTCTGTGAGAACGGGCTCAATCTCGACACGATCGTGGAAGCCGTGCAGGAAGGCTTCCGCGTCGGCGCCGCCCGCGCCCTGGAGGCGGGCCGCCGGATCCGGATCGGCACGCTCCTGTGCGCCATGCGGCAGAACGCGCGGTCCCTGGAGATCGCCGAGCTGGCGGTCCGGCACCGCGACACCGGCGTGGTCGGCTTCGACATCGCGGGCCCGGAGGCCGGTTTCCCGCCCACGCGCAACCTGGACGCGTTCGAGTACCTGCGGCAGCAGAACGCGCACTTCACGATCCACGCGGGCGAGGCGTTCGGGCTGCCGTCGATCTGGGAGGCCATCCAGCACTGCGGCGCCGAGCGGCTCGGCCACGGCGTGCGGATCGTGGACGACATCAAGGTCGACGAGGACGGCACCGTGCAGCTGGGCAGGCTCGCGAGCTACGTCCGCGACCGGCGCATACCGCTCGAGATGTGCCCGTCGTCGAACGTGCAGACCGGTGCCGCGCCGTCGATCGCCGAGCACCCGATCGGGTTGCTCACCAGGCTGCGCTTCCGGGTGACGGTCAACACCGACAACCGGCTCATGTCCGGCTGCTCGATGTCGTCGGAGATGTCCGCGCTGGTGGACCAGTTCGGCTACGGCTGGGCCGACCTGCAGTGGTTCACGATCAACGCGATGAAGTCCGCGTTCATCGGGTTCGACGAGCGGCTCGGGATCATCAACGAGATCATCAAGCCGGGTTACGCCGCGCTGATGGGCTGACACCGAAAGGGCCCCGCCACTCGGGTGACGGGGCCCTTCGCGTGTGCTCACTGGATGTCGAGGCGTTCCTCGAATTCGCTCACCAGCTTGCGCCAGGCCTCGACCTCCGCGTCGAACGGCGCGCTGGGCGCGAGGCGCGTCGGGTCGGGCCGCAGCACGAACGAGACCAGCCAGCCGAGGCTCTCGGACTGGGCCAGCGCCTCGGACACGCTCTTGTCGCCCGCCCAGTCGGCGGCGTCGTTGAGCAACTCGACCGCGAGGTCCAGCTGGACCGGGTCGACCGCGTCGGGGCCCTCCTCGATGTCCTCGGCGAGACCGTTCAGCACGTAGGTGTTGTCGGTCTCGACCTCGACCTCGAGACTGCCGTCCGTCGCCCTGGTCGCGACGTCCTCCCACGTGGACACCTCGGCGAGGTCGTTGTCCTCGCTGCCGGACTGCGCGAGGTACTTGGCCAGCGCGCGCGGCGACTTCGTCACCGCGATCTTGCCCCTGGCGCCGAGGAAGATCGGTTCGTCGTCGAGGTAGCAGCGCAGCGTGTAGTACTCCGCCTCCGCTGTGATGATCTTGATGGGGTCGATGCCCACCTCGCCCCAGAACCCGACCGGCTCCGGCTCGGCGTCCTCTTCCTCGTCCTCGTCGTCGTCCTCTTCGTCCTCGTCGACGTCCGCGTCCTCAGCGTCCTCTTTGGACTCCTCGGCGACGTCGTCCGCGTCCTCAGCGTCCAGGGCGCTCTCCGCCTCGGCCGACTCGGCCTGGAACGCCGCCAGCTCGTCGGTGGTCTCGTCGAGCGTCGCCTTGTCGACGTCCGGGACCACGACGACCTCGTCGATCGCGTCCAGCACCTCGTCCCACCGCTCCGAGATGGTCTCCGCCAGGTCGGTCCAGAGCTTCTCGCCCTCGCGGCCGGTGAACGGGAACGTGCCCTGCTCGAGCACCGCGAAGCCGGCCGCCGAGTTCAGCACCTCGTGCACCTCGTCCAGCTCGCACACGTCGGCGAGCGACCGGACGATCGAGACGATGTCGGCCAGCTCGCCGATCGTCCACGCGTCCGGCTCCTCCGCCGCCAGCTCCGGCACACCGACGAGGTCGTAGGTGTGCGCCTCGTCCGGCAGCAGCTCCGGCACCGACAGCTCGGGCACGACGTCCCACGCCGGGTGGTCGGCGAGGTCGTGCTCGTCGGCGGTGCGGACGAACGCGGCGAGGTGGGCGGCGTCCGGGAACGCGTACAGGTCCTCCTCGTGGCCGAGGAAGGCCTCCCACTCCTCGCCGTCCTCCCGCCAGCGCGGCGCCCACAGTGTGACGACATCGCCCTGGGGCAGGCCGAGCTCGATCGAGACGATGTCCTGGGACATTGCTGGACCTCCAGGTCAGGCAATCCGTGGGGCACTCAGAACGACGGGAAGCCTACGTGGTCGGGGAAACAAGGTGGATCACCGGTCGGACCGTAGCGAGGATGGGTCGAACGAGTCGAGGTCATCGGACGAATCTTCCTCGGCGACCCGCTTGTCCCGCCGGGCCTGGAACTCCTCGGCCGTGATGCCGCCGTCGCCGGAGCGTCGCGCCGGGGCCGCCCGGCCGGACAGCTGCTCCAGCGCGTAGGTCAGGTTGTCACCGAGCAGCAGCGCGACCTTGTTGTAGCCGGACTGGGTCGCGTCGTCCATCGCGACGGCGGCGACCTTCACGATCAGCCGCGCAAGCCCGTCGGCGCCGTAGCGGGCGGCTTCCTGCGCCAACCACAACCGCTTCAGCCTGCCCCGGCCGTCGACCGTCACCTCGACGGTCCCGTTGCGGTCGTGAGCCGTGCCGGTGACCGTCGCCAGTATCTCGTCCACTTTGGACAGGGCTTCCTGGCGGGCCCGGCCGTCCTCGATCATCTGCCGCGTGGTGCGGTTGACCGGCTCGCGTTCGATCACCGACGGCCCCCGACGTGCTTGAGCGGGTCGTCGAAGTCGCCGTCCTCCTCGTCGTCCACCGGGACGTAACCCAGCGACTCCAGATGTTTCTCGCCGCGTTCGCCGAGCGCGGGCGCCAGCGTTTTGTACATGGTGCTGCCGGCACGGCGCGTTGCCCGGTCGGCGAGGGCGGTGATGTTGCGCGCCAACGTCTCCATGTCCCCCGACACGGCGGCGGGCGAGAGCTTCAGCCCGGTCAGCAGCCCGCCCGGCGCCACCTCGACCTCGATGCCACCGTCGGGCGAGGCGGCCTTGCCCGTGATCCGGCCGACGCGGGCGACCTGCGCCCGCGCCCGCTCGTCGGCCTGCGCGACCTTGCGGTCCAACGCCGCCATCTCGTGGTCGATGTCGATCTCCACGACCCCTCCTGATCCCCGGTACGGCACAAGTGTGCCCGAAAGGTCCGACACGCGCGCCTGTCCGGCACAAGTCGTGGCCGCGAACCCGCCGATCGTGACCCCGGCCCACCTCCCGGACACTCCACCCGGCACCCGAGAACCGCCCGTACCCCACCGAATCCCACCGAAACGCGCCGAAACACGCCGCAAACGCCCCGTACCCAACCCCCACCCGATCCCGGGGGCCACCCGCCATGCCAGTCTACCGGTGCCCACCGACAGGGACCCCGTTGTCGATCTTGACTGTGGATAACCGGGTGGGCTGTGGACAACTCGGTCAGTTCGGTGCGTGAACACCGCGTTCGGCCGCTGCTCGACGCAGCGCGCGGGTCAGTTCCTGCCACTGGCGTGCGCCGTGAGTCTTGCGGGCCGCGGTCGCGATGAGGCAGGCCCACCAGTCGGCGCGATGCGCCTCCGGTTCGCGACGGGCGAACCACGCGGCCCGCTCGGCAGCCGTGAGCGTGAGGAGGTGCCTCGCATACGAGGCGAAGCGCTTCTCCTGGCCCGGGAAGCTCCACCACGGCGAGCGGGGCGACATGCCGAACAGGCTCTCGACGGTCCGTGTTTCGCGGTGCGCGAGCACCTCCACGTGTGCGACGGACGAGCCGTAGGCGACGTAGTCGTCGGCGGCGCGGGGCCACGCCTCGAGCGGGGCACCGCGTTCCGTGACCGCTTCGCGCAGGTCGTCGACGTCGACGCGAGCCGGGAAATCGCCGTAGCGCGCGACCAGAGCGGGCTCGATCCCGTCGGCCAACCACACCAACCGGTGCGCCTGCACGCCGAAGTGCTGGACCTTCCATTCGTCGCCGTCTCCGCGCCACCCGAACTCGATCAGCCCGAACGACGAGAGCGGTGGTTCGAACGACCCGCCCAGGACCGCGTGCACCTCGTCCGGGGCGCTCGTGTGGTCCAGGCCCAGCACCGTGCCCGTGAGCACGAAGTCGGTGAAGAAGGCCGTCATCCGGTCGGGCGGTAGAAGCCCACGAACGGCATGCCCGCGTTGGTGGTGCGCAGTGGTCCGACCTGTACCGGGTCGCCGGCCTCAACGATCTGGCCGTTGCCGATGTACATGGCCACGTGGCCCTCCCAGCAGACCAGGTCGCCGGGGAGCAACTGGTCGGCCGACGGGACCTCGGCGCCGATGTCCTGTTCGCGGGACGTGCGCGGGATGTCCAGACCCCCCTCGCCGTACGCGTACTGGGTCAGGCCGCTGCAGTCGAGGCCGACGCCCGGGGCCGTGCCGCCCCACACGTACGGGACGCCGAGCTGGCCCAGTGCGGCACGGACGGCCTTCGCCGCCGTCTCGTTCGGGGCCATGACCGTGCTGCCGTCCGGCAGGTTCACCGCGACGCCCGTGCCCGGCTGGGGTGGGATCGCGACCGGGAGCCGTTTCTTGGTGACGACACCGCCGCCGCCTCCGTCACCCCCACCGCCGCCGCCTCCCCCGCCGCCGCTGTTGTACGCGGCGGGCGGCGCGCTGTTCTCGGCGTTGGACGGCGTCGTGGCGCCGCCGCCGTTGAGGCGGTCGACCACGCCCGTCAGCTGCGTCATGACGGCTTCGAGGTTCGTGCTGCTCTCGCCGCTGACCTGGGCGCCGAGGCGGATCAGCTCGGAGATCTTGGCCTGCGCACCGGCATGGTCACCGGCCGCGCGCAGAGCCGAAGCGGCCGACAGCAGCTCGGCCGCCTTGTCCATGAAGTTGTCGATGAGCTGCTGGTTGGTGTTCTGGCCGACCTTGAGGATGCCCGCCGCGTCACGCACCGCGGACTGGACCTCGGCGCTGTACTCGCTGATGTCCTTGGACGCGGTGCTCATCGTGCGGGCGTCGGCGGCCTGGCGGTCGGCGGAGCCGCCGGTCCAGCCGTACTGCAGCGTCTGGACCTGCGAACCCGCGTCCGAGTCGTAGGTGTACAGCGCGTTCTGGACGTTTCCGTGCGCCTGGCCGACGCTGTCGATCGCGCCGTCGTCCGTCGCGAGCTGGCGTTGCGCGTCGGCGGCGGGCTGGACCAGCGGGGTGACGAGCGGGACGGTCGTGGGACTCACGCGATCTCACCTGTCGCCCGTCGCATGCGCCGGCCCGACTCGTCCTCGATGTCGACGTAGTTCGTCCACGTCTGGCCGACCGCGTCCGCCATGTCGGTGGTGTTGCCCGACAGCCGGTTGACCCGGTCGAGCTGGTTGCGCGTGGCGTTGCGGATCGCGTCGGAGAGCCCCACCTCGTTGCCCACCCGCGAGAACGCGTTGCCGTCCAGCGACGTGTGCGCACCCAGGTTGTTGCCCGTGGCCCGGTTCAGGTCGTCGGCCAGCGGCCGGTAGCCCCTCGCGAACGCGGCGAAGGCATCCTCGTCCGCGTCGTAACCAGGTGGCGGCGGTGGCAGCGGCTCGTCGTGGTTCGTCATCTGTCCCCTCCTGGCGGGTCTGACGCACACCAGCCCCCGGCGGCTCCCGTCCGAGGGAAAGAGTAGGTCACATCAACCCTTCCGCGCAGGTGAACGGGCAGCACGAACGTACCTACCGGCCGTAACGAACCGCCCGAAGGTTCCGACATTCGGGCTACTGGGGTGTCCTGGCTCGGGGGGCCGGGGCTGTTGTGTTCGTTCTGGGGAGGACAACCGACATGAGTGATCGTCGTGCTGACGCGCGCGAACAGCGCCTCCGGGCCGCACGGACCGAGTTCGCGAGGACGGTGCCCGAGCACCGCAACAACGGCGAGGAGGCCGACTACGCGCCCCTCGCCAACTACAGCAAAGGCCTGCCGCACAACGAGTTCGGCGAAGCGGACCCGGCGGCCTACCGGCTGCTGCGGCGGGCCGTCGCGACCGGGCAGGAGGAGGACTACGAACGGATCCCGCTCGGCGGAGACCGCCTGCTCACCAATCCACGCGCGGGGCTGAGCTTCGACCTCGAAGGCCCGGACCCGCAGGCGCTCACCTTGGCGCCCGCGCCGCGGATCGACCAGCCGAGGAACTCGGCCGAGATGGCCGAGCTGTACTGGATGGCGCTGTGCCGCGACGTGCCGTTCACCCGTTTCGACGACGACCCGCTGATCGCCGAGGCGGCCGGCGACCTGTCGACCGCCTACACGGACCTCCGCGCGCCCCGGCAGGGCAGCGAGGTCACGCCCGGCACGCTGTTCCGCGGCGACACCCGTGGTGACCTCGTCGGCCCGTACCTGTCGCAGTTCCTGCTGAAGGACGTGCCGTACGGCACGCTGCTCGTCAGGCAACTGCAGGACACGCCGAGGAAGCGGGACTTCCTCACCGACTTCACCGAGTGGCTGAAGGTGCAGAACGGCGCGGACCGCAAGCCGACGCGGAACCGCAAGGAGCGCAGGTACATCCAGACGCCCCGCGACATGGCGCACTACGTGCACTTCGACGCGCTCTACCAGGCCTACCTGAACTCGTGCCTGATCCTGTTCGGGATGGACGCGCCGCTCGACGCGGGCAACCCGTACAACTTCTCGGCGAACCAGGCCGGGTTCGGCACGTTCGGCCCGCCGCACCTGCTGTCGCTGGTCACCGAGGTCGCCTCCCGGGCGCTCAAGGCCGTGTGGTTCCAGAAGTGGAACGTCCACCGCAGGCTGCGGCCCGAGGAGTTCGGCGGCAGGGTGCACACGCACCTGGCGGGCAGGCGCGACTACCCCATGATCGACCAGGAGATCCTCGACTCGCGGGCCGTCAAGTCGGTCCACGAGCGGCACGGCTCGTTCCTGCTGCCGCAGGCGTTCCCGGAGGGCAGCCCGACGCACCCCGCGTACGGGGCGGGCCACGCCACGGTCGCGGGTGCGTGCGTGACCGTGCTCAAGGCGTGGTTCGACGAGTCGACCCCGCTCACGGACCCGGTGGTGCCGGACGAATCCGGCACCACACTCGTGCCGTACAAGGGCCCGGACTCCGAACAGCTGACCGTCGGCGGCGAACTGAACAAGGTCGCCGCGAACATCGCCATCGGCCGGAGCCTGGCCGGTGTGCACTGGCGCTCGGACTACTCCGAGTCGGTCCGGCTCGGTGAGGAGATCGCGATCGGCATTCTCCGCGAGCTCAGGTGCACCAGCCACGAACGGTTCTCGTTCACGCTGAGCCGGTTCGACGGCACCGCCATCACCATCTAGACGCCCATCGGGTGCCAGACGGTCTTGGTCTCGAGGAACGCGCGCAGCCGGGCGATGTCCGGCTGCGCGCTCCAGTCGGGCTCGGTCGCCTTGGCACGCAGCACCCGCTTCACCGTGTCGGCGGCGGTCGCCTCCAGCTCGGTCCGCATCGACTCGGGCGCGCCGGTGAGGTCGAGCGCGTTGACGTCGGCGTGCGAGGCGAGCCACGGCGCCAGCTCCGCGGTCCGGCCCGTGACGATGTTGACGACCCCGCCCGGCACGTCGGAGGTGGCGAGCACCTCGGACAGGGTGATCGCGGGTAACGGCCGGTCCTGCGAGGCGACCACGACCGCGGTGTTGCCGGTGGCGATCACCGGCGCGACCACGCTCACGAGCCCGAGCAACGACGACGCCTGCGGCGCGAGCACGCCGACGACGCCGGTCGGCTCCGGCACGGAGAACGAGAAGTACGGCCCGGCGACGGGGTTCGACGCGCCGAGCACGGTCGCGATCTTGTCGGTCCAGCCCGCGTACCAGACCCACCTGTCGATCGCGGCGTCCACAATGGACTGCGCCTTCTTGCCGTTGACGCCCTCGCCCGCGCCGGCCTCCGCGATGAACTGCTCGCGCCGCCCCTCCAGCAGCTCGGCCACCCGGTACAGGACCTGGCCCCGGTTGTACGCGGTGGCCTTCGCCCAGCCGCCGAACGCCTTGCGCGCGGCGACGACCGCCTCGCGGACGTCCTTGCGGGAGCCCTGCGCCGCGTTGGCGAGGAAGGCGCCCTTGCTGTCCCGCACCGGGTAGGAGCGGCCCGACTCGGAACGCGGGAACGCGCCGCCGATGTAGAGCTTGTACGTCTTCGCGACGGAGAGACGGTCAGACATCGAGGTATGCCTCCAGTCCCGTGCGACCGCCCTCGCGGCCGAACCCGGACTCCTGGTAGCCGCCGAACGGCGCGGTCGGGTCGAAGCGGTTGAACGTGTTGGCCCACACCACACCGGCGCGAAGCTTGTTCGCCATCCAGAGGATGCGCGAGCCCTTGTCCGTCCAGATGCCCGCGGACAGGCCGTAGGGGGTGTTGTTGGCCTTGGCGACGGCCTCGTCGGGCGTGCGGAACGTGAGCACCGACAGCACCGGCCCGAAGATCTCCTCACGGGCGATGCGCATGGCCTGGCTGACGCCGGAGAACACCGTCGGCGCGAAGAAGAAACCCTTGTCCGGCAACGGACACGGGCTCACCCACTTCTCGGCGCCCTCCTCCTCGCCGGACTCGACCAGCGACGTGATCCTGGTGAGCTGGTCGCGCGAGTTGATGGCGCCCACGTCGGTGTTCTTGTCGAGCGGGTCGCCGATCCGCAGCGTCGAGATCCGCGCGTGCAGCTTCTCGAGCAGTTCGTCGGCGACGGACTCCTGCACCAGCAGCCGGGAACCCGCGCAGCAGACGTGGCCCTGGTTGAAGAAGATGCCGTTGACGATCCCCTCGACGGCCTGGTCGAGCGGCGCGTCGTCGAACACCACGTTGGCGGCCTTGCCACCCAGCTCCAACGTGAGCTTCTTGCCCTTGCCCGCGAGCGAACGCTGGATGAGCTTGCCGACATCGGTGGAGCCGGTGAACGCGACCTTGTCGACGCCCGCGTGGCTGACCACCTCGGCGCCGACGTCACCGGCGCCGGGCAGGATGTTGACCACGCCCGGCGGGAGCTCCGCCTGCTGGACGATCTCGGCGAGCACGAGCGCCGTCAGCGGGGTGGTCTCCGCAGGCTTGAGCACGACCGTGTTACCGCAGGCCAGCGCGGGCGCGATCTTCCACGCGGCCATCAGCAGCGGGAAGTTCCACGGGATGACCTGGCCCGCGACGCCCAGCGGCTTCGGGTCCGGCCCCAGGCCCGCGTACTCGAGCTTGTCGGCCCAGCCCGCGTGGTAGAAGAAGTGCGCGGACGCGGTCGGCACGTCGACGTCCCGCGACTCCCTGATCGGCTTGCCGTTGTCGAGGCTCTCCAGGACGGCCAGCTCACGCGCGCGTTCGGCGATCATGCGGGCGATCCGGTAGATGTACTTGGCGCGCTCGGCGCCCGGCATCTTGCCCCACACCCGGTCGTAGGCGCGGCGTGCGGCCTTGACGGCGCGGTCGACGTCGTTCTTGTCGGCCGTGCTGACCTCGGCCAGGACCTCCTCGGTGGCCGGGTTGAGCGTCTTCAGCGGCTCACCGGCGCCGTCGACGAACTCGCCGTCGACGAACATCCGGTAGCTGGGCTTGAGGTTCGCGATGTCCCTGTTCTCGGGAGCGGGGGCGTATTCCCACATGTCAGTCCACCGTCACGTAGTCAGGGCCGCTGTAGTGGCCTTCGAGCTGGGCGCGCCGCTGCATCAGCAGGTCGTTGAGCAGGCTGGAGGCGCCGAAGCGGAACAGCTTGGGAGAAAGCCACTCCGGCCCGGCGACCTCGTGCACGGCGACCAGGTAGCGGATGGCGTCCTTCGTGGTGCGGATACCGCCCGCCGGTTTCACGCCGCGGAGCTCACCGGTCTGGGTGTGCCAGTCGCGGACGGCCTGCAACATCACGTGCGTGACCGGCAACGTGGCCGCCGGGCTGACCTTGCCGGTCGAGGTCTTGATGAAGTCGCCGCCCGCGAGCAGCGCCAGCCACGACGCGCGGCGCACGTTGTCGTAGGTGGCGAGCTCACCGGTCTCGAGGATGACCTTGAGATGGGCGGTGCCGCAGGCCGCCTTGACGGCCACGATCTCGTCGAAGACGCGGCCGTAGTGCCCGGACAGGAACGCGCCCCGGTCGATCACCATGTCGACCTCGGTGGCACCGCTCTCGACCGCGAACCGGGTGTCGGCGAGCTTGATGTCCATGCTCGACCGGCCCGACGGGAAGGCGGTGGCCACGCTCGCGACCTCGATGCCCGTGCCGTCGGTCTCCTTCGCGGCGGTCGCCACCATGTCTGGGTAGACGCAGACGGCCGCGACCTTCGGCACGTCGGGGCGATCCGGGTCGGGACGGCGGGCCTTCGCGCACAGCGAACGGACCTTGCCCACGGTGTCGGCGCCTTCGAGCGTGGTCAGGTCGACCATGCCGATGGCGGTGTCGATGGCCTGCATCTTCGAGGCCTTCTTGATGCTGCGGGTCGCGAGCCCCGCCGCCCGTTGCTCGACGCCGACCTGGTCCACGCCGGGTAGCCCGTGGAGGAACCGTCGCAGGGACGTCTCGTCCCGGGTCGCGTCGACGAGCGCGGGCGGTAACCCGGTGCTCGCCGTTGAGGGTGCTGCCATGTGCCCGAGTCTAGGCGGCGCACCCGACCTCGACCGCCGGGTCGGACCGGGTTGTCCACAGGTGCGTCAGTTGTCCACAGGTGGCCGTTGCGGGCCCGGTTTTGTCGGTGGGTGCCGGTAGGCTGGCATGGCGGGTGGCCCCCGGGATCGGGTGGGGGTTGAGGTTACGTACTGGGGGCTTGTTTTCGCTGGTCAGCGGGGTTTTGGTGGCCTCTGCGTGGGGTGATGTCCTCGCCGGACGGGCTGCTCTCGGGGAGGGGCCTCACGATTCCAGCGTGCTGAGACTTGGCGAGGATGGGTCTGCCTGCTTTGTGGGCTGCGCCCGGCTTGTGCACGGGGTGGGCCCGCTTCGCGGGCCTCGGGCACTGCGCGCCCGGGCGGGGTGGTCACTCCTCGATCTGGCGCTTTTCCTTCTTGCGCTTCCTGCGCTTGACCTCGACGCCGCCCCAGAACGCCAGGCCGTTGACCTTCACGATCGGTGCGCCCGGTCTCGGCTGGCTCTGGTTCTCCACCTTGTTGTCGAAGGCGCCCATGAAACCGACGCCGTTGACCTGCACGACGATGTCGTCCGGCACGAAGATCTCGACGCCGCCCATCAGCGCGTACGCCTGGATCGTGGTTTCGGGGTCCTCGAAGCGGGCGTCGGTCAGGTCGATCTGCACGCCGCCCCAGAACGCGAACGACGTGAAGGTCGGTGGCACCGTCCACATGCCCTTGCGCACGGCGCCGGACATGACCGCGACCGCCGCGCTCGACGTGCCTCGGCCGCCGATCCTGGCGGACGCCACCGGTGCGGGCGACGCTGCGGCGGGCACCGGCAGCTGCGGCGCCTGGCCACCGACCGGCAGGTCGCGCACGAGCGGTTCGAGGTCGCGGAAGACCTTCGCCGCGTAGACCTTGTCGAGCCGCTCCTCGAGTTCCTCGACCGTCAGCCTGCCCTCGGCCATGGCATCGTTGAGCACCTGCGCGACGTGCTCGCGGTCGGCGTTCGACACCCGCATCTCGCGCGGGTCTGGCACGGCTGGCGGTTCACTCACGCGGGTGAGGTTATCGTGCGCTCATGCCCGACGGTGCCCGGCGCGGCCTATTCCACGCCGACGAGATCTCGCCCGCTGACCTCGCGAAGCAGATCGCCACACTGGACCAGCAGTCCGGGCTGCCCGGCATTCCGCGGCTGCGGGCTTGGACGATCGCGGCGCTCGGTCTGCGGTCCGGTGAGAAGGTGCTCGACATCGGTTCCGGTACCGGTGAACTGGCCCGCCTGCTCGCCGAAACCGTCGGTGCGGACGGGGAAGTGACCGGCATCGACCCGAATCCCGGCATGCGCGCGGAAGCGGAGCGGCGGGCGCCCCGTGCGACGTTCGTCGACGGCAACGCCTACGCACTGCCGTTCGACGACGGGTCTCTGGACGCCGTCACCTGCGAGCGCGTGTTCCAGCACCTCGACCACCCCGAGAAGGTGACCGCGGAGATCGCGCGGGTACTGCGGCCCGGCGGGCGCGTCGTGGTCACCGACGTCGACTGGGCTACGGCGATCCTCCATCCCGGTGAGCCCGACATCGTGCGTGTGATGACGGAGTCGATGCGCTGCGGTGTGGTGAACCCGTTCGCCGCGCGCGGACTGCCCGGCCAGCTCGCCGGCGCGGGCCTCACCGTGGACGACACCGGCTCGCAGGCGCTCATCCAGTCCCCCGACGCGGCGACCGGGCCGATGGTGCGGATGCTCTGCCGGATGGCCGTCGACCGTGGCGTGATCGGCGCCGAGGACTGCGAGCGGTTCCTCGCCGACCTGGCGGCAGGCGCGGAGAACGGGAACTTCCACATGTCGGTGACCATGTTCGCAGTCCTGGCACACCGATGAGCGCCGTCATCCTGAGCGGGGCCAACCCCGGTGTGCGGCTCACCGACGGCGGCGTTGTCACGGCGTTCGCGTCCGTGTGGGCCGTGGACTGGTCGATCCGCGGCGCTGGCACGGCGCTGGTCCTGTGGCACGACGACGAGGTGCGCGCCGTGGGCGGCGACCCCGGTCTGGCGGAGTGGCTCGCGCGGTACTTCGTGCGGCACTTCCCCGAGGTCGACGGGCTGCCGTGGCCCGCACCGGCGGTGGCGACGGCACCGGTGACCGTCCACCTGGACCTGGCGACCGGCCTGGTCGCCCGTGGCGGCGGCATCGAGGTGACCATGTCGGACGTGCTCGGGCGGCGCACGTTCGCCACCGACGGCTTCGTGCTCGACGGCGTTCCACACTCTCTGCAACTGCTGCTGGCGCCGGTCGCGGACGCGTCGATCACCGTCGACGGGCAGCGCGTGCCGGGGCAGGTCACCGTCGGCGGCACCGAGCACCGGCCGTCGTCCTCGGCTTTTCTCGCCACGGCGGAGGTCTGGTCGGTCTGAGCGGCTACCGTGTCGCCCCATGAATGTGCTGACCGTCGATCACCCGCTCGCCAAGTCGCGGTTGACCGTCATGCGGGACGCCCGCACGGACAACGCCGTGTTCCGCGCCGCCCTGCACGAGCTGACCGTCATGCTGATCTACGAGGCGCTGCGGGACGCGCCGGTGCGGACGGAGCGCATCCACACGCCGGTCGCCCGTACCGAGGGCTACTGGCTCGCGAACCCGCCGCTCCTGGTGCCGGTGCTGCGGGCCGGTCTCGGCATGGCCGACCAGGCGCACAAGCTGATCCCCGAGGCGCAGATGGGGTTCGTCGGCCTGGCACGCAACGAGGAGACGCTCGAGCCGACCCCGTACATGGAGTCGCTGCCCGCGGACCTCGCCGGCCGCCCGGTGTTCGTGCTCGACCCGATGCTCGCGACCGGCGGCTCGATGGAGTACACGATCCGGCTGCTGACCGACCGCGGCGCCACCGACGTCACGGCCGTGTGCGCGCTGGCCGCGCCGGAGGGCATCAAGCACCTGTCCGAGGCGAAGCTGCCGGTCCGGCTGGTCACGGCGAGTATCGACGAGCGGCTCAACGACTCCGGCTACATCGTGCCGGGGCTCGGGGACGCCGGGGACCGGCAGTACGGCGCGGTCTAGGACGATTTGGTATCACGGTGGTACCGTCGAAAGCATGGCGATGACTCTGCGGCTGACGGACGAGGAGAACGCCCACCTCGCCCAGCTGGCCGAAGCCGAGGGGCGGTCGAAGCAGGAGATACTGCGGCTGGCGCTCGCCGACCGCTGGGCTCGCCTGCAGAAGGAACAGCAGTTGGGTGAGGTTCTGAGTCGCGTGCTACCGCGCTACAAGGGCCTGCTGGAGCGCATCGGAACCACCTAAAATTGTCGGTGGTGTCTGACATGATCCTGGCGTGATCATGTACTTGGACGCCAGTGACCTGCTCGTGCTGGCCGCTGCCGTCACCGGTGGTGATCTGGTCGTGCGTGACCTCGGACTGCTCGACGCCGCCGCGCACCGCCCCCGTGCCACCGTGCTGGGGGTGCAGGCGTACGAGACGTTGTGGCTCAAGGCAGCCGCCCTGCTCGACTCGATCGTGTGCACTCGTCCGCTGGTCGAGGGCAACTGGCGCCTCGGCTGGGTCGCGGCGGTGACCCTCTGCGACATGAACGGCTGGTGGATCGACGCGGACGAGGACGAGGCGCTCGACCTGGTCCGTGAGGTCGGCCGCGGGAACGTCGGCGTCGCGGACATGGCGCAGCGCCTCGAGGAGTGGGCTCACCCGAAGGAGAGCGACTTATGAGCTTGACCTGGAGTGCACTCCAGCTCTTACGGTCGAAGCCGTGACTTATGCGATCGCCGAGGCGGCCCACCGCAGTGGGTTGTCGATCGACACACTCCGTTACTACGAGCGCATCCAGCTGATCGAACCGCCCGCCCGTGACTCCGGCGGCCGCCGCGCCTACACCGACGACGACCTGGTGTGGCTGGGATTCCTGACGAAGCTGCGCATGACCGGCATGCCGATCAGGATGATGCGCGAGTACGCCAAGCTGCGGCACCAGGGCGTGTCCAGCGCGGGGCGGCGCAAGCAGATCCTGGTCGAGCAGCGGACCGAGGTGCTCAGCCGGATCGCCGAGCTGAACTCGTGCCTGGACGTGCTGAACTACAAGATCGCCAACTACGAGAACTGCGAGCGCGCGGTCGTGACCGAACCGCAGGCGGCATCGGCCTAGCCGGTCACGTCAGGCCTGCCGCGACCGTGGCACCCAGTTCCCAGCACGCCTCCAGGTCGGCCTTGCTCGGCTCGCCGGTGACGCTGACGACCGGCGCGACCTTCTCCCAGCCGAGCCCGGTGGTGACCGACTCGATGCCGCGGACGGCGCCGGTCGTGTCGTTGTTGCCGTGCACGTAGAGGCCGAAGGGGCGGCCGCGGCTGGCGTCGAGGATCGGGTAGTAGGCGAGGTCGAAGAACACCTTGAGGGCGCCGGACATCATGCCGAGGTTCGCGGGTGTGCCGAGGAGGTAGCCGTCGGCCTCGAGCGCGTCGGTGACGGTCGCCGCGAGCGCGGGCCTGCGGACGACCTCGACGCCCTCGATCTCGTCGGTCGTCGCCCCGGCCACCACCGCCTCGAACATGGCCTGCACCGACGGCGACGGCGTGTGGTGGACGATCAACAACCTGGCCATGACGGCAACCTACGCCTTCAGCAGGGCCGTCACCTCGTCGCGCAGTGTGGCCAGCCTGGTGGTCGCCTGGGTGCGGGCGTCCGCGAGTGAGCCGGTCACCGGGGTGACGACCTCCAGGTACGCCTTCACCTTCGGCTCCGTGCCCGACGGGCGGACCACCACGCGCAGGCCCTCACCACGGAGGCGGACGATGTCGGGGGCCGGGCCGTCCTCGTGCACCGCCACGCCGCACAGCCGTTCCGGTGGCGTCGAACGCAGGCCCGCCACAAGCCGCGGCATCGCCGAGATGTCCGCGAACCGCAACGAGATCTGGTCCGTCAGGTGTACCCCGTGGGCCGTGTAGAGGTCGTCCAGGACGTCCAGCAGTGTCCGGCCAGAAGCCTTCAGAGTGGCGGCCATGTCGCAGGCCACTACCGCTGCCGAGATGCCGTCCTTGTCACGTACGTGGTCCGGGTCCACGGCCAGACCCAGCGCCTCTTCGTACGCGAACACCAGCCCGTCGCCCGCGCGCATCAGCCATTTGAAGCCGGTGAGGGTCTCCGCGTGCCTCGCACCGTGGGCCGCCGCCACGTGGGACAGCATCGACGACGACACGATCGTCGAGGCCACCAACGGGTCTGGGCGGTCCACTGTAGACAACACGTGGGCGCCGAGCAGGACGCCGGTCTCGTCGCCGCGCAGCATGCGCCAGCCGTCCTTGTCGCGGACACCCAGGGCACAGCGGTCCGCGTCCGGGTCCAGCGCGATCGCCAGGTCGGCGTCCACTTCGGACGCGAAGGCCAGCAGGAGGTCCGCGGCGCCGGGCTCCTCCGGGTTGGGGAACGTGACCGTCGGGAAGTCGGGGTCCGGCGCGGCCTGCGGTTCGACCAGCCGCACGTCCGGGAAACCCGCTTCCCGCAACGCCTCCAGCGCGGTCTCGCCGCCCACGCCGTGCATCGGGGTCAGGACCACGCGCAGGTCGCGGAACAGGCCTCGGGGCAGCGTGGCGATCCGGGCGACGTAGCCGGAGACGTCGGCGAGGGGCACGGCGCCGGGAGCGGTCGGCACGGACACCGCCGGGGGCGCGTCGCGGATGCCCGTCTCGATCAGCGAGTCGTCCGGCGGCACGATCTGCGCGCCGTCGTCCGTGTAGACCTTGTAGCCGTTGTCGGCGGGCGGGTTGTGCGACGCGGTGATCTGGATCCCCGCGACCGCACCGAGAGAACGGACGTGGAACGCCGTCATGGGCGTCGGCAGCGGGCCGGGCATCGTGCGCACCACGAACCCCGCCGCCGTGAGCACCGACGCCGCCGCCTCCGCGAACTCCGCCGAGCCGTGCCGGGCGTCGCGGCCGACGATCACCGTGCCGCCCGTGTGCCCCTTGTGCGTCAACCACGCGGCGACGCCGTACGTGGCGCGCAGGACGACCGCCTTGTTCATGCCGTTGGAACCCGCACGCACCGGACCGCGCAGACCCGCGGTGCCGAACGCGAGGGTGCCGTTCATGCGGTCCGCCAGCTCGTCGACCGCCGACTGGTCACCGCCCATCGCGCGGGCGGCGACCTGCTGCAGTTCCGCGCGGGTCGCGGGGTCGGGGTCGTCGGCGATCCAGTGGAACGCGCGGTCGCGCAGCTCCGACCGCAGACTCATGAACGCTCCACCAGCGACTTCAGCAGCGCACCCATCCGGGTGGCCGACGCGCGACCCGCCTCGAGGACCTCCTCGTGGTTCAGCGGTTCGCCCGTCACCCCCGCGGCGAGGTTCGTCACCAGCGACAGCCCGAACACCTCGACGCCGGCGGCGCGCGCGGCGATGGCCTCCAGGACGGTCGACATGCCGACCAGGTCCGCACCCATCGTGCGCAGCATGCGGATCTCGGCGGGTGTCTCGAAGTGCGGGCCGGGCAGGCCCGCGTACACGCCCTCGACGAGCGTGGGGTCGATCTCCCGCGCGATCGCGCGCAGGCGCGGCGAGTACAGGTCGGTCAGGTCCACGAACTGGGCGCCGGCCAGCGGCGACATGGCCGTCAGGTTCAGGTGGTCGCTGATCAGGACCGGCTGGCCGATCTCGACGCCGTCCCGCAGGCAGCCCGCCGCGTTGGTGAGGATCACCGTGCGGCACCCCGCCGCGGCGGCGGTGCGCACGCCGTGCGCCACGGGGCCGACGCCGCGGCCCTCGTACAGGTGGGTGCGGCCGAGCAGGATCAGCACGCGCTTGTCGCCGACACGCAGCGAGCGGAGCGTGCCACCGTGGCCGAGCACGGTCGGGGCGGCGAAGCCGGGCAGGTCGCCGATGGAGATCTCGGCGTCGGGGGCGCCGAGCACGTCGGCGGCGGGTCGCCAGCCGGAGCCGAGCACGACCGCGACGTCATGGGTGTCGACGCCGGTGAGCTTGGCGAGCGCCGCGGCTGCGTCGGCGGAGTGGTCCTGGATGTCGGTCACCCGGGGAGGATACGACCACTCAGCCGGTGACCTGGAAGTCCCTGGCGATGCGGTCGAACAGCTCGCGACCGGAGTCCTCCTGCTCGACCGGGACGGTCATCGACACGACCCACAGGTCACCGGCGTAGGGCAACAGGTGCGCGAAGGTGCTGCGGTTGAGGTCCTGGGCGTTCTGGTCGCCGGGTGCCAGGTCCTTGGCGCTGGTGATGGTGCGGTAGTGCAGTGCCTGCGCCATCTCGGGCGAACGGCCGAGGCCGGGGATCTCCTGCATGTCGACCGGTTCGATGAGGATGTCCGGGGCGCTGTCGACCAGGTGGTCGACGTACTCGGGGATCACGTGGTCGGGGTAGAAGCCGACGATGCGCTCGACGGTCAGCAGCTCGGCGCCGTTGGGTGACACGTAGTAGAAGCGGGTGCTGCTGGGCAGGTCGTCGCCGCTGACCTCCTCGGTGAACTCGACCCAGTTGCTGGGCACGGGGAGCTGGAACCCGCCGCCCTGCGCGGGCGTGGTGCTGGCGGCGTTGCCGGTCCTGACCTTGAGCGCGCCCGCGTCGTCCTCGGCGGGGACGGTGACCGGAGGGCTGGTGGTGCGGGTGGGCGGCATGATCGACTCGCCGCCGACGTAACGGGAGAGCGCGAAGCCGCCTGCCGCGGCGCCGAAGAAGAACAGGACGGAGAAGAACGCGACGAGCGCGGTGGCGACGGCGCCGCGTTCGCGGGGGACGCGTTCTCGGACGGTGACGTCGAAGGGCAGCGGTCCGGGCGCCGCGGCGAGCGAGGGTGTGGCCGCGGTGTCGGTGTCGGTCTCGACGTCGGCCCCGGCGAGAGCGGCCTCCGCGCCCCCGTCGTCGGCCTCGCGCGCGTTGCCCAACCCCCACCCGTTCCCAGGGGCGTCCCGCCGTGCCAGTCTACCAGCGGGGGGTGACGATTCCTCGTTGTTACCGGCCGGTTGTGGATTACTCACCGGTTGTGGATTGTCGGCCGCCTCCTTGAGGGCGGCCAGGTCCTCGTCGGTCAGCAGCGGGGTGCTCGGCGGCGGCAGGAGCGGGTGCAGGCGGTTGCGCATCTCCCGCAGCGAGATCCGCTCCTCCGGTTCCTTCACCATCAGCGCGGCCACGATCTCGCCGAGCGGCCCCTCGGCCGACGGGCGGGGCACGTCGCCGTGCACGACCTGGTTGACGGTCTCCAACACGGCCCCGTCCGCGTCGTACGGGGGCCTGCCCTCGATCACCGCGAACAGCGTCGCGCCCAGGCCCCACAGGTCGGCGGCGGGCGTCACCTCACGGCCCGCGGCGACCTCCGGGGAGATGTACGCCGGTGAGCCGAGCATGATGCCCGTGCTCGTGAGCGTCGCCTCCGAGACGTTGCGGGCGATGCCGAAGTCGGTCAGCTTCACCTGGCCGTCCACGCCGATGAGCACGTTGCCCGGCTTGACGTCGCGGTGCGTGATGCCCGCCTGGTGCGCGGCGGCGAGCCCGGCCGCCACCGCGTCCGCGATCGCCGCGGCCTTCTGTTCGGGCAGCGGGCCCAGGACGTTGATCAACGTCGCGAGGCTGTGCGCGAGCAGGTACTCGGTCACGACGAACGGCTCGCCGCCCTCGCGGGCCACGTCGTGCAGCGTGATGACGTTCGGGTGCGACAGCGCCGCGATCGCACGCGCTTCCCGCAGCGTGCGTTCGCGCAGCTCGGCGGCCTGCTCGTCGGGCACACCGGGCGGGAGGAGGACCTCCTTCACCGACACGGTGCGGTGGAGGAACTCGTCGTACGCCTCCCACACGGTGCCCATGGCGCCCTGGCCGAGCTGCCGGCGCAACCGGTAGCGCCCGGCGACGACCCGCTCCCCAGTGCTGGACACGCACGACATTGTGCCCGCCATCACCAGCTCCCCGGCGATCAGCCTCACACTCGCGCGCCATGGCGCTCACCTGACTGGTCAGTAACATTGATGGGTATGACCTCGGCGGACCAGCTGCGGCTGGCATCGGAGTTCGACACGGCGACCAAGGACCGGTGGCGGGCCATGGTCGACAAGGTTTTGCGCAGGTCAGGCGTGGACGTCGACAGCCACGACGGCGCCGTCGAGGACCTGCTCGCGAGCCCCACCTACGACGGCTTCGCGATCCAGCCCCTCTACACCGCGGACGACACGGCCCCCGACGCCGGGTTCCCCGGGCTCCCCCCGTTCACCAGAGGCAGCAGTCCCGTCGGACCGGTCCGCGGCGCGGTCGCCATCGGCTGGGACGTCCGCCAGCGCCACGCCCACCCGGACGTCGACACCACCCGCCGCGCGGTGCTCGCCGACCTGGAGAACGGTGTCGCGTCGCTGTGGCTCGTCGTCGGCGAGGCCGGGCTGCCCGTCGACGCCCTGCCGGACGTGCTCGCCGACGTGTACGTCGACCTCGCCCCGGTCACCCTCGACGCGGGCGCCGACTTCGTGGCCGCCGCCGACGCGCTCCTGGCCGTGCACGGAGACAAGACGACTGAAAAGGGCGTGCGGCCGGGCGAGGTGCTCGGCAACCTCGGCGCCGACCCGATCGGCCACCGCGCCCGCACCGGCACCCCCGCCGACCTCGACGCCGCCGCCGCGCTCGCGACACGAGTCGCCGAGCGGTACGTGAACCTGCGGTCAGTGGTCGTCGACGCCTTGCCGTACCACGAAGCGGGCTCCTCCGACGGCCAGGAGCTGGGCTACGCGCTCGCGACCGCCGTCGCCTACCTACGGGCGCTGACCGACGCTGGGCTGCCCGTCGACCGGGCCGTGCGGCAGCTGGAGTTCCGGTTCGCCGCCACCGCCGACCAGTTCGGCACGATCGCGAAGCTGCGGGCCGCGCGCCGGATGTGGGCGCGGGTCGCGGAGGTCTGCGGCGCGCCGCAGGCCGCCGTGCCGATTCACGCGGTGACCTCGTCGACGATGATGACCCGCCGCGACCCGTGGAACAACATGCTGCGCACGACCCTCGCCTGCTTCGCCGCCGGTGTCGGCGGCGCGGACGCGGTCACCGTGCAGCCCTTCGACGCGGCCATCGGCCTGCCGGACGCGTTCGCGCGCCGCATCGCCCGCAACACCCAGTCGATCCTGCTGGAGGAGTCGCGGGCCGCCGGGGTGATCGACCCGGCGGGTGGCTCCTGGTACGTCGAGCGGCACACCGACGAGCTGGCGCACGCGGGCTGGTCCGTCTTCCAGGAGGTCGAGAAGGCGGGCGGTATCGCCGCGGCCCTCGACTCCGGCCTGGTCGAGGAGCGGATCGCGGCCGTCCGCGCGGCCAGGACCGCGCGGCTCGACGCGGGTGACGAGGCGATCACCGGCGTGACCGTCTTCCCGAACAAGGACGAGAAACCGCTGCTCCGCGAACCGGAACCCGCCGTCCCCTCCGGAGGCCTGCCGAGGGTGCGGTACGCGGAACCGTTCGAGGCGGCACTGGAGGCGAAGCCGTGACCATCCCCGACTTCTCCGAGATCGCTCTGGGCGAGCCGGACACCGGTGCCGCCGCCGACTGGCAGGCGGCCGTGCAGGACGCCACCGGCAAGGGCACGGACGCACTGGTGTGGGAGACGCCGGAAGGCATCGGCGTGAAGCCCCTGTACACCCGTGAAGACACCGACGGGCTCGACTTCTTGTCGACCTACCCGGGCATCGTGCCGTACCTGCGCGGGCCGTACCCGACGATGTACGTCAACCAGCCGTGGACCATCCGCCAGTACGCCGGGTTCTCCACCGCCGAGGAGTCGAACGCGTTCTACCGCCGCAACATCGCGGCCGGT
Source organism: Actinophytocola sp. NPDC049390 (assembly GCF_044466355.1). Lineage (NCBI taxonomy): Bacteria > Bacillati > Actinomycetota > Actinomycetes > Pseudonocardiales > Pseudonocardiaceae > Actinophytocola > Actinophytocola sp. NPDC049390. The sequence continues at coordinate 81,854 of NZ_JBITMQ010000018.1, forward strand.
CAGAAGGGCCTGTCCGTCGCGTTCGACCTGGCCACGCACCGCGGCTACGACTCCGACCACCCGCGCGTCGCCGGTGACGTCGGCATGGCGGGCGTCGCGATCGACTCCATCTACGACATGCGGCAGCTGTTCGACGGCATCCCGCTCGACAAGATGTCCGTGTCGATGACCATGAACGGCGCCGTGCTGCCGATCCTCGCGCTCTACGTGGTCGCGGCGGAGGAACAGGGCGTGGCGCAGGAACAGCTCACGGGGACCATCCAGAACGACATCCTCAAGGAGTTCATGGTTCGCAACACCTACATCTACCCGCCGCAGCCGTCGATGCGGATCATCTCCGACATCTTCGCGCACACGTCGGCGCACATGCCGAAGTTCAACTCGATCTCGATCTCCGGCTACCACATGCAGGAGGCGGGCGCGACGGCCGACCTGGAGCTGGCGTACACGCTGGCCGACGGCGTCGAGTACATCCGCGCGGGCGTCGACGCGGGGCTGTCCGTGGACGCGTTCGCGCCGCGCCTGTCGTTCTTCTGGGCCATCGGCATGAACTTCTTCATGGAGGTCGCCAAGCTGCGGGCCGCGCGGCTGCTGTGGGCGAAGCTCGTGAAGCAGTTCGAGCCGACGTCCGACAAGTCGCTGTCGCTGCGCACGCACTGCCAGACCTCCGGCTGGTCGCTGACCGCGCAGGACGTCTACAACAACGTGATCCGCACGTGCGTCGAGGCTATGGCCGCGACACAGGGCCACACGCAGTCGCTGCACACCAACGCGCTCGACGAGGCGCTCGCCCTGCCGACCGACTTCTCCGCCCGCATCGCGCGGAACACGCAGTTGTTGCTGCAGAAGGAGTCCGGTACCACCCGTGTCATCGACCCGTGGGGCGGCAGCGCGTTCGTCGAACGGCTCACCCACGAACTGGCCATCAAGGCGTGGGGCCACATCCAGGAGGTCGAGTCCGCGGGCGGCATGGCACGCGCGATCGACGCGGGCATCCCGAAGCTGCGCATCGAGGAGGCGGCCGCGCGGACGCAGGCACGCATCGACTCCGGCCGCCAGCCGGTGATCGGGGTGAACAAGTACCGCGTCGACGTCGACGAGCACATCGACGTGCTGAAGGTGGACAACGCGCAGGTCCGCGCGCAGCAGATCGAGAAGCTGCGGCGGCTGCGGGAGGAACGCGACCAGTCCGCTGTGGACCGTGCGCTGGACGCGCTGACGGCGGCCGCCGACCGCGACGGCAACCTGCTCGCGCTCGCCATCGACGCGGCGCGCGCGAAGGCGACCGTCGGCGAGATCTCCGAGGCGCTCGGCAAGGTGTGGGGACGGCACTCGGCGCAGATCCGTACGATCTCCGGCGTCTACTCCGAGGAGGTCGGCGCTGTGTCCAATGTGGAGGAAGCGCGCCGCGTCGTGGACGAGTTCGCCGAGGCGGAGGGCCGCCGCCCGCGCATCCTCGTAGCGAAGATGGGGCAGGACGGCCACGACCGCGGCCAGAAGGTGATCGCGACCGCGTTCGCCGACCTCGGCTTCGACGTCGACGTGGGCCCGCTGTTCCAGACCCCCGCGGAGGTGGCGCGCCAGGCCGTCGAGGCGGACGTGCACATCGTGGGCGTCAACTCGCTCGCCGCGGGCCACCTGACGCTGGTGCCCGCGCTGCGCGACGAGCTGGCGGCGCTGGGCCGCGACGACATCATCATCGTCGTCGGGGGTGTGATCCCGCCGCAGGACCACGACGAGCTGTACTCGTCCGGCGCGACCGCGATCTTCGGGCCCGGCACGGTGATCGCCGAGGCGGCCACCGACCTGCTGCGGAAGCTCATCGATGCCGCGGGACATTGACGTAGCGGCCTACGCCAAGGGTGTGCTCGCGGGTGACCGCGGCACGCTGTCCAGGGCGATCACGCTGGTCGAGTCGCGGCGGCCCGACCACCGGGCCCTGGCTCAGCGGCTGCTGGTCGAGCTGCTGCCGCACTCCGGTGGCGCGCACCGGGTCGGCATCACCGGGGTGCCGGGGGCGGGCAAGTCGACGTTCATCGACGCGCTCGGCACCCGGCTGACCGGCGCCGGTCACCGGGTCGCGGTGCTGGCGGTGGACCCGTCGTCGACCCGCACCGGCGGCTCGATCCTGGGCGACAAGACCCGGATGGCGCGGCTGTCGGCCGATCCGTCGGCGTTCATCCGCCCGTCGCCGACGTCCGGCACGCTCGGCGGGGTCACCCGGGCGACCCGCGAGACGATCGTGCTGATGGAGGCCGCCGGCCACGACGTGGTGCTCGTGGAGACCGTCGGGGTCGGCCAGTCGGAGATCTCGGTCGCCAACATGGTCGACTGCTTCCTGCTGCTCACCCTCGCACGCACCGGCGACCAGCTACAGGGCATCAAGAAGGGTGTTCTGGAGCTGGCGGACGTGATCGCGGTGAACAAGGCCGACGGCGACCACGAGATGCCCGCACGCAAGGCGGCACGCGAGCTGTCGGGAGCGCTGCGGCTGCTGCAGGCGTCGCCGGACGGGTGGACCCCGCCCGTGCTGACGTGCAGCGGCATGACCGGCGCCGGGCTCGACACCCTGTGGGAGCAGGTGAAACGCCACCACGCCACGTTGTCGGAGTCGGGCGCGCTGGAGGAGAAGCGCAAGCGGCAGCAGGTCGACTGGACGTGGACGATGGTGAAGGACACCCTGCTGACCCGGCTGTCCGAACACCCGGGCGTGCGTGCGCTCGCGCCGTCGCTGGAACAGCAGGTCGCCGACGGCACGCTCACCCCCACGCTCGCCGCCGAACGCATCCTGAAGGAGCTCGCGAACTGACCTCGCTCGAGACTCTGCTGTCCGACCTGCGCGGGAGGGCCGACGCCCGGTCGTACTACGCCGAGGTGGACGGCTGGGTCGACGAGGTGGCGCGCCTGGAGGAGCTGGGGCACGCGTTGCTCGCCGAGTTCCCGCACCTGACCGGCCTTTTCGACCGCGTGGAGCAGCTGCTGGCCGGCACTCCGGGCGCCGACCGGGCAGCGGCGGTGGTCCGCCTGGCCCGTGCGCTGCCGCCGAAACGGGTGCGGCGGACGGCGGCGCTGCTCGCGGCCGGACAGCCCGCTCGGGCGCTGCTGGCGATGGACCTGCCGCTGGAGCTGGGCGCGTGCGTGGTGCACGAGCTGGTCCTGCGCGGTGAGCCGGTGCCCGCCGGGTGGCGGTCACGGCTGGCCGGGCACCCGCTCGGCGCGTTGCCGCTCGAACCGCTGCCCGGGGAACGGGCGGCGCCGCGTGCGCGGACAGCGCTGATCACGGCGGCCGGTGTGGTGCCGTCCGCGACCCGCAGGACCACGCCCGGAGACGCCACGGCGGCCGTCACCACCTGGCTGACCGAGTCGAACGGGCGCGCCGAGGCGGCGGTGTTCACGCTGGGCGCACCGCTGGCGGCGGCCGACGTCGGCATCCGGACGGTCGAGTCGCTCGGGCTGGAGTGCCTCGCGGGCAACGGGCTCGCGTTGCGGGCCGCGACTCTGTCCGGCGTGGTGCCGCTGCTGTTCGGCGCGGCCGCGAACGGCGGTGCGTACGACCACGGGCAGGGCGGCGCGTACGGCAGGCTCGCGGCGTGGCGATCGGTGAAAGCGCTGGCAGACGGGGTTGCCGAGGGCTGTGCGTGGTGGACGTTCGATGCCGCGAACGACTGGTTCCGGCGACGGGAGTGGGACCTCGGCGTGCTGTGCCTGCGGGCTGGTGGGCGTGGTCTCGCGGTGCTCGCCGCGACCGACGAGGACTGACGATCCGGCATCTGTACCCACACGGCCGCTGATCGACTGTGCACCTTGTCGATAGGCTTGCCACATGCGCAGCGCCGTTCGACTACTCGTCGTGACCCTCGTGGGGCTCGTTGTGGCGCTGCTTCCGGTGCACGCGGTCGCGGACTCCTACCCCTCCGACCGCGAGTACGGGCTCGTCGCCGGGCAACAGCCGACGCCGCCCCCGACCGGGCCGTCCACCGCGCCGAGCGCGCCGACCGTGGAGCTCGACCCCGCCGAGACGGAGGCGGACCGGGCGGAGTCGCGACGCAAGATCGTCATGGGCGTGGCGTCGGTAGTGCTGATCGGTGCCGTGATCTGGGGCCGCAGCATCCGGCGGAAGAAAGCCAAGAAGTAGCGTCGGCCGCTGGCCGACTGTGATCGTTTAGCGAGGCTGAAGCCGCCGCACCGTTCGGCGCTTCGGTGGTACCGGCAATCGGTAGACCAGGAAACCTCGTGCGATCCACCACCGCGGATGGTGCAGGATTGACCACATCATGAATCACTCACGGGACCTTGGGAGGATCGCGTGACAGTGCTCGACTCGCGATCCGACATGCCCAGGGACGGCGGCCCAGCGGCTGCCGCGAACGGGGCCGGCGTGCTGATCACCGGCGAGGGCGTCAGTATGCCCAGTGTGGATGACATCGGAGCCGGACGAGGGCCGGCATGGCTCGACGACTGGCTGACGCTGAACGCGCCGGACGTACTCGCCTGGTACCGGCACATCCACGCCAACCCCGAACTGTCCAGGCGCGAGTACACCACGACCGAGATGGTCGCGGGCCTGCTGTCCTCGGCCGGTCTCCAGCCGAAGGTCTTCGACAGCGGCACCGGCCTGATCTGCGACATCGGTGAGGGTGACCGCTGCGTCGCCCTCCGCGCCGACATGGACGCGCTGCCGCTCACCGAGCTCACCGGCCTGCCGTTCGCGTCGACCGTGCCCGGCGCCGCACACGCCTGCGGCCACGACGGGCACACGTCCATGCTGCTCGGCGCCGGTCTCGCCCTCGCGTCCGCCCCCGAACTGCCCGGCCGCGTCCGACTCGTGTTCCAGCACGCCGAGGAGGTCATGCCCGGCGGTGCGCTCGACGTCATCGCCGCCGGTGGCCTCGAAGGCGTGGACGCGATCTTCGGCCTGCACTGCGACCCCCGGCTGCGCGTCGGCAGCGTCGGCACCCGGGTCGGCGCCATCACCTCGGCCACCGACCTGCTCGAGCTGCGCCTGACGTCGCCGGGTGGCCACACGTCCCGCCCGCACCTGACGGCGGACCTCGTGCACGCGCTCGGCACCGTGATCACCGGGCTGCCCGCGCTGCTGTCCCGCCGCATCGACCCCCGCTCGGGGACGGTGCTGGTGTGGGGTGCCGTCCACGCTGGTGAGGCGCCCAACGCCGTGCCGCAGGACGGTGTGCTGCGCGGCACGCTGCGCACCGGTGACCACGAGGTGTGGGCCGACCTGGAACCGCTGGTGGCGGGCCTGGTGCAGTCGCTGCTGGCGCCCACCGGGGTCGGCTTCGAGCTGGAGCACCGGCGTGGCGTGCCACCGGTCGTGAACGACGTCGAGTCCGAGGCCGTGCTCCGGGCCGGGGTCGAGGCCGCGCTGGGTGAGCAGGCCGTCACCGGGACGAAGCAGTCGTCCGGTGGCGAGGACTTCGGGTGGTACCTCGAGAACGTGCCCGGGTCGTTCGCCCGGCTCGGCGTCTGGTCCGGTGAGGGCACGCAGCCCGACCTGCACCAGCCGACGTTCAAGCTGGACGAGCGCGCCCTGCTGGTCGGGGTCCGCGTGCTGACGCACACCGCCCTGGCCGCCCTGGCCTGACCGAACGCACTGAAGGACCCCTTCGTCACGTTCAGCGTGAGGAAGGGGTCCTTCAGTGCGTCAGCCGCGGATCGTCTCCAGCACCAGCGACGTTCGAGCCACCGGCTCGTCGCCGATCTCGTACGCGCCGTCCAACGACGCCAGCGCACCGTCCACCGCGTCCGGGGTGTCCGTGTGCAGCTCCAGCAGCGGCTCGCCCGCCGTCACGCGGTCGCCCGGTTTCGCGTGGCAGACGATGCCCGCCGCCGCCTGGACCGGGTCTTCCTTCCGCGCCCGCCCCGCGCCGAGGCGCCACGCCGCCACCCCGACGCCCAGCGCGTCGAGCCTGGTCAGGACCCCGTCCCGGGGCGCGGTGACCACGTGCACGTGCTTCGGCGCCGGCAGGTCGGCTGACGGGTCACCGCCCTGGGCCGCGATCATCCGCTCCCACGTCTCGTAGGCGGCCCCCGACGCCAGCACCCGCGCCGGGTCCGCAGACACCCCGGCCAGCGACAGCATCTCCGACGCCAGCGCGACCGTCAGCTCCACCAGGTCCGACGGCCCGCCGCCGCGCAGCACCTCGACGGCCTCCGCGACCTCGACCGCGTTGCCGACCGCGCGGCCGAGCGGCACCGACATGTCCGTCAGCAGCGCCGACACCTTCTGCCCGTGGGCGGTCCCGATCGCCACCAGGGCCGACGCCAGCTCACGCGCGTCGTCGAGCGACCGCATGAACGCGCCCGAGCCGACCTTTACGTCCAGCACCAGCGCGCCGGCGCCCTCCGCGATCTTCTTCGACATGATCGACGACGCGATCAGCGGCACGCACTCGACCGTCCCCGTCACGTCCCGCAGCGCGTACAGCTTGCGGTCCGCCGGGGCCAGGCCCTCCGTGGGCGCGCAGACGACCGCGCCGACCGACGACAGCTGCGCCCGGATCTCCTCGGTGGACAGCTGCGCCCGCCAGCCCGGGATCGACTCCAGCTTGTCCAGCGTGCCGCCCGTGTGCCCGAGGCCCCGGCCCGACAGCTGCGGCACCGCGACCCCGCAGGTCGCGACCAGCGGGGCCAGCGGCAACGTGATCTTGTCGCCGACACCGCCGGTCGAGTGCTTGTCGACCGTCGGAACCGGCCACGACAACCGCTCACCCGAGTCGATCATCGCCTGGGTCCAGCGGGACGTCTCCTCGAACGTCATGCCGTTCAGGAACACCGCCATGGCCAGTGCCGACATCTGCTCGTCGGCGACCTCGCCCCTGGTGTACGCGTCGATCACCCAGTCGATCTGGGCGTCCGACAGGACACCGCCGTCGCGCTTGGTCCTGATGACGTCGACTGCCGTGTGGTTCACCGTGTCACGGTAGATCAGCCGGCCCGAACGCGTGCGGCAGCACCGACGACATCGGCAGCGGGCCGTCCGGGGTGTCCATGAGGCAGTCCGGGCCGCCGAACTCGTACAGGATCTGCCTGCACCGGCCGCACGGCATCAGCAGGTCACCCGTACCGGAACGGCACGCCACCGCGACGAACCGGCCGCCGCCGGTCAGCCGCAGCTGCCCGGCCATCGTGCACTCGGCGCACAGGCCGACGCCGTAGGAGGCGTTCTCGACGTTGCAGCCGGTCACGACCCGGCCGTCGTCGCACACCGCCGCCGCGCCGACCTGCAGGCCGGAGTACGGGCAGTACGCGGCCTGTGCCGCCGCCACGGCGGCGGCCCGCAACGTCTCCCAGTCGATCCCGGTCACGTCAGTCCCCCTCGCCGCGCCGATAAGGAACACCATCGGCGGCAGGTGGCCGCAGTCGTTGCGCGGCCAGGGCCAGCACCACCAGCGTGATGATGTGCGGTGTGTACGGCAGGAACTCCGTCGGCAGCTCGTCCGTCGCGTAGTACAGCGCGTACACGCCCACCGCGCCCACGGCGGCGAGGCCCGCCGTCGTCCACTTGCGGCGGAACAGCTGCCAGATCACCAGCAGCCCGGCGCAGATCACCGCCGCGTACAGCAGCGCGTGCACCGTCTCCGGCCCCGACGACAGCCGCAGGCCGTCCGCGTAGCCGAACAGGCCCGCGCCGGCGAGCGTGCCACCCGGCCGCCAGTTGCCGAAGATCATCGCGGCGAGGCCGATGAAGCCGCGGTTCGCGGTCTGGCCCTCCGAGTAGATCGACGGGCTCGAGCCGAGCACCAGCGCGGCACCACCGATGCCCGCCAGCGCTCCCGAGGCGATGACCGCGATGTACTTGTGCAGGTAGACGTTCACCCCGAGCGACTCGGCGGCCACCGGGTTCTCGCCGCACGACCGCAGCCGCAGGCCGAACCGGCTGTGCCACAGCACCAGGTAGGTCGCGAACACCAGCAGGATCCCGATGATCAGCATCGGCGACACGCGCGTCACCAGTCCGCGCAGCAGACCCGCGACGTCGGAGATCACCGCGCGCTGCTCCGCCTCCAGCTCGCCGAGCCAGTCGGACAGGCCCGGGGCGGAGAACGTGTCGAACCGCTCGATCGGCGGCGAGTCACGCGGGTTGTCCGACAGCGGCTGGAAGATCAGCGTCGACAGGTACTTCGCGACCCCGGCGCCGAGCAGGTTGATCGCCACACCGGACACGATGTGGTTGACGCCGAACGACACCGTCGCGATCGCGTGCAGCGCGCCACCGAGCGCGCCGAAGAACGCCCCGAACAGCACCGACCCGTACGGGCCGAGCCCCAGGACACCGGCCCACGCCGCGCCCCAGGTGCCGAGGATCATCATGCCCTCGAGACCGATGTTGATCATGCCGGAGCGTTCGGCCCAGATGCCGCCGAGACCGCACAGGAGGATCGGGAGCCCCAGCGTGACCGTGTTCTGCATCGTCGACGACGACGTCAGCGCGGGCTCGCCGGTCAGGTAGGAGGTGGTGGCGAGCACGCCGACCACCGCGACGACGCCGAGCGCGAAGATCGCCCACCCGGGCAGCACCCGCTTGCGCGGGGGCGGCGTCATCGTCATGCCCGCGGGCGTCGAGGGCTGCACTTCGACCATACTCATTTCGCAGCGCCCTCCTCGGTCGGCGCGATCGCGGCACCCGTGGCCTGGCCGACGCGCCGCTGCTCGGCGGCCAGCTCCATGCGCTTCACGATCTCGTACGCGACCACCACGGACAGCACGATCGTGCCCTGCATGATCGTCGCGATCTCCCTCGGCACCCCGACGTTGTCGAGCGCGCCCTTCGCCTTCTCCAGGAACGCCCACAGCAGCGAGCCGAACGCGATGCCCACCGGGTGGTTGCGCCCGAGCAGCGCGATGCCGATGCCCGCGAAGCCGTAGCCGGACGCGAAGTTCAGCGTGTAGGCGTGGTCGCGGCCCAGGATCTCGGGCATGCCGACCAGACCCGCGACGGCACCCGACACCAGCAGCGACACCACGATCATCTTCTTGGCGTTCACGCCACCGGCCGCGGCGGCGGTCGGCGAGAGACCGGACGCCTTCAGCTCGAAGCCGAACCGGGTCCGGTTCATCACCACGCCGTAGACGGCGGCCGCCGCGCCCGCGAGCAGCACCAGCCCGAAGATCGTGCCGCGATCCCCCAGGTCGATGCCGGGCACCTGGCCGGACTCGGCGATCGGCTCGGTCGACACGTTGTTGCCGACCAGGATGCCGAACTGGTCGCGGCGGATCAGGTACGCGGCCAGACCGAACGCGATCGCGTTCATCATGATCGTGGAGAGCACCTCGTGCACGCCGCGCGTGACCTTCAGGATCGCGGGCAGTGCCGCCCATGCGGCGCCCGCGACGGCCGCGACCAGCAGGATCATCAGCCAGTGCAGCACCGGCGGCAACACGAGCGCGCCACCGACGATCGCCGCGACCAGCGCACCGACCCGGTACTGGCCCTCGATACCGATGTTCAGCAGGTTCATGTGGAACCCGATGGCGGCGGCCAGTGCGGCCAGCATGTAGATGGCCGTCGAGTTGACGATGTTGACCGCGACCTGGCCCTTCCCGACGTGGCCGATCATCACGCCGAGCGCCTCCGCCGGGTTCGCCCCCGAGGCGAGCAGCGCGACCGCGCAGAGCACCGCGGAGAAGACGACGGCGAGGACGGGCGCCAGCAGCGACGAACGCAGCCGGGCGATCATGGGTTACCTCCAGTCTCCGTCACCAGCACGCCCGAGGAGTCCACGACACCGGCGCCGGTCATGGCGGACCCGAGGTCCTCCGGCGTGACGGTCGCGGGGTCGGCGTCGGCGACGAACTTGCCGCGCAGCATGACCTTGATCGAGTCGGACAGACCGATCAGCTCGTCGAGGTCGGCCGACACGAGCAGCACGGCGAGGCCCGCGGCGCGGGCGTTGCGGATGTGGTCCCAGATCGCGGCCTGCGCGCCGACGTCGACGCCGCGGGTCGGGTGGGAGGCGATCAGCAGCACCGGGTCGCCGGACAGCTCACGGCCGATCACGAGCTTCTGCTGGTTGCCACCGGACAGCGAGGCCGCGGTGACCTCGATGCTGGGGGTGCGGACGTCGAAGTCCTCGACGATCCGCTTCGTGTCCCGGCGGGCGCCCGTGATGTCGAGGAACGCGCCGTTCGACGTGGGCTTGCGGGTCTGGTAGCCGAGGATGCGGTTCTTCCACAGCGGCTCGGTGAGCAGCAGGCCGTGGCGGGTGCGGTCCTCGGGGATGTAGCCGATGCCCGCTTCACGGCGGGCCAGCGTGCCGGCACGGGTGAGGTTCCTGCCGTTCAGTGACACCCGGCCGGACGCGGCCTTGCGGATGCCCATGAGGGCCTCCACCAGCTCGGTCTGGCCGTTGCCCTCGACGCCCGCGATGCCGAGCACCTCGCCGGAGCGGACCACGAGGTCCAGGTTGTCGAGGATGCGGCGGCCGTCCGGGGTCTCCAGCACGAGGCCGTCGACCCGCAGGACCTCCTTGTCGGTGACCGTGGAGGTCCGGGTCTCGGGGCTCGGCAGCTCGGAGCCGACCATCATCTCGGCGAGCTGGCGGGAGCTGACCGTCTTCGGGTCGACCGTGCCGACGGTGGTGCCGCGGCGGATCACCGTGATCGAGTCGGCGATCGCGCGGACCTCGTCGAGCTTGTGGGAGATGAAGAGGAACGTGTAGCCGTCCGCCTGCATGGTCCGCAGCGTGTCGAACAGCTCGTCGACCTCCTGGGGGACGAGCACGGCGGTCGGCTCGTCGAGGATGACGATCCGCGCGCCGCGGTAGAGCACCTTGAGGATCTCCACGCGCTGCCGGTCGGCCACGCCGAGCCGCTCGACCAGCGTCGACGGGTCCTGTTCGAGGCCGACCGAGCCGGCCAGCTCACGCACCCGCGCCCGCGCGCGCCTGCCGATCCCGAACATGTTCTCGGCGCCGAGCACCACGTTCTCGAGCACGGTCAGGTTGTCGGCCAGCATGAAGTGCTGGTGCACCATCCCGATGCCCGCCGCGATCGCGTCCGACGGGGACTTGAAGCGGACCTGCTCGCCGTTCACCTCGATGGTGCCCTCGTCCGGGGGCTGCATCCCGTACAGGATCTTCATCAGGGTGGACTTGCCCGCGCCGTTCTCGCCGCACAGGGCGTGCACTTCGCCCGCTCTCACGGTCAGGCTGACGTCGCTGTTGGCGACGACACCCGGGAAGCGCTTGGTGATGCCGGCGAGCACGACGGCGGGCACGGGTCGCGCGTCCGTGTCGGTCGCCGCGTCGACCTCGGTGTCGGTCATGGAGACCCTTCCTCACAGGAAAGACCCGTGGGTGCGCGGCTGGTTCGCCACACACCCACGGGCGTCACACGTTCAGGGCTTTCTCAGGGGGTGTCCTTGACCTTGATCTTGCCCTCGATGATCTGCTGCTTGTACGCCTCGACCCACTCCTTGGTGTCGGCGTCGATCTTGCCGCCCGACTCGGAGTAGCCGACGCCGTCCACCTTCAGGTCGAAGACCTGCGGCAGGCCGGCGAGGTCGTTCGCGGCGACCGCGGAGATGTAGTCGAACACCGCGACGTCGACCCGCTTGAGCATGGACGTGATGATCACGTCCTTGTACTCGGCGACCGTCTTCTGGTTGTACTGGTCGGAGTCGACGCCGATGGCCATCACGTTGGCCTCCTTGGCGGCGGCGAACACGCCCTTACCGGAGGCGCCCGCGGCGTGGTACACGACGTCCGCACCCTGGTCGATCAGGCCCTTCGCGGCGACCTGGCCCTTGGGCGGGTCGGCGAAGCCGGTGAGGTCACCCGCCTCGGTGATGTACTTGGAGACGACCTCGGCGTCCGGCGACACGGTCTTCACACCCTGCTCGAAGCCGGCCTGGAACTTCTGGATCAGCGGCACGTTCACGCCACCGACGAAGCCGATCGTGCAGCTCTCGCTCTTCAGCGCGGCGATGACGCCGACGAGGAACGAGCCCTCGTGCTCCGCGAAGCCCAGGAACGTGACGTTCTTCGGCGCGTTCTCGACGAAGCCGTCGACCACGGCGAACTGGGTGTTCGGGAACTCCTTGGCGATCTTGGCGGTGGCGTCCGAGTACGCGAAGCCCACACTCACGATCGGGTTGTGCTTCTCCTGCGCCAGCTGGCGCAGACGCGTCAGCTTGGCGTCCTCGCTCTCCTGGTCGGTGGCGGTCAGCTCCTTGGTGTTCTCCTTCTTGACGCCGATGTCGGCGATGGCCTTGTCCAGGCCTGCCGCAGCCGAGTCGTTGAAGGACGCGTCACCACGGCCGCCGATGTCGAAGGCCAGACCGACCTTGAGCGCGCTGCCGTCCACCTCTGCCGCGGCGTCGGTTGTGGACGTCCCTCCGGACGCCGCCGCCGGCTTGTCCACGGTCTTGCAGCCCGCGGCGCTGTTGTCGCCGCCCGCTGGGCTGTTCGAGGATCCCGAATCCTTCGCACATCCGACCACGGACAGCACGCTGGTCAGCGCGATCGCGGTGACCGCGACTCCCCGCTTGAAGCGCAAGGCTTTCTCCCTCCGCCTTCTTCTTGACACGCCCGGCCAAGCGCCGAACGCCGACTTATTGGCGAGACCGTACTCTGCGGTCGCGGAAGTGCTACCGCCGCGTAGGACCGCGTGACCCAATCGTTCTTCGAGCGCGCGCAGACTAGTACCGAAAGTGATCGCGCGCGTGCGGTGAGGTCATTTGTGACGCTTTTGTTTCTTGATCCGTGGGCCCGTTCGCCCGATTCGGGCATAGGCCTCGGCCACTGCGACGAGGCCTTCTTCCGCTATCCGCATGGCCAGCAGAAAGTCCTCTTCGGTCTTCGCACGAGCAAGCGTCGCACCTGTTGTGTTGTACCGCTCGTAGGCCGTTCGCAGCAACGCCATCGCCTGCTCGTCCTCAAGCTCTTCCACGCCGTCCTCGACGTAGTGGCCGAGCTGGTGGTAGCGCGAACGAGCGGCCACGGCCTCGTCGTTGCTGCGCAGCCGGTGGTCCCGGCCGGACAGCACCGGGATGAGCGCACCCGCCGCCACGACCACCACGGCGATGCCGATCCACACCCAGATCACGAGACCGTCTCCTTCTCCAGCTCAGCGAGCCGCTTGTCGACCGCGATCAGCTTCGAGCGGGTGTTCGCCGCCTCGAACTCGCCCAGGACCAGCACGTACTCGCCCGCGAGGTCAGCCTGCCTGCGTGCCTGCGCGGCGTTCTCGGGCGGCGGCGGGTGCAGCACGACGTCGGCGAGCCGGTTCATGCGGGCACTCGCCGCCTCGGTCCTCGTGCGCAGGTCGGCGCCCTGGGTGGCCCGCCGCGTGACGCCCCTCGCGACCAGGCGGAGGGCGACGAACAGGGCGACCGTGCCCGCCAGGATGCCCGCGAGCGACAGGATGATCTGCCACGTCTGCAGCGTGTCCGGCGACGGTGGCGGCGGCACCACCACCGCCCGGCGCGGCGTCCCTCCGGGATAGTCCTTCGCGGCCTGCTCGTCGAACGCGAAGACGAACTCCTCGATCTGCGGGAACAGGTCGTCCTCGGTCACCCGGTAGCGCCAGCCGATCTCGGCCCGCGCGATCAGTACGAAGTCGTAGTTGTCCGGCTCCACCGGGTTCTGCGGATTCGAGAACTCCGGGCCGACGCAGAAGTCCGGGCCGTAGTCGCCGTGGTATTCACGTCCGTAAAGAATGACGAGCGAGGTCGTGACGACGTCCGCGACCTGCTCGCACAGATCGGGCCCGTGGTCGTCGAAAGGGTCCCAGGTGGACTGCGTGTTCGCGCCGAGCAGCACGACCACGATGGGCCGGTCGCCGATGAGGTCCTTCGTGCGGGCCACGTCGACCTTGCCCGGCGAGTCCGGCGCCGCGTGGACCGAGGTGGTGCGCAGGCCCTCGACGATCGTCTGGACCTGGTCGGACACCGGCGCCGGTTCCTTCGTCGGCCTGCCGAACGTGCCGTAGCCGATGAGGACCGCCACCGCGAGCGCCACGACGAGCCAGCGCGGCAGCCCGAACCAGTGGTCCTTCCGCAGCTGGACCTCCAGGCGCTTCCTGGTGCTCGCCCTCACGCCGACACCTCCACGGCGAGCCCTTCCTCGGCGATGGCGGTGACCTCGGCCATCGCCTCGGCGGTGAGTGCCTCGTCGTAGAGGTGCCGTGCGGTCGCATGCCGTTCCGCGGCGGCCGCGTTGGGCGTCTCGCCGCGTTCCTCCTCGGCGAGCAGCCGCGCGCCCAGCGCACCGATCTTCGCCATGGCCCGCGCGCTCTCCCTGCGCATCGCCCGCCGTTCGACGTCGGCCCGGTCCGCCCGGGCCCGGCGCCACGAGTAGAGGCCGGCGCCGCCGAGGACCAGCGCGGAGCCGAGCAGCACCCACGGCGTGAAGGTGTTGATGGTCTGCCGCACGTCGTAGGGCTGGGGCCGGGGTTGCGGTGGTGGCTGCGGACGCCCGTACGCGGTGTTCCTGAGCAGCGACTGGAGCCGTTCGAGAACGGTGCCGACGCGGTCCTGCATGAGGCTGCCCTGCCGGAAGCTCCCGATCTCGAAGCGACCGTAGGCGTAGTCACGGGCGGAGTCGGCCTTGGCCTGTTCGCGTGCCGCGACGTCGAGCCATCGGCCGGTGGCGACCATGATGACGTCGTCGGGGAACCGTTTGAGCAGCTCAGGCGCGTAGTCGACGATCGGCTCGCCGCGGGCGGGCGCGGGGAACGCGGCGATGCGGACGTCGATGCCGTACTTCTTCGCGACCTGCGCCATGCGGGGGTCGATCGGGTCGTCCCGGCCGGGTGCGTTGTGGACGCGGTCGGCGCGGAGCCGTGCCGCGAGGTCGTCGACCTGCGCCGTGGTGGGCCGCACGGGCGCGGTGAGCGGGACGTCGAAGTCCGCCGCCGTGTCCTCGTCGTCGGCGTAGCGCGCCGCGTAGACCACCGGGATCGTGACGTCGAGGTAGGCGGTGATCTGCCGCAGTTCCGGGATGTTCGCGGCGGTCGCCATGATGCCGGCGTCGCCGTGGAGGGACACGCTGATGCCCTCGACAAGAATCAGGTTCCTGTGGTTCTTCTCGGCCCACTCCCGCAGCGGCCGGCTCACTTCCTCGTCGTGGGCGTCGCCGTCCGCGTAGTTGTTCCCCGCCTCGATGCGGCCCGTGTAGGGGGCGACGACGAGCCAGGTGTCGTCGCCCAGCGCGGACCGCACCAGGTCCTCGTCGAAGGTGGCGACAGCGCCGGGAGCACGGTGGATCCGCTGGTCGGCCAGCTCGCGGATGGCCTGTTGAACGTCCAGCTTGGGCGGTCGCTCCTGGGGCTGGGCCACTGCCTGCGGTGCCACCCCCGCCGCGACGCCACCGGCGAGGAGCAGGCCGGCGAGCGCTTTCAACACACGCACGCCCGGCAGCCTCTCACGCCCCCTACCACCCACGACCGACAGTTCGCCGAATCACACCCGGCCATCCGGCCGAGTTGTCCACAGCCGGCCGACTTGTCCACAGATCCGCGTCGGCCCCCGGCGCCCGTCGGCGTTCCGGGGCACGATCGACGGCATGCAGCGACTCACTCCACCACCCGGAACGCCAACCCGGCACGCACCAGTCGGCGGATCAGCTTGTCCCCCATCGCGACAGCCGTCGTCACCTGACCCGAGGTCTTCGGCAGGTCGTCGAAGGCGAGGCAGAGCGCCGACTCCGCCAGCATCTTGGCGGTCTCCCCGTAGCCGGGGTCACCCCCGGACACCTCGGTGACCACCCGGCGGCCACCGCCCGTGCCGACGAACCGCGCCCGGAACCAGGCCTTGTCGCGGCGTTCCCGCGTCGGCCCGTCCCCGGACGCCATGCGCGACAGCATCCAGTCGCGGGTCGGCGGCACCTGCGCGAGCACGACCGCGGCCCCGACGGCGCCGACGATCCCGGCGGCGACGGGCAGCTTCTTGACCGCGAGGTAGTGCCCGTAGCGGAACGCGGGCCCGTACCGGTCGAGCACGCGAGCGGACCGCAGCACGACCTGCGGGTCGATGGTGGGCGCGGGAAGCACCCACGACTCGACGTCCTTCTCGAACCGGGGCCGTCCCTTGGCGCCACGGACGACCCGGCCGTCCTCGGGCCGCCCCTCCACCTGACGCCGCCTGCGGGCGATGGCGGACATCTGCCGCAACCGGGAGAACGCGGTGATCGCGGAGTGGTAGGTCCCGGCGGAGAAGGACGCGGAAGCGGACACGTATCCCTGGACGTCCAGAGGCACCCCCTCGGGCAGCTGTTCGACGGTGAACAACACCCCGAGGTCGTAAGGAATGGAGTCGAACCCGGCGGAGTGCACGATCCGCGCTCCACTCGCGACAGCGGCGTCGTGGTGGTCGAGGTACATCCGGTCGACGAACTCGGGCTCACCGGTCAGGTCGAGGTAGTCGGTTCCGGTCTCCGCACAGACAGCGACAAGTGGTTCCCCGTAACGCAAGTAAGGCCCGACGGTGGTGACGACCACCCGGGTCCGCATGACAACGGCCCGCAGGGATTCACGGTCGGTCACGTCCGCGACGAGCAAGTCGAGATCACCACACGAGGGGTTGATTTCGGCGAGCCGCTCCCGAAGTGCCAAGAGCTTCTCCCGCGACCGACCGGCGATCGCCCACCGACATCCGTTGGGCGCATGCGCCGCCAGGTACTCGGCCGTGAGGCCCCCGGTGAACCCGGTGGCACCGAAGAGCACGACGTCGAACTCCCGACCCACTGACATGCGCAAACACCCTCCGCGAGCCCATGAACCTACCGACCAGTAACCACCCTACCGACACAAATGTGAAGCCGCCCAGCGCGGCCACCCCGAAGTTAGGATCCGATCCGTGGCCTTCTTCAACACATCCCAAGAGCTGACTCGCAGATGCGAACAGAACAAGAACGACATCGAGGAGATCTACAAGCAGGGCAAGAAAACCGATGCCGGCGTCGAGCGGCTGACAACGGAGGTCGGCAACCTTTCGACCCGAGTCGGCCGTGTCGAAACCAACGTCGACAACCTGACAACCGAAGTCGGCAACCTCACGACCCGAGTCGACGAACGCTTCAACCGTCTGGAGCGGATTCTCACCCAGTCACCTGCGGTCAGCCTGTCGTCGCCCCTCGACTTCCTGCCCCCCGAGCACGAGCAGTCGCTCAGGCTCCTCGAGTCGAAAATGAACCTCTACAGCCGCCACACGCGGGACCACAGCGAGGAACTCGAGCGCCTCAGGCAACTGGTCGCCGCACACGACGTGCGGTTCGACACGATCGACAGTCAGATGTCCGAAGTGCTCAGCATCCTGCGCAGCCAGTCCACGTAGGCCGGTCAGGTCCAGAAGACAGCGATACCCACGTTCACGACGACGAGTCCGACCAGCGACGGCGGCAACCACTTCGGGGCGGGCACTCGGCGGATCACGTACACGAGGGCCAGCACGCCGATCACCAGCAGGATCAGCGTCTTGATGCCGAGCTTCATCCCGTTGTAGTCCTGGTCCGTGGTCGGCGCCAGGAGTTGCAGGGCCAGCCCGGTGATCAGCTGGAGCGCGGCGACGTGCAGCCAGCCCTGGCTCAGCGGCGCATCCGCGGGCTGCCTGCGCTGAACCAGGAACATCCCCACCAGCAGCGCCATGCCGAGCAGGTGCAGGAACACCAGAAGGAGGCGGACGAACTCCACGAGAACTACTCCCTTGGGTCTGCCAGGCCGCGGGTCAGCCCGTTGGTACCAGCAGTTCTAGCAGGCGCGATATGTCCGACTCAGGCCGGGCCGCGATCCACGATCTTTTCCCGGGCCTCCGCGTAGCGCTCGCGTAGGCCGGGAGTGACATCACCGTCGACGCGTTGCGTCGCGCCCAGCCGCCAGTTGGGTGGGGCGTTGCCGCCCGCGAGAGCCCACGCGGCCTGGCGGGCGGCGCCGTCGGCCACGTACTCGCCGGGCTCCGGGACCAGCACCGGGCGGCCGAGGACGGTGGGGGCGATGCGGCGGACGGCCGCCGACCGCGCGCCACCACCGACCAACAGCACCCGGTCGGTGCGGACGCCTTGTGCCACAAGGGCGTCCAATGCGTCCGCCAGGCCGCACAGCATGCCCTCGACGGCCGCGCGAGCCTGGTGGGCCGGGGTCGCGTTCGCCAGGCGCAGGCCGTGGATCGCGCCCGTGGCTTCCGGCAGGTTGGGGGTGCGCTCGCCCTCCAGGTACGGGACGAGGGTGAGGCCGTCGGCTCCCGGTGGGCCGGACAGCGCGAGCTCGGCGAACCGGTCGTGGTCGACGCCCAGCATGCGGGCCACCGCGTCCAGTACGCGGGCCGCGTTCAGGGTGCACACAAGCGGGAGGAAGCGGCCGGTGGCGTCGGCGAACCCGGCCACCAGTCCGGCGGCGTCGGCGCACGGCTTGTCGGCGACCGCGAACGCGGTGCCGGACGTGCCGATGGAGACGACCACGTCACCCGGTTCGGCGCCCACGCCGAGCGCGGCGGCCATGTTGTCGCCGGTGCCCGCACCCAGCAGGGCACCGGCCGGGGTGCGGCCCGCGTCGTCGGACGGGCCGAGCACCTTCGGCAAGGCAGGCACCTTGCCCAACGCCAACTCGAGGAGGTCGGTGCGATATGTGTTGGTAGCGGCGGAGAAGTACGCGGTGCCGGACGCGTCGCCGCGGTCGGTGGTCAGGCGGTCGAGGCCGCCGCCGGACAGGCGCCACGTCAGGTAGTCGTGTGGCAGGCACACGGCCGCGGTGCGGGCCACCGCGTCGGGTTCGTGGTCGCGGAGCCAGCGGAGCTTGCTCGCGGTCATCGACGCGACCGGCACGACGCCGACCGCGTCAGCCCACGCGGCGGGGCCGCCCAGCTCGTCGACGAGATCGGTCGCGGCCCGGGCGGAACGGGTGTCGTTCCACAGCAGCGCAGGCCGGACGACCTCGCCGGTCTCGGTCAGGCAGACCATGCCGTGCTGCTGGCCGGCGACCGACACGGCGGCGACATCGTCGATGCCGCCCGCCTGGTCGATCGCCGACCGCAGCGCGGTCCACCACGCCGCCGGGGCCACCTCGGTCCCGTCGGGATGCGGGGCGGAACCACTGCGCACGAG
Source organism: Actinophytocola sp. NPDC049390 (assembly GCF_044466355.1). Classification (NCBI taxonomy): domain Bacteria; kingdom Bacillati; phylum Actinomycetota; class Actinomycetes; order Pseudonocardiales; family Pseudonocardiaceae; genus Actinophytocola; species Actinophytocola sp. NPDC049390. The sequence continues at coordinate 100,906 of NZ_JBITMQ010000018.1, forward strand.
GGCGCCGGACTCCGCGTCACGCACAACCACCTTGCAGGACTGGGTCGACGAGTCGACCCCGACCACCAGCGGCATGGTCAACACCTCCGAGATCGAGTCTATGCGGGTTCGGCCACCACGCGGACCGGCCGAACGCCGCGTCCTAGAACCGCAGGTTGGCGAGGTAGTCGTAGCCCGTCTCGGCGCACTTGAGCGCGTCCACCGGCTGGTCGTTCTCGACGATGTACTCCTCGACCTCCAGCGGCCGGGTCGCACGGAAGATCCGCCGGAAGTCGATGGTGCCCTCGCCGAGGTCGGCGAAGCCGCCGTCCGGCGCGCGGTCCTTCACGTGGTACTGCTTGACGCGGCCCGCGATCTTGTAGAACTCGTGCACCGGGTCCGCGCCGGCGACCACGACCCAGTACAGGTCCATCTCGAGGCTGACGTTCCGCCGGGAGGTCCGGCCGGTCAGCACGTCGTACGGCCGCACGCCGTCGATGGCCTGGAACTCGTGGTTGTGGTTGTGGTAGCCGAACCCGATGCCCGCGCGCCGGTACGCCTTGCCCGCGGCCTCGAGCCGGTCGGCGAACGCCTCCCACTCGGCGATGGTGCCGAAGTTCGCCCACGCGACGTTGCTGCGCAGGTTGCCGAGGATCTTCGCGTCCGCGATGGCCTGGTCGATGTCACCGTCGATGCCGACGTGCGTGGAGGTCGCCCTGATGCGGCGGGCGTCCAGGAGCTGCCGGAACTCGGTGGCGCTGCGCCCGTAGGTACCGGCGAGCTCCACCTTGCGGTACCCGATGTCGGCCAGCGCGTCGAGCGTGCCCTCGAGATCGGTTTCGAGGATCGACCGCAGGGTGTACAGCTGGATGCTGATCTTGTCCTTCGGCACGCGCAGGCCCCGGTGCCCGCCCCGCCCGGCCTCCTCGGCCGACGCGATGCCGGGCAGAGCCCCGGCAGCGCCGACCGCGAGAGCGGCACCGGCGGCACCACGAAGCATGGACCTTCTCGAAATAGCCACGACAGATCCCTCCATTGGGACGGGGTGGAGATGGGGTGAATCACGAACCGGTTCGTGACCGGACGGACCGGGGGCCGAATCCGTGGTGGGGCAACCGATCGCCGCCCCACCACGGACCGCGTCAGTCCTTTGTGGAGAACGCCGCGTCGAAGGCCGCGTCCGGCTTGTCGAACAGGTGGGCCCGGATGAACGTGACCGCTTCCTCCGCGCCGCGGAGGCGGTCCATGCCCGCGTCCTCCCATTCGACGGAGATCGGGCCCTGGTAGCCGATCGCGTTCAGGGCTCGGAACGACTCCTCCCACGGGACGTCGCCGTGGCCGGTGGACACGAAGTCCCAGCCGCGGCGCGGGTCCGCCCACGCGAGGTGGCTGCCCATGCGGCCGTTGCGGCCGTCGAACCGCTTCTTCGTGTCCTTGCAGTCCACGTGGTAGATGCGGTCCGCGAAGTCGAGGATGAAGCCCACCGGGTCCAGGTCCTGCCAGATGAAGTGGCTCGGGTCCCAGTTCAGGCCGAACGCCTCGCGGTTGCCGACGGCGTCGAGGGTCTTCTTCGTGGTCCAGTAGTCGTACGCGATCTCCGACGGGTGGACCTCGTGCGCGAAGCGGACACCGACCTCGTCGAACACGTCCAGGATCGGGTTCCAGCGCCGCGCGAAGTCGGCGTAGCCGTCGTCGATGACCTCCTGGGACACCGGCGGGAACATGGCCACGTACTTCCAGATCTTGGAGCCCGTGAAGCCCACCACCGTGTTCACGCCCAGCTTGGCCGCGGCGCGGGCGGTGTCCTTCATCTCCTCGGCGGCGCGCTGGCGCACACCCTCGGGTTCGCCGTCGCCCCAGATGCGGGCCGGGAGGATGTTCTTGTGGCGCTCGTCGATCGGGTCGTCGCAGACCGCCTGGCCGACCAGGTGGTTCGAGATCGTCCAGACCTTCAGGCCGTGGGAAGCCAGCTGCTCCAGCTTCTTCTGGACGTAGTCGTCCTCCGCGAGCGCGCGGTCGACCTCGAAGTGGTCACCGGAACACGCGATCTCCAGCCCGTCATAACCCCACTGCGCGGCGAGCTTGCACACCTCCTCGAAAGGAAGGTCGGCCCACTGGCCGGTGAACAACGTGACTGGTCGACTCATCGTCGGACTCCCTCCGGAATTCCCTGCAACTGCAACAAAAGATCACGTACGCCGGTGGCGGACACCGCGGCTCCCGGCTCCGCGTCCGGCACCGAGCACAGCAGGACCGGGCCGTCGTCGGCGGAGTCGGGCAACCTGCCGTGCGAGCCGCGGACCGGGGCCGGGTCGAGCGGCACCACCTGCATCGCGTACCGCAGGCCCGCCTTCTTCTTCACCAGGTTCAGCCCCGCCTTGGCCTTCGCCAGCTTGTCCGCCGGGTTGAAGAACAGCTCGGCCGGGTCGTAGCCGGGCTTGCGGTGGATCTCCACGCCGCGCGCGAAGTCCGGCGCGCGGTCGTCGTCGAGCCAGTAGTAGTAGGTGAACCACGCGTCCGGGTCCGCCACGACGACCAGCTCCCCCGAGCGCTCGTGGTCGATGCCGTACTTGGCCTGCTCCGCGCGGTCCAGCACCTCGTCGACCCCGGCGAGCCGCGAGAGCATGTCCTTGACGCGCGGGAGGTCCGCCGAGTCGCCGACGTACACGTGTGCGACCTGGTGGTCGGCCACCGCGAACGCGCGCGACACCCACGGGTCCAGGTACTCCATGCCGTCCTGCGTGTACACCTCGAGCAGGCCCTCGCGGCGCAGCAGCCGGTTGATGTCCACCGGCCTGCGCACGTTCGTGATGCCGTACTCCGACAGCGCCACCACGGTCGCGCCTGCGTTGCGGGCGTCGTCCAGCAGCGGCTTCAGCGCCGCGTCGATCTCGCGGGCGGCCCGGGTGGCCTGCGGTGCGTCCGGGCCGAAGCGCTGCAGGTCGTAGTCCAGGTGCGGCACGTACACCAGCAGCATGTCCGGGTGGTGCTCACGCAGGATCTTCCTGGACGCGCCGATGATCCACTCGCTCGACGCCAGCGACGCCGTCGGACCCCAGTACTGGAACAGCGGGAACTCGCCCAGCGCACCGACCAACTCGTCGTGCAGGGCGGGCGGGCGCACGTACGCGTCGGGCGACTTGCGGCCGTCCGCGTGGTAGATCGGCCGCGGTGTCACGGTGATGTCGGTCGTCGCGCCCATCGCGTACCACCAGCACACGTTCGCGACCTGGAAGTCCTGCTTCGCCGCGCGGGCGGTCTCCCACACCTTCTCGCCCAGCACCAGCTTGTTGTGCTGGCGCCACAGGTGCACCTCGCCGACGTCGCGGAAGTACCAGCCGTTGCCGACGATCCCGTGGTCGCGCGGCATGGCGCCGGTCAGGAACGTCGACTGCGCGCTGCACGTGACCGCGGGCAGCACCGTGCCCAGCTCGGCCTGCCACCCGGTGTGCGCGAGCGCCCGCAGGTTGGGCATGTGCCGCAACAGCTTCGGCGTCAGCCCGACCACGTCGACCACAACGAGCTGTGTCATCGAACTCCTCCCGGTTCCAGCAGGTTCGCCACGGCCCAGCGCAGCTCCGCGGCGATGCCCCTGATCAGTGCCGTGTCACCGCCGTTGCCCGCGGTCTCGGGCAGCACGCTCCACGTGTAGGTCTCCACCTCGACGTGCGGCAGCACACCGTCCACAGTAGACGCCAAGGTGGTGACCGCGGTGCGCAGCACGTCCGTCGTCGCCGACAGCGGTGCGGCGGGCCGGGCGTGCAGCGGCACGTGGAAGTGCACGCGCCACGGGTTGCGGCCGGGCAGCTCGGTCATCGCCTGCGGCAGGTCGTCCGCCGCCAGCACCTCCCCGGTCGACGTGCGTTCCCGCACCTGGTGCAGGTAGCGCGGCTCGGTGAAGTCGGCGAGCGCGAGCCGGGCCGGGCCGGTGTCGGGGTTCTCGACCTGCAGCGCCGCGGAGGCCTGCACCTTCACGACCTCGAGACCAGAGCGGTAGATCTCGGCGACCGTGTCGGCCGGGTCGGCGAACGACACCGCGAGGTGGCAGGTGTCCAGGCACAACCCGATGTAGCGCGGGTCGACACGGGGCGCGAGCCACGCCACGGCGTCGGCGACGGTGTCGAGCACGCAGCCCGGCTCCGGCTCGACCGCGAGCCGGATGGGTCTGCCGCGTTCGGCGGCCATCCGGTCGAGCGTCGCGGTCAGCGACGTCAGCGCGGCGGTGGCGACCTCGTCGTCGGACGTCGACCACGGCGTGCGCCACGCGAGCGGCAGCGTCGAGATCGAGCCGTATGTCGCGGAATCGGGCAACAGGTCGGCCAGCACGGTGGCGCAGTCGACCGTGTACCGCAGCCGCGCCTCGTCGGTCCACTCCGGACGGTAGACGGAGTGTTTGACCACGTCGTCGTGGAAACCGCCGTACGGGAAGGCGTTGAGCGTGTACACCTCCAGCCCGCGCGCGTCCAGTTCCGCACGCAACTTCGTCCGCAGCGACGGGTCGGCCGCCAGTTCCCCGGCCAGTGCGGCGGGCAGCCACAGGCCGAGGCCGAGCACGTCGACGCCGACGAGGCGCCGGACGGGCTCGGCGTAGCGGTCGAGCTGCGCCAGCACACCGGCGAGGTCCTCGGCCGGGTGCACGTTGGTGCAGTAGGACAGCGGGGTCATGTGTTGCCGCCGCCGCGAAGTACCGAGTTGCCGGCGAACGTTTCAGCCGACGGCGAGAACCCGGGCAGTTCGTCGAGCACGAGCCGGTCGGACTGGCCGTAGAACTCGACGGGGTTCTGCCACAGCACCTTGTCGACGTCGGCTTCGGTGAACCCGGCGTCGAGCATGGCGAGCCCGGTCTTGTAGGTCTTGAGCGGGTCGGACCGGCCCCAGTCGGCGGCCGAGTTCACGATCATGCGCTCGGTGCCGTACTGCCGCAGGATCGCGACCATGCGCTTCTCGTCCATCTTGGTGTCCGGGTAGATGGAGAAGCCCATCCAGCAGCCGGACTCGTGGACGACCCCGACGGTCGGCTCGTTGAGGTGGTCGACGAGCACGTGACCGGGTTCGATGCCGGACTCCTTGACGACGTCCAGCGTCCGGCGCGTCCCGGCGAGCTTGTCCCGGTGCGGGGTGTGGACGAGCGCGGGCAGCTCGTGCTCGATCGCGAGGGCGAGCTGCCGGGAGAACACCTCGTCCTCCTCGGGCGTCATGGAGTCGTAGCCGACCTCGCCGACCGCGACCACACCGTCCTTCGCGAGGTAACGCGGCAGCACGTCGAGCACCTCGCGGCAGCGCGGGTCGTTGGCCTCCTTGGGGTTCAGCGCGATCGTGCAGTGGTGGCGGATGCCGAACTGCGCGGCACGGAACCGCTCCCAGCCGATCAGTGAGTCGAAGTAGTCGGTGTACGACGCGACGCTGGTGCGGGGCTGTCCGAGCCAGAACGCGGGCTCGACCAGTGCGCGGACGCCGGCGTCGAACATGGCCTCGTAGTCGTCGGTGGTCCGCGAGGTCATGTGGATGTGCGGGTCGAAGATCCTCACGGGCGTGCCTCCAGCAGTGTGACGGCGTCGGCGGGGACCTCGCGGCCCGCCGCCCTGCGTTCCTCGGCGTAGTCGCCGACCATGCGCAACAGCTCGGTGTCGGTGCGGCCGTCCAGTTCGGACACGGCGGCGAGCGGCACGCCGACGAACAGGCACTTCAGCACGCCGTGCCGCCAGCTGTGCGCGTCGAGGTGCTTGCCCGCGAAGTCGCCCATCGCGGCGGCGACGAGCCGGATGTCGTTGGCGCGCAACGCGTCCTTGACGAGTTCGAGCCCGGTCGCCACGGTCGCCTCCGGCAGTGAGGCGAGGCCGCGGAGCACGCCGCGGCGCTCGGCGTCGTCGCCGTACCGGTAGAGCTGCGTGATCTCCTCACCGAGCTTGCCCGCGTCGAGCACGTCGGCGAGCACGGCCAGCAGGCACATGCGCGCGAGGTCGTCGACGGTGCCGTGCACGAGGCCCTGCGGGTCGGTCTCGGGACGCAGCGGCGCGCGGCCGACCTTGCGGCCGACGGCCGGGAACAACGCGGCGATCGCCGCCGGGTCACGGCGTATCTTCTGCTCGGCCTCGACGAGCCAGGGATGGTCCACCTTGCTCACCCACTCCGGATCGGGGTCATCGCGGTTCTTCTCCGGCGCCGGCGCGTCCTGCAGTGCTGTCTGCAACGCGACGAGCGCGCGGGTGGCCACGATCGGCGCCGCGTGGCTGTGCCGTGGCAGCTCGACCGCCGCGACGCCGGTGTAGCCGATCTCGGACAGCGCGGCCAGGGTGGCGCGCAGGTCGAGTTCGCCCTCGCCGAACTCGAGGTGCTCGTGCACGCCGGGGCGCATGTCGTCGAGCTGGACGTTCACGAGCAGGTCGCCCGCGCGCCGGATGCACGTCGGCGCGTCGACGGGCTCGACGGCGACGCAGTGGCCGACGTCGAGCGTGATGCCGAGCAGCCGCGGTGCGCCCAGTTCCTCGCGGAGGCGCAGCGCGTCGGACAGGTGCTCGACGAACATGCCGGGCTCGGGTTCCAGGCCGAGCGGAACGTCCAGTTCGGACGCGGCGTCGAGCACCTGGCTGACCCCGACCCGCATGCGCCGCCACGCCGTCTCCGGGTCCACCGTGGCCGGGCGGATGCCGGACCAGAACGACACGGCGTCGGAGCCGAGCCCGGCGGCGATGCGCAGCGCGCGGACGAGGAAGTCGACGCGCCGCTCGGTGTCCTCGGACACGAGCGTCGGGTGGTGCTTGCGGCTGGGGTCGAGCAGGTAGCGGGCGCCGGTCTCGACGACGCTGGCGAGGCCGAGCCGGTCGAGCAGGTTCGCCACGTGGTCGACCTGTTTGGCGAGGTCCTCGCCGTACGGGTCGAGGTGGTGGTGGTCGAGCGTGAGCGCGACCGAGGTGTAGCCGAGGTCGGCGATGATCCGCAACGCGTCGTCGAGCCGGTGGTTCGCGAAGCCGTTCGTCCCGTACCCGAGCTTCATGTCGGGCTCACCTTCTTCGCGAGCCTGCGTGCGACGGGCAGCGCGGCGGCGACCGCGACCGCGCCGAGGAGCGACCCGCGGCGGGCGGCGAGCGCGGCCTGCAGCGGGACCATGCCGTGGATGCCCGCCATGGTGGCGGCCTTGACGGTCGGCGCGGACGGGTCCTGGGTCGCGCCGTACTGGGCGCGGCCGACGAGCCCGGAGTAGGCGCCGGAGAACGCGAGCGCGGCGAGCCGGTCACGCCAGGTGCGGGCACCGATGATCGAGGTGGCGGCGGTGGCGACGGTCCCGGCGAACGCGGCGCGCGCGGTCCTGGGGGAGGCCCCGTGCACCTCGCCGCGGGACAGGGCGGTGACGCCGTAGGTGTGGCCGCCGACGGCCATCGCGCTGGGCAGGGCCGCGCGCGCACCGGACGCGCCGGCGCCCATGAGGACGTCGAGCGCGCGGCACGCGGCCATGCCGGCGGGGCCGGCGGGCGTCTTCTTGAGGTAGGTGTCGTACGCCCAGACCGCCGCCGCGAGGGGCACGGCGACCGTGAGGGTGTCGCGGCCGCCGGCGGCGCGGGCCAGGCCCAGGCCCGCGGCGGTGAGCCCGCCGGCGACCGCGAGTGCTTGGTCGGGGCTGACGCGCCCCGACGGGATGGGCCGTTCGGGTCGCTCGACGGCGTCGAGCTTGCGATCGGCCCAGTCGTTGAGCGCCATCCCGGCCCAGTAGAAGGATGCCGATGACAGCGGGAGAAGCAAGCGCCTGCCGCGAAGTGGCCTGCCCGCCGCGGCCGCCCCGGCGACGGTGTCGCCGATGACGGTCAACGCGGCGGGAGCCCTGACAAGCTGCAGAAACGCCTTCACGACGCGGCTCCGTCGGCACTGCTGCCGTCGCTCGCGCGCGCGTTACCCGACCCCCACCCGTTCCCGGGGGCGTCCCGCCTTGCCATCTTATCGGTGGGGGGTGACTGGTCCGGGTTGTTACCCGTCGGTTGTGGATAGGTGGGCTCGTTGTGGACAAGTGTCCGCGTCCACTCGGTCAGCATGTCGGTCTGCTGCGCGAAGCGGTGTTCTTCGGTGGCGACCGGGTCCTTGAAGAAGAACGCGAGCGAGGCGAGCGGGCCCGACTGGCCCGCGGCGTGTGCGGCGGCCGTCAGGCGCGTCAGGTCCAGCACCAGCGGCGCGGCCAGCGACGAGTCCAGGCCCGTCCACGTGAACTGCAGGTTCATCCGGGCGCCGAGGAAGCCCTCGAACGACACGTGGTCCCACGCCGTCTTCTGTTCGCCCAGGTCCGGCACGTTGTCGATGTGCAGCGGCGCCGTCACGCCCTCGCCGAGCAGGGACGCCAGGCCGCGGGCCTTCGACTCCAGCTTGCCCGCCGCCTGCACCGGGTCGGCCAGGTTGGCGCCGTCGCCGCCGCCCAGCAGGTTCGTGCCCGCCCACGACCGGACCCGCAGCGCACGCGCGGTGAACATCGGGGCGAGCACCGTCCGCAGCAGGGTCTCGCCGGTCTTGCCGTCCGAGCCCGCGTACGGCAGGCCCAGCGACACGGCCAGGTCGTGCAGCACCGGCAGCCGCACGCCCGGGGACGGGGTGAAGTCGACAAAGGGACAACCGGCCCGCAGTGCCGCGTAGGCCGTCAGCGAGCTGGGCGGGAGCACCGACCTCGCCGGGTCGGCGAGCGCGGCCTCCAGCAGGTCCAGCGAGGAGTGCTCGGGAACCGCGGGCACCGGCGGCTCCGTCGACGACACGTTCACCACGATCACGCGGTCGAGGCCGTGCGTGGCCCGGAACGCCGTGATGTCCGCCACCAGCCGCGCCACCGCGTCGGCCTGCGCGCCCGTGTGCGTCGCCGGGTGGTAGCCGTCGCGGATGCGGGCGTCCACCGCGCGCAGGCCCGTCGCCGTGGCGGCCAGTACGCGGTGCGGGATGAGGCCCGCGTCGGCCAGCTGCTCGGCACGCTTCTCCAGTGGGGTGTGGACGACGTCGTGGCCACCGACCACGATGTCCTCCCACGCCGCCAACGGCACGCCCGCGAACTCGGGGCGCTCCGTCACGCAGCCGACCGGCTCGACGAGCCGCGCCCGTAACGCGAGCAGACCCACCACGGCCGTCGTGGCCACGGAGCCCCGCGCCCCGACCAGCCACAAACCCGTTCCCGCCATCCCGCAATTCCTTCCTCGAACAAAAGGTGACTCCGGTGGGCCCGCGGTGCGACACCGCGGACCCACCGGCTGCTTCACCTGGTCATCGCCTGGGGCAGCGCACTCGTCCCCTCGATGTCGTCGATGACCGCTTCGGCGTCACGCTCCAGGACCGCGCGCACATCCTCGTCACCGACGAGCGTCTCGTCGGTGGCCAGCTGCACGAACGTGCCCAGGTAACGCACCGCTCTGGTGTCGTTCCCGTTCGCCTCCGCCTTGGCGGCCTTGGCGTGCAGGCTCTTCAGCTGCTGGTACGCCGACTGCGACAACCGGTTGGTCGCCCGGAAGCGGTCCAGCAGCTGCCTGATGTCCCGCAGGGACGTGGTCGTCGCGAAGGTCAGCGACTGGGACGTCACGTTCCCCGCGGTGTCGGTCGCGGAGACCGTGAACCCGTGCGTGCCCAGCGGCAACTGGTACAGCGCGAGCACCCGCCCCGATGTGATCGGCGCACCGTCCAGCGCCCCTGTCACCGAGGCGACCCCGGACGTGGCGTCCTCCGCGTGCCACGACAGCACCACGTCGGAGGCGTCGCCGTAGATGTACCCGTCGGCCACGCCGGCCACCATGAGCGTCGGCTTCGTGGCGTCGATCTTGATGGTCGCCGCCTTCGACGGCTCGGAGTTACCGGCCCGGTCCACCGCGTGGTACAGCAGCGTGTGCTCACCGTCACCGGTCACGTCGACCGTGCCGGTGTAGCGGGTCCACTCGCCACCGTCCAGCTTGTACTCGATGAACTCGACACCCAGGCCCTCGTCCTCGGCGGTCAGCGACACCGGGACGGTGCCCGGGTGCCAGCCGGTCGACGCGGGCGGCGCGAAGGTCGCGGTCGTGACCGGCGCGGTCTCGTCCACGAGTTCCTTGATCTGGATGTTCCGGAACCAGACGTCGTCGCCGTTGCCGTGGTTCTGGATGCCGACGAACCCCTGCGTGAGGTCACGGGCCGGGTCGGTGCTGGTGAAGTCGTTGATCAGCACCCCGTTGAGGAAGACCTTGATGGTCTGCCCCACGACCTGGATCTCGTAGGCGTTCCACTCACCCGGCGGGTTGAGCGCGCCGTCACGGGCCGCGATGTCCGCCGACTGGAACGAGTAGATCGAACCGGTCGTCTTCTCCGGCGCGTCCGTGGCGTCGATCTGGATCTCGTAGCCCTGGTTGACCGCGACCCACGGGTCGTCGCCCGGCTCCGGGTAGCCCACGAAGATGCCGGAGTTGTCGTCCCCGGCCATCTTCCAGTCCAGCTTCAGGCTGTAGGCGTTGAACTCCTCTTCGAAGGAGAGCAGGCCCATGCCGCCGGTGGACAGGATCGTGCAGTCCTCCTGCTGGACGAACTCGCCGGGACCGGACATCTTCCAGTTCCCGAGGCTCGCCGCCGTGCCGTCGTAGAGGGCGCGGTAGCCCGCCTCCGGCGTGAACGGCGTGCACTCCCGCGGGTCGGCCGGGCCGGCCACGCCGTCACCCTGCACCTGGATGTTGTCCACGTCGAACCCGCCGGAGAACACCAGGTACAGCGGGCCGGTGCCACCCGGGTCGGTGATCGGCGCGGGCGGGATGTCCACGTAGTTGTCCCAGCCGCCGGTGTTGGCCACCTGCACGGTCTGCACCACCGGACCGTCCACCGCGTTCTTGCGGACGGTGATCGTGCCGCCGGAACCACCCGAGGACACCCGGTAGCCGATCGCGTCGACGCCGGTCAGGTTGATCGGGTCGAAGGAGATCCAGTCACCGTTGTCGATGTAGCCGACGCGCTTGCCGCCGCTCGCACCCGCCGCGTTGACGATCTGCGTGCCGTTGTTCTCGGTGAAGAACTCGGCCTGCTTCAGCTTCGGCTGCAACACGATCTCGTCCGAGCCGGTCAGCGCCGGGGCGTTCGGCGCACCCGTGTCGGTGTAGCTCGCGTTGATCACGCCGAACACGTCGGCGTCCAGGCCGTGGCCCTCGTCGGCGGGCGTGGTGATCTCACCCTCGCAACCCGTGGCCCGCGACAGCGGGTGCCCGTGGTTGTCGTGGCCGAGGATGTACTCCACGGTCACCTTCGAGCAGTCGATCGACGCGTCCTCCGGGTCGGTGACGGTGACCTTGAACGGCACGGTGTCGCCGTAGCCGAAGAAGCCGCCGTTCACCGGCAGGTCGAGCTTCACGGTGGGGGCGGTGTTGCCCGCCGTGACCACGACGCTCGCCGCGCCGGTCAGCCCGGTCTCGTCGGTCACCGCCAGGTGCGCGGTGTACTGGCCCGGCGTTTCGTAGGTGTGCGAGACCGGTGTCTCCTCGGTGGAGTCGGTCGTGCCGTCCCCGTCGAAGTCCCACGCGTAGGTCAGGTCACCGCCGTCCTCGTCGGCCGTGCCCGTCGGGTCGAACCGCACGGTCAGCGGCGCCGGGCCGGACGTTTTGTCCGCCGCCAGCTCCACCACCGGGGTCCGGTTGCCCTTGGTGTAGTCGATCCGGTAGACCGCCGAGTCCGGCGCGCCGCCGAAGTAGCCGCTGCCGTAGTCCAGCACGTACAGCGAACCGTCCGGGCCGAACTCGATGTTCATCGGGCGGGTCAGCGCCATCGAGTCGAAGAACGGCTCGATCGCGCCGCGCTCGCCGTTCGCGCCGACCTCGATCGTCTTGATCCAGCCGCGGTCCCACTCGTAGGCGAAGTTCTTGCCGTCGTAGAACTCGGGGAACTTCGTCGGCGAGTCCAGCGCCGGGTCGTACCGGTACACCGGGCCGCCCATGGGCGACTCGCCACCGGTGCCGAACTCCGGCACGGAACCGCCGTCGTACGGGATCCACGCCGGCTGCACCGGCGGCAGGTCCACGAGACCGGTGTTGTTCGGGGACTCGTTCTTCGGCGCCGCGCAGTCGAACGCCGACCCCGACGTGCCGGTGGCGAAGTCGTAGTCGATGAACGGCTGGTTGTCGCCGACGCAGTACGGCCACCCGTAGTTGCCCGGCTCCTTGATCAGGTTGAACTCGACGGTGCCCGCCGGGCCACGCGCGGGGTTCGCCGAACCGGCGTCCGGACCGTAGTCACCGAGGTAGATCCAGCCCGTCTCCCTGTCCACGGCGAACCGGAACGGGTTGCGGAACCCCATCGCGTAGATCTCCGGGCGGGTCTTCTCGGTGCCCGGCGCGAACAGGTTCCCGTCGGGGACGGTGTACGAGCCGTCGGCCTGGACGGTGATCCGGACGATCTTGCCGCGCAGGTCGTTCGTGTTCGCCGCCGACCGCTGGCCGTCGAACGCCGGGTTGCGCGTGCTCCGCTCGTCGATCGGCGAGTAGCCGTCCGAGGCGAACGGGTTGGTGTCGTCGCCGGTGGACAGCAGCAGGTTGCCCGCCCCGTCGAAGTCGATCTCGCCACCGGCGTGGCAGCAGATGCCGCGGTCCGCGGGGACCTGCAGGATCTGCTGCTCGCTCGCGAGGTCGAGCTTGCCGTCCTCGCCCAGCTTGAAGCGGGACAGCTGGTTGTGGCCCTTGAACGGCTCGAAGTCCGCCGCGGTCCCGTTCTCCGGCGCGTCACCGGCCGGGGTGTCGAGCGGGGGCGCGTAGTACAGGTACACCCACCGGTTGGTGGCGAAGTCCGGGTCGATGGCGACGCCCTGCAGGCCGTCCTCGTCGTGGTTGTACACGGGGATCTGGCCGGCGAGGGTGGTCGTGGCCTCCGGCGTGGTCAGCCAGACGCGGCCGTCGCGGGAGGTGTGGATCACCTTGCGGTCGGGCAGCACGGCGAGCGCGATCGGCTCACCCGTGCTCGGCTCGCCCTTGGCGAGGGTGATCTGGTCGAAGTCGCCGTCGACCGGTGGCTCGGTCGGTCCGCCGTCGGCGGGGGCGCAGTCGGCGGCTTCCAGACCGGCCGCGTACCTGATGCCGCCCGCCAGCGAGGCGAGGAACTCGGGCTCCGCGTAGGACGCCTGCGTGTGGCCCATGCCGGTGTACCAGGAGCGGCCCTGCTCCTGCGCGTGGCACCACATGATCGGGTGGTCGTCGCCCATGGCGCCGCTGCCCGGGTCGTAGCTCGACTCGTCCAGTGTGGCCAGGACCCTGACGTTCGCCCGCGGGTTGGAGCGGTAGTTGTACCACTCGTCGGTGCGGGTCCACTGGTACGGCAACGGCGCGGACGAGGGGTGGTCCCGCGCGGTGACGTCCACCGTGGCTTCCTGGATCGCCGGGTGCGACTGGAAGTACGCGCCCACGAGCGAGCCGTACCAGGGCCAGTCGTACTCGGTGTCGGCGGCCGCGTGGACGCCCGCGTACCCGCCGCCGCCGTTGACGTAGTTCTCGAACGCGGTCTGCTGGTCGGCGTTCAGCACGTCACCGGTCGTGGAAAGGAACACGACGGCGGCGAATCGCGACAGGTTGTCGGCCGTGAACGCGGTGGCGTCCTCGGTCGCCTCGACGGCGAACCCCTCGCTCTCGCCGAGCGTCTTGATGGCGGCGATACCCGCGGGAATGGAGTCGTGGCGGAAGCCCGCGGTCTTGGAGAACACCAGGACGGTGGCATCGGCCTCGGCCGACGAGGCGCTCACCGGCTGCGCGGAGGCGACACCGACTCCCGTCAGCAAAGCCAGTCCGGCCACGGCGAAACGCGATGCGCCGCGTAGTCCCCGCCTCACCCCTGGTGGTTTGACCGCATTCTTACTCTTACTGATCCCTCGCACTGGTAACTTCTCCTTGTTCTCACCGAATGGGGACCGCGAGAAGGGTTTTGAACTCCTTTCCGTGTTGCGGCGTCGCCTGACGTGCCGGTCGGGCGACGCCGCTTTTCCGTACGGACTTAACGAGTGCCGAATAGGTGCTCGAGTGCGAGCTGGTCCAATTTCTCCACGCCCGCACCGCGAGCGGCGGCCGCGTCGATGTCGAGCTCCTCCGCGCGCAGGTCCGCGAGGCTCTCCCCGGCGCCGAGCGTGGGCTCCGACAGCTGGTCCACCCTGGCCGCCGCACGCGCCTCCGCGACCTCCGGGTCGGCGCGGAACGCCCGCGCCTTCTCCGCGAAGATCAGGTAGTTGCGCATGCAGCCCTTCGCCGACTCCCAGACACCGGCCTCGTCCTCGATCCGGCCGGGCTTGAAGTCGAAGTGGCGCGGGCCGTCGTAGCCGCCGTGCTCCAGCAGGTCGACCAGCAGGAACGCCGACTTCACGTCACCGTTGCCGAACCGCAGGTCCTGGTCGTAACGCGGACCGTTCTGCCCGTTCAGGTCGATGTGGAACAGCTTGCCGTGCCACAGCGCCTGCGCGTAGCCCTGGACCACCGACATGCCCGCCATCTGCTCGTGCCCGACCTCGGGGTTGAGGCCGACGCGGTCCGGTTCCTCCAGCTCGGAGATGAACGCGATCGCGTGCCCGATCGTCGGCAGGAAGATGTCGCCGCGCGGCTCGTTGGGCTTGGGCTCCAGCGCGAACCGGATGTCGTAGCCCTGCTCCCGCACGTACGCGCACAGGATGTCCAGCGACTCCTTGTACCGGTCCAACGCGGCGCGGGTGTCCTTCGCGACCCCGGACTCGGCGCCTTCGCGGCCGCCCCAGAGCACGTAGGTCTTCGCACCGAGCTCCGCGGCCAGGTCCAGGTTGCGCAGGACCTTCTTCAGCGCGAACCGCCGGATGTCCCGGTCGTTCGCGGTGAGCCCGCCCTCCTTGAACACCGGGTGGGCGAACAGGTTGGTCGTCGCCATCGGCACGACCAGGCCGGTGGCGTCGAGCGCCTTGCGGAAGCTCGCGATCCGCGACTCCCGGTCGGACTCCGACGACCCGAACGGGATCAGGTCGTCGTCGTGGAACGTGACGCCGTACGCGCCGAGTTCCGCGAGCTTCTCCACCGCGTACGCCGGGTCCATCGGTGCGCGGGTCGCGACACCGAACGGGTCAACCCCCTGCCACCCGATCGTCCACAACCCGAAGCTGAACTTGTGCTCCGGACGCGGTGTGTAATCACTCATACCTACTGGACCTCCGTCCATGCCGAACCGTTCTCGGCACTGCGCTCGACAGCACCGAGCACCCGCTGCACTTGGAGCCCGTCCGCGAAGGACGGTGCCGGGTCGATCCCCGTGTGGATCGCGCGCACGAAGTCCACGACCTCGTGGGTGAAGGTGTGCTCGTACCCGAGCAGGTGGCCCGGCGGCCACCAGGCACCGACGTACGGGTGCGTCGGCTCGGTCACGAGGATGCGGCGGAAGCCGCCCTCGTCGTCCGCGTTCGCGCCGTCGAAGAAGTACAGCTCGTTCATGGACTCGAACTCGAAGCGCAGCGAGCCGAGCGAGCCGTTGATCTCGACGGACATGCCGTTCTTGCGGCCCAGCGCGAACCGGGTGGCCTCGTAGGTGGCGAGGGCGCCACTGGCGAACCGTCCGAAGAAGACCGCCGCGTCGTCGACGGTCACGTCGTCGATCTTCTCGCCGGACTCGTCGGGGCGCTTCGCGACGAAGGTGTTGGTGAGCGCGGAAACCCCGGTCAGCAGCTCGCCGACGAGGTACTGCGTGGCGTCGACGATGTGCGCGCCGAGGTCGCCGAGCGCGCCGGAGCCCGCGGACTCCTTGCGCAGCCGCCACGTCATCGGCGCGTTCTCGTCGGACAGCCAGTCCTGCAGGTACAGCGCGCGGACGTGCCGGATCTCGCCGAGCCGACCGGCCTCGATCAGCTTGCGCGCGTAGGCGATGGCGGGCACGCGGCGGTAGTTGAAGGCCACCATGGAGCGCACCCCCCGCTCCTTGGCCGCCTCAGCCGCCGCCGTCATCGCCTCCGCCTCCTCGACGGTGTTGGCGAGCGGCTTCTCGCACAGCACGTGCTTGCCCGCCTCGAGCGCCGCCACGGCGATCTCGCAGTGCGAGTCGCCCGGCGTGCAGATGTCCACGATCTGCACGTCGGGCGAGTTGACCAGCTCACGCCAGTCGGTCTGCACGCTGGCGAACCCGAACTTCGCCGCGGCCGCCTTGGTGCGCGCGAGGTCACGCCCACCGAGCACGGCGAGTTCCGGTGTCACCGGCAGGTCGAAGAACCGGTGCGCGGTCCGCCACGCATGGGAGTGCACCGCACCCATGAACGCGTGGCCGACCATGCCGACCCCGATCCGTCCCCCGCTGCCCTCTGTCATCTCACCCTCCGTCTTTCTTCTTCACCAAGAAGTTCGCCAACACACCCGCTTCCGGCACGATCAGGAGAAGCCGACGTCCATGTAGTCGTCGACGTTCTCCTTCGTGACCACGGCCGAGTAGGTCGTGATCGACGAGGGGATCTCGTGCTCGGCGAGGTCACCCATGCCCTTCGACTGGCCGAGCAGGCGGGCCAGCGACACGGCGGAGGACGCCATCGACGGGTTGTAGAGGACGGTCGCCTTCAGGACGTTGTTGTCCGCCTTGATGTGGTCCATCGCGGCCTTCGAACCCGCGCCGCCGACCATGATGAACTCGGTGCGGTTGGCCGCGGTGATCGCCGCCAGCACGCCGACGCCCTGGTCGTCGTCGTGGTTCCACAGCGCGTCGAGCTTGCTGGCGCCCTGCAGCAGGTTCGCGGTCTGCCGCTCACCGGACTCCACCGTGAACTCGGCCGCGACCCGCGGCCCGACCTGCAGACCGGCCTTGGCGAGCGCGTCCTTGAAGCCCTTGCTGCGTTCCTGGGTCAGCGGCAGCGAGTCGATGCCCGCCACCTCGCCGATGACCGGGTTCGAGACGCCCTTGGCCTTCATCTGCTCGGCGATGTAGTTGCCGGCGTTGACACCCATCCGGTAGTTGTCGCCACCGATCCAGGTGCGGTACGCGAGCGGCGTGTCGAAGATGCGGTCCAGGTTGATCACCGGGATGCCCGCGTCCATCGCCGCCTGGCCGGTCGCGGTGAGCGCCTTGCCGTCGAACGGCAGGATCACGAGCACGTCGACCTTGTCGTTGATCAGCGTCTCGACCTGTGCGATCTGCTGGTTGACGTCGTTCGTGCCCTCGGTGGCGTTGAACGTGACGTCCTCGAACGCCTCGGCCTGCGCCTGCGCGTTCTTGGTGATGGCCGCGATCCAGCCGTGGTCCGCCGCCGGCGCGGAGAAGCCGATGGTGACCTGCTTGCCCTTCGCGGCGTTGTCACCACCGCCCTGCGCGACCTGCTGCGGCTGGTCGGCACCGGACTCGTTGGAGGTGCAGCCGACGAGCACGGCGCTCGCGCCGAGCGCGCCAGCACCGAAGAGGAACCGGCGGCGGGCCAGTGACGGGTCCATGGACATGGGTACTCCCTTGTACTGAAGGTCTTACTGTGTCGGGGTTTTCGGTTGCAGGCTCTATGTTCGTGCTGACTTGCGGGTGCGCGCGGACGCGGTCTGCAGCAGCACCGCGGCCACGATGATCACGCCCTTGGCGATGTTCTGGGTGGCGGTGTCGAGGTTGTTCTGCGTGAAGATGCTGTTCACCACGGTGAAGATCAGCACGCCGATGAGGGTGCCGATCAGCGTGCCGCGCCCACCGGTGAGCAGCGTGCCGCCGATGACGACCGCCGCGATGGCGTCCAGCTCGTAGAACATGCCGTTGGTCGAGGCACCCGATGTGGTGCGGGCGACGACCATGATCGCGGCGATGCCGCAGCACAGGCCGGCGATGCCGTAGACCATCGCCGTGTGCAGCTTGACGTTGATGCCGGCGAGCCGGGCGGCTTCCGCGTTGCCGCCGACCGCGAACGTGCGACGGCCGAACGTGGTGCGGTTGAGCACCACCCAGCCGACGGCGAACACCAGCGCGAGCATCCAGATCAGCACCGGGATGCCGAGGATGTCGCCGCGGAAGAACTCGAGGAAGCCCTGCTCGGACACGGTCTGCGTCTGCCTGCCGGACAGGCGTTCGGCGAGACCGCGCGCGGACGCGTACATGGCGAGCGTGGCGATGAACGGCACGACCTTGCCGTACGCGATCAGCATGCCGTTGACGAGACCGGCGCCGAGACCGACGGCCAGCGCGCAGATCACCATCACGAACGGGCCGTACGCCTGTGTGGCGACCGTGGTCATCCACACGCTGGCGAGCGCCACCATCGAGCCGACCGACAGGTCGATGCCGCCCGCGATGATCACGAACGTCATGCCGACGCTGACCACGCCGATCGCGGCGGCGAGCCGCAGCATGATGGAGATGTTGCTCTCGCCGAGGAACGACTCCGGGTTGAGGGCGTAGCCGACCGCGCACAGCGCGACGAGCACGCCGATGAGGATGGTCAGCCGGATGTCCATCCGCAGCCCGCTCGGCGTGCGCACACCCTTCGTCGGTCCCGTCTGGACCGGTTCCTCCACTGTGGACGGAGTCTTCTCACTCACGTCGCTCATGCCATGACCTCGCTGCCTTCCATCACCATGTCCAAAATGGCCGCCTCCGTCAGCTCGCCGGCGGGTGCCTCGGTGAGCACCCGCCCCTCCCTCATCACGAGCACCCGGTCGGACAGCCCGAGCACCTCGGGCACCTCGCTGGAGACGAGCAGCACCGCGACACCTGTCGCGGCCAGCTCGTGGATCAGCCGGTAGAGCTCGGCCCGCGCCCCGACGTCCACGCCGCGGGTCGGCTCGTCCAGCAACAGCACCTTCGTGTCCCGCACCAGCCACCGGGCGACGACCGCCTTCTGCTGGTTGCCGCCCGACAGCGTGCGCACCTCGCGGCGCGGGTCCGCGGGCCGCAGGTCCAGCCGCTCGAGCGTCGCCCGCGAGTCGCGGAGTTCCCTGCCGCGGTCGGTGAACCCGAGCCTGCTGTACGCGGGCAGGCTCGCGAGCGTCACGTTGTTCGCGACCGACTGGTCGAGCAGCAGGCCCTGGCTCTTGCGTTCCTCCGGCGCGAGCCCGATCCCGGCGGCGACCGCGGCGATCACACTGCCGGGTTTGAGCCGCTTCCCGTTCACCCACACGGAACCGGCGTCGGCCTTACGTGCGCCGTAGACGGTCTCGAGCACCTCGCTGCGCCCGGCGCCGACCAGGCCCGCGATGCCGACGATCTCACCGGCCCGCACGGTGAAGCTGACGTCGGAGAACTCGCTGCCACGCGTCAGGTTCTCGACCCGCAGCACCTCGTTGTCCTCGTCCACAGTGGACACGTCGCGGTGCGGGAAGACGGTCTCGACCTGCTTGCCGGACATCAGGTTGACCAGCTCGGAGGTCGGGGTGTCGGCGGGCAGGTTCGACCCGACGGTGCGGCCGTCCTTCAGCACGGTGACCCGGTCGCCGATGCGGCGGATCTCCTCGAGGCGGTGGGAGATGTAGACGACCGCGACCCCGTCGTCGGTCAGGTCCTCGACGACCCGGAACAGGTTGTCGACCTCGTCGGCGGCGAGCGCGGCGGTCGGCTCGTCCATCACGATCAGCCGGGCGTCGTGCACGAGCGCGCGTGCCATCGACACCAGCTGCTGGCCCGCCGCGGACAGCAGCCCGACCTCGCGGCTCGGCGGGATCTCCGGGTGCCCGAGGCGGGCCATCAGCTCGCGGGCCTTGTTGCGGGCGGCGCGGCGGTTGCTGAACCCGAACGTGGCGGGCTCGTGGCCGAGGAAGATGTTCTCCGCGACCGAGAGCCCCTCGACGAGGTCCAGCTCCTGGTACATGGTCGCGACACCCAGCTTGAGCGCGGCGACCGGCGAGCCGAGCGTCGCGGGCGCACCGCGCCAGGTGATCACGCCTTCGTCCGGCTGGTGCGCCCCCGCGAGCACCTTGATCAGCGTCGACTTGCCCGCACCGTTCTGCCCGAGCAGGCAGTGCACCTCGCCGGCGCGGACCTCCAGGTCCACCCCGTCGAGGGCACGCACACCCGGGAAGGTCTTCACGATGCCGGACATGGCCAACAGCACCTCAGCGGGATCGCTCACAGCGCCCGTTCCTTCGCTCTCGCTCACGCCGGCGCCTCCTCTGGTTCCTCGGCGGTCTGGATGACGGGCACGACCGTCGGGTCGTCGAGCACCCGGCGCAACGACGCCAGCGCGCCGCCGGTGGTCGCCGCGGTGAAGCCCAACCGCGAGCCGACCACCCTGGCGCCGCCCGCGCCGGGTGCGAGAACGTGGGCCACGACCTGGTTGCGGATCGGCTCGACGAGCCACTCCGGCAGCGCGGCGAAGTACCCGCCGAGCACGACGACGGCCGGGTTGAGCAGGTTCACCAGGAACGAGACGCCCAGCCCCAGGGCGGTGCCGATCTGGTGGAGCGCGTCGAGCGTGCGCCGGTCGTGCTGTTCCGCGCGGGCGCGGACCATCCGCATCCGCTGGTCGAGGTCGAGGCCGGGGTCGCGGATCGGGTCGTCGGGGTCGGCGCAGGCGTGCAGCAGCGCCCCGAGCCCGACCTGCGTCTCCCAGCAGCCGCGGCGCCCGCAGGAGCAGTAGGGCCCGAGCGGGTCCATGGCCATGTGCCCGATCTCGCCCGCGAACCCGATCGACCCGCGCACGAGGCGGCCGCCCGCGATGACGCCGCCGCCGATGCCGAAGTCACCGGTGAGGTAGACGAGGTCGGCGACATCGGAGTCGGCCTGCTCGGCGAGCGCCCCGAGGTTCGCGTCGTTGTCGACGACGATCCGGTCGAGCGCGAGCCCGGTACGCGCGGCGAGCCCGTCGGCGACGGCCACGTCCCGCCAGCGCAGCCGCGGCGAGAAGGTGACGGTGCCCGCGGCGGTGTCGACCAGGCCGGGCACGGACACCGTGACACCGACGGCGTTCTTGAGCTCCGCCATGGCCTCGGCAGCGAGTTGCGCGAGCTGATCCAGGGTCTTCTCGGGCCCCATGCCCGGGACGTCCGCCGTGACCCGTCGCTGGAACAGGACCTGCCCGCCGAGATCGGTGACGAACGCGCCGACGTGCCCGACGTGCACGTCGAGCCCGACACCGCACACGCTGTCGGGCCGCAGGTCGACGAGCTGCCCGGGTCTGCCCTGGCCGCCGGCGGAGATCCCGGCGTCGTGCACGAGTCCGCGCGCCTCGAGGTCGGTGACGAGGCTGGAGACGGTGGCCTTGGAGAGCCCGGAGCGCACGGCCAACTGCGCGCGGGACAGCGCGCCGTGCTCGCGGAGGGTACGCACGAGCAGCGCGAGGTTCCCTCGGCGCAGACCGGCCTGGTCTGCCGGGCGGCTCTGGCCCACCGGCGCTCCACTTCGTTGAGGGCCCGATCGAAGACCGGTGCTCTAACTCACAATGCAGGGTGTCTTAGGGTCCTCGTGTCTCGCAATACCCCGTTTGGCGCAACATCTGGATCGATCTTTCGTTTGTTCTGAGCAAAAGTCCTGTCAAACCGGCTGGAAGTCAACCCGTCGGGCGCGAAGCGTGAAAGAGAACACAGAGTCCTGTGACCGGACCCGCACGGGGAGTTGTCCACAGGGCGGCGGGTTGTCCACAGCCGACCGCTGTCGGCCCGGTTCTGTCGGTGGGTACCGGTAGGCTGGCATGGCGGGTGGCCCCCGGGATCGGGTGGGGGTTGAGGTTACGCACTGGGGGCTTGTTTTCGCTGGTCAGCGGGAGTTTTGGTGGCCTCTGCGTGGGGTGGTGTCCTCGCCGGACGGGCTGCTCTCGGGGAGGGGGCCTCACGATTCCGGCGTGCTGAGATTTGGCGAGGATGGGTCTACCTGCACGCCGTCTTTGTGGGCTGCGCCTGGCTTGTGCACGGGGCTGGGGCCCGCTCCGCGGGCGGGGCTGTCGCGGCGCTGGGTGCTCGGGGCGGAGGCTCGACGTCTGGAAGGCGGGATGTCAGCGACGTCCCGGGTCGCCCTCTGTTGATGTGCGGGCCAGTTCTGTTCTGTTGGCCACGCCCAGCTTGGCGTAGGCGCGGGCCAGGTGGGTCTTCACCGTGCCCCGTCCGATGAACAGCTCCGCCGCGATCTGCGGGTTGCTCAGGCCGCGCACCGCCAGTTCCGCCACCGAGCGTTCCGCCGGGGTGAGGCTCGCCCATCCGGTCACCGGGCGGGACGCCAGCCGCCGGACGCGCAGTACGCGGTCCACCGCCTGGTCCAGCGTGAGTGCGCGGCCTCGCTCCAGTCCCAACTCGACCTGTGGACGTCCGGCCTCGTAGCCGGTCTCGTCGCGGGCTCGGGCCGCCGCGCCGAACAGCAGGCCCGACCGGTCCGGTGTGCCTGCCAGGGTTGCCAGTGCTTCCAGGCTGTCGACGCAGCCGAGGACCAGGCCGTGTCCGTGGCGGACGCGTAGTGCGTCGCGGTGCAGGTCCGCTGCTGCCACCGGGTCGGTCGGGGCCAGCTGTTCCGCTCGTTCCGCCAGCGCCGCCGACCTCAGCAACGGCATGCCCGCCAGCGTCGGTGACGCCGACGCCTCCTCCAGGCGTTGCCGCGCGCCCTCCTCGTCACCCGCGGTGCGCAGTGCCGCCGCGTGGGTCAGCAGCAGGTCCGGGGTGAACGCGTGCCGCTCGCGTTCGCACCAGTCCAGTGCCGTCGCCACCGCGCCGCGCCACAGTGCCACCTGTGCTCTCGTCGCGAACCAGCCCGGGACGTACGGTGGCGTCGACGCCTCGTCGATCACCCGTTGCAGCTCGTCCAGGATCGTTTCCGCTTCCGATGGGCGGCCGCGTAGCGCCGTGACCCGTGCCAGGGTCCACGCCGCTGTGCCGAAGCGGACGAAGTCGTGCAGGGGTGCGGCCGCTTCCCTGGCTCGGTGCGCGGTCTCCTCCGCCGCTGCCAGGTCACCTGTGTTGGCTTGGCCGATCGCCAGCGCGGCCAGGCCCGTCGTCGCTATTCCCCGGTCGCCCCTGCTCAGGAGGGCCGGTGCCGATCGCTCCAGCCACTGGCGTGCGCTCGTGTGGTTGTCGGCCAGCTGGTCGATGAGGCCCACCAGCACCCCGGCCGCGTCCCGGCTGAACGGGTCCTCGGTCGCCTCGTCGTGGGTTCGCACGGCCAGTGCGCGCGCCGCGTCGAGGTCCTCGTGGAGCAGGCCGATCGCGGTCAGTTGCTGTGCCAGCAACCTCGTGCCGGTGTCCTCGCTCAGCGCCGCCGCCCTCGCCGCCGCCGCGAAGGTGTCCGCGTCCGGGCCCACGACCTCGCCCACCAGCGCCAACGACACCAGGACCCTGGCCTGCAGCGCGTCGTCGTCGCCCGGGTCCAGTGCCGCGGCCCGACGAAGGAGCTCCCGGCCCGCCCTGTCGCCGGTCAGGTGCCACCACCACGCCGCCGCCACGCACAGCCGGCGGCCCAGGTCGACGTCACCGCCGGCGAGGCACCACTCGGCCGCGGACCGCAGGTCGGCGCGGAACTCGTGGACCCGCTCACGCCAGCGGTCCTTGTCCGCCGCCGCCAGCGGTTCCAGCGCCCCCAACAGGTCCAGGTGGACCTGTGCGTGCCGGTGCCTGGCCTCCGTTTCCTCCCCGGCCGCGCGGAGGCGGGCCCGTGCGTACTCCGACACCACCGTCAGCATGCGGTACCGCGCTCGCGGGCCCGACACGTCGCAGACGACCAGTGACTTGTCGACAAGTCCACGCAGCGCGGTGAGCATCCCGTCGCCCATCGCCCGTACCGCGTCCGCGCCGAACTGCTGGAACGGGGCGAGCCTGCGCAGCAGCACCCGCTCGTCCTCGGTGAGCAGCCGGTGGCTCCAGTCCATCGAGTCGGCCAGGCTGCGTTGCCGGAACGGGGCCTGCCGCCCGCCGCCGTCCAGCAGTGGGTGGTCGGCGCCCTCGTGCAGCATCTCCGCGATCTCCCGCAGCGACAGCGTGCCCGCCCATGACGCGGTCAGCTCCAGCGCCAGCGGCAACCGGTCCAGGCGGTCGCAGATCCGGCGGGCCGCCGCGCGTGCCTCGTGGTCGTCCGACGTGGCACCGGCACGTGCGAGCAGCAGGTCGATCGCCTCGGGCAGCACCATCGGCGTCAGCCGCCAGACGCGTTCACCCGCGATCCCGAGCGGTTCGCGGCTCGTCGCGAGGACCGTCAGCTCCGGGCAGCGGCTCAGCGCGACCCCCGCGAACGCGGCCGCGCCCGCCCGCACCTGCTCGCAGTTGTCGAGCACGACCATGGCCGGGCCGTCGGCCAGCGTGGCGACCAGCGCCGCCGGGTCCGCGTGCGGCACCGGCACCGCGAGTGCCTCGGCCACCCGCGCCACGACCTGGTCGTCGTGGGTCTCCTCGGACAGGTCGACCCAGATCGCCTCGTCCCCCGACACCGCCCGCGCGGCCCGGACGGCGAGCCTCGTCTTGCCGCAGCCGCCCGGTCCGGCCACCGTCACCAGCCGGTGCTCGCGCAGCGCCTGCGTGACCGACGCGAGTTCCGCCGCCCTGCCGACGAACGTCGACAGGTCCCCCGGAAGGCGGCTCACCATGGCTCCGGAGTCTGCCACCCGGTGCGCGAAACATCTGCCACCTGGCAGACGCATGGGCCCGGCGCCGCGACCACCATTCATGTCATGACAGAGACGAACGACAAGCGCACCGTCGTAGCGAGCTTCAGCGTTTCCCTCGACGGATACGTGACCGGCCCCGGCGGCCCGACCGACATGAGCTGGGTCGCCAAGCACGCGGTCAGCGACCAGGCCAGGGAAATGATGACCAGCTTCGTCAACCACGGCACCACCGCGCTGCTCGGGCGGCGCAACTACGAGGGCTTCCGCGGCTACTGGCCCGTGGTCGGCCAGGACGAGAACGCCGACCCCCGCGACCGGGCCTACGGGCAGTGGCTGGACACGGTGGAGAAGGTCGTGTTCTCCACGACCCTCACCGAGACGGACTGGACCGGTGCCCGGATCGTCGACGCCGACCCGGCCGAGGTCGTCAAGGAGCTGCGCGAGCAGGACGGCGGGGACATCATCGTCCAGAACAGCCTGAGCCTGGTCCGCGCGCTGCTCGCCGCCGACGAGGTCGACCGGATCAGCATGGTCCTGTGCCCGGAACTGTCCGGTGGCGGCGTCCGCCTGTTCGAGGACGGCTTCGCGTCGACGTCCTGGAGCCTCACCGACGTGACGACCACCGACACCGGCGCGGTGGTGCTGGTCTACGACCGGCTTCGCTAGTTCATGGGGGCGAACGCGCGGTCGGTTGCCGACCAGGCCGCGCCCGTCACGCCCGCCAGGTCACCCAGTTCCGACAGCACGATCGGCAGGTTGCCCGTGGCCAGCGGCAGCGAGCGGCGGTACACCGAGCTGCGGACCTCCGCCAGCAGCGGGTGCCCGAGGCGGGACACGCCGCCGCCGATCACGACCATCCCCGGGTTGAGGAAGCTGACCAGCGACGCGACCACGTGCCCGAGGCGCCTGCCGCCCTCGCGCACGAGGTTCGCGGCCGCGAAGTCACCGGCCACCGCGGCGTCGCCGACGTCCTGGGCGTTGAGCCTGCCGTGGTCGGTCAGCTTCTCGGCGAGCATCGTCGAGCGGCCGGAGCGGGCCAGGGTCAGCGCGTCGCGGGCGAGCGCGGCGCCACCGAAGTACGCCTCGAGGCAGCCGACCTCACCGCACGCGCAGGCCGGGCCGTAGTCGTCGAGCCGGATGTGCCCGATGTCGCCCGCTGTGCCGGCGACGCCCCGGTACACCTTGCCGCCGAGCACGATCCCGCAGCCGATGCCGGTGCCGACCTTGACGAAGATGAGGTCGTCGAGCGAGCGGGCCACACCGGCGTGCCGCTCGCCGAGGGCCATGACGTTCACGTCGTTGTCGACCGTGACGGGGCAGCCCCACTTGCCCGCCAGCTCGTCCCGCACGGGGTAGCGGTCCCAGCCGGGCATGATCGGCGGCGCGACCGGCATGCCGTCGCGGAAGCTCACCGGGCCCGGCAGGCCGATGCCCGCGCCCATGAGCCGGCCCGGCGTCTTCTGGAGCACGCGTTCGGCGAGGTCGACCACGCGGCCGAGCACGGGTGTGGGGCCCTGGCGGACGTCGCACTCCTCGCTCTGGCTCGCGAGCACCTCGCAGCGGGCGTCGGTGATGGCGACGTTGACCGAGGTCGCGCCGACGTCGGCGGCGACGAACCGGAGGTCGTCGGCGAGGTGGACGAGCGTGGACCGCCGCCCGCCGCGGCTCGCGGCGGGCCCGCCGATCTCGACGAGACCCGTGTCCACCAGGCGCGACAGCTCGCCCGTCAGCTTCGCGCGGGGCAGGTCGAGCCGCTCGCCGAGCGCGACGCGCGACATGGGGCCCTCGTCGCGCAGTAGGGCGAGCAGCCTTGACTGCTGTCGCGAGGACACCCTCGCCTGCTGTCCGGGGCTCGGCGCGTTCACCTGTCCAATCTATCCCCAAACCGGCGCTCGGCGGACGTAAACTGCGGCGCCCGCGTCCCCGCGATCCCCACCGCATTTCCACCGTGGCCGCGGCGAACACACACGTCAGAGCTGACTGGAGCACCACATGGCCGCGAAGTTCGAGATCTACACGGACGCGAAGGGCGAGTACCGGTTCCGTCTGAAGGCGGGCAACGGCGAGATCGTCGCCACCGGCGAGAGCTACACGACGAAGTCGGGTGTCATCAACGGCGTCGACGCCGTCAAGCGGGCCGCCGCCGAGGCCGAGGTCGACGACCAGACTTCGTGATTTCGGTTTTCACCCGAAAAGGGGCTTTGCCGGCTCCGCGCTAGCAAAGCCCTTTTCCCGGCCTTCGCAGAGGGTCGGCGCGGGTGCACGACGCGTACGTCCTAGGCTTCCCTCCGTGCGCCACGCAGCCATCAGGTTCGTTCCGGCTCTCGTCCTGTCGCTGTGCGCCCTGGTCATCACCACAATCGTCGCCGCTCCCGGCGCCGCGGCCGCACGCTCCGCGGGCCAGGCGGAGCCGACGACCGGTGAGAACGACACCACGCAGGGCGCGTGCCAGAACCGCCAGCTCCCGCCTCCGCCCGTCGACACGTCGGAGGAGCCGAAGCCCGGCGAGCCGAGCCCGGAACCACTCCCCGTGCCCGAAGACCCGGTCGGGGGAACACGCATGGGTGAGTGCGGCCTCGTGCAGCCAGAGGGCAGTGAGGCCCCGCCGACCGTCACCGCGGCCACGTGGGCGATCTCCGACCTCGACTCCGGCGCCGTCCTCGCCGCGAAGGACCCGCACGCCCGCGAGCGGCCCGCGTCGCTGATCAAGGTGCTGCTGGCGATCGTGGTGATCCGCGAGCTGCGCCCGGAGACGGTCGTCACCGGCACGCAGGAGGACGCGAACCAGGAAGGCACGCGGGTCGGCATCGGCCCCGGTGGCGAGTACACGGTCGAACTGCTGCTGGATGCGCTGGTGATGCGTTCCGGCAACGACGCGGCGTACGCGCTGGCCAGGGCGCTCGGCGGCACCGAGGCGGCGCTCGAGAAGATGAACGCGCTGGCCAAGGAGCTCGGCGCGCTGGACACCCGCGCGGCGACCCCGTCGGGGCTCGACGGACCGGGCATGATGACCTCCGCCTACGACCAGAGCCTGATCTTCCGCGCCGCCATGCAGCACGAGGAGTTCGCGAAGGCCGCCAAGACCCCGCGAATCGACTTCCCCGGGTACGGCGGACGGCCCGGTTTCCAGGTCAACAACGACAACCGGCTGCTCGGTGAGTACGAGGGCTTCCTCGGCGGCAAGACCGGGTTCACCGACGACGCCCGGCACACCTACGTCGGCGCCGCGGAACGCGACGGCAGGCGGCTGGCGGTGGTGCTGTTACGCGGGGAGCGGGAGCAGGAGCCGCTCGCGCAGCAGGGTGCCGCACTGCTGGACTACGGCTTCGCGCTGGCCGCCGCGGATGCCGAGCCGGTCGGTGAGCTGGTGACGCAGTCCCCGGACGTGCAGCCGAAGCCGAACCCGAACCAGCGGTCCGAGCCGACCGAGTCCGGGTCGGCGGACAAGCCCGCCGAGAACAAGTCCACGGAGGCGGAGACCGACCGGTCCGCGTTCGGGAACGTCGGCCTGCCGTTGGTGATCCTGGCCGGGTTGGCGGTGCTGGTGACGTTGGCCATGTGGCTGCGGCGCCGCAGGGCCCGCGCGGCGCGCGCCGCCCGCTGAGGACCTACTCCGTCGGGCGCTTTCGCTTGCGCAGCAACAGGCCCAGCATCGTGCCCACGCCGACCAGGCTCATCGCGCTCCGCGCGTCCGGACCCTTGCGGACGACCATGCGCGGGCTGATCACGGCGGGCGGGGGCGGCGCCGGTGGCTCCTTCACGATGTTCTCGCGTGCCGTCGCGGTCCACGCGGTGATGAACAGCAGGAAGCGGGACACGAAGTTCGCGAACAGCAGGAGACCGAGGATCGGGCCGAACAGGGAGCCCGCCGGGGACGCCGTGACGGTCGCCAGGTAGATCGTGAAGACCTGTTTGAGGATCTCGAAACCGACCGCGGCCGCGATGGCGCCGCGGATCGCGGACCGCGCGCTGACGCGTTCGCGTGGCAGGCGGGAGAGGACCCACAGGAACACCAACCAGTTCGCGGCGAGCGACAGGACGATGGTCGCGAGCCGCAGGAGGAACAGCGCCCACGCGTCGTCCTCCAGGCCGACGAGGCCCAGCAGCCACGAGCCGAGTCCACCG
Organism: Actinophytocola sp. NPDC049390; assembly: GCF_044466355.1. Taxonomy (NCBI): domain Bacteria; kingdom Bacillati; phylum Actinomycetota; class Actinomycetes; order Pseudonocardiales; family Pseudonocardiaceae; genus Actinophytocola; species Actinophytocola sp. NPDC049390. The sequence continues at coordinate 129,422 of NZ_JBITMQ010000018.1, forward strand.
CCCGCGGCGGACAGCCCGAACGAGACAGCCAGTGCGAGACCGAGACCGAGCAGCGCCAGCAGGTCCTTGACCATTGTGGACAGGAAGGGCCGCTGCTTGTTCTCCTGACCCCACTGTGCGGTCAGCGCGTCCCGCAGGTTCGACATCCAGCCGAGACCCGAGTACACCGCCGCGAGCAGACCGATCACACCGACCGTGCCACGGGACTCGATGGCCTTGTCGACGACGTCGTTGATCGTCTCGCCCAGGCCGGACGGCACCGCGTCGGCGATCCCGGCACGCATCTCCGCCAGCAGGGCGTCGTTGCCCACGAGCACGAAACCGGCGACGGCGAACGCGATCATGATGAGCGGGAACAACGACAACACGCTGAAGTACGTGATCGCGGCGGCGTAGTGGTTGCCGTACCGCTCCGTGTACGACGCGCCCGCACGCACGAGGTGGTCGAGCCACGGCCGCTTCCTGCGCTGCCGGGTCAGGAAGGATTCTTTGTCCGCCACAGACAAACGCTAGCCCTCCCGGGCCGCGTTCGCAGAACGAACACCCTTTATGCGGGCGCCAGGAAACCCAGCTTGTCGTAGGTCCGTGCCAGCGTCCGCGACGCCACCTCACGGGCCCGCTCCGCGCCCCGCGACAGGATCTTGTCCAGCTCCGCCGTGTCATCCAGGTAGGACTTCACCCGAGCCTGCACCGGGGTCACGAACTCCACCAGCGCCTCGGCGACGTCCTTCTTCAGGTCGCCGTAGCCCTTGCCCGCGTAGTCGTCCTGCAGGTCGGTCGCGGACCGGCCGGTGAACGCCGACAGGATCACGAGCAGGTTGGACACGCCCGGCTTGCGCTCCGGGTCGTAGACGATCTCCCGCTCGGTGTCGGTGACCGCGGACCGGATCTTCTTCGCGGACACCTTCGGGTCGTCGAGCAGTTCGACGATGCCGCTCGGCGAGGACGCGGACTTGCTCATCTTCGCGCCGGGGTCCTGCAGGTCGTAGATCTTGGCCGCGTCCTTGAGGATGAAGGGCTCCGGCAGCGTGAACGTCCTGCCGAACCGGGTGTTGAAGCGCTGCGCGAGGTCGCGGGTCAGCTCCAGGTGCTGGCGCTGGTCCTCACCGACCGGTACGTGGTTCGCCTGGTAGCACAGGATGTCCGCGGCCTGCAGCGACGGATACCCGAACAGGCCGAGCGTGATCCGGTCCTGTGCCTGCTTCGCGGACTTGTCCTTGAACTGCGTCATGCGGCTCGCCTCGCCGAACCCGGTGAGGCACTGCATGACCCAGCCGAGCTGCGCGTGCTCCGGCACGTGGCTCTGGACGAACAGCGCGCCGCGGTCGGGGTCGATGCCGAGCGCCAGCAGCTGCGCCGCGGACACACGGGTGCGTTTGCGCAGCAGCTTGGGGTCGTGCTCGACGGTGATCGCGTGCAGGTCGACCACGCAGTAGAACGTCTCGTGCGTCTCCTGGAGCGCCACCCACTGGCGCACCGCGCCGAGGTAGTTGCCGAGGTGGAACGAGTCCGCCGTCGGCTGGATCCCGGACAGGACTCGGGGGCGACGCTCTTGCGTTTCCTGCACGGCGCGATTCTCCCAGAACGGGGCGGGCGTGGCCGCCGGCCCCCTCGAACCACGCTACGGCATGCCACCGACAGTTCCGCGGGTGTGCCGCGGGCCTGTCCACAGGGGTGGTGAAGCCGCTCTCCATCGGCGGTGGGCCGGGCGTGTGTGGGGTAGCGTCGGGGCCGGTGCCGCGATCAGGCGGCACCCCGGACGAGCGCGTGTCGTACCCGGCCAGGCAAAGACGACGCGCAACCGACCATGAACTGGATCATTCTCGTCGTCTCCGGCCTGTTCGAGACCGTCTGGGCGATCGCCCTCGGCAAGAGCGCCGGGTTCACCAAGCTCGTCCCGTCACTGGTGTTCTTCGGTGCGCTCGTGCTCAGCATGGGCGGGCTGGCCTACGCCATGCGCACCATCCCGATCGGCACCGGCTACGCGGTGTGGGTGGGCATCGGCGCGGTCGGTACCGCGGTGTTCGGGATGCTGTTCCTGAACGAGCCCGCCACGGTCGCCCGCCTGCTCTGCCTGCTGCTGATCATCGTCGGGGTCGTCGGCCTCAAGCTCGCCCACTAGCCCCCGAGGCGTCAGGCGGCCGCCTGGTCGGTCGGGTCGGCGTCGGCTATCGGGGCGGACGGCGCGGCGGCCGCGGCCACGACACGGCGCCGGTGCCGCACCAGGCCGGTCACCAGGCCGCCCAGGCCCACCACGATGGCCGCGATGCCGACCGGGCCGATGGGGAACTGCATGTTCGACGCGGCGACGCCGTCAGCCGTGCTCGCACTCGCCACCGCCGCACCGGTCACCATGGCGACCGGCACCAGGGCCAGGACCACACTCACCCGAACCAGCTCGACCATCGTCGAGACAACTCGGTTGCGCACTGGTGCGCCTCCTGCGCTCGTCACCTTTTTGGGAACCCCCGTTTGGGGGGCCGCAGATCGGGAACCCCTACACACGGTGGTGTCGAGTTAGCCCAATCGGTACGTCGCGGGAGAGTAGACCCCTCGTCGTGTGGACGATCACGCGGGTCTGGCGCCGCCCTGCTGACCTGCGGCGACCCAACCGTTGCGCTCCGCACCGGCGATGAGGGCCGTCATCGCCTCGCCCAGTGCGTTGGACGCCTGACCGATGTGCGCGGTTCTCTCCCGGACCGTGTCGGCCGTCACGCCCGGCGTCAGCCACGTGCCGCCGCCCGCCATCCAGTTGAGCAGGTTCGGCTCCAGCCGGTCGATGGCCTTGGCGAACCGCGCCTCCGGGGTCTCGCGCGCCTCGAACTCGTCCCACAACGCCCGGAACTCGCGGGCCTGGTCCTCCGGCAGCAGCCCGAACAGCTTGTCCGCCGCCGCCAGCTCCCGTTCGACCTGGTCGGTGCGCAGCTCGTCGTTGTAGATCGGGGTGTCCCCGGCGTAGATCTCGACGAGGTCGTGCACGACGACCAGCCGGATCGTGTGGCCGACGTCGATCGGCTCGTCGGCGTACTCGGCGAGCACCGGCACCATCAGCGCCAGGTGCCAGGAGTGCTCGGCGTCGTTCTCCCGCCGGTCGGCGGCCGCCAGCGTCGACGCCCGCAGCACCGTCTTGAGCCGGTCCACCTCGATCAGGAAGGCCAGCTGCTGCCCGAGCCGCCCGTCGATGGGCAGCGGCCTGCGGTCGGTGAGCAAGGGTTCGTCCACGCCGCGACCCTGTCATCCGGCCGGAAGCGCGGGCAACCCGGTTACGCTGCGGCGTCGTGAAGATCACCGTTCTCGGCAGCTGCGCCGCCTGGCCGGAACCCGGACGGGCGTGCGCCGGGTTCCTCGTCGAGCACGCGGGGTTCCGGCTCGTGCTCGACCTCGGGTTCGGGACCCTGCCGCGACTGCTCGCGCTGTGCCCGCACGGGGACGTGGACGCGGTCGTCGTGACCCACCAGCACAGCGACCACTGCGTCGATCTCAACGGGCTCCTGCGGGTCCGCCACTACGGCGAACGGACCTTCGACCGCATCCCGCTGTACTGCCCGCCCGGCGTGGCCGAGCTGGTCGACGGTCTCGAACCCGAGCCGCGGCTCGCCGAGCTGTTCGACGTGCACGAGCTGCCCGCCACCCACGATCTGGGCCCGTTCGCGCTGACGAGCGTCGAGCTGCCGCACCACGTGACCAACGCGGGCGTGCGGTTGCGGGCCGGGGGCAGGACGGTCGCCTACACGGGCGACACGGGACCGTCGGAGCGGCTCGCGGAGCTGGGCCGGGACGTCGACCTCTACATCGTGGACGCGACGCTGCAGCACCAGCCGGACGGCCCGCGCAACGTGCTGTCCGCCGCCGAGGCCGGGTACTGGGCCGCACAGGCGCGGGCGCGGCGGCTCCTGCTCACCCACTTCTGGCCCGGCAACGACCGGGACGTGTCGCTCCGCCAGGCCGCCGAGCACTTCTCGGGTGACCTGCTGGCTGCCGACGAGGGCCTGGTCGTCGATCTCGACTAGCAGGTGGTGCCCGCCAGCGGGCGCACGTACTCCTCGGACACCCAGCGGCCCTCGCCCAGCTTGCGGAAGCCGTTCCTGACCTCCGTGGAGGCGTCGACCTCCTCGCCCTGCGCGAGCTCGTCCACCACGTTCGCCGGGTCGATGGCCGGCGCCGACCGGACCCGCAGGCCGTCGGTGGTGGACTCCACCCGGCAGGCCACCGTCTCGCTGGAGGCGGGCGCCTCCTGTTGCTGCTCACGACGCTGGTCGGCGCCCTGCACGTACAGCAGCCCGACCCCGGCGAGCAGCACGAGCGCGATCAACGTCCGCTTGCCACTCCACTTGATCTTCACCGGCATGCTCCTCAACGCGCGGAGACTTCTCGACCTGTATAGCTCAGCGCCCTCAAGATGCACATGACCGGCAGGACGAACCACTCTGCCGAAGCAGCGACGGGGCGACCACCAGCACGCTCCGTGAACGGAAAAGCCACGCCCCCGTGAGGACGTGGCTTTTCCGGCGTCGCGGGAAGGATCAGGCGGAGGCCATCCTCTTCTGCAGGTTCTCGTCCAGCGTCGCGAGGAACTCCTCGGTGGTCTGGAACTCCTGGTCCTTGCCGATCAGCAGCGCCAGGTCCTTGGTCATCCGGCCGCTCTCGACGGTCTCGATGATGACCTTCTCCAGGGTCTCGGCGAAGCCGATGACCTCGGGCGTGCCGTCCTGCTTGCCGCGTGCCTCGAGGCCGCGCGTCCAGGCGAAGATCGACGCGATCGGGTTGGTCGACGTCGGCTTGCCCGCCTGGTGCTGGCGGTAGTGCCTGGTCACCGTGCCGTGGGCGGCCTCGGCCTCGACCTTGCCGTCCGGCGTCATCAGCACCGACGTCATCAGGCCGAGCGAGCCGAAGCCCTGCGCGACCGTGTCGGACTGGACGTCACCGTCGTAGTTCTTGCACGCCCAGACGTAGCCGCCCTCCCACTTGAGCGCGGCGGCGACCATGTCGTCGATGAGCCGGTGCTCGTAGGTGAGGCCCTTGGCGTCGAACTCCGACTTGAACTCGGCGTCGAAGATCTCGGCGAACACGTCCTTGAACATGCCGTCGTAGGCCTTGAGGATCGTGTTCTTGGTCGACATGTAGACCGGGTACTGGCGCTCGAGGCCGTAGCGGAACGAGGCGCGCGCGAAGTCCTCGATGGACTTGCGGTGGTTGTACATCGACAGGGCGACGCCGCCGCCCTCCGGGTAGTTCGCGACCTCGAACTCCATCGGCTCACTGCCGTCGGCCGGGGTGTAGGTCACGGTCAGCGTGCCGGGGCCGGGCACCTTGAAGTCGGTGGCTTTGTACTGGTCACCGTGGGCGTGACGGCCGACGATGATCGGCTTGGTCCAGCCCGGCACCAGCCGCGGGATGTTGGAGATGACGATCGGCTCACGGAAGATCACGCCGCCGAGGATGTTGCGGATGGTGCCGTTCGGGCTCCGCCACATCTTCTTCAGGCCGAACTCCTCGACCCGGGCCTCGTCGGGCGTGATGGTGGCGCACTTCACACCGACACCGTGCTTGGCGATCGCGTTCGCGGCGTCGACCGTGACCTGGTCGTCGGTCGCGTCCCGGTGCTCGATGCCCAGGTCGTAGTACTCCAGGTTGATGTCCAGGTACGGGTGGATCAGCTTGTCCTTGATGAACTGCCAGATGATGCGGGTCATCTCGTCGCCGTCGAGCTCGACGACCGTGCCCTGGACCTTGATCTTGGCCATGTGCCGGGATGCTCCTCTCGCGTCTTCGGTGCGCGCGTGCGGTACCTTCAGCCCCCGCAAACGGTACACGCGTACTGCTAGCCACGCTCACGCGAGGCCCACGACCCCGGCTCACTTCCGGGCTTGCCACTCCTCCGCCAACATGGCGTACACGACCTCGTCGGTCCACTCGCCCTTCACGATCTCGTTCTTCACGAAGTGCGCCTCCCGGCGCATGCCGAGCCGCTCCATGAGCTTCGCGGACGCGGCGTTGCGGGCGTCGGCGCGGCCGATGATCCGGTGCAGTCCGAGCCGTTCGAACCCCATCCGCAGGACCTCGACCGCCGCCTCGCGGGCGTAGCCGTGGCCGTGGTGGCGCGGGTCGAAGATGAACCCCAGCTCACCGCTGCCGTACTCGGCCGACAGCCAGCGCAGGTTCACCTCGCCGACCAGTTCACCGTCGTGCTCGACGGCGAAGACGACGCCGTCGCCTTCCTTCTCGATCGTCGGGTGGTCGATGCGGAACTTCAGCGACTGCGCGGACTCCTCGCGGGTCCGCGCCTCCCACAACAGGAAACGCGCCACCTCGGGCAGGCTGTGGTACGCGTGCAGGGTGTCGAGATCGGACTCGGTGAACCGGCGGAGGACGAGGCGGGCGGTCTTGATCGGGTAATCGGGCCTGAGCACACCGCCAAGCTACGCGAACCGGCGCGCGGGAACCGACAGCACCGGACGGGGGCCGTGGCTACCCTCCGCGAGGCAGGCCGACGTGCCATGATGACGCCATGGCGCTCTGGCTGACCACTGACTCCGAGGCGAACGAACTGCTCGACCGCGAGCCGTTGGCGCTCCTCATCGGCATGCTGCTGGACCAGCAGATCACGATCGAAACGGCGTTCGCGGGCCCGAAGAAGATCCTCGACCGCATCGGCTCGCTCGACGCGCGCACGATCGCCGAGTACGACCCGGAGAAGTTCGCCGCGCTGTGCTCCACGCCGCCCGCGATCCACCGCTTCCCCGGCTCCATGGCCAAGCGGATCCAGGCGCTGTGCCAGGGCCTGGTCGACGAGTACGACGGCGACGCCGAGGCCCTGTGGACGGCGGGCAAGCCCAACGGCGCCGAGGTGCTCAAGCGGCTGAAGGCGCTGCCCGGCTACGGCGACGTCAAGGCGCAGATCTTCCTTGCGCTGCTTGGCAAGCAGCGCGGCCTGAAGGCGACCGGCTGGCAGAAGGCCGCCGGCGAGTTCGGCAAGAAGGGCACGCACCTGTCGGTCGCGGACATCACCGACCAGGCGAGCCTGCTCGAGGTGCGCGCGTACAAGAAGCAGATGAAGGCGGCCGCGAAGGCGGCGAAGGCCTAGGGCCTGCCACGGAAAGCGCTCACCGACACCGCGCGCTCGGTGTCGGTGAGCGGCTCACCGCGGAGGTACGTCGCTACCGCGGCTGAGCGCCGGGGCCCATCGTGAACTTCATGTTCGACACCCGGTGGTACTCGTCGAACTCGACGGTCGCCGTGAAGGCGGGGCCCTCGATGAGCATCTGGGTTTCGTTCTCCTGCAGGCGCAGGCCGCGGTTCCGTGCGTAGGACCGGACGGCGCGGCGGTGCTCGTGGAAGCGCAGCTCCATCAGGCCCTGCTGCAGCACGCGGGTCACCCTGGGGCCCTCCGGTGCGGGCAGCAGGAAGTCGGGGTGCTCGATCAGCATGCCGACACGGGTGCCGCCGCCCACGGGGCCCTGGTAGCCGGACCACCGCTGGGAAACGGCTTTGGCGGCCTCCATCATCAGGGACGCGACCTGCGCGGGGTCGGTCGGTGAGCCGGGGAGGTCGTCGAACGGGACCTCCGGCTCGGACAGCTGCGGGATGCCGTGCTGCTTCCCGAAGTCACGCAGTGACTCGGCCAGCCAGATGACCTCCTGCCGGTAGCCCGTGGGGTTCGCCCACGACCACAGCCACGAGCGCGGGCCGGGCGCGGCGCTGCCGAGCAGGTGCATGGCGGTCGCGGTCACCGGGTGGTCACCGGTGAAGGCGAACCTCGGCGCGGCGAGGTCGACCTCCCACGAGTGCTCGCCGATGACCTCCGAGAGGTGGAGCTGGTGTTCGAACGACAGCAGCGCGGCGTCGTCCTGAAGATCGAGAAAGGTAGGCACGACGGCGACGGTACCGGTTGGCGATGCCCTGAAAGGCGCTTTCAGGGCATCGAACCGGAGACGGGGGTCAGGGTTTGCGGCCCACCGCCGCCGCGCTGCACTCCTCGACCTGGCTCAGCGGGCGCAGGCGCGGGCCGTCCGGCCACCACAGGTCCGACAGCTCGATGTCGCCGGGCTTGCCGGGGCCCGGCGGGATGATCTCCAGGCCGGGCAGGAACTCCCGCAGCTGCTCCTTCGTGCGGAACTTGCCGGACCCCATGGGGCTGTGGATGAACACGTCCTCCATGCGGCGCGCCAGCTCGCTGTGGCCGGGTGTCTGCGGGTCGAGGAAGTGCGAGATCGCGACGAACGAACCCGACGGCAGCGCGTCGACGTACTCCTTCATCAGCTCGCCGCCGTTGTCGGCCGTGTAGTGGTGCAGCGTGCCCACGTGCAGCAACGCGATCGGCTTGGTGAAGTCGAGGTACTTGCGCACCGTCGGGTTCTGCAGCACGTCCTGCGGTTCGAAGATGTCCGCCGCGACGAAGTGGGTGAAGTCGTTGTCCTCCAGGAGCGCCTCGCCGTGCGCGATGACGACCGGGTCGTTGTCGACGTAGACGACACGGGCCTCGGGGTCGATGCGCTGGGCGATCTGGTGCGTGTTCTCGGCGGTGGGCAGGCCGGAACCGCAGTCGAGGAACTGGCGGATGCCGCCCTGGTCGGTGAGGAAGCGGACCGCCCTCGTCAGGAAGTTCCGGTTCGACCACGCGAGGTCCTGGGCCTCCGGCGCCACCTTCTGCACCTTGTGGAAAACCTCGCGGTCGATCGCGTAGTTGTCCTTGCCCCCCAGGAACGCGTCGTAGACGCGGGCGATGCTCGCCCTGGTCGGGTCCACCCCGACCGGAACCATGCTCGGCGCGTCGTACTTGGACGCCGTCTCGGACATCGCAAACCTCACAGACAGACTGGGTCGGGAACCAACTCAGCGTAGCGACGCCGACCAGGTCGGTAAACGCTGGAATCGATCTTGAAAACCCCGTGTGAATGCCCGTGCATCTGCACCTGCGCTGGTGAGAAAGTTGCGCTGACCACTGATTTTCCCTGTGCGGCACCGGAAAAGTCACCCGTTCGGTCTAGCGAGATCACACGGGCGACCTACAGCTGAACGGATCGTGAACTCCGGATCGTTCCACGTCCGGCCCGCGGGCGCCGACCCTAACCTCGGCACGGGAGGGCTGTAGTGGGTATCGCCGAACTCATCCGGACCGTCGCCGAACTGCTGCTGTCGGGTGAGGGGACCTGGTTTCTCGCGCTGGCGGCCGTCAGCCTGATCGCGGCACCGGTGGTGCAGCGCTGGATCTCGGGGCGCAAACGCCTCTACTACCGCGTGCAGAGCGACTCCAAGATCGGTCTCGACGTGCCGCTGCACGACGCCGACGACGGCGACGGGCACGCCGACGAGGAGCTGATCGCGGTCGCGAAGGTGGTCGGCAGGCTGAGCTTCGTGGTGATCCGCATTCGCAACACCGGCGGCGACGTCGAGCTGCGCGACCTCGGCGAACCCGTCGAGTTCACCTTCCGGGGCCGGGTCATCTGGAACGCGCGCGTCTCCGATCCCAGCGTGCCGAAGCACCGCGAGGAACTGGTCGACGCCCTGGAGTTCTTCTCCGACGACGAACCCGCCGCGCACGTCTCCGTGCCGCTGCCCAAGGTCCGCAACGAACTGCTCACGCGCTGGCGTGAGCTGCTCCGCACCACACCGCCCGCCGACAACAGACCCCCGCCGCCGCCACCACCGGTGTGGCACGGCATCCGGCTCAAGCGCACGCTCTCCCTCGCCGCCAAGGAGAAGTTCAAGATCGTGGTGGTGTTGCGCGAACCGGACTCGAACACGTCCACCGACCGCACCAAGGGCGTCGACGGGCCGACCGGGCAGCGCAGGATCCGGGACGAGCGCACGGTCCGCCGTGCCCGCTGGCCACTGGTGACGGCCGGCGTGGGGGTGCTGCTCGCCGGTGCGCTCGTGGCCGCGAACGTGCTGCCGGACGCGGCGAAGGCGGCCGACCCGGCCGTCGAGTGCGTGCGCGGCGAGGTCGACGTCGTCGGCTCCAGCGCGTTCGCGCCGGTGATGACGACGGTCGCCGGCCGGTACTCCCGCGCGTGCGACGGCGCGACCGTGCGGGTCACCGCGACCGGCAGCATCACCGGGGTCCGGCAGCTGGCCGGACTCGCGCCCGCGCGCCGCGCCACGATGGCGGCCATGTCCGACGGCGAGGTCGGCGAGGCGACCGGTGACCTGGTGGCGCAGCCGGTCGCGGTCGTCGTGTACACGTTGGTGGCCAACGACTCCGTGGGCATCGACGGGCTGACCGTCGCGCAGGTGCGGGACATCTACGCGGGCCGCTACCGCGACTGGGCGCGGCTGCGGCAGGGCCCGTCGCTGCCGATCCGGATCGTGGGCCGCGGCCAGGAGTCGGGCTCGCGGCGCACGTTCGAGCAGACGGTGCTGGCCACGACGTCGGAGGGCGGCCTGACGTCCGACTCGTGCGAGACGGCGGACCGCGTCCCGGACGCGCCGGTGATCCGCTGCGAACGCGGCACGGAGGCGCAGCAGATCGACGAGATCGCCTCGACGCCGGGCGCCATCGGGTATGTGGACCTGCCGTCGGCGCGGCCCGGCCTCACGACGCTGTCACTGGACGGCGAGCGGCCGTCGGTCAGCGGCATCTCCTCGGGCTATCCGTTCTGGGCCGTCGAGTACCTCTACACGAAGGGGATCCCGCCGACCGGCAGCCTGCTCGCGACGTTCGTGGACCACCTGCGCGGCCCGGCGTCGGGCGCGGCGCTGACCGACGCCGGCTACACCCCGTGCACCGGTAGGGACGGCCAGCTGCACCTGCTGTGCCAGAGCTAGAACCGACGCCACGCGGTGGTCGCACAGAGCACGGTCACCAGCGCCAGCACTGAGGCGAACAGCGCGGGCCACAGGACGTCCATAGTGAGGGCGAGCAGCACGTTCACGACCGTCGCCGCCAGGTACAGCGCGGCCAGGAGCAGTGGCGCGGCGGCCGGGTGCCGCACCCACGACGGTGCGGTTCGGCGCGGTCTGCGTCGAAGCATCGCACCTCCAGGACGTCACCCCGGAGATCGCGCCACGCCGGGCGTCAGTTACCGCGTTCCGATCTCGATCTGATCACCAGGAACACCAGATCGGGCTCACCTCGGGGCACGGGGATCTCCAGCGTCTCCACCGGGCCCCAGCGCTCCGCGAGCGCGGCGACGAAGGCGGGCGCGCGGCCCGCGCTCCACACGGCCAGCGCCCCGCCCGGCCCGAGCGCGTCGTCGAGCATCGCGAGGCCCGCCGGGCCGTACAGCGACGCGTTGCCCTCGTCGACTGTCCACTCCGGACCATTGTCGATGTCCAGGCACAGCGCGCCGAACCGGCCCGCGGACGGCAGCCACGCCAGCAGGTCCGCGCGCACCACCCGCACCCGGGGGTCGGCGAGCGCCGCCGCGTTGCCCAGCTCGGCCCGGTTCCAGTCGATCACCGCCTGCTCGCGTTCGACGACGACCACGGCGCCGACGGCCGGGTGGGCCAGCGCCTCGCGGAGCGAGAAGCCGACGCCGAGCCCGCCGATCAGCACGGCCGCGCCTGGTGGCATGCGGTCGGCGGCGGCGCGGACCATGAGCCGCTCCGACTCGCCGTTGCGGGTGTCCATCAGGAACACCCCGTTCGCGATGATCTCGTGGTGCGGGCCCACCCGCCGCAGCACCAGCTCCCCGCACACCCCGTCGACCCGCGCCAGCACCTCGGACACCACACCAACAGACTAGAAGCGAACCCGGCCGAACGGATTTACCCTGGGGTCATGCATGCCGCAACCGGCGACCGGCTGCACGTGCACGGTCGCACAGTAGGTAACCCGGACCAGATCGCTGAGATCATCGAGGTACGCGGGAAGGACGGCGAGCCGCCCTACGTGGTCCGCTACCCGGACGGGCACGAGGGCCTCGTGTTCCCGGGCCCCGACTGCGTGGTGGAGAAGGAGACGACGTGAGCGGTGCCCCGGGGTCGTCCAGGACACCCGGGGGCATCGCCCACGCTGTTGCCCGCGCCCGGTCAGACCCTCGTGAGCTCGTCGATCAGCGCCTCGACGTCGAAGTGCTCGCTCTCGCTGCCGAGCGGGACCAGCGCCTCGGTCGCGTCGAGGAAGTCGGCGACCGCCGCGTGGTCCACCTCGAGCAGGGCGTAGCCCTCCGGCGACTCGATCTCGACGACGAGCATGTTCAGCCCACGATCCTCGAGCGGGCTGAACCGGACGTCACCGAGCCCGGCGGACTCGGTCAGCCCCGCCTCGAGCAGATCGCGGGAGAACACCCACTCGACCCACCGGTCCCGTTCCGTCTGGAACGCGGCGACCACCGTGTACGGGTGGTCGGCGCGATAGGACCAGCGGGAACGGACCGGCGTGGCGCCGTCGTACAGCGCGACGAGCTCGACGTGAATGGCTTCCGTGGTCATCTCTGGCCCTCCTCCTCGATCCGCCACTGGGTGTGGGTCGGTCGAGGATGAGATGCAAGGGAGTGCCGGATCTGACGAACGAAGCCCGATGTTCACGCCATCAGGTATGACCTGCCCCACACGTGTAACGCGTGACCTGGGGCTTTACCGTCAGATGAGGCCGAGACCGCGCACGGCGTCGCGCTCCTCGGACAGCTCGCGCACCGACGCGTCGATCCGCTCGCGGGAGAAGTCGTCGATCTCCAGACCCTGGATGATCTCCCACTTGCCGTCGGCGCAGCGGACCGGGAACGACGAGATCAGGCCCTCCGGCACGCCGTAGGAACCGTCGGAGACCACCGCCATGGAGGTCCAGTCGGTGCCGTTCACCCAGTCGTGGACGTGGTCGATCGCGGCGTTCGCGGCGGAGGCTGCCGACGACGCGCCCCTGGCCTCGATGATCGCGGCACCGCGCTTGGCGACGGTCGGGATGAAGGTGTCCTTCAGCCACTCGTCGTCGTTCACGGCGGCCGCGGCGGTCCTGCCGCCCACCTCGGCGTGGTACAGGTCGGGGTACTGGGTCGCGGAGTGGTTGCCCCAGATCGTCATCTTCGAGATCTCGGTGACCGAGACGCCCAGCTTGGCGGCGAGCTGCGACAGCGCGCGGTTGTGGTCGAGGCGGGTCATGGCGGTGAACCGCTCGGCGGGCACGTCCGGCGCGTGCTGCTGGGCGATCAGCGAGTTGGTGTTGGCCGGGTTGCCGACCACGAGGATCTTCACGTCCTCGGCGGCGCCGGCGTTGATGGCCTCACCCTGCGGCTTGAAGATGCCGCCGTTGGCCTCGAGCAGGTCGCCGCGCTCCATGCCCTTCGTGCGGGGCCGGGCGCCGACGAGCAGGGCGACGTTGACGCCGTCGAAGGCACGCTTCGGGTCGTCGGTGATGTCGATGCCCTCGAGCAGGGGGAAGGCGCAGTCGTCGAGCTCCATGGCGGTGCCCTCGGCGGCCTTCAGCGCCGGGGTGATCTCCAGCAGTGACAGCCGGACGGGCGTGTCGGGCCCGAGGAGCTGCCCGGAGGCGATGCGGAACAGCAGTGCGTAACCGATCTGGCCGGCGGCACCGGTGACGGTGACCTTGACGGCAGCCTTGCTTGCCACGGGGAAGATCCTCCCGAATACGAAGAGAAAAACCGGTGCGGCGAGGCTATCAAGGTGCGGCGTTTCAGCGGGTCACGCGGGTACCGGGGGCGGAGAAATATCACTTGATGGATTTAGTGCCGGTGACCTGTTGTTGCCGTGCGCGGGTCGGGCCGGTACGTGGCTCGCCATGCTTTTCCCATGCGTGGATGGGTGGCCGTCGCGGCCGGGGTGATGGTGCTGCTGGCTGGCTGCGTGTCGCGGACGGCGGAGCCGACGGCGGCAGTCCCGACGACGACAACCACGACAACCAGCCCGACGGCCCGCACGCCCGATCCGAAGATCGGCACCGAGATGGCCTCGATCCTCTCGGATGGCGATGCCGGGCGGTTCAACGAACGCATCTGCCCTGGCACCCCGCGCATCAAGCCGGTGTCGGCGATCGGCGCCGACTACGCGCACACGCTGGCGGCCGGAGTCGAGAGCCGGTACCTCCCCGGCGTAGGCGACAGGGTCGTCGCGCGGCTCAGCGTCCGCGCCGGGCTGGACCTCGTGCTCGTTCTGGGGCTGAACTACAACACCCACGAATGGTGCACGTACTCGTTCACGTGGTGCCCGATCGGGGCCACCGGGCTACCCCCGTTCGCGGCCGTGAGGGACTCCGAGTACCCCGCGTCCGAGGAGTTCACCCGGTCGATCCTCTGCGGTGGCTGACTCACGTGTCGTGCGGGCCGCGCCCGCTCATACGATCTCGGCCATGGCCGACATCGAGTTCTCCACGCCGTCGACGCTCCCCCAGCCCAACGGGTACAGCCACGTGGCCACCGTCGGTCCGGGCAGTCGGCTGGTCTGGACGTCCGGTCAGGTCCCCGTCGCCGCGGACGGCACCGCGGCGCCCGCCGGGGACTGGGCGGCCCAGACCCGCCAGGCGATGCACAACGTCGGCGCCGCACTCGCCGCCGCCGGCGCGACCTGGCATGACGTCGTCAAGCTCACGTTCTACGTCGTCGACACCTCGGAACTGGCGACCGTGCGGGCGGTGCGGGACGAGTTCGTCGACGTCGAACGGCCGCCGACCAGTTCACTCGTCCAGGTGGCCGGCTTGTTCCGGCCGGACCTGCTGATCGAGATCGAGGCGGTCGCGGCGATCGCCGACTCACGTGTCTAGCGGGCCGCCCTCGATGGTCATCGCCACGAAGATCATGCAGGCGCCGAACGCCGAGTAGGTCAGGCAGTCGACGGCGCGGCCGCGGATCATGATCAGGCCCGCCTGATCGTCGGACAGCAGGGCGCGCAGGCCCGCGGCCAGGAACAGGGCGAGGCCGATCAGGACGGTGCCCTGCCGCCAGTGGTACAGGATGATCCGGAACAGGCCGAACGCCACCACCGCCATCACCAGCCCGAACGGCAGGTGCGCCAGTACCGGGTGCCTGCGGCGGTGGGGGGTGGTCATGCCGACGCCCGCTCCGCCGCCAGGACCGTGTTCGTCAGCAGCATGGCGATCGTCATCGGGCCGACGCCGCCCGGCATGGGGGCCAGCCAGCCCGCGACGTGGCGCACGTCCGGGTGGACGTCGCCGACCAGGCCCTCGTCGGTGCGGGTGATGCCGACGTCCAGGACCGCGGCGCCCGGCTTCACCATGTCCGGCGTGATCAGGGCCGGGTTGCCGGCGGCCGCGACCACGATGTCGGCGCGGCGGACCTCGGCGGCCAGATCCTTCGTGCCGGTGTGGCACAGGGTCACGGTCGCGTTCTCCGAGCGGCGGGTCAGCAGTAGGCCCAGGGGACGGCCGACCGTCACACCCCTGCCGACGACCGTCACGTTCGCGCCCGCGACCGGCACGTCGTAGCGCTTCAGCAGCTCGATGATGCCGACCGGCGTGCACGGCAGCGGGCCCGTCTCACCGAGCACGAGCTTGCCGAGGTTCATGGGGTGCAGGCCGTCGGAGTCCTTGGCCGGGTCGACGCGCTCCAGGGCGGCGCCCGCGTCGAGGTGGCCGGGCAGCGGCAGCTGGATCAGGTAGCCGGTGCACGCGGGATCGGCGTTCAGCTCGTCGATGACCTCGTGCAACCGCTCCTGCGTGATGTTCGCGGGCAGGTCGCGGCGGATCGAGTTGATGCCGACCTTGGCGCACGCGTTGTGCTTGCCGCGGACGTACGAGTGCGAGCCGGGGTCGTCGCCGACCAGCACGGTGCCGAGACCGGGCACGACGCCCCGGGCGGCCAGTGCCCGCACGCGCACGCGCAGGTCCTCGAAAATCGCGTTACGGGTGGCCTTGCCGTCCAGGATCGTCGCGGTCACGCCGTACATACTCTCACCGAGCGGAGCCCGCGGGGCGAGCAGTGTCATCGCGGTCGGACGCGGATGGCGGCGATGCCGACCGCGACCATCGTGAGGGTGATGCCGACGCCCCTGGTCGCCGACAACTCCACGCCCTCCGCCGGGACGAACAGGTCCAGCAGCACGGCGCCCACCAGCTGACCGGCGACGGACGCCAGGCCGAGCAGCAGCACGCCCGTCACCCGGACGGCTGTCACCGCGGTCATGATCGCGACGATGCCCAACGTGCCGCCGGTGTAGAGCCACCACTGGCTCGGCATCGAGTCCGGCAGGCCGCGGACCAGCACGTCGACCACGGCGGCGACGAGCAGCGCACACGTGCCGACGAGGAAGTTCACGACGGTCGGCACGACCACGTTGTCGGCCGCGACCCGCACCTGGCCGTTCACCGCCGACTGCCACGCGAGGCCAAGACCTGCTACTGCCGGTAGCACGGCCCACCAAAGTCCACCCGGATCGGTGACCAAGCCGTGGTCGGAGACCGAAACGATCACGGCGATCACAGCGAGTGACGCGCCAATGGCTCTGGGGAGTGTGATGGGCTGGGGGCCGCCCGGTCCGAGCCCGGCGCGGTCGACGGGCAGACTGGACACCACCTGACCTGCGACGACGGCCACCGTGAAGACGGCGACACCGAGGATCGAGACCGTCAGACCCTGGGTCGTCACGAGGAACGCGCCACAGGTACCGCCGAGCAGCTGCCACGGGCGTAGTGCCATCGTCCGCACCGATTCGACCAAACGCCCCACCCCGGCGCGCGCGGCTGGCAAGATCGGCAAGGCCGCGAGCAGCAGGACAGACCCGACGGAGAAGGAGATCAGAGCAGCGAGAACGCCGTCGTTCAGCTGATGACCGAGCTGGCCGTTTATCCGGCCCTGCACCGCGAGCCCCACCCCGCCGAGAGCGGCCAGCGCGGCCCCCGCCGCGCGGACACGGGCGGTTGGGTGGTGAGCTGAGGAGACAGCGGACGTCGTCACGTGTCGTCATCCTCGCTCACGCGACCTTGCGAGTGCGAAGAGGGCCAGGTAGAGAAGCAGGCTGTGACGCCGACCGAAGGACAAGGGAAGATGTCACCGTGGCACAACCGACCCAGCTAACCCCGACTGAGCAGGACGCCCTGGTCAAACAGATCGGGCTGGCGATGCTGCGCGTCGCCCCCGAGGACTGGGAGCAGCTCACCGTCGACTACCGCGCGGTCGGCCGCTACGCCGAGTCGACCGGCCAGGTCGCCTACTCCGACGGCGGCACCGAGCCGTGGACCATGCCCGCCGACCTGCAGGGCCTGTTCGCCCGCCTGCGGGCCGGGATGTACCGGGAGGGCCGCGGCACCTGGTTCAACGCGCGCTACAAGCTCGACCACCCGTCGAGCTACAACCTGGAGTACGACCGCGACGAGCCCACGTGGGAGCTGCCGCCCCCGCCGCAGGCCTACCCGGACGACATGCGGCTGTTCCCCCGCACGGAAGACAACGTGCCGGAGTGGCTGCGCCGCAGGCTCGCCCAGGCGCCGCCGCCACCAGGACCGCCGCCGGGCGCGCCCATGCCCGACCGGGCGCCCGGCCCGCCGCGGTTCCGGGTCGCGCGGATCTTCGACGGCCCCGGTGAGGACGGCCGTCCGTCGGTGAACCGGCCCCAGGTCGACGAGATGGACATCCAGGACATCCTCGACTACCTGGACAACGGCCCCCTGGTCGGTCCGGCTCGCGGGTACGACGTCGACCGGCTCGACCCGAACGGCCAGCAGTCCGTGCCGGTGGCGTTCCACACGGACGGCACGTGGATCTGGCCCGCGGCCGTGAACTACTACCTCCGCGAGCACGACATCGCGCCGGAGCCGGACCTGGTGGAGCACATCCGCCGGATGCGGTTCCAGCTCCCGCAGGTCGACGACGCGACCCGCGCGGCGGCGCAGCAGTTCCTCGGACCGCCGCCGCCCGGCCCCGGCCCGCGTCCCGGTCCGCCTCCTGGCGCGGCGCCCGGACCGGCACCTGGACCGGCACCGACGCGCGCCATGCCAGTGCCCGCACCGGCGCCGGCACCGAAGGCGCCCCCGATGACGCCGCCGCGTGCCGCGCTGCCGTCGCAGGGGCCCGCCGCGGCGGAACTCGACCACCTGCGTGCCCGGCTCGAGGACATGGACGTGCCGGAGACGGCGTACCGGATCGGCCCGCCCGCCGGCCGCGGCTGGACGATGGAGCAGACGGACGAGGGCTGGCGCGTCGGCTGGCACGACCAGGACTGGGTCGCGCCCGCGATGTTCGAGGACGTCGCGGACGCGTCGGCGTTCCTGCTGGGCAAGCTGCTGCTGGACACCGACCGGTGGGCGGCGGGCCCGAAGAACCCGGAGCTGCCGCCGATGCCGGTGGCGGTGCCCGCACCGCCACCGGCGCCGCCTGCCGCACCGCCCGCGGAGGACCACGGCTTCGAGCCGATGTCGGCGCCGATCGAGGGCTTCGCCCCGACCGGTCCCGGCCGCGACTTCGGCGCCGCGGGTACCGGGCGGGAAGGCTTCGCCACCGCCGGCCGCGACGACTTCGGCGGCCGGGACACGTTCACCCCGGCGGCCTCCCCTGCCGACGAGTTCGGCGGTGGCCGGGACAGCTTCACCCCGCCCGCGGGCGGCCGCGACGAGTTCGGCCGGGAGGCCTACACGCCACCCGGCAACGACTTCGGTGCCGACCGGGAGGACGTCGGTACCGGCCGGGGCGCCGAGCCCCGTGACGAGTTCGGGACGAGGATCGTCAGCCCGCCGCCCGGCACGCCCGGCTTCACGCCGCCGTCTCCCGGTGGTCCGGTCGGGCCGCCGCCGGGGACGCCCGGGTTCACCCCGCCGCCGGGGACCCCACCCCGCGGCGAGCCCGCGCACACGATGGCGATGGAGCCGCCGTCACGGGCGGAGCCGCCGTCACCGCCACGTGGGGAGCCCGCGACCACCATCGCCCGTCCGGCGAACGGTGCCGCCGCGGCGCCGCCCGGGGCGGAGTGGCCGATCGCGCCGCTGCCCGGTGAGCCGCCGCTGACGCTGTTCCGCGGCAAACGGATGATCGAGCTGGAGCCCGGCACGGAGATCGACCGGTTCGGCGACGACGACGGCAACCTCGTGTACGCCGCGGGCACGCCGTTCGCGGAGCGGTCGCTGGTGCCGGAGTGGATCGACCGGCCGTACCACGTGTACCGCGTGCGCCAGCCGGTGCAGGTGCTGACCGGCGCCGCGATCCCGTGGTTCGACCAGCCGGGCGGTGGCACGGCGTTCCTGCTGCCGGACGCGATCGGTGACCTGGTGGCGCACGGCCACCTCGTCGAGGTCGAGGGCGCGGACGCGCCCCGCGTGTAAGGGTTTCCGAGAGGGTGGCGGGCCTGGCCCGCCACCCTTTCACGTCTCCAGGCGGCCGTGCCGGGCGAGCCAGCGGGCGTACGCCTCCTGCCGCGCCGGGGCCTTGTGCCAGTAGCAGTCGGTGGCGCGGGCCAGCAGCTCACGCGTGTCGGCGTCGGTCAGCGGGCCCTGTTCGGACCACACGATGAGGTGCCGGGTGCGGAGTGGCGCCCCCACCAGCGGGCGTGTGGCGATGCCCGGGCGGGCGCGGCTCGCGGCCTGCAGCAGCATCACGCCGTTGCCCATGGCCGCGAGTTCGGCGGCGATCTCCAGGTCCAGGCTCTGCAGCTCCGGCATGGGCACGTCGTGGCGCAGGCACACGTCCCGCACGTAGCCCGCGAACCAGTCGTCGGTGATCGCGGCGGTGTACCACCGCTTCCCCGCGACCTCCCGCAGCGGAATCTCCTCGTACCCGGCCGCCGGCGAGTCGGTCGCGACACCGACGAACAGCGGTTCGGTCGCCACCGCCGCCTTCACCAGGGTCGCGGACAGCGGGATCTCGTGGCCCGGTGCCTCCTGGCACACGACGAGTTCGAGACGTCCGTCCGCGAGCAGCTCCAGCTGGCGGTCGCGGTCGCCGGTGACCGTGAGGTCCACGGTGGCGGCCGGGACGACCTCGGGGACGAGCGTGGTCATCTCCGACGTGATCGTGCCCGGCGTCGCCGCCACCCTGATGACGGCCGGCGGGCCGGTGCGCTGCCTGCGGACGCTGCGGTCCAGCTCGTGCACGGTCGCCAGCACCGCCTTGGCGTGCGCCAGCACGACGTCACCGAGGGCCGTCGGGTGACAGCCCTCGCGGTCGCGGCGGAACAGCGGGCCGCCGACCCGGCGCTCGACGCGTTGCAGCTGCGCGGTCAGCGCGGGCTGCGACACGCCAAGGGCGGCCGCCGCCTTCGTGATGCTGCCGGCCCGCGCGATCGCCTGGACCAGCTTGAAGTGTCGCACCTCGAGGTCCACCTACAGATAGAGGGGCGCGGGCCCGGCACGTGACGGCTGCGCCGGTCATTCACCCACTTGGAGGCCGTGAGCGGCGGCGAACGCGATGGCCGTGTCGATGTCCACGCGGGTGCCTGCGAGGGTGGCCTGCCGCAGACCGTTCGCGTCGAGCTGGGCGCCGCGCAGGTCCGCGCCGCCGAACCGCGTCTCCGCGAGGCGGGCGCCTCGCAGGTCGGCGCCGGTCAGGTCGCAGTCGCGCAGGTCGGCGCCGGTCAGGTTCGCCTCGCGGAGACGCAGCCCCGACAGGGTGGTCTTGCGCAGGTTCGCACCCGCGAGGCTCGCGAGCGTGAGGTCGGTGTCGCTGATCTTCACCGGCCGGAACCGGCATTCGAAGAAGTTCGTGCCGAGGAACGTGCAGCCCGCGAACTCGCTGTGCATCAGGTTCGTCCGCTCGAACGTGCACGACCGGAACGCCGACGTCGTGTGCTTCGACTCGCCGAGGTCGGCGCGGCTGAAGTCGCAGTGGTCGAACGTGCAGCCCTGCGTGACGAGGCCACGCAGGTCGGCGTCGACGAAGTCGACGTGCGCGAACCGCCTGCCCTCCCAGCTCTGGTTCGACAGGTCGGCGTCGCGGAAGTCCTCGGTCATACCCGCAGACTAAGTGGTCAGAATCGGAAGTCCTTCGGGGTCTCGGCGGAGGACTTCCAATTCTGACCACTAAGGAACGACCACGACAGGTCTGCGTGCTTCGGTGATGAGGTACTTCGCGACACCGCCGCCGCCGCGGCCGACGACCACGCAGTCCGCGTGCACCTCCTCCGCGACCTTCTCCAGGCCGTGGCCGGGGTCGCCGCGGTGGTGGACCAGCTCCCAGCGCACGCCGGCGCTGCCCAGGTAGTCGTTGATCGTGCGGCGCAGCTCGTCGACCAGTTCGCCCGCGGCCTCGGCGGCGGTGGCCATGCCGAACGGCGACCAGTAGGCGGGGCTGGTCAGCGGTTCCACGTAGACGAACACGAGGCGTGCCCGCTCACGCCGGGCCAGGCCGCTCGCCCAGGCGGCGGCGTGCAGCGCCGCCGGCGTCCCGTCGACGCCGACGACGATCACCGCAAGCCCGTCCTTGCCGGCCTCGTAGTCGTGCACCTCCGGATCCTATGGCCGCGACCTCACGAGGTGAACCCGTTGTCCCGCACGGTGATCGGCCGTCGCAGGTTGACCATCCCGGACGGGAACCCGTCGTACGGCTCGACGTCGGTGTAGCCGAGCCGGCGGTAGTACTCGACGACGGCGGTGCGCTCTGGCTCGACGCTCACCACGACGCGGGTGAAGTAGTTCCGTGCCGCGTGCTGGTGGGCGCACGCCATCAGCAGCCGCCCGATGCCGCCGCGGTGGGCCGGGCGCACGTACAGCCGTTTCACCTCAGCTGTGCCCAACCCGCGCGACACGAGGCCCACGCAACCCGCGGGCTTGCCCGCGCGGTAGGCCACCCACAGGCCGCCGGGCGGGCGGTAGACCTGCGCGAGTTCGCGCAGTTCCCGGCGCAGCGCCGGCGGGAGGTCGTCGACGGTGGCCGGTTCGCGCCACCCCGTCTCGACGCGGGTGACGGCCAGGTACTCGAAGACGAGGTCCGCCGCCGCCTTGACCGTGGCAGGTGTGGCGAACGCGTTCACGATTCCGACCAGCGCCATCGATCGTCAGCGGAAGTCCCGTGAGCGGCTGGGGATGCGCAGGTCCAGGTGCTCCAGGTGGTCGGCCTGCAGGCTGGTGACGCCCTCCGCGTTCTCCACCACGCCGCGCACCAGCAGGGCCGAGGAGTTCCGCGCCGTCCTGCGGTAGCGGGTCCACAGGCCCTGTGTGCACACGACGTTCACCATGCCGGTCTCGTCTTCCAGGTTGAGGAACGTGACGCCGCCCGCCGTGGCCGGGCGTTGGCGGTGGGTCACCGCGCCGCCGACCAGTACTCGGGTGCCGCTCTTGACGTCCGGCAACGCGGCCACCGGCAGCGCGCCCTGGCCGGTGAGCCACTTGCGGACGAACTGCGTCGGGAAGCTGTCCGGTGACAGGCCCGTCGCCCACACGTCCGCCACCGCGGTCTCGATGCCGTCCATGCCCGGCAACGGCGGGGCTTCCGCGCCGACCGTGGTGCCCGGTAAGCGGTCGGGGCGTTCGCCCGACACCGCGCCCGCTGCCCACAGCGCCTCGCGGCGGGCCAGGTCGAAGCCGCTGAACGCGCCGGCCGTGGCCAGGGCCTCCAGCTGGGCTCTGGTCAGCTGGGTTCGCCGTGCCAGGTCGGCCATGTCGCGGTACGGGCCGCGCTGTTCCCGCTCCGCCACGATCCTCTCCGCCAGGTCCTGGCCGATGGTGCGGACCGTGCCGAGTCCTGTGCGGACGGTCTGCTCGCCCGCCTCGTCCGGTTCCAGGGTCGCGTGCGGGTCGCTCCTGTTGATGTGCGGGCCCTGGACCGTGACACCGTGGCGGCGTGCGTCCGCGACCAGCGACTGCGGGCTGTAGAAGCCCATCGGCTGGGCCTTCAGCAGCGCCGCGCAGAACGCCGCCGGGTAGTACAGCTTGAACCACGCGCTCGCGAACACCAGGTACGCGAAGCTCAGCGCGTGGCTCTCCGGGAAACCGAAGTTCGCGAACGCCATCAGCTTCTCGTAGATCCGGCCCGCCAGCTCCTCGTCGATGCCGTGCCCGGCCGCACCCTCGTAGAACCGTTCCCGCAGGCGTTCCATGCGTCTCGTCGACCGCTTGGCGCCCATGGCCCTGCGCAGCTCGTCGGCCTCCGCGGCGCTGAAGTCGGCGACGTCCACCGCCATCTGCATCAGCTGTTCCTGGAACAGCGGCACACCCTTGGTCTTGCGGAGCGCGTTCTCCAGCAGCGGGTGGTCGTAGGTGATCGGCTCCTTCCCGTTGGCCCTGCGGATGTACGGGTGGACCGAGCCGCCCTGGATCGGGCCGGGGCGGATCAGCGCCACCTCCACCACGAGGTCGTAGAACTCCTTCGGTTTCAGGCGCGGCAGGGTCGCCATCTGCGCCCGGCTCTCCACCTGGAACACGCCGACCGAGTCGGCCTTCCGCAGCATCGCGTAGACCTTCTCGTCCGCCAGGTCCAGCTTGTCGATGTCCACCTCGACGCCGTGGTGCTCGGCGACGAACTCGACCATGTACCGCAACGCGGACAGCATGCCGAGGCCGAGCAGGTCGAACTTCACGAGACCGATCGCCGCGCAGTCGTCCTTGTCCCACTGCAGGACCGTGCGCTTGTCCATGCGTGCCCGCTCCACCGGGCACACCTCGCTGACCGGGCGGTCGCAGATCACCATGCCGCCCGAGTGGATGCCCAGGTGCCGCGGGAAGTCCTCCAGCTGACCGGCCAGCTCCAGCACCGTCACCGGCACGTCGTGGTCGTTCTCGCCGACGGTCTCCTTCACCGGCGCCCACCGGTCGATCTGCTTGCTCCACGCGTCCTGCTGGCCCGGCGAGTACCCGAGCGCCTTCGCCATGTCACGCACCGCGGACTTCGCCCGGTACGCGATCACGTTCGCCACCTGCGCCGCGTGCCGCCGGTCGTAGCGCTCGTACACGTACTGGATCGCCTCTTCGCGGCGGTCGGACTCGATGTCCAGGTCGATGTCCGGTGGGCCGTCGCGGGCCGGGGCCAGGAACCGTTCGAACAGCAGGTCCCAGCGGACCGCGTCGACCTTCGTGATGCCCAGCGCGTAGCAGACCGCCGAGTTGGCCGCGGAACCCCGGCCCTGGCAGTAGATCCCCCTGCTCCGGCAGAAGTCCACGATGTCGGCGACGATCAGGAAGTAGCCGGGGAAACCCAGATCCTCGATCACCGCCAGCTCGTGGTCCAGCTGCGCGTACGCCTTCTGCGCCTGCTCGCGGGTGCCGTACCGGACGAGCGCGCCCGCGAACGTCTTGTCCCGCAACAGTTCGATCTCGCTGCGACCGTCCGATTCGAACGGCGGCAGGTTCGGCGCCACCAGCCGGAGGTCGAACGACAGCTGCAGCCCCAGCGCCGCGGAACGCTGCACCACACCGGGGTAGCGGGCGAACCGCCGTTTCATCTCCTCGCCGGAACGCAGGTAGGCGGTCGGCGCGGGCGGCAGCCAGCCGTCCATGTCGTCCAGGCTCCGTCTGGCCCGCACCGCGGCCATCGCCGCCGCCAGCTCGCCGCGGTGCGGTTGCGCGTAGTGCACGGCGTTCGTCGCGACCACCGGCAACCGCAGCTCGAGCGCCATCTCGGCGAGCAGGTCGTTGTGCCGGGTGTCGAGCGGCAGGCCGTGGTCGATCAGCTCGACGTAGGTGTGGTCGCGGCCGAACGTGTCCGCCAGCCGGTACAGCTGCGTGAACGCCGCGTCCGGCCCGCGTTCGGTCAGGGCGCGCCGCACGGACGCCTTGCGGCAGCCGGTGAGCACCACGACGTCGCCGCGGGTCTGGTCGACGACGTCGTCGAAGTCGTAGACGGGGCGGCCCTTCTCGCTCTCGTCGGCGAGCTGGCCGTCGGTGATCGCACGGCACAACCTGCCGTAGCCGGGCACGCCGGTCGCCAGCAGCAGCAGGTGGTCGCCCTCCGGGTCGGCGACCCCGTTCTGCGGCTGGGTGAGGCCCAGGCTCAGCTCGGTGCCGAACACCGTGCGGACCCCCAGCTCCCGCGCCGCCTCGGCGAACCGGACCACGCCGTACATGCCGTCGTGGTCGGTGATCGCGATGGCGTCCAGGCCGAGCAGCGCCGCGGACTCCACCAGCTCCTCCGGGTGGCTCGCCCCGTCGAGGAAGCTGAAGTTGGAGTGGCAGTGCAGCTCCGCGTACGGGACGCGGACGTCGCTGCCCGCGAGGTCGGTGACGCTGGGCGGGCCAACGCCCGCGGGCGCGGTGTAGCGCTCGCGTTTGTGTGTCCACGCGGGACTGTCGCCGCCGTCGCCCTGGGGTTGCGGACGTCCGGAGAGGATCCGTTCGACTTCCGACCACCGCACCGGCGGGTTGTTCCACCCCATCAGCGCACTCTGACGTTCTCCGTGCTGCGGCGCGGAAAAGGGATGACCAGGTCGAGGCCGTCCATCTCGTCGGCCAGACCGTCGGACAGGGTCGTGCGCGCCGGGTACCCCGCCATGCACACGGGGTTCGGGTGTCCGGTGACGAACGTTCGGCAGCTCGCGTTGGCGAACGGGCATGCCGGGCAGGGCTTGGGCATCAGTCGTAGATTCCTTCCACTGTCCACCGCTCCTCGGAAAGGACCAGGAGCAGCGCGGTCTGGGTGTCGTCTTCGTCGAGCAGGACCTGCAGGCGGGCGCGCCGGCACGGGTTGATCCACCAGCGCGCGTCGGTGGCCCACGGCCCGGCCCACGCGTGCACGCGGCGCGGCCGGCCGCCGTCGACCGAGACCTGGCACGGCCGGCCGGTCAGCTCGTGGCGCGCGCTGATGTCGACCGGGCGGCCCTGTTCGTCGAACACCTTGGCGGGCAAGGGTTTCGCGAGGACCGTGGCTGGTGACGGGGTGGGCAGGCGGCCCGGCCACGGCGCGTCCGGGGCGCGGCGCGGGGCCCGTTCGTCGCCCCACGGGATCAGCCGCACCTGCTCGCCGGGGTCGCGGCCGCCGCCGAGCACCGGGGTGACCACGGCCTCCGGGCCGAGGAGACCCTGCACGTGGACCATGGCGCGGCCCGCGCGTTCGTCGGCCTCCGCGCGGCCCGCGCCGCGCCACAGGTCGAGCTGCAGCGCGGTGCCGTCCACGACCTCCACCGGTTCGAGGCGCAGCCGGACCACGCCCGCGGACGGCCGCCCGTTCGCGCCGGTCAGCCAGCCGTCGAGCTGCCAGCGGACGCGGTCGGCGATGCCGCCCGGGGTCAGCGGTTCCGCGCACCGCCACACCCGCTCGTGCTCTTCGCCGTTGGCGGTCAACGCGTGGATGCCGAGGCGGGTGCAGGCGAGGCCGTGCGCGGCGAGACCGCTGTGCAGCTTCTCCGCGAGGGTGCGGCCGACGAACGCGGCCGCGTCCACCCGCTCCACCGGCGGGTCGAGCGCCTCGGCGACCACCAGGTCGGGCGGTGGCCTGCGGCGGGACGGCGGCCGTTCCTCCGCGCCGCGGGCCAGCCGGTGCGCCAGCACCGCGTCGGCGCCGAAACGGGCGGAGACGTCCTTCTCCGGCACCGCCGCGAACGCGCCCAGCGTGCGCAGGCCGAGGCGCCGCAACAGGTCGACGAGGTCGGACCGGTGGTGGCCCTCGGCGGGCCGGTGCAGCTCCCGGACGCTCAGCGGCGCCAGGAACTCCGGGCTCGTGCCCGGCGGGACCAGCAGCCCGCGCCGGGCGGCGAGGACGGCCGCGAACAACCCGTCGGCCACGCCGATCTCGCACTCCGCGCCCGTGCGCTCGGCGACCTGGTCGATCAGGCGTTCCGCGGCGCGTTCCTCGCCGCCGAAGTAGCCGGCGGGGCCGCGGGCAGGGACCGCGACCACGCCAGGTCTGATGATCTCGACGCCGACCGCCAGCTCCTCGACGGCCGCGGCGACGGGTTCGAACAGCCGCGCGTCCCGCACCGGGTCGTCGTCGAAGACGACCAGCTCGGGGCAGCGGCCCTGCGCGTCACGGCGGCGCATGCCCCTGCGGACCCCCTCGGCGCGCGCGAGCGCGGAACAGGCCACGACGAGGTTGGCCGACACCACCGCCACCGGCTGGTGCGGGGTCAGCCTGGCCGCCGCCGACGCGGCCGTCACCGGCCAGTCAGGGCACCACACGACGAGCATCCGTTCCACGCGGTCGAACATACGTTCGAACGATCAGGTCGTCAAGCGGAATGGGAAAGTCCTTGCACCCCAAGGGGAATCCCTAGGAAACGGCCACGTCCACACGGCGCCGTCCACTGTCGAACGGGAGGTACCGCGCCACCGGCGCGACGACACCGTTCTCCGCCGGGAGGAGCGCCTCCGCCCGCACGGGACGGGCGGCCGCACCCCGCCCCCGCGCGGCGATGACGGTTTCGCGCGCCTCGAGGAAGCCGTGGCCGTCGCCGATGCCCGCCCACCGGACACGGGACGGCGTCAGCTCCAGGTCCGCGCCGGGCCACGAGCCGACCGAGACGAGCACGGCCCCGCGATGACGAGCCCGCGCGGACAGCCGGCGGAGGTGGGAGTCGCCCAGACGGGCGGGGTCCACCGCGACGAGGTCCATGCCGTCGAGCAACGCCGCCACGACCGCGGGCAACTGCGCGCCGGGATGCCGGACCAGGGCGAGCCGGTCGACCGCGACGCCGAGCTCCGCCGCCGCGCGCAGGCCGAGATCGGGCAGGCCGACCAGCGCCGCCCACGAACCCGTGTCCGTCGGTGGCGCCAGCAACGCGAACAGGAGCGACGTCGAGCCGCGGACGGACACCGTGACACCCCGCCGCAGTCCGCCCCACGGGAACAGGTCGGCGAGGGCCGGGTGCACGGGTAGCATCCGAGCCCGGTCGTCCGGGGCGGACGCGAGGTCGCTGGCCACTCCCACCGCACCAGAAGCGGCCAGCGACGACGCTGCACCCAACGCCGGCATTCGCACACACCTCACTCCCCCGCCAGGCGCTGCGGGGAAGGCAGCGAACTCGAACGCCTGTTCGATAGTAGCACGGGTCCGGCGTCGAACGCGAGCCCATCCACCGTGTCGCCACTTCGGCTCCGGAAAACAAACCGCGGGTCCCGCGAAAGTGCGGATTTGTCAACGAGCTACAACCAATTGCCGTGAACTTGTCACCGGGCGGACAAACCGTCGGTTTGTTCCGTGCTCCTGTGACATCTCGGAGCCGGGGTTCGATACACGTAGTGCCACCGTTCGACGGCGCGCGGTGGTGATTGGGGGCAGCACATGACGGTCGAGTTCCAGCTCGACAACGCCCTGCCCCGGCCGCTCGCCGAGGTTCTGCGGCCGGAGCTGGCTAGCCTTGCCACGGAGGTCATCGACGAGATACGCGCCAAAATCCCCAACTACGCGCGACCGCTCGACGGCCCGTACGGCAAGTCCATCCAGGCAGGCGTGCACTACGCGCTGACCTTGTTCATCGAACAGATCGCGAATCCCGACGCGTCCGCGCACAAATGCTACGAGGTCCACCAGAAACTCGGCCAGAACGAGATGCGTGAAGGCCGCAGCCTCGACGACCTGCAGGCCGCGTACCGCATCGGCGCACGCGTGTCGTGGCGGCGGGTGATGCGGATCGGCAAGCGGAACGGGCTGTCGTCCGCGGTGATGTCGCAGCTCGCCGACTCCGTGTTCGCCTACATGGACAAGCTCGCGTCGGTCGCGCTCGACGGGTACCTCGAGGCCAAGGCCACCTCGGCGGGCGCGCTGGAGACGTGGCGGCGCCGGCTCCTCGGCATGGTCCTGCAGACCCCGCCCGCGCCGCCCGCCGCGATCGCTGAGCTGGCGCAGCTGATCGGGTGGAGCGTGCCGGAGAAGGCGTCGCCGATCGCCGTCCACACACTG
Source organism: Actinophytocola sp. NPDC049390 (assembly GCF_044466355.1). Classification (NCBI taxonomy): domain Bacteria; kingdom Bacillati; phylum Actinomycetota; class Actinomycetes; order Pseudonocardiales; family Pseudonocardiaceae; genus Actinophytocola; species Actinophytocola sp. NPDC049390. The sequence goes on from NZ_JBITMQ010000018.1 coordinate 158,017, forward strand.
CCCGGCACCGGCCACAACCAGCGCAAACCCACCCTGGAAGCGGACGTGCTCGCCGACCTCGACGGCATCGAGCCGCGACTGCTGGTGCCCGGCGAGGTGACCGACGCGCGGCTCGCGGTGATCCGGGCCGCGCTGCCGCAGTGCCGCCTCGCCATCGGCCCGGCCGTGCGGCTGGACTCGGTCGCGTACGCGTTGCGGTGGGCGCGCAAGGCGTTGACGCTCGCGCAGCAGGGGGTGCTGCCGGACCGGCAGGTGATCCGCTGCGAACAGCACCTGTCGACGGTGCTCGTGCATTCCGACGACCGGCTGCTCACCACCCTGCGGGACCGGCTGCTGGCGCCGTTGCGCGGGCTGACCACCAAGCAGCGGGAACGCATGCTGGAGACGTTGCGGGCGTGGCTGGACGTGCAGGGCAGCGTGCCGGACATGGCGGCGCTGCTGGACGTGCACCCGCAGACCGTGCGCTACCGGATGCGGCAGCTGGAGCAGGCTCTCGGCGCGCTGCTGCACGACCCGCACCAGCGGTTCGAACTGGAACTGGTACTGCGCGCCACCCCACCACGGCGCCGCGACCACGAGGTGGTACTCCCGGCACAGCGCGACCGCCGCTAGTGCTGTGTGCATGATGGTGCCCGTGACCACCGACGAGGAGCGCGAATCGCTGGCACAGGAGTTGCTCCGGCTGAGCCTTCCTGAGCTGGTGGACGTACTTCGCCGTGTGCTGCCCGTGCACGCGGAGCAGGACGGCACGGTGCCCACCACGCTGGCCCTCGCCAAGATCTTCCGGCTACCAGGCCAAGACGGGGCCACGACCGAGCCGCTCATCGAGGCGGTCGCCTGGCCGGACCGGCACCACTACGACGGTGGCTTCGGGCCGGAGCCTGCCAACCACGAGCAGGGCACCTGCCCCGGCTGCGGCCTCGAAGTGGCCGCCACGGCCAAGCGGGCCTTCTGCCCTCTGTGCGGAACGCTCTGCTGGCTCACCTGACGCGAGAAGGACCTCTTCCTCACAGTTGGGTGCGAGGAAGAGGTCCTTCAGCGTGGGTCAGACGACGACGGCCGCGTGCCAGCGGTCCGACAGTTGCTGGCCCTGTGTCGGGGCGAAGTTGCGCGGGGTCTGGAAGCCGCCCAGGTTGGTGACCGGGTCGTTCAGGACCAGGCTGTTCTCGCCGGACGGCGACGGCAGGCCCTGCTTGAGGTTCACCGCGCCGGACAGCAGGCCGAACAGGCCGCAGCCGGTGGCGCCGGGCACCGCGAACGTGGTGTCGGCCTGGGAGGCACCGGACAGCGACAGGTAGCCCATCTCACCGGTCGGGTTCGCGGTGCCGTCCGCGTCGAAGCGCACGAAGCGGGGCGCCGGGCGGGCGGTGTTCGCGGGCTTCAGCAGGATCGGGTTGCTGTTCGAACCGATGTGGCAGTTCGGGTCCAGGAACGGGTTGCTGAGCTTGATCTTCACCGGCAGGGTCACGATCGGCGTGCCGCTGCCCGCGCCGGCGGCGAGGTTGAAGTCCCTCGGCGCACCCGCGGACTGGATGGTCGCGGTGACCCGGTTGAGCGGGCTGTTCTCCACGCGCTCGCAGATGTCGGAGATGACCGGGATGTCGCTCGGGCACATCAGGCCGAGCAGGCCGCCGGGGATCTCGACCGGGGCGCCGATGACCGCGCCGCCCGTCGGGGCCACGACCGAGTACACGCCGCCCTGGTTGAGCACGCCCGCCTGCAGGTCGGTGGCGCCGGTGGTCAGCGTGGTCTCGCCGATCGTGAACGTGCCGGTGGTGGCGCTGGACGACAGGCACAGCGCCGCCACGGTCGCCCCGTCGGCGGCGAGCATGGCGGGGTCGTCGACCGGGCACCGGCTCAGCGGGGCCCACGCGCCCGCGAGCGTGTCGGCCGACGCGGACGTGCCGACCGAGAGCAACGACGCGGCGACCGCCGCGACGGCCACGATAACCGTTCTTCGTATTCGGGACACAGGTCACCTCTCACAGGGGGAACAGCAGATTTCTCCGTCACGCTGGAAAAGCAGGAAAAACGTGGCTCATGGCGCCGGGTACTTCGGGTCCACCGGTTCCGCGGGCGGGCAGCCGCTGTTGTTGCCGGTGACCGCACAGACCGGGCCCTGATAGAGCCGGACATGGTTGCCCGGCCCCGAGATCAGGCCGGTGAGAATGGGGTCGAGGTCCTCGGTGACCCCGCAGCCGCTGAACGGCGGGATCGTCACGGTGCCCATCAGCGGGCCGCCCTTGGTGATCGAGTACTTGTCCGGTCCGCTGTAGGACGCGGTGAACACGGCGTCGATGGGCACCGCGGACCGGCAGTCGGGCCCGACCGGCACGGGAACGCCGTTGACGCGCGCCTCGATGATCTGGGCGGACAGCTTCACGTTGACCTTGGTCAGACCCTCGTACTCACCGGGCCGCCCGGGGATCGGGGTCAGCTTCGACCACTGGTGGACGTCCGCGAGCCCGATCTGGGTCAACTGCATGGTGCCGGTGGCCGGCACGAAACCGAACGCGAAGAACGACCCCGTCGCGGGCGGGTACTTCGGCTCGCCGTCCAGCTCGGGCAGCACGAGCGCGTCCTGGCACCCCACCGGCGGCTTCTCCGGGCACCTGTTGATCATGAGGTTCGTCGCCGCGATGTTGATCGTGCCCGTCGGCTGGTAGACCGCCGCGTCCAGTTTCGCGATGTTGGCGCGCCCGTTCACCTTCGCGCAGAACGGGGTCCGGTACACCGGGGGTGTGTCCGGGAGGCGGTAGCACTCCGGTGGCGGCGGCGCGGCGACGGACGGCGCGGTGGCCGACGGCGCGCCCCGGTCCGGCTGTCCCGGCTCCTCGGGCGCCGGCGACGGGACCCGCTCCGGCGTCCTCGGCGGCGCCCCGACCGGGACGACCGCGAGCTCGGCGGTCTCGGCGGGGTCGAGCACGCAGGTCAGGCCGGCGACGGGTGGCTCGGTCGGCGTGCCGTCCGCGGCGTACCCGGTGATCGCGACGGTCAGGTCGCCCGCGGCGAACGTCACCTGGCCCGCCGAGGGCGGGGTCACCGGCGGGGCGGTGACGGTGCCGCCCAGCACCACGGGGTCGGCGAGCGGCACCGGGTCGGACACCGCCGACCACCTCTCGGGGTGCACGTCGAGCCTGGTCACGGCCGTGACGCTGGCCGCGCCCGGCAGGCCGGCGAGCGCCGTGGCCGGGACCGTCACCGCAAGACCGACGTCGACGGGTTCGACCGGCGCACCGACCACGCCCGCGGCCGGGAGCGTCGCGGTGACCCGCAGCGTGACCGGGCCCGCCTCGCCGCACACGTAGTCGAGCGAGGTGTCGATCACCTGCGGTTCGCCGTGCAGCGGTTCCCGTTGCGCCCCGGCGTTGCCGGGCACGACCACGAGCGAGATCGCCACGCCCGCGATGACCAGCGCCCGTCGGTTCCGCCTCATGTACCCGCCTTTCGGGAGTGTGCGGGGCCTGCCCGGGTGGTTCACCGAGCAGGCCCCGCCGTTCTACGCGCCGGTCACCGTCATGCCGGGAGCACGATCAGCCCGGGGTCGACGACGAAGGTGCCCGCGAACCCGGCCGCCTCGCCCTGGCTGATCAGCCCGAGGCAGTCGTTGGCCGGGTCGACGTAGCTGACCGTCAGCGTCTGGTCCGCCAGTACTTCCAGTTCGTTCGTGTCGTTGTCGAAGGTGGCGTTCACGTAACCGGTGACCGTCGCCTCGCAGGACGGGCCCGAGATGTCCGCATCGATGTTGATGATGCGGCCGGTCGTGAGGCCGCCGCTGTGCGTGTCGCCGTGCAGCTCCCACGTGCCCTGGTGCGTCACCGTGAACGTGAGACCGAACGGGCCGGAGCAGTTGTTGAACTGCGTGCTGCCGGGCGGGAGCGTGGCGATCGGGTCCGGTACGGCGGGGCCGAGGTTCGCCGTACCCGCCGCCGACGCCGAATCGCAGGTCAGCTGGATTCCGGAGGCCGTGGTCAGTACCGTCACGCCTGCCTGGCCGGTGAAGTTCCCGCCCGTGCCACCGTCGTCCCGCGCGACGTTCCACGTCGCGGGCAGCGCCGAGGCGGTCCCAGCGATGACGGTCGTCGCGACCAGAGCCACCCCGGTGGCAATGGCGCCAATCAATCGTCCGCGCATGTGCTCGTTCCTTTCCGTGGGGATTACTACGGAAGGCAATTTCGGCTTTTCGAAGCCCTCGCACAAAAGACGTTACCTGCCAGTAACAGCTATCGCAATTGCCTGCCATAAAGGATCATGTCTATTTTTCTCCATTCTTCTGAATGAACAGTCCGGGTCAATTTTCTTGTCACTTCGTGATAATTCAGCGGGGCGCCATGTCGGTTATCACCCAATGTCCGCCCTCGCGTTTGGCGGTCACGGACAACTGCGCTGCCGCGGCGTTCGTGGTGTTCGTGTCGACACGGGTCGCGGACTGGTCGAGGAACACCAGCAGCCGGGCCCGGTCACCGTCCAGCGACTGCACGGCCGAATGGACGACACGGGTGGTGAGCACGAGTTTCTGGCCGGGCGCCTTGTCCCGCACCTCGGCGAACAACCTGTCGTAGGTCTCGAGCGCCTCGCCGCGGAGCACCGCGTCGGCGGCCTGCTCGGTCACCTCGGTCTTGTCGTAGGAATACGAGAAGATCTGGTTGAGCGCGCTCGTGACCGCGGCGCTCACCTCCGCGGTGCGGCCCGTGTCGACCAGCGCGCTGTTCTGCGCGGCACCGGCGGAACGCAGGTCGTTCGCGGCGACGAGCGCCCACGTCCCGGCACCGGTCAGCAGCGCGGCGAGCACGCCGAGCGCCACCACGACCCGGCGCGGCCGGAAGAACCCGGTCGGCTCCGGCGGACCGGGCTCCTCCTCCGGCGGGTCGACCTCGGTGTCGACCACGTCCTCCTCGTCGAGCTGTGCGGTCATCGTTCCCCCAACGGCACCTGGTCCAGGGCGGACAGCTTCCACTCACCGTCCACACGCGACATCCCGGCGACGAACCGGTTGCGTTTCGACGCGGGCGGCGAACCGTCCTTGGCGGTCGAGATCTCCACGGACACCAGCAACTTCGCCGCCCCGGCCCGGGTGTCCAGCTCGCTGACGGCCGCGTCGAGCACCCGGCCGGTGGCGACCGTGGCGTTGTCCGTCAATTGCCTGCGGACCGTGGCGTCGGTGGCGGCGAGCTCGTCGCGCAGCGCGCCGGTCGAGACCGCGAGCCACTTGTCGATGCCGCCGTCGACGTCGTGGTAGTCCAACGTGGTCAGCGTGGCCACGTGCGTGCGGCCCGCGGCCAGCACCTCGTCGCGGGCGGTGGCGTAGGCCAGCGAGTCGTCCCGCGACGCCTGCCACCAGGTCCAGCCACCCCACCCGGCGAACGCGAGCGCCAGCACGACGACACCGAGCATCACCTTCACTTGCCGAGCCACAACAACTCCTCCAGGTCGGAGACCAGCGCGAGGTCCGGCGCGCCGAGCGGGCCGGGCAGCCGGGCACCGCCACCGGGCACCGCGGGGGTCGGCACCCCGTTGTCCGGCACGTTCTGCGAGCCGCGGACCAGCCGTGGGTCGCCGTACGGGAGCGTGCACGCGGTCGAGAGGTCCAGCGGCGCGGGCGTGACGTCCTCGCCCGGCCGGTGCGGCGTGTCGTACCCGGACACGCACGGCATCGGGTCCCCGAAGTTGAGGACGATCGACAGGTTCCCGCTCTCCGGCGTGATCGACGTCGAGGTGGCGGCGACCGCCTTCGGCACGTTCACGAACAGCTGTCGCATGCCCGCGATCCGCGACTCGAAGATCTCCGACGTGGTCACCAGGTTCGCCACCAGCACCGACAGGCCCGGGTTGGTGTCGGTCAGCAGCGCGGACAGCTGGGTGGCGGCGGCGGGCGCGGCGCCGATCAGCTCACGCAGGTCGCCGTCGGCGTTCGCCAGCTCGTCCGCGAACAGCTTCGCGTTGCCCGCGAACGACCGCCAGGCGTCCGACGAGTCCAGCTGTGTGCGCAGCACGATCGCGCCGTCGTCGATCAGCTTCGTGGTCTGCGGCAGGTGCCTGCCCGCCTCGTCGGTGAACGAGATGGTCGAGTCGACCAGCAGGCTCAGGCTCGGACCGGTGTCGTTCATCGCCGTGTACAGCTCGTCGACCACCACGCGCAGCGACTCGGTCGGCACCGACCGGTTGAAGTCGGACAGGTTGCCGAGCAGCGTGGTGACCGGCATCGGCACGGTCGTCGACTCCTTCGGGATCACCGCCCCGTCCTCGAGGTACGGCCCGCCGTCACCGCGTGGCTGCAGGTCGACGTACTGCTCACCGATCGCGGACCGGTTCGCCACCACGGCCGAGCTGTCGACCGGGACACGGGGCGCGTCCTCGTCGAGCAGGAGGTCGGCCTCCATGCCGTCGTCGGTGAGCCGTAGCTCGCCGACCCGGCCGATCGCCACGCCGCGGTAGGTGACCTCGCTGTTGGTGAACAGGCCGCCGCCGTCGTCGAGCTGCAGCCGCACGGTGTATGTGCCACTGCCGAAGAGCCGGTCGAGCCCGGCGTAGTTGGCGCCGACGAACGCGACCGCCGCCAGCGCGAGCACCACGAACGCGAGCACCTGCACCCGCACCGTTCTCGTCAGCATCAGTTGCCCCCTTCCGGGATCGGCAGGGGCGGGAGCGGATCCGTGAACTCCGGATAGACCTGCATGGAGAAGAAGACGTTGATGTAGTCGCCCTTCGTCGCGTCGAGGACCGCGTCGGTGAACGGGAACGTGGGCAGGATCTCCAGTGCCCGAGGCAGGTCCTGGCCCGCGTCGGCGAGCCGGTTGAGCACCGGGGCGAGCGCCGTCAGGTCGGCGACCATGTCGTCGCGGCTGCGTTCGATCGTGTCGACGGCGACGTCCGAGAGCGTGTCGAGCGACTGCAGCATGGTGACGAGCGCGCTGCGCTGCTCGGTCAGCGCCCGCAGACCGGGCGTGAGGTCGGTGAGCGCGCCGCGGATCTGCTCGTTGCGGCCCGCGAGCGTGGCCGACAGCTGGTTGAGCCCGTCGAGCGCGGTCGTGATGTCCCCGCGGTGCGCGTCGAGGTGCGTCACCAGTTCGTCCACGTTGGCCAGGAAGGCCTTGATCTCCGGTTCGTTGCCGGACAACGCCTTGCTCAGCTCCTGGTTGATGGTCCGCAGCTGGCCGATGCCGCCGCCGTTGAGCAGCAGCGACAGCGCGCCGAAGACCTCCTCGACCTCGGTGTGCCGGTTCGTGCGGTCGGCGGTGATCACCGCGCCGTCGGCCAGCTTCTCCTGGTTGGTGCTGCCCACCGGGGCCGCCAGCTCGACGAACTTCTCGCCCAGCAGGCTCGACTGGCGCAGGCTCGCGGTCGCGTCGGACGGCAGCCGGACGTCACCGTTGACGGCGACCACGACCTGCGGCGTCCACCGGTCCGCACCGCCCAGTTCGATCGACTCGACCCGGCCGACGACCACGTCGTTGACCTTCACCGCGGCGTGCGGCACGAGGTCGAGCACGTCGGCGAACTCGACGGTGACGCGGTACGGGTGGTCGCCGAGGTCCGCGCCGCCGGGCAGCGGCAGGTCGTAGATGCCGCTCGTGCCGGTCGAGGTGCACCCGGCGAGCGCGAGCACCGCGGCACACGCGGCGAGGATGCGTTTCATGCCGCCCCCTCGCAGGCTCCGGGGCGCCGCGGTGCTCGGTCATTCGCTCCGCAAGCTCTGCTCATCGCGGACCCTCCAACGGCACGCCGTCCGTGAACGGCAGCGGTACGGCAGGTGCCTGCGGGTCGGCCAGGTACTCCAGCAGCAGCCCGCGGCCCTCCAGCGTGCCCGTCACCGGGTTGAACGCCTCCACCACGTTCGTCGCCGCGATCGGCACCACGTCGAGTGCCTCGGCGACCGACGCGCGGTTGTCCACCAGCAGCTGCGTCGTCCGCGCCAGCTTGTCCACATTGGACTTGATGGCGGCGCGGTTGTCGCGGATGAACGCCTGGATGTCGGCCAGCGCCCCCGCGAGCGTGTTCAGCGCGGTGGACAGCTCGTCGCGGTCGGCCGACAGGGTCCGCCACACCTGGTCGAGCTGGTTGTTCACGCCGCGGACCTGCTGGTCGTTGGTGGCGAGCATGGTCGTGAACTTCTGCAGCTCGTCGACCGTGCCGAACAGGTCACCCGCGGAGCCGGACAGCGTGCGCGCGGCCTCGGCGAAGTTGCGGACGCTCTCGTTGAACGCCTTGCCGTTGCCCTCCAGGTTCGCCGCACCCGTGTCGAGCAGCTCCGACAACGCGCCGTCCGAGTTCGCTCCGTCCGGGCCCAGCGCCGTGACCAGCGTGTTCAGGCTCGCGTACAGCTCGTCCAGCTCGACCGGGGTCGCGGTACGTTCCTCCGGGATCACGGCGCCGTCGGCGATCACCGGGCCGCCGCGGCTCAGGTCGGTGAGCTGCACGTACCGGTCGGACACGACGCTCGGCGCGACCACCACCGCCTTGGTGTCCGGGGACACGCCGACCTCGTCGTCCACGGTGAACACGACCTCGACCCGGGCCCCGCGCGGGGTCACCGACTCCACCGCGCCGACCCGCACACCGAGCACCTGCACGTCCGAGCCCGCGTACACGCCCACCGCACGGGAGAAGTACGCGGTGATCCGTTTCTGGTCGTCGCCGCCGAACACCCACCACAGCACGCCCGCGGTGACCACGCCGACCACCAGGCTCAGCGCGACGATCCGGCCGATGCGGCGACCCATCCTCGTCTCGGTCACCGGGGCCCCCCTTCCGGCAGCGGCGGCGGGAGGCACGGTTCGCGGTTCTCCGGAACCAGCCCGCAGACGTAGGTGTCGATCCAGCGCCCGCTGCCGGTCGTGTTGTTGATCAGCCGGAAGTACGGGCCCGCGAGCTTCAGGCCGCGGTCGAGCTGGTCGCCGTACTTCGTGAGCACGTCCGTGACCACGTCGAGCTGTTCGAGCGCCGGCGCGAGCTGCTCCTGGTTGTCCGCCACCAGACCGGACAGCTCCCGCGCGAGGTCCGTGGTGCCGGTGAGCAGCTTGTGGATCGCGTCCCGCCGGTTCGACAGCTCGGTCAGCAGCAGCTCCCCGTCGTCGAGGAGCTTGTCGAACTCCTCATTGGTGCCGGCGAGCGTCGAGGTGATCCGGCGGGTGTTGCCGAGCAGCTCGGCGAGCTGGTCGTCACGCGAGGAGATGGTGTGGGACAACGCGGTCAGACCGTCCAGTGCGGACTTCACGTGCTCCGGCGAGTCGGCGAACGTGTCGGAGATGGTGCGGAAGCTCTGCGCGAGCAGGTCGGTGTCGATGGCGCCCGCGGTGTCGGCGAGCCCCTCGAACGCCTGCGTCACGTCGTAGGGCGTGACCGTGCGGTCCAGCCCGATCCGCACGTCCGGGTCCTGCTCGCTGTCACCGGTCGGGTGCAGGGCGAGGAACTTGCGGCCCAGCAACGTCTTGATCTTGATGGCGGCGGTGCTGTGGTCGCCGACCCACGTGTCCTCGACGCGGAAGGTCACCAGCACCCGGTCCACATCCAGCCCGACGTCGGTCACCTCGCCGACCTTGATGCCCGCCACCCGCACCTCGTCGTCCGGGCGCAGCCCCGCGGCCTCGGAGAACTCCGCCTCGTACGTGGTGCCGTTGATGCCGGGCAGGTCGGGCCAGAAGTACACGAGCGCGGCGAGTCCGAGCAGCACCACGGTGCCGATGACACCGATCGGCCCCGGTCTGCGTTCACGGAAGGACTTCACGAGTCACACCTCGGCGCGTCGTTCTCGTAGTTCTGCTTCGGGAACTGCGGCACGACCGCCTCGCACAGGTAGAAGTTGAGCCACGACCCGTACGACGCGGTGCGGCCGACGGCCTCGAACTTGGCGGGGGTCGCGGTGAGGAACCGCTCCAGGTCCTCCTGCCCGGTGACCAGGTTCGACGCGAGCATCCCCAGCCCGGAGACGCTCTCCTTGAGCGGTTCCCGGGCCTGGTCGAGCAGCCCGGCCGTGGCGCCGGTCAGCTCGGCCATGCCCTCGATCGCGTCTCCGATCGCGGCCCGGTCGCCCGCGAGGCCCGACACCAGCCGCTGCAACGTGCCGACCAATGTGGACAGTGCGTCGCCCTGGCCGTTGATGTTGGCGAGCACCGAGTTCAGGTTCCTGATCACGTCGCCGATGACCTTGTCGCGGTTGGCGAGCGTGGTGGTGAGCGAACCGGTGTGCGCGAGCAGCGAGTCGACCGTGCCGCCCTCGCCCTGCAGGACCTGGACGATCTCGCCGGACAGCTCGTTGACGTCCTCCGGCGACAGCGCCTGGAACAGCGGCTTGAATCCGTTGAACAGGTCGGTCAGGTCGAGCGCCGGCCGGGTCCGGTCGAGCGGGATCTCGGCGCCTTCCGCCAGGAGCGCGCCGGAGAGCTTCTCGCCGCGTTCGAGCGCGATGTACCGCTGGCCGACCATGTTGCGGTACTTGATGGTCGCGGTGACGTCGGCGGGCAGCGCCTTGGACCTGTCGACCGAGAACGTGACGAGAGCCAGGTGACCGTCCACAACGGACATGCTGTCGACCTGGCCGACGCGGACGCCGTGGATGCGCACGTCGTCGCCCGGGTTGAGTGACGTGACGTCGGTGAACCGGGCCGAGTAGCTCAGCGTGTCACCGATGTTCGTGTTGCCGATCGACACGGCGAGCACGGCGGTCGCGACGCCGGTCACCAACACGAAGATCAGGCCCTTGATCAGTGGGGCGGCGAGTTTCCTCATCGCAGCGTCACCTCCGTGCCGCGGTAGAGCGGTCCGACGAGCACGCTGGACCAGCCCGGTACCTCACCGACCACCGGCGCCAGCAGCGTGCCGATCAGTTCCCGTTCCTGCGGCGAGTTCGGCAGCCCCAGGTCGCCGCCCGCCAGCAGCGGGTGTCCCGCGTCGCCGACGGGTGCGGCGACGACACCGCCCGTCGGCGCGACCCCGCTCGGGTAGCAGCGCGGACCGCCCGTCGCGTCGTACACCGGGTCGTCGCGCCCGGGCACGTACTTGCCGGGGTCCGGGGTGACGATCAGTTCGACGTGCATGCCCGGCTCCGCCGTGCCCTTGCCGAGCACCTTGTCCATTGAGGACGTGAGGTCGGTGAGCGCCTCCAGCGTGCACGGGAAGCTCGGCGAGTACTCGGCGGCGAGCTCCAGCGGCGCCCTGCTCGACGCGGCCAGCCTGATGAGGTTGTCCTTGTTGTTGCGCAGGAACAGCGTCACGTCCTGCGAGGACCGCGTGACCTGCGCGTACAGGTCGGTCAGCTGGACGCGCTGGTCGGCGACCGTGTTGAGGGTGACCGACGAGTCGGTGAGCGAGTCCAGCAGGTCGGGCGCGATGTCGCCGTACAGCTCGGTGACCTCCGCCAGGTCACGCAGGTCCTCGGTGAGCGTCGGCAGGTTGGGGTTGAACTCCTCCAGGTACGCGGCGGTGCTGACCATCGCCTGGCCCAGCTCCTCGCCGCGACCCTCCAGCGCCGTCGCGATCGCGGTGAGCGTGGTGGCGAGCTTCTCCGGCTGCACCGCCTTCAGCACCGGCATGAGGTCGTCGAACACGCGCTCCAGCTCGATCGCGTTCCGCGACCGGTCCTGGCGGATCACGTCGCCCTCGGCGAGCGGCGCCGCGTTCGAGCCGTCCGGAATGGACAGTTGCACGTACCGCTCACCGAACAGCGTCTTCGGGATCAGCAACGCCGTGACGTCCTTCGGAAGACGTTGCAGCGCCTCGGGTCTCATCGCCAGCTCGACCCGCGCGCCGTCCTGCCCGGCGTGCACCGCCCGGACGTCGCCGACGACCACGCCGCGCGCCTTGACCTCGGACGCCTTGTTGAGCTGGTTGCCGATCCGGTCGGCCTCGAGCGTCACGAGCACGTCGTCGGAGAACTCCTCCTGGTACACCTGCACGGCAAGCCAGGCGAGCACGGCCATGACGAGCAGGAACACGAGCCCCGCCGATCTCCTGACCACCTTGTTGGTCATGGCCGCTCCTCGCAGGCTCCGAGCGGCCACGGTGCCCGTTGATTCGCTCCGCAAGCTCCGCTCATCCCGCCACCTGCACCGTCGTGGTGGCGCCCCACAGCGCGAGGCTCAGGAACAGGTCGATCACGTTGACCGCGACCAGTGACGTGCGGACGGAACGACCGACCGCGACACCCACACCGGCGGGCCCACCGGTGGCGCGGAACCCGTAGTAGCAGTGCGCCAGCACCACGACCACGCTGAACACCAGCACCTTGCCGAACGAGTAGAGCACGTCGATCGGCGGTAAGAAGAGGTGGAAGTAGTGGTCATAGGTGCCCGCGGACTGGCCGAAGAACCAGATCGTCACCTGCCTGGACGCGATGTAGGAGGTCAGCAGGCCGATCGCGTACAGCGGGATGATCGCGAGGAACCCGGCGATGATCCGGGTGGTGACGAGGTACGGGATGCTCGGCACCCCCATGACCTCGAGCGCGTCGATCTCCTCGGAGATCCGCATGGCGCCCAGCTGTGCCGTGAACCCGCAGCCGACCGTGGCCGACAGCGCGATGCCGGCGACGAGCGGCGCGATCTCGCGGGTGTTGAAGTAGGCGGAGATGAACCCGGCGAGCGCGGGCGTGCCGACCTGGTTGAGCGCCGAGTAGCCCTGCAGGCCGACGACGACGCCGGTGAACGCGGTCATGCCGACCATCACGCCGATCGTGCCGCCGATGACCGCGAGCGCCCCGGAGCCGAAGCTGACCTCGGCCATCAGCCGCATGATCTCCCGGCCGTAGCGCCGGATCGCACGCGGGACCCATGCGATCGCCTTGAGGAAGAAGAAGATCTGGTCGCCGAGGACGTCGAGGAACGTGAACCGGCGGTCGACCGCCGTGAGCACCCGGTTCGGGGCCTTGGGTCTGTCGTCCAGGAGCGCCATGACTCACGCCCCCTTCGGCGGCACGACCTGCAGGTACAGCGTCGTGAGGATCAGGTTGAGCAGGAACAGGAGCAGGAACGTGATCACCACGGACTGGTTGACCGCGTCCCCGACGCCCTTCGGGCCGCGGCCCGGGTTGAGGCCGCGGTAGGAGGCGACCACACCGGCGACGAACCCGAAGATCACGGCCTTGATCTCGGAGATCCACAGGTCCGGCAGCTGTGCCAGCGCGGAGAAGCTCGCCAGGTAGGCACCCGGCGTGCCACCCTGCATGATCACGTTGAAGAAGTAGCCGCCGAGCACGCCGACCACGGACACGAGGCCGTTGAGGAACGCGGCGACCCCCATCGCGGCGAGCACCCGCGGCACGATCAGGCGCTGGACCGGGTTGACGCCCAGCACCTCCATCGCGTCGATCTCCTCGCGGATCGTGCGGGAGCCGAGGTCGGCGCACATGGCCGAACCGCCCGCCCCGGCGATGAGCAGCGCGGTCACCACCGGGCTGGCCTGCTGGATGATCGCGAGCACGCTCGCCGCACCAGTGAACGACTGCGCGCCGATCTGCTGGGTCAGCGAGCCGAGGTGCAGCGCGATGACCGCGCCGAACGGGATCGACACGAGTGCCGCGGGCAGCAGCGAGACGCTGGCGATGAACCAGAACTGGCCGATGAACTCGCGGAACTGGAAGGGCCGCTTCGGGATGCAGCGGACGACGTCGAGCCCGAGCGCGTAGAGCCTGCCGGTCTCCCGCATCGCGGCGGCGCCGGGGAAGGTGCTCCTCGTGCTCATCTCGTCGGTGTCCCGATGCCGTAGCGGAGCCGGTCCTCGACGTCCAGGCTGGACAGGATGCCGTGCCGCGCGGCGGGCGGCAGCGTGTGGATGATGCGCATGACGCGGTCCTTGCGGCGGCGCACCGCCTCCCGGTACGGCAGGCCGGGCGTCGGCCGCAGCTGCGGCACCACCCCGCGAACGTCCTCTGTGGACCCGTCGTGGTGCCCGGCGTCGGCGTGCGCCCGTTCCGCGGCCATCGTGGCCTCGTCCTTCTCCTCCGACATGCCGATCGGCCCGATGCGCGACCCGTTGAGGAACTGCTTGACCGCGGGCACCTCGCTCGTGAGCAGCACCTCGCGAGGTCCGAACATGACCAGCTCGCGGCGGAACAGCATGCCGATGTTGTCGGGCACGGTCCGCGCGAGGTTGATGTTGTGGGAGACGATCATGATGGTGGCGTCGACCTGCGCGTTGAGGTCGATGAGCAACTGGGAGATGTAGGAGGTGCGGACCGGGTCGAGCCCCGAGTCGGGCTCGTCGACCAGGATGATCTGGGGGTCCAGCACGAGCGCGCGGGCGAGCCCCGCGCGTTTGCGCATACCGCCGGAGATCTCACCGGGGAGTTTGCGTTCCGCACCCGCGAGACCGACCATGTCCATCTTGCCGAGGACGATGCCCTTGATTTCGGTCTCGCTCTTCTTGGTGTGCTCACGCAACGGGAAGGCGATGTTGTCGTAGAGGTTCATGGAACCGAACAACGCGCCGTCCTGGAACAGCACCCCGAATAACTTGCGGGTTTCGTAGAGCTGGTGTTCGGAACACCTGACCAGGTCGATCCCGTTGATGAGGATCTTACCCGAATCGGGTTTGAGCAACCCGATCAGGCACTTCAGGAAGACGGATTTCCCGGTACCCGACGGGCCGAGCATGACGCTCACCTCACCGGCGGGCAGCGTGAGCGTGACGTCGTGCCAGATCCGCTGGTTCCCGAAGGACTTGGAGAGGTCCTCGACCACGACCTCGACTCCCAACACACACCTCCATTGGTGCCAAGGCCGCTTATCTACTGGCGAGTACGCTAACGACGGCCACTCTGACAGGCAACAATCCGCTGATTTTTCTGATCGCCGTGACAATTACCGGCGGCGGATTTGTGGAGATGTGAGCGAAAACCTGACTACTCCGCCATTCGGCCCATTCCGATGAGCGAAACGGCGTTCATGCGGTCCACCTTACGGTCGCGGAGGAGATCGAGGAAGCGGGTACGCACCTGCGGAAGGAGGCTTTCCGGCAGCCCGTTCAGACGAATCCGCATGGCCGATCCCATGACGATTGCCCACGAGGTGGTGTCGTCGAGCGGCATGCTGTGTTCGAAGGTGACAACGCGGACGTCGTCGAGCCCGAGCCCGGTGAGCCAGTCGCGGAGCTTGCCGGGGGTGCTGATCCGCTCCGCGGGCCCACGCCCGAGCCGCGGCTTGGGGTCCCCGCCCGCCGCGACGACGGCGTCGCCGAGGATCTCGGGCACGGGCGAGATGGCGTGCTCGTCCCAGGTGGTGACGACGAACCGGCCGCCGGGCTTGACGAGGCTCGCGAGGCGCGCGGCGGCGGTGTCCATCTCCGGCAGGAAGAAGACCCCGAACACGCACTGGACGACGTCGTAGCCGGTGGTGGCCCACCCCGTGGCGTCGGCGTGGGTGAAGGTCAGCTGGGGCAGGTCACGCGCGTTCGCCCGCCCCTGCTCCAGGAGCCGTTCGGCGAGGTCGATGGCGTCGACGTGCCCGCCGGCCCCGACCGCACGGGCGGCGGGGATGGCGGAGGCCCCGGCACCACAACAGACGTCGAGCACCCGGTCCCCGGGCCGCAGCCCCGCCTCGGCGACGGTCGCCGCCCCGATCGGGTTCCAGAGCACCGGCCCCAGCACCGCGAACTCGTCCTGCCCGGCGTCGAACACGTCCCCAAGATCGCTCATACCCAGAACCTACGCGCACCGGGCGCTCGATGCCCTGCCAGAACAGCGGGCGCGACCTGGTCAGGCGCGTCGCTTGGGTCCTCAGTGGGCGAAGTGGCGCGTGCCCGTCAGGTAGACCGGCACGCCCGCCGCCTCCGCGGCCGCGATCACCTCGGCGTCGCGGACCGAGCCGCCCGGCTGGACGATCGCGCGGATGCCCGCCTCCATCAGCAGCTCCGGGCCGTCGGGGAACGGGAAGAACGCGTCCGACGCCGCCACCGAACCACGTGCGCGGTCACCGGCGCGTGCCACCGCCAGCTTGGCCGCGTCCACCCGGTTGACCTGGCCCATGCCGACACCGACCGTGGCGCCGTCCGCCGCGAGCACGATCGCGTTCGACTTGACCGCGCGGCACGTGCGCCACGCGAACGCCAGGTCGGCCAGCGTGGCGTCGTCGACCGGGGCGCCGGTCGCGAGGGTCCACTTCGCCGGGTCGTCGCCGGGTGCGTCGATGACGTCCTGCTGCTGCATCAGCAGACCGCCCGAGACGGGACGGAACTCGGGGCCACCGCGCGACGGTGGCTCGGCGACGAGGATCCGGATGTTCTTCTTGCGCGACAACACCTCCACCGCACCGTCCGCGAAGGACGGAGCGACGATGACCTCGGTGAACACCTCCGCCACCTGCTCGGCCATCTCGACCGACACCTCGCGGTTCGCCGCGATCACGCCACCGTAGGCGGACACCGGGTCGCACGCGTGCGCCTTGCGGTGCGCATCCGCGATGTCCGAAGTGGACACCGCGATGCCGCACGGGTTGTTGTGCTTGATGATCGCGACACACGGTGCCTCGTGGTCGTACGCGGACCGCCACGCGGCGTCCGAGTCGAGGTAGTTGTTGTACGACATCTCCTTGCCGTGCAACTGTTCCGCGGTCGCGAGCCCCGGGCGGCCGGACGTGTACAGCGCCGCCTTCTGGTGCGGGTTCTCCCCGTACCGCAGCACGTCGCGCCGTTGCCAGCTCGCACCGACCCAGGTCGGGAAGACGTCGTCGGCGGGCGCCAGCACGGACCCCATCCACGACGCCACCGCGATGTCGTAGGACGCCGTGTGGCGGTACGCGTCCGCGGCGAGGCCCTGCCGGTCGGCGAGCGTGAAACCGCCGCCCCGCACCGACTCCAGCACCCACTCGTAGCGCGCCGGGTCCACGACCACGGCCACGCTCGCGTGGTTCTTCGCCGCCGCGCGGACCATCGCCGGGCCCCCGATGTCGATCTGCTCGACGCACTCGTCCGGCGACGCACCCGACGCCACGGTCCGCGCGAACGGGTACAGGTTCACCACCAGCAGGTCGAACGGCTCGATGCCCAGCTCCTCCAGCTGCGCCACGTGCGACGGCAGCCGCACGTCCGCCAGCAGACCGGCGTGCACGCGCGGGTGCAGGGTCTTCACCCGCCCGTCGAACGACTCGGGGAACCCGGTCACCTGCTCGACGGGCGTCACCGGCACCCCGGCGTCCGCGATCACCTTCGCCGTGCCGCCGGTCGACACGATCTCCACGCCGGCCGCGTGCAGGCCCGCGGCCAGCTCCAGCAGACCCGACTTGTCCGAAACCCCGATGAGGGCCCGGCGAACCGGGCGCCGCTCGTCAGTCACGGGATGCTCACCTTTCGTCCGTGCACCGTGTACCCCTGGCGGGTCAGCAATGCGATCACGTCGACCAGCAGCCGACGCTCGACAACCTTGATGCGCTCGTGCAGCGCGTCGACGTCCTCGCCCGGCGTCACGCTCACCGCCTCCTGCGCGACGATCGGTCCGGTGTCCACACCCGCGTCGACGAGGTGCACCGTGCAGCCGGTGACCCGCACGCCGTACGCGACGGCGTCGGCGACCGCGTGCGCGCCCGGGAAGGCGGGCAGCAGCGCGGGATGGGTGTTGATCACCCGGCCGCCGAACGCGGCGAGGAACTCCGGTCCGAGGATCTTCATGAACCCGGCCGACACGACCAGGTCCGGCTCGTGGGCGGCGACCGCCTTGGTCAGCGCGCGGTCCCACGCGGTGCGGTCCGGGTGGTCCTTCAGCCGCACCACGAACCCCGGCACGCCCGCCCGCTCGGCCCGCGCCAGCCCTTCGATGCCCGGCCGGTCCGCGCCGACCGCGACCACACGCACGGGGAGGTCGGCCGCGTCGAGCACGGCCTGGAGGAGGGTGCCGGAACCGGAGACCAGCACGACGAGCCGCGCGGGCACGTCCGGTCTCACCGAGATGGACTCGCTCAGCGGTGGCTCCCAGTCATACCCGCAGCTTAGGCGGCCCGTGATCGCCGCCGAAAACCGGTCGCCCGGCACGTCCGGGGGACGTTGGGGAGTGGGCTGGCGCGGAGCGCGCCGTACCGGCTCCACCACGCGCTGGAGCTGTGGAACTTCGTCGCGGACAACGGCGCGACCGCGCTAGCCCTGCCCGGCGTGGCGGATCGCCGCGGTCGCGAGGAACGCGTCGAAGTAGGCGTCGGTGAACACCAGCGACACGACCGCGGCCCGGCTGCGGACGCCGAGCTTGGCGCGGATCGCGCGGACGTGGTCGTGCACGGTGTGCGGGGAGAGGAACAGTTCGGCCGCGATCTCGGCGTCCGACAACCCTCGGCACAGCAGCCTGGTCACCTCGATCTCGCGGACCGACAGGCCCGAGCCAGCGACCCGGGCGCCGAGCAGCTCGGCGGGGGTGGCCGCCGTCAGGGTGACCGCGACCCGGCCGGGCGCCAGCTCGATGCCGTGCGCGGAGATCCACCGGCCGTCGGCCGTGCGGATGACCGTCGAGAACCCGGGGTCGGCGGTCGCGAGCACCGCCAGGTGGTCGACGTGCCGGTACTGGCGGACGTCGGTGTCCGTCAGCTCCTGCCCCAGGCCGAGACCGTCGAGCCTGGCCTCGACGACCCGGCCGTCCTCGACGAGCAGCATCCCGCGCGTGGCCGGGCCCGCGACGCCGCGGTCCAGCGCCGCCACGACGCTGCCGCGCAGCACGGCCCCCGCGGTGGCGGCGACCGAGTCGAGCAGGGCCTCGTCGTCCGCCGTGAACATCCCCCCGCCCCGCCACAGCGACACGCCACCCCAGGTCACGGCCCCGTCGGGCAGGACGGCACGTACTTCGTCGGTGAACCCGAACGGCTCGACGACGCGGTCGAGCAGCGCGGGGTTCGTGTTCTTCAGGCGCAGCGCGCGGGCGGGTGCCCGGGTCGTGGCCATCCGCCGGAAGCTGTCGGTGTCGCCCGACAGCTCGACCTCGAAGAACGGGTGACAGCTCGCCGCCGGGAGCGCGGTGACCGCACCCGACCAGAACAGCCCGGTGTGCGGGTTCATGAGCAGCAGCGCCCCGGCGGACGCGCCCGGCACGGCCGCCATGACGGCGTCCAGGACGCGCGCCGCGGTGTCGGCCGGGTCGGCGCCGCTCGCACGGCCGACGGCGGTCCGCAGCCGGCGCGACAACGTGTCGACGTGCGCGAACGTCATCGGGTAATGCTAAGTCCGAATCCCCGGTTCCGGGGATGGTCGCCGGCCGGTCGTCGTCGCCATGCTCGGCGGCATGACACGACTCGCCCCCGCCGACACCCCCGTCTACAACCACGTCGACATGCTCTGCCGCATCCTGCTGTCCGGGGCCGACACGGGCGGGGCGTTCTCGCTCGTCGAGGAGCGCGCCGCGCTCGGCGCGATGACCCCGCGGCACGTCCACGCCCGCGAGGCCGAGACGTTCATCGTGCTCGACGGCGCGCTGGAGGGCTGGTGCGAGGGACGGACGACGCTGGTCGAGGCGGGCACGCTGATCCACCTGCCCGCGAGCAGGGAACACGCCTTCCGGATCGCGTCCGCGTCCGCGCACTTCTACACGCTGATCACCCCGGCCGGGTTCGAGAGCTTCTTCCGGGACTCGGGTGTCCTGCTGGCACAGCCGTTCGACGGTGACGTGCCGGTGCCTGGGCCGATGACGCCGGAGGCGGCCGCCCGGTTGCAGGAGCTGCTCGAACCGCTCGGCTGCACGATCACCGGGCCGCCGCCGTTCCCCCTCCCGGGCGACGACGCCTGACGGTCGTCAGTCGCGTGCGGCCTCGCCGGGCTCTTCGACCGCGTCGCCCGGGTCGGGCGGTTCCGCCGGGTCTTCTTCGGGTGCCTCGTCCGGTTCGGCGTCGGTTTCCTCTTCTGTTTCCTCGTTCGTGGCCTCCGCCGGGCTCGGGCCGGCTTCCCCGGTCGCCGCGGGTTCCGGATCGTCGTCGATCAGGCCGGGCAGCCGTGCCGCGGCCGGGCGTGGACCGCCGAACCACACGACCACCGCCGCCGGGACGGCCGTCCACAGCACCAGGGCGACCGACAGCGCCGCCGCCCGCATGCTGACCGGGTCGAACGGGCCGCGGCCCACGTGGCCGCCCGCGCTGCCGCCCAGCACCGCGAACGCGACGGCCACGACCCCCGACGCGACCGCGACCGCACGCAGCCTGGCCAGCGGGTCCTCGTCGACGTGCCGCAGTCGCCTGCCCACCAGGACACCCACCGCGAGCGGCAGGACGAACAACACGGGCCACCACGCGGCCGCGCCCTCGGGCAGTGCGGCGAGCAGCGGCAGCGCGGGCACCGGGCCGCCACCGAACTCCAGCGGGGACACCGAGACCGTGCCGATCGAGAACCCCGGCCCGGCCAGGAACGCGGTGGCGCCGATCATCGCGTTCGGGAGGTAGCCGAGCGACAGCAGCAGCACGCCGATCGCGTCGCCCGCGCCCTCCGGGAACAGGTCGCGAGCCGTCGGGACGGACGTGACCAGGCCGAACGTCAGCAGTGCGCCGCCGGCCGCCAGCAGCAACACGACCGCGAGCACGCCCGCGCGGAGACCGGCGACGGCGGCCTCGTCGGCGCGGAGGACCAGCACGTCGAGCAGGCCGCAGCGGCGTGCCACCCCGGCGGTGGCCGCCAGGGCGGACACCAGTGCCGGGTAGTACAGAGCGGACAGCGGGTCGGCGGTGACGTCGCCGCGGGACGACAGCCCGGCGAACAGCATGCCCGCGATCCCGTGTGCCGCCGCGACCAGCGCGATCAGCTTTCCCGCCTGGCCCGGTCTGCGCAGGTCCAGCCGTGCCGCCGCGGTGGCGGCGGCCTTCGCGGTGATCGCGGCGACGCCGATGGTCAGCAGCAGCGGCAGCACACCCAGTTCCAGCCCGAGGATCCGCACCGGCACCTGGTGCGCGGCGAGCCAGCCCGGCAGCGCGGCGCCGAGCACGCCACCGGGCGCGAACTGCCCGTTCGTGGCGATGCCGGTGACCAGCGCGAGCAGCACGGCGAGCGCGAGGTAGCCGGCGAGGACCGGGCCGAGCGCGGCCAGGACGAGGACGCGGACCCTGGCCAGGGACGGCATCTCGGCGGTCCTGGTGTCGGCGGGCAGGTGGGTGGCCGCACCCGGCTCTTTGGGTATGTCGAGGTCGGGGGCCATGGCGCCACTGTCACATGTGGACATGATCGGGTGGGCGCGCCACGCCGCCCGGTACCAGATCAGGTGACGGGCCCGGACACGACGATGGGGTGGCCGCCGGTTGGCGACCACCCCATCGAAAGAGCGTCTTGGCTCAGCCCTGCTGCGGGTACCCACCCGGCGGGGTGCCGGGCTGACCGGGCTGTTGGCCGGGCTGACCGAACTGGCCCTGCTGCGGCGCGAACGTGGTCTGCTGACCGGGAGGCGCACCGAACTGGCCGGGCTGGCCCGGCTGCTGCGGCGGCGGCGCCGGGAACTGGCCGGACGGCGGGAACCCGCCGGGCTGGCCGTACGGGTTCGGTGCCGGCATCTTGAGGATGCCCGCGTCGAACAGGTACGCGGCGACCGCGGCGATGCCCTGCAGGATGCCGAAGATCATCAGCAGGATCGTGCCGGTGCCCACGTCCGGGTCCGTGGAGAACGTGAAGAACAGGACCGTGAACATCGCTGCGACGGAGAACGCGGCGGGCGCGAGGCCCGGCTTCTTGTTGTCGCCCGGCAGCACCGCGGGCAGCGAGAACAGGCCGCCGAGCAGGAACAGCGCGGGCACCGTCGAACCGTTGGAGAAGAACCCGCTGTCCCCGCCGTCGAAGGCGTCCGCGAAGCCGACGAAGAAGTTGATCGCTCCGAGGCCGAGGACGGCCAGGTGGAGGATGGCCCCGAGGCCGAGTTTCATGCCGCCACCGGGCGGAGGCCCGTAGGGACCGGGTTGGTGCTGCTGCGGCCCTTGGCCCGGGAAACCACCCGGAGCTCCGCCTGGGAAGGTCATCGCGTTGCTCTCCTCAGCTCACTAGACGCGATTGATGTGGGACATTCTTCAACTCAGACCTTCCGACGGCCTTGAGAACGAGGCGGTTCCCCCGAATACCAGACCATCGTGGGGCCGGACGCTACACCAGCGTCCGGCCCCACGGTCAGTCGAGTCGCTGCGAGGTGTCTCAGGCCTTCGCGGCCACGAGCTGTCGTGCCAGCTCAGCCGTCTCGGACGGCGTCTTGCCGACCTTCACCCCGGCCGCCTCCAGCGCTTCCTTCTTGGCGTGCGCGGTGCCCGACGAACCGGACACGATCGCACCGGCGTGGCCCATCGTCTTGCCCTCGGGGGCGGTGAAGCCCGCGACGTAGCCGACGACCGGCTTGGTGACGTGCTCGGCGATGTAGGCCGCGGCGCGCTCCTCGGCGTCGCCGCCGATCTCGCCGATCATCACGATGACCTCGGTCTGCGGGTCGGACTCGAACGCGGCGAGCGCGTCGATGTGCGTGGTGCCGATGATCGGGTCACCGCCGATGCCGACCGCCGTCGAGAAACCGATGTCGGACAGCTCGTACATCATCTGGTAGGTCAGCGTGCCGGACTTCGACACCAGGCCGATGCGGCCGGGGCCGGTGATGTCGGCGGGGATGATGCCCGCGTTCGACTTGCCGGGGCTGATCACGCCGGGGCAGTTCGGGCCGACGATCCGGGTCTTGTTGCCGGTGGCGCAGGCGTGCGCCCAGAACGCGGCGGTGTCGTGCACCGGGATGCCCTCGGTGATCACGACGGCGAGCGGGATGCCCGCGTCGATGGCCTCGATGGCCGCGTCCTTCGCGAACTTCGGCGGCACGAACAGCACGGACACGTCCGCGCCGGTCTCGGCCATGGCCTCGGCGACCGTGCCGAACACCGGCAGGGTCAGGCCCTCCCTGACGTCGGAGAAGTCGGCCTTCTGGCCTGCCTTGCGGGCGTTGACGCCACCGACGACGTTCGCGCCGGAGGCGAGCATGCGGCGGGTGTGCTTGGTGCCCTCGGCGCCGGTCATGCCCTGGACGATGATCTTGCTGTCCTCGTTGAGAAAGATAGCCATGTCTGACTCAGGCCCCCTTCGAGGCAAGCTCAGCGGCCTTGCGCGCCGCGTTGTCCATGGTGTCGACCTGCTGGAGACCGGGCAGCGCGGCCTCGGTGAGGATGCGGCGGCCCTCCTCGGCGTTGTTGCCGTCCAGGCGCACCACGATCGGCTTGTTGACGGGCTCGCCGCGGGACTCCAGCAGTTGGAAGGCCTGCACGATGCCGTTGGCGACCGCGTCGCACGCGGTGATGCCGCCGAAGACGTTGACGAAGACCGACTTCACGTCGCCGTCGCCGAGGATGATCTCCAGGCCGTTGGCCATGACCTCGGCGGACGCGCCGCCGCCGATGTCGAGGAAGTTGGCGGGCTTCATGCCGCCGAACTCCTCGCCCGCGTAGGCGACCACGTCGAGGGTGGACATGACGAGACCGGCGCCGTTGCCGATGATGCCGACCTCGCCGTCGAGCTTGACGTAGTTGAGGTCCTTGGCCTTGGCCGCCGCCTCCAGCGGGTCCTCGGCGGCGATGTCGACGAGGTCGGCGTGGCCGGGGTGGCGGAAGGACGCGTTGTCGTCGAGCGTGACCTTGCCGTCCAGCGCGATGATCTTGTCCTGCGGGTCGCGGACCAGCGGGTTCACCTCGACGAGCGTGGCGTCCTCGCTGACGAAGGTCTCCCACAGCTTCACGACGACCTCGGCGGCCTGGTCGCGGATCGCCTCGGGGAAGTTGCCCGCGGTCAGGATCTCCGTGGCCTTGTCGAGGTCGACGCCCTTGAGCGCGTCGACGGGCACCTTGGCGAGCGCCTCGGGCCGCTCGACGGCCAGCTGCTCGATGTCCATGCCGCCCTCGGCGGACGCCATGGCGAGGAAGGTGCGGTTCGCGCGGTCGAGCAGGAAGGAGAAGTAGTACTCCTCCGCGATGTCCGACGCGGGCGTGACCAGGACGCGGCGCACGACGTGGCCCTTGATGTCCAGGCCCAGGATCCCCTCGGCCTTGGCCTTCGTGTCCTCGGGGTCGTCGGCGAGCTTGACGCCGCCCGCCTTGCCGCGGCCGCCGGTCTTCACCTGCGCCTTGACCACGACACGCTGACCGAGGTCGGCCGCGATGCGACTGGCGTCGTCGGCGGTGTCGGCGACGTCCCCGGGCAGAACCGGGACGCCGTGGGCCCCAAAGAGGTCCTTCGCCTGGTACTCGTACAGATCCACTACGACGGTCTCCTGTATCTCCGGCTCGGCTTGGGGAACGGCTGCGCAGAAGACCCTAGCGACCTGCGACGAAAGGGAGACGGGCGGCTTCCGTGAAGTCCCTCACTCAGTGCGGTCGGTCATAGCCATGACCGCGGCCGCGACGAGGGCGACCAGACAGGCGAGGGACAACCACGTGCCCTGGCCCGCGGTGGCGCCCTCGGCCCGGTCTCCGGTCATGGGCAGTTCGAGCAGGTGCACCCCGACCACCGCGGCACCGCCGAGCAACAGTGCGGCGGCCCGGCGCGGCCGCGAGAACGCCGCGACGGCGGCCGCCCCGGCGACGGCGGCGAACCCGATGAGCAGCCCCCACGAGGCGAACCGGAACTCGGAGAAGATCCCGGGCGCGGTGTAGTCGGGCGCGGCGATCATCGGTGCGGCGAACGCCCCGACCGCGAGCAGGACCGCCGCGCCGGCCGGGATGGCGATCCGCGTGTGCAGTGTCCGCTCGGTGAGGTCGACGTCGTCCCGTTCGGCTCCACCGGCCACCGCGGCGGTGACGGCGGCGATCCCGGCGAGCGCGATCGCGACGACGGCGAACCACGTCCCGGCGCCGACGCGCGCGTCGGCGGTGACGATCGGCACGTCGAAGGGGGTGTCGAGCAGTGTGGTGCCGGTGAACGCGGCGTCGAGGCTGGCGAACCCGACCACCACGATCGCCGCGAGCGAGACGACGAACGCGGGCCGCACGGCCCCCGCCCACCGCGTGAACAGGGCGGCACCGAGCACGACGGCGACGATCCCGGCGGGAATCAGCTGCCGGTTGGCGTAGCTCTCCAGCTGCGCCCCGCCCTCGACCACGACCAGTGCGCCGAGCGCGGCCGCGATCGCGGTGATTCCGGTGAGCACGCCGAGCACCCCGGTGCCGAGGTGCAGCGGGCTCGTCGCCAGCTCGAGGTCACCGTCGCGCTGGTCGAGCCGTGCCCGGTCACCCCGCACGACGAAGAGGACGGCGACGAGCACGGCCAGCGGCAGGAGCGTCCACAGCCCACCCCCGCGCTCGGCGTGCAACCAGTCGATCGAGGCGACGGCGAACACCTGCGGCAGGGCCAGCCAGGCGAGCGCGAGGAACAGCCCGAGCCCCATCCCGCGGGCGAGCGGCGGCCGTGAACTGCCCGCGACGGCCACACCGCCGACGAGCAGTGTCAGCGCGAGCAGGATGCCGCCGTACCGGACCAGGGTCGGACTGTCGACGAGGCCCTGCCCGACGAGGAAGGCGTTGTCGGACCGGAACGGCGGGAAGAACAGACCCGCGATGCTGACGGTGGCCGCCGCCAGTGCCCAGCCGATGGCCGCGCCGCGCCCGGCGGTGGACACACTCCGATCGAGCGCGGCGAAGTAGTCGGACGTCGGATCGGCCCCGGCCCGCCCGGCGGCGAGCACCCCGGCCACGAGCGCGACGAGATGCCCGCCGAGGAGCAGGTAGCTGCCGAACCCGGGCGCGAGCGTGCCGAGCGAGGTGGGCACGAGCACCTCGGGCCGCCCGGCCTGCACGGCGTCGAGGATGAACTGGCCGTCGACCAGGGCCAGCCCGGGCGCGAGCAGGGCGGCCCCGCCGAGCACACCGGCACCCACGATGGCCCGCCCGAACAGGACGAAGAGCACCGCCACCACGGGTGGCGCGAACGCGAGAACGCCGAGCAGGAAACCGCTGCCGAACCCGGGCGGCGGAGCGTCGTCGACAAGCCCCTGCCCGACCCCGACGACGGTGAGCACCGCACCGGCCAGCGCAACCAGCAAGGCGATCCGCAGCCGAAGCGGAGCAGCACCCCAGCCAAGCCGATCGACGTCCTGTGGTTCCCCACGCTCACGGCCTCCGGCCGAACCGAGCGTCGATCGAGTCCGCGCAGTCATTGTGTGAAGACGCTAGCAAGGCCCGCGGCCACGCACATGCCGCGCCCACGGTCGATCGGCGGGCGGCACGCCCAGGCAGAACCGTCGACCCCGCCGACCGCAGCCACACGTCCGCTCGCCGACCGGGCTGAACGATCAGGTCCGACCGAGCGAGGCAGCCCAAGCAGGCAGCGCAACCCACCCCGGCCGGACAAGCCGAGCACCTCGCGCAAGCCGAGCCACCCCACGCAACCGAAGCAAGCAGCGCAACCCGACCCATCCGCAGACCGAGCCAGTCAGCAAGCGGGCAGCGCAACCCGAGCCACCTGTCAGATCGGCCCACCGGGGGTGCCGACCCACCCCGGGCAAGCCCAGCCACCCGGCAGACCGAGCCAGCCCGCGAGCGGGCAGCGCAACCCAAGCCACCTGCCAGACCGGCCCACCCGGCAAACCCAGCCACCCGGCAAACCAAGCCAGCCAGCAAGCGGGCAGCGCAACCCAAGCCACCCGGGCGAGGGGAGCCCCTCGCGCAAGACGAGCCGCCCAGGGAACCCAAGCAAGCAGCGCAAGCCGAGCCACCCGGCAAACCGGCCCACCGCGCAGACCAGCAAGCAGCACAACCCAAGCCACCCGGGCAAACCGAGCTAGCAGCACGACCCGAGCCACCCCGGCAGACCGAACCACCCCGCCAGCCGACCAACCCCGCAGACCAGCAAGCAGCACAACCCAAGCCACCCAGGCAACCCAAGCCACCCGGGCAAGCCGGGCAACCTGCGCAAGCCGAGCCACCCGCACAAGCCAAGCCACCCGCACAAGCCAAGCCACCCGCACAAGCCAAGCCACCCGCACAAGCCAAGCCACCCGCGCAAGCCGAGCCACCTGGGCAACCCAGGCAGCCAGCGCAAGCCGCACCACCCGGGCAACCCAGGCAGCCAGCGCAAGCCGCACCACCCGGCAGACCGAGCCAGCAAGCAAGCTGGCAGCGCAACCCGAGCCACCCAGGCAGGCGCGCCATTCAGGCAGGACGGTCAGCCAGGCAGGGCGAGCAAGCCCGCGGCACAGACCAGACCGGAACCAGGCCCGGTGGCTCCCGAGGCCGGACGAGCGCAGGCCATGCGATCCCGCCTGGGCGGGCGGTCACACGGCAACCGGCTCGAGCGGAGCCGGTCATCCCGGGGTCGGGTCGGTTGCCGTGTGACCTCAAACCGAGGGGCGGACGTCCGCCCGGAGGTTGCCGACGTTGGGAAGCGGTCGGCTCTGGCCTGGGCGAGGCCCACCGCCCGCCAGCCTGCCGCCGGTGCTGTGCCCGCCACCTCTTGCCGGTTCCCCTCGGGGGTGCGCGCGTTGACGTTCTGTCCCTTTGTTCCCTTCTGTTGGGGCCGTGCGGACGGGGCTGGCCCGGGCTTGAGTTCGGTTACGAAGGGCGGCGTTGGAGGTTCGCGGACCCGGTTGGTTGTGTGGATATTTCGTGTCTTGGATCACACTGGGTTCGTAACTTATGGTTCACCTTCGGTCATTGCCGCTGGTTACCGGCGGTGTGCGCGCCACCCGTTTGGCCGACTCGGTTCGCGGAAGTTGCCCTCAGCGGTGCCCCTTCGTTATCGTCCCCCGGTCCGTTGTCACGGTCCGGTCACGAATTGGGCAGGACGGCAACCGAGAGGTTTAGTTGCCGAACAGCCGGGATCCCCCGCCCGGCGCCCACGCCGACAGCTCGGCCCCAACGAGCCAGGCGCATGTCGAGTCCGGACTCCCCGAAGACGGAAGGGCAGGCCTTGTCTCGACACCGCTCCCCCAGCGGCGACACACGGGAGTGCGCAGCGCTTGATGCTGCGCTTGCTGAACGCGACAGTTCCGCACGGATCCGTTCCGCTCAGCACCGCATGAACCCACCCTCGTCCGCCCTCCGTGGACGTGTGGTTGTCGCCGCGGTGGCCGTCGGTGCGTTCGCCGCCGCCGCTGCTGGTCAGACGCTCCAGGCGGCCGGGCAGTCCTCCCCGTCCGACGACATCGCACCCCTCGCCGACAGCAAGAACGCCTCCGCCCAGCTCGGCGGTGGCATCGGTGGCAGCTCATCCGCCGCCGCGCCAGAAGTCCTGATGGTGGCCAAGACGTCCGCCGCCCCGGTCGAGGCACAGAAGATCGCCTCCACCAACCAGATCGTGCAGGCCCGCGCCGCCGCCATCGCCGCGGCCAAGGCCGAGGCCGAGCGGCCCAAGTTCGTGCGGCCCGCCGACGGCTCCTTCACCTCCGGGTTCGGCGCCCGCTGGGGCACCACCCACTACGGCATCGACATCGCCAACAGCATCGGCACGCCGATCGTGTCCGCGGCCGACGGCGTGGTCATCGAGGCCGGCCCGGCCAGCGGCTTCGGCCTCTGGGTCCGCATCCTCCACGACGACGGCACGGTCACCGTCTACGGCCACATGCAGGACTACTCGGTCCGCGAGGGCGAGCGGGTCAAGGCGGGCGACCAGATCGCGCGCATGGGCAACCGCGGCCAGTCCACCGGACCACACCTGCACTTCGAGGTCTGGGACGCCGACGGCATCAAGATCAACCCGCGGACCTGGCTCCTCGAGCACGGCGTCTCTCTCTGACCCGGACCGGTGCCTGACGCCAGCCGGCGTCGCCACCGTGTGCGCGCACACGGCACGCCACCGCGCAGTCAGCCACTCAGAGGCGCCGGACGAAGAACGCTCCCGCGACGCGCCAGACGGTGCACATGCCGCCCCCTCTGTGACGAGCCGCGGCGCAGCCCGCGCAGCTTCCTCGACGCCCCTCCGGCCGGTGGAGGTCGAGCAGCGCCCGCCATGCGGCGACGAGCACGCGCAGCTCCTCCGAGTGCTCGGCACGCCGGTCGACCCCGTCCAGGTACCTGCCGATGTTCTCGGCGAGCACGCCGAACAACACCTCGTCCACATCTAGGACTCCCTGTCTCACCGAGCGGGACCTGGGTGGCCCCGCGTGGTGAGTAGTCAACCGGATGGCACCGACAGTTTCGCACATCCGTTCGACCGCGAGAAGCGGGATTCACTCGAAAGTGGATCAGAGTTTCTGGATGGGGAGGCTGCCGATCAGCATCAGGCGGACCGTGCCCGCGGTGCCGAAGTCGATCGTGGCGGTCGCGCGGGGGCCGACGCCGTCCGTGGCGACCACGGTGCCGAGGCCGTACTTGTCGTGGGTGACGCGGTCGCCGACGTCCAGCGAGAGCGCGGGGGTGTCCTTCCAGCCCTTCGCGGGCCCGAACGAGGACGTCGACGGCGAACGCTCACCGCCGAACGACCGGCGGCCCCAGCTCGAGGTGGGCGCGCTGGGCGCGCGCCGCCGCTCCGGCTGCACGCGCCGCCAGTCGACGAGGTCGGCCGGGATCTCGCCCAGGAACCGCGACTCCGGGTTCTCCATCGGCTGGCCCCAGGCGGACCGCACGATCGCCCGCGACAGGTACAGGCGCCGCTGCGCACGCGTGATGCCCACGTACGCCAGGCGCCGCTCCTCGGCCAGCTCGGTCGGGTCGCCGAGCGCCCGCATGTGCGGGAACACGCCGTCCTCCCAGCCGGTGCAGAACACGACCGGGTACTCGAGGCCCTTGGCGGTGTGCAGCGTCATCAGCGTGACCACGCCGGTGGCCTCGCTGTCCTCGTCCGGGATCTGGTCGGCGTCCGCCACGAGCGACACCCGCTCCAGGAACGCGGCGAGCGAACCCGGTTCGACGAGGCCGTCATCAGTGTTTCCGTTCGCTGAGGCGTCGGGGTCCTCCGGGGGCAGCTCGTGGGCGAACTCGCGGGCCACCGTGACCAGCTCGGTCAGGTTCTCCACCCGCGTCTCGTCCTGCGGGTCCTCCGAGGCCTCCAGCTCGGCGCGGTAGCCGGTGCGCTCCAGCACCGACTCCAGGATGTCCGCCGTCTCGTGCCCGTCCGTGACGAGCCCGCGCAGGTCGTCCATCAGCTCCACGAACCCCGCGATCGCGTTGCGCGACCGAGGGTTGAGCATGGGGACCTTGTCGTCCACCGCGTCACGCAGGGCCTCGTTGAACGAGATCCGCTGCCTGTCGGCGTGCGCGGACACGCACGCCTCGGCCCGGTCGCCGATGCCCCGCTTGGGCACGTTCAGGATCCGCCGCAGGCTGACCGCGTCCTCCGGGTTGGCGAGCACCCGCAGGTAGGCCAGCGCGTCACGGACCTCCTTGCGCTCGTAGAACCGCACGCCGCCGACCACCCGGTACGGCAGCCCCATGCGGACGAAGATCTCCTCGAACACGCGGGACTGGTTGTTGGTGCGGTAGAAGACGGCGACGTCGCTGTACTTGATCTCGCCGTCATCCATCAGCTTGTCGATCTCGCCCGCCACGAACGCGGCCTCATCGTGGTCGTTGTCGCCGACGTAGCCGACGATCTTCTCGCCGTCGCCCAGCGCGGTCCACAGCCGCTTGTCACGCCGGTTGGGGTTGCGGGAGATGACCGCGTTGGCCGCGGACAGGATCGTCTGCGTGGAGCGGTAGTTCTGCTCCAGCATGATCGTGGTGGCCTGCGGGTAGTCCCGCTCGAACTCCACGATGTTGCGGATGGTCGCGCCGCGGAACGCGTAGATCGACTGGTCCGCGTCGCCGACCACGCACAGCTCACCGGGCTCCACGCCGTCCGACGACGTGCCCACCAGCTCGCGGACCAGCGTGTACTGGGCGTGGTTGGTGTCCTGGTACTCGTCGACGAGCACGTGCCGGAACCGGCGGCGGTAGTACTCGGCGACGCCCGGGAACGTCTGCAGCAGCTCGACCGTGCGCATGATCAGGTCGTCGAAGTCGAACGCGTTGGCCAGCTGGAGGCGGCGCTGGTACTCGACGTACACCTCGGCCGTGCGGCGCTCGAAGTCGTTGGCCGCCTTGTCCTTCGCGGTCTCCGGGTCGACCAGCTCGTTCTTCAGGTTCGAGATGGCCGCGGCGAGCCCGCGCGGGGTGTAGCGCTTCGGGTCGATGTCCAGGTCGCGGGACACGAGCGTGATCAGCCTGCGTGTGTCGTCCGCGTCGTAGACCGAGAAGCTCGACTTCATGCCCAGCGTGGTGGCCTCGCGGCGCAGCACCCGCACGCACATGGAGTGGAACGTCGACACCCACATGGCGTTGGCGCGCCTGCCCACCAGCTCGACCACGCGCTCGCGCATCTCGGCGGCGGCCTTGTTGGTGAACGTGATCGCCATGATCTGGCCGGGGTGCACGTCCCGCTCGGCCAGCAGGTAGGCGATCCGTCTGGTCAGCACCCGTGTCTTGCCCGAGCCCGCGCCCGCGACGACGAGTAACGGCGAACCGGCGTGCTGCACGGCGCGTTGCTGCTGCTCGTTGAGGCCGTCGAGCAGCTCCGCCCCGGCCTTGCGCCGGGGTGGCGGGGACGTCTGAGAAGGCAATTCGAACAGAGTGCTCATTATGGGCCCAACGTTACCGGGCAGCACCGACAGCCGAGCGCGCGACAGCCCGGGCAAGTGGACAGAACGTGGGCGGGCGGTGCAGAATCGGCGTCGTGCGCCACCGCAGCTTCGAGTTTTTCTACGGGATCCGGACTCCGGCTCCCGTGGTTGCGTAGCGCGCGAACGAACCATCGAAGCCCCGGAGTCCTCGGACCCGGGGCTTTTTGCTCGGGGCCAAGGGGATTCCGCCACATGAGCGAGGAACACGACATGCCCCCCACCACCTCCACGGACGACGACAAGGCCGCCGGCGCGGCCACCGAAGCCACCACTGACATCGACGAGCTGCGCAAGGAGATCGACTGGCTGGACGCCGAGATCCTGCGGCTGGTCACCCGCAGGGCCGAGGTGTCGCGGACGATCGGCGCCGCCAGGATGGCCGCGGGCGGCACCCGCATCGTGGTCAACCGCGAGATGGACGTGCTCGCGCGCTACCGCGACCTGGGACCGGAAGGGCGCAAGATCGCGATGGCGCTGCTCGCGCTGGGCCGGGGACCGCTCGGCAGATAACCATTGCGAATCTCAGGGTTCCCACCGATCCGGTGGGAACCCGGACGCGGGCACACTGGAGGCATGGTCCTCAACCTGATCGCGGTCATCATCGCCATCGTGTCGGTCCTGGCGGCTCTCGGGCACGCCGGTTACCTCGCGATGCTCAACTCCGCCGCCGCCAAGCGGGCGGGTGGTGCGCCGATCGCGCAGTACGTCCGCAGCCGGTGGCCGATCGCCGGTGTCACGACCGCGGGCGCACTGCTCGCGTGGGCGCTGACGAGCGGCAGCGGGTTCGTCGACGTGCTGGCCATCCTGCTCGCGGCCGGGTCGGGCGGCACCGCGGTGAAGGCGCTGCAGTCGACGCAGGAGCGGTACCGCACCGGCGGCTGAGTGCCTGCGCGTGTCCATGTCACTCGATGGGGTGACACGTTCGGGACATGCGCACCCAGCCCCTCAAACCGACCGCAACCACTTACCCTGACGTGAGTGAGTACCGCGAAGGTTCGGTCGGCGCTTGTGGTGACCGCTCACCCCGACGACGTCGACTTCGGCGCCGGGGGCACGGTCGCGGTGTGGACGTCGGCCGGGATCGAGGTGTCCTACTGCGTCTGCACGTCCGGTGAGGCCAGCGGTGACGGGTCACCCGGCATGGCGGCGGTGCGGGAGGCCGAGCAGCGAGCGGCCGCGGCGCAGGTGGGCGTCACGGACCTGGTGTTCCTCGGCCACCCCGACGGGGCCGTGACGGCGTCGCTCGACCTGCGTCGCGACATCACCAGGGTGATCCGCCGGGTGCGCCCCGACCGGGTGCTCACCTGGTCGCCCGAGATCAACTGGGACTTCGTGCCCACCTCGCACCCGGACCACCGCGCGGTCGGCGAGGCCACGTTCGCGGCCGTCTACCCCGACGCGCGCAACCCGCACGCGCACCGGTCCCTGCTCGACGACGAGGGCCTCGAGCCGTGGGTGGTGCGTGAGCTGTGGCTCGCCGACGGGCCGACGCACCTGCGCAACCAGGCCGTCGACATCACCGACGCCTTCGACAAGAAGATGGCCGCGCTGCGCTCCCACGCGTCGCAGGCCGGGCCGACCGGCGACGCGATCGAGGAGGACCTCCGGCAGTACCACGCGGCCACGGCCGCGCGGTTCGGCCTGGGCGACGGCCGGCTGGCAGAGGCCTTCCAGGCGGTCGACACAAGCCGTTAGTGATCGTTTGGTCGCATCGCGTCACGAGCCGGAAGGAGGGAAGTCCCACAGTCATGACAGTCGGGGGTTGGCGCAGCCAGGAACAACATCACGGGCGGCACCGTCGGGGCGCGGCGGGTGCGATGTGGACGCCCGCGGTGCGCCCGACCGAATCCGCTCCGGCGCACGCGCGGTACGACGGGACACCCGCACCACCGGTGTGGCCGACGAGCGAGGCACCGAGGCGGCCCGGCCGCCCGGCGGACGAGCCCGCGGTGCCCCGGGCCCGCTCCGCCGCCGACGCACCGGCGTGGCCCGCGCCCCGGCACCGGGCGCCGGACTGGCCCGCCACCGTGTCGTCACGGTCGTCGTCACGGTCCTCGTCGCGCGGGCGCGCGGGAGACGCGCCGCCGAGCTTCCTGCGGGAGCCCATCGTGGCCGCGGAGGTGCCCGCGCCGCTGCGACGGGCGCGGCACGCGGCGAACCCCGTCGCGTCCCCCGACATGCTGGTCGACACGGTGCCCATGAGCCTGCCGCCGAAGCACGGCAAGGTCGACGGCGGCCCGCTGTCCAGTGCCGTCGTGTACCCGCTGCCGGAGGCGCCGGTGACCGGGCTGCGCAAGTTCGACCTCGGGACCGTGCCCGCCTCGGTCACCCCGCCGCGCACCTGGCGCAAGGCGGCGTGGTTCGCGGTCGGCACGTCCGCGGCCGTGGTGCTCGGCCTGACCGTCGCCACGAGCGAGCTGGTGAGCAGGCCCGTGAGCGACGAGTCGCTGATCGACGCGCTGCCCGCGTACCCGACGGGCCCGCTCACGCTGGGCGAGCTGCCGCACCCGGACGAGACGTCCGAGCGGCCGAGCACGGACCGGCCGACCACGAGCGGCGAGCGGAGCACGACGGACACCCCGTCGTCGACGACATCGGACAGCCCCGCACGGGACACCGTCATCGGCAGCACCAGCGGCGGGGAGTCGGTGGTGCCGACCGAGCCGCCGAGCGAGGACACGACCAGCGGTACGTCGGCCACGCCCCCGCAGCCGGACCGCGAAACCGTCGGCCGCGCCCCGGTCACCCCGACGGACCCGCAGGAGATGGGCGACCGCACCGAGGAGTACTTCGCGCTGGTCACGTCGGATCCGGCCGCGGCGTCCGCGTTGACCACCGGGAGCATGGCCCGCGAGGGCCAGGAGGGCATCGAGGAGCGCTACGGCGACGTCGAGCGCATCGAGGTCCAGTCGATCACCATCAACCGCAACGAGGCGGTCACCACGTCGCGGATGAAGGTGGTCCACAAGGACGGCCGGGAGACGATCGAGGAGCGACAGCTCACCTTCACGTGGGGCGGCGATCCGAAGATCACGGACGACGCGACTACGGGGTGATCCCGCTCATACTCCATTCGAGTGAAGATCGCTGGACGGTGCAACCCCGTTCGGGTGATCCACTCCAATTGACTGGCGCCGGGCATGCCGACCGGAGTACGAGTGGCCCCTAACGCTACGCACGGAGGCCATCACACAGTGGACCGTCTGACGACCGGTCGGCGGCATGCACGCGCCGGCTCGGTGACCGTCACGGAGCTGCTCGTCAGACAGGCGTCACCAGCCCGCTGCACCGACAGCTCCGCAGGCGAACGGGACGACATCACCGACACGATCCCGGTGGTGTCCGCGCCCGTGTCGCACCGCCGCCCACCCGTACGCGTCGCCCAGTTCGCCAAGATGGCGAGCATCGGCGTCGCGAGCGCGGTGTTGTGCGGCGCGGTCACCGTGTCCTCGATGATCTCCCACCAGCGGCGCGACCACGCCCAGCCCGCCGTGAGACCCATGGTGCAGATCACCGGCGACCAGGCGCTGCTGCCCGACCGTCTCGGCAGGACGGTGGCCGAGGCACCCACCCCGGCGCCGGCACCACCACCGGTCGTCGACGAGCCCGCCGCCGAGCCCAGGGACGGGTCCGTCGCCGAGTCCGTCGACGTCGCGACGCCGCCGGAGACCGGCACCACACCGCCACCGCCACCCTCGGCCGCGAAGCCGTCCGGTGGCACCTCCGCCAGCGCGGACACCGGCCACGACGCCCCGGCCCCGGCCGACGACCTGGCGCTGGTGCGCGCGTTCTACGAGAACCTGCCGGACGCACCCACCGCCGCGTTCCAGCTGCTGGCCCCGGACCTGTTGCACAGCGACCTCGGCGAGTTCCTGCGGTCCTGGTCCTATGTGGTCGCGATCGACTCCGTCGACGTCGTCGAGCGGGAGGACGGCGTGCTGGCCACGGTGCGCATGCGCCTGCTCGGCGGCGGTCACCTGCGGATCCAGCAACTGCTCACGGTCGCGGAGAGTCCTCGTCGGATCGTCGGGGTCCGACTGCTGTCAGCCCAACGGAACTGAACCGGTAACCTGCGACCCCCTGCTTATTCCGTCCGCAATACCAAGCACGTCGCGGCGTTCACGATGTGGTCCCTGTTCGTGCGCGCAGCGTGAACGCCTAGCCTGGTGCGGGTTGGCGCACGCGGGGCCAGACAGCCGTTCCCAAAAAATTCCCGGAGTCGGCATGTACACCGATCACCTGCAGGTAGGGGGGACTCGGCGCGATGACCGATGAAGGTCGCCTGGTCGCCGGCCGTTACCGCCTGGTTCACCGCATCGGAACCGGTGCGATGGGCGTCGTCTGGACGGCGCACGACGAGAGACTGAACCGCACCGTCGCCGTCAAGAGACTCCTCCTGTCCCCCGGCCTTCCGCCGGAGGAGCAGGCCGAGGCCGTCGCGAGATGCATGCGTGAGGGCCGCATCGCCGCCCGCCTGCACCACCCGAACGCGATCTCGGTGTTCGACGTGGTCGACGAGGACGGCGCGCCCTGCCTGATCATGGAGTACCTGCCGTCGAAGAGCCTCGCGATGGTCATGTCGGAGCGTGGCCCGCTCCCGGCCCGCGAGGTGGCCCGGATCGGCGCCCACGCGGCCGCCGCGCTGGCCGCCGCGCACGCGGCGGGCATCGTGCACCGCGACGTCAAGCCCGGCAACATCCTGCTCGGCGACGACGGCACGGTGAAGATCACCGACTTCGGCATCTCCCGCGCCAGCGACGACGTCACCGTCACCAAGACCGGCATGATCGCGGGCACCCCCGCCTACCTGGCGCCGGAGGCCGCGATCGGCAACGACCCGACGCCCGCGTCGGACGTGTTCTCGCTCGGCTCGACGCTGTACGCGGCCGTCGAGGGCGAACCGCCGTTCGGGCTGACGGAGAACACGCTGCAGCTGCTGCACGCGGTGGCCGCGGGCCGGATCAACCCGCCGCAGCTCGCGGGCCCGTTGACCGACGTGCTGGTGACCATGCTGGCGGCCGACCCGGAGCAGCGGCCGTCGACGTCGCGGACCAGGGACCTGCTGGGCTCGGTCGCCATGGGCGAGGTGCCGGACATCCCCGTGGCGATGGGGCCGGGCACCCGCCGCACCGAGCTGATCGACGACTACGAGGACTACGACGACTACGGCGACGCCGCCACGCAGATGGTCGGCGCCGACGACCGGACGCGTGCCGTGCGGTCGGCTCGGGTGGCCGCGCCTCCGCCGCCGCCGAGGAAGTCCCGCGCGCCGATCGTGGTCGGCGCCGGGCTGGCGCTGGTGGCCGTGATCGCCGCGGTGGCGTTCCT
This sequence comes from Actinophytocola sp. NPDC049390, assembly GCF_044466355.1. Lineage (NCBI taxonomy): Bacteria > Bacillati > Actinomycetota > Actinomycetes > Pseudonocardiales > Pseudonocardiaceae > Actinophytocola > Actinophytocola sp. NPDC049390. The sequence continues at coordinate 194,816 of NZ_JBITMQ010000018.1, forward strand.
CATGGCGGGCCGGGACAACGAGGAGACGCCCAACACCGACCCGAAGAAGTCGAACGTGACGGAGTCGAGCGAGGTCCTGACCACGTCGGAGGTCACGACGACGACGGAACCGACGACCTCCGAGGAGGAGCCGGAGCCGACGACGGAGGAGACGACGACGGAGCGGACGACCACGGAGCGGACTACCACGACCACCACGACCACCACGACGACGACCACCACGACCACCACGACCGAGGAGCCGACGAGCAGCACGACGACGTCGACGGAGCCGTCGATTCCTCCGGGTGGAGAGGTGCGTTGATGGTCCACGCTCGTGGGGTCAGGCCATGACGTCGGAGGGGGCGCTCGTCGCGGGGCGGTACCTGCTGGGCCGCCAGATCGGCAGCGGCGCGATGGGCATCGTGTGGCAGGCGCACGACGACCGCCTGCACCGCACGGTCGCGGTCAAGCAGCTGCTGCTGCAGCCCGGTCTCTCCGCCGCTCAGGCCGAGGAGGCGCGGCGAAGATGCATGCGGGAAGGGCGGATCGCGGCACGTCTGACGCATCCCAACGCCATCACGGTCTACGACGTCGCGGAGCACGACGGCGACCCGTGGCTGATCATGGAGTACCTGCCGTCGAAGAGTCTCGCGGCGGTGCTGACGGAAAAGGGCACACTGCCGCCCACCGAGGTCGCGCGGATCGGCGCGCAGGTGGCGTCGGCGCTGGTCGCCGCCCACGCCGCGGGCATCGTGCACCGCGACATCAAGCCGGCGAACGTCCTGCTCGGCGAGGACGGCACGGTCAAGATCACGGACTTCGGCATCTCCCGCGCGACCGGCGACGTGACCGTCACCGCGACCGGCATGCTGGCCGGTACCCCCGCGTACCTGGCACCCGAGGTCGCGAAGGGCGAGGACCCCAAGCCCGCGGCGGACGTCTTCTCGCTGGGCTCGACCCTGTACACGGCGGTCGAGGGCCATTCCCCGTTCGGGTTGAGTGAGAACACCCTCGCGCTGCTGTACGCGGTGGCGGCGGGCAAGATCACCCCGCCCCGGCAGGCGGGGCCGCTGACCGCGTTGCTGATGCAGCTGCTGCGGGTGGAGCCGTCGGAACGCCCGTCGTTGACGGTGACGAGGGACGGCCTGCTGGCGGTGGCCGAGGGCAGGCAGCCGACGCTGTCCGCCGCGGCCGCGCCGACGGACCGGATCGCGGGCAACCGCCTCCCCGCGCGTCCGCCTGCCCCCGCGACCCCGCCGCGCTGGCCGACGCCACCACCGCCGCCGGTGCAGCAGCCGCCCGCCCAGGACGGGACACGGCTGGACGTGAACCCGTTCGCGGAGCCGCTGCCGAGCGGGCCGATCATGCGCGAGCCGGTGCCGACGCCACCGCCCCACCCGGCCGCGACGGGTCAGGCCGGTGGCTCGCGGACGCGGTCGATCGTGCTGACCGTGCTGGCGATCGTGGCGGCGGCGCTGGTCGGGATCCTGGTGGCGAGCCTGCTGTCGGCCGGTAACGACGACAACGGTGCCGCGCCGCCCACGGACCCCACCCAGACCACGGAGACCTCGCAGACCACGCCCACCGAGACGACCACGTCGTCGGAGTCGTACGAGGAGCCGACGTCGGAGGACTACCAGGACCTGGTCCGGGACTACTACGGGCTGCTGCCGGGCGACACGGAGTCCGCGTGGGCGTTGATGACGGACTCGGGGCACGAGAAGTCGGGCGGGAAGCGCTCGTACGAGCGCTTCTGGAACAGCGTCCGCGAGGTGACCGTCCTGTCCCTGTCCTCGAACGGCAACGAGGTCGAGGCGACGCTCAAGTTCGTGACGAAGAGGAACAAGCAGTCCACGGAGTCGTACCGGCTGAAGGTCGTCGACAAGGACGGCGAACTGATGATCGACGACTACGAGAAGCTGGGCCGCCCGGGCGACGACGACGAGGACGACTGACCCGAGACGCTGGCCGCGCGCGAGGGCCGTGACCGTTCAGTTTTGCTAACACGTTCTTGTGCTTCTATTTGCTTGTCCTACCGGGCGGCCGAGGGCACCGTTGCTGTCGTGATCAGTGGTGGTGGCGCGACCCTCGTGCGCATGGGGTTGCTGGCGTTGTTCTGGGGCTCCAGCTTTCTCTGGATCAAGATGGGCCTCGCGGGCTTCACGCCCGTGCAGATGACCTTCATCCGCGTGCTGCTCGGCGCGGCCGTGCTGGTGGTGCTGTGTTACGCCGGCGGCAACCGGCTGCCCCGCGACCGGCGGCTCTGGGGGCACCTCGTCGTCGCCGCGCTGATCGGGAACGCGATCCCGTTCACGCTGTTCGGGATCGGCGAGCAGACCGTCGACTCCGGGGTCGCGGGCGTGCTCAACGCGACCACCCCGCTGTGGGTGCTGATGATCGCGATCGTGCTGCGGGTCGAGCGGAACCTGTCGGCCACCAAGGTCGGCGGTCTCGTGCTCGGGTTCCTCGGCACGCTGCTGATCTTCTCGCCGTGGGAGGCGGAGATCGCGGGCACCGGCGCGCTGCTGATCCTCGTCGCCGCGATCTGCTACGCGATCAGCTTCGCCTACATCGGACGGTTCGTGTCCGGGCGCGGGGTCGCGCCGATCGCACTGTCCGCGTCGCAGATCCTCTCCGCCACCGGGCTCATGGCGCTCGCGATGCCCGTGCAGGGCCTTGACCCGGTCCACCTGCGGTGGGACGCGGTCATCGCGATCGCGATCCTCGGGATCTTCGGTACCGGCTTCGCGTTCGCGCTCAACTACCGGCTGATCACCGACGAGGGCCCGACCAACGCGGCCAGCGTCGGGTACCTGCTGCCGGTCGTCTCGGTGCTGCTCGGCGCGCTGTTCCTCGACGAGCCGCTGACCGCGCACGTGATCGCGGGCATGGTGGTCGTGCTCGCCGGGGTGGCGCTGACCAGGGTGCGGCGCCGCGCGGCGGTGGAGCCCGCGGCGCCGACCCCGGTCGCGGCGGTCAGCCGACCTTAGGCCACGGGACGTCCGGCAACGCGTTGAGCAGAGGCACCAGCAGTGCCTCCTCGCGGTCCAGGTGCGCGGTCAGCTCGGCGTCGAGCCGGTCGAAGTCGGCGGGCGCCGGGTCCTCCTGCGCCGCCAGCACCGACAGCTCGCCGCGCAGCCGCGCCACCTTCACGTGCTCGGCCCGCAGCTGTTCGAGTGCGGGGCCCAGCTCCGGGAAACGCTGGCCCAGGAACGAGAACACGGCGTAGTCCTCGCCCATGTGGTGGCGTTCCAGGCCGACGCAGAACGCGAGGCAGTTGCCGCGCAGGTCGTCGGTGAACTCGACGGCCGCGCCCGACCGCAGCGCCGCCAGTTCCGCGCGGAACCAGCCGTGCAACGCCACCAGTTCGTCGCCCGCGGCGCGGACCCGCACCACGTCCTGGTCCTCCGGGTGCAGCACGACGACCGGGAGGACCCGGCTGGTCTGCCGCTGGTAGTCGGCGTATCCGGGGGCCTCGGCGAGCACCACCTCGAAGAGCCGGTCGCGTTCCCCCCGCGACGGCGGGCACGGCGACGGCCGTACGGCGGCCGTCGACCGTGACCCTCGGGTTGGCGACCAGGTTGTGGTACCAGGCCGGATGCCGCGGCGCCCCGCCCGCGGACGCCACGACGAGCAACGTGTCACCGTCGGGCACCGCGCCGACCTCGACGGTGTGGGACCGGCCGCTGCGCGCGCCGGTCGTGGTCAACGAAATGATCAATGTCCTCTTTCCTCGATGGATAGGCGAAAAACGGGCACAGGCGTGCGCGCGGCGTCTCCCGATCGCCAGGAAAGGAGAGAGGTCGAGAAGGGGACTGACCGCGCGGGCGTCAGCGGTCAGGCGGCGCCGATGGTGTGGTTGGCCACGGACATCATCCCCTTGAGATTGGGTGCTCGCCCACCCTCGCCCTTGTGCTGGCGAGGCCACGCGGCACCCGGCCATTGAACCAGCCGCGTCGGGAGATGGTCCAGACCGCATGGCCGACCGCGACTCCACAACCGCCTGACCAGCGAAAACGCCCCGCCCAGTACGTAACCGAACCCCCACCCCATCCCGGGGGCCACCCGCCATGCCAGCCTACCGGCACCCACCGACAGGGGGTCGGATGTCGATCTTGGTTGTGGACAACCGGACCGGCTGTGGACAACTGCCGGGTTGTGGATCTTCATCCGGTGGGGGTGTCGGTGGGGTGCCGTAGGCTGGATCACCGGGGGCCGGAGGCCGCCCTACGGCAACGGTTCCTGCAGTTCGGTGACCCAGTCCGCGCGGTCGCCCATCGCTTCCAGGTACACCTCGCGGTTGTAGCCCGCCGACGTGTGACCGTTCTCCTCGATCCACTTCGCGAGCGTCTGGACCGTGGACAGGACGTTGTCCATGTCGCCGTGGTGGACGATCGTCGCCGCGCGTTCGATGCCCGGCAGGTCCACGACCTGCGCGCCCTCGACCGCTTCGACGTTGACCGGGCAGGCCGCGTGCACGATCACGCCGCCGTCCTGGCCGTCCTCGTAGTACGCGATGCCCGGGCCGACCGGCTCGACGCCCGCGGCCTTCAGGTGACCGAACAGCTCGTCGTACAGCGGCCCGATCACCGGGCCGATCGCGCCCGGTTCGAAGCTCGTGGCGACGCCGCTGACCTCCGCGACCCGCACCGGCGGCACCTTCTTGACCTGCACGTCCTGGACTGGCATGACGCCCTCCGTCTCGATCGAACGGAGCCTCGCCTCGACCGCGGCCAGCCGTGCCCGGTCCGCCGCCACCCTGCTCTGCAGCTCGGCGTGCCGCAGCCGCAGCATGCCGCGCAGCTCGTCGATCCCGACCTTCTCGTCGATGATCGACGCGACCTGTTCCAGTGTGAAACCCAGGTCCTTCAGGGCGACGATGCGGTTCAGGCGCGACATCTGCGCGGCCTCGTACCCGCGGTACCCGGTGAACGGGTCCACGCGCGCGGGCCGCAGCAGGCCGATCGCGTCGTAGTGCCGCAGCATGCGGACCGACACCCGGCCGTGTCTGGCGAAGTCTCCGATGGTGAACATGACGGGCCCAGGTCTATGGCCTCACACCGTGTCAGGGTCAATGACGATGTTCGCTCCGCGAGCTCCGCTCAGACAAGCCGTCGATCCGACGCCCACCGCGACAGCTCGTAGCGGTTCGACAGCTGCGTCTTGCGCAGGACGCTGGACACGTGCGTCTCCACCGTCTTCACCGAGATGAACAGCTCGGCCGCGATCTCCTTGTACGCGTAGCCACGCGCGAGCAGCCGCAGCACGTCGCGTTCGCGCGGGGTCAGCAGGTCCAGCTCCGGGTCGGAGATCGGCGCCGCGCCGGGCCGGTCGGCGAACGCGTCCAGCACGAAACCCGCCAGGCGCGGGCTGAACACCGCGTCGCCTTCGGACACCCGGACGACCGCGCGGACCAGCTCGTGGCTGGAGATCGTCTTCGTCACGTAGCCGCGGGCACCGGCACGGATGACCGCGATGACGTCCTCGGCCGCGTCGGACACCGACAGCGCCAGGAACACGACCTCGGGGTTGTCCGGCCGCGCGCGGCGCAGCACCTCGGCGCCGCCGCCGTCGGGCATGTGCACGTCCAGCAGCACCACGTCCGGCTTCTTGTGCGCGATCCCGGCGACCGCCTCGCCGACCGTGCCCGCCTCGCCGACCACCTCGACGTCGTCGGTGATGGAGTCCAGCTCCGCCCGCACACCGGCACGGAACAGGCCGTGGTCGTCCACCAGGAACACCCGTACGGGCTTCTCCGCCATCACTGACAACCCCTCTACGAAGCGACCGACACTCGCGGCATGCGCAGGTGCACCTCCGTGCCCTCGCCGGGCGCGGTCCGCAGGCGCAGCTCACCGCCGTTGCGCTCCATCCTGCCCCGGATGGAGTCCGCGAGGCCATGCCGGTCCGACGGAACGGTCTGCGGGTCGAAGCCCTTGCCCCGGTCCCGCACGAAGATCTCCACGGTGTCCGGCTCGACCTCGGCGTACACGCTGACCTCGCCGACACCGGCGTGCTTCGCGGCGTTCACCACCGCCTCGCGGGCCGCGTACACCAGCCCGGTCAGCCGCTCGTCGAGCTGGCAGTCGCCGACCACGACGTGCTGGACCTTGATCGCGAACTGGTCCTCGACCTCGCCGCTCGCCCGCTCGATCGCCTCGGACAGCGACGTCGCCTCCGGTGTGCCGCCCGCGCCACCGGCCTGTGCCCCCTCGACGGGACGGCCCTTGCCGTACCCCGACGGGCCGTACAACCAGCCGCGCAGCTGTCGTTCCTGGCCGCGTGCCAGGCGCAGCACCTCGCGGGGCGCCTCGGCCTGCTTCTGGATCAGCGCAAGCGTTTGCAGCACGGAGTCGTGCAGGTGAGCGGCGATCTCGGCGCGTTCCTCGGTGCGGATGCGCTGCGTGCGCTCCTCACCGAGGTCGCGGACCAGCCGCAGCCAGAACGGCACGGTCAGGACGGCGACACCGACCAGGGCGGCCAGCACGGCGAGCAGCGCGAACTGCATCTGGTCGAGGTTCACGCTGCGGGCCAGGAACACGGCGATACCCGTGATGACCAGCACCGCGCCGGTCAGCACGCGCACCAGCGCGGACCGGCCGCCGGTGCCGACGACCGCGCCGACCACGCCGGAGCGGGTCCAGCGGCGCCGCTGCTGCTCGTCGGCCTCCCGCCAGACCAGCGCGGCACCGACCAGGGTGACCGCGAGCCCGCCCGCGACCCAGCCGTTGACCATCCCCGACAGCGCGCCGACACCGACCGCGAGGCCGATGCCCATCGCGAGCAGGCCGCGGGCCTGCTGCTTCTCCTTGACCGAGACCTCGGCCTGCTTGGGTTCGTTGCGGACCTGCGGGACGAACACCCACAGCAGGCCGTACACGAGCACACCCGCGCCGCCGAACGACGCGAGCACCGCGAACGCCATCCGGGTCCACAGGACGCCGATGCCGAGGTGGTCGGCGAGCCCGCCCGCGACCCCCGCGACGGCACGACCGGACCGCCGGCGACGCATCTTGATCTCGTCGTCGGCCTGGTCCCGTGTCACGCGCTCGAGGTCCGCGTCCACCACCGGCTCTCGTGTCTCGGCCTGCACACTCACTGTGCCATCGTCACACGTGCACGCGCGCTCTCCATCCGGGAAAAACCCGGACCGTGCGGTTCAGGGTCTTTCCCGGATGTGCCGAACCGGGGTGCCGACGCATTCTTGTCATCGTGAGTGCGACACAGGGACAGCACGGCGCGATGCGCGCCGAGGACACGGTCAAGGACTTCTGGGCGACCAGGCCGCGGCGACCGCGCCGTGGCCGCAAGTTCGCCGGCGTCGCGGCGGGCGTGGCCAACCGGTACCGGATCGATCCGGTGCTGGTGCGGGTCGGGTTCGTCGTGGCCGCCGTCTACGGCGGCGCGGGGATCCTGTTCTACCTGCTCGGCTGGCTGTTCCTGCCCGAGGAGGACGACGAGGCGGCGCCCGCGGAGGCGCTGATCGGCAAGGGCCGCAGCTCCACCTCCGCCGGGTTCACCATCCTGCTGTGCATCCTGCTGGTGCCGATGCTGGGCTGGTTCTTCGGCGGCGGGCCGCTCGGCACGTTCCCGGCGTGGCTGAGCCTCGTGGTGATCGGCGGGTTGCTGTTCCTGTTGCACCAGAGCCGTGGACACCTCACCCCGGTGCGCACGTCGGCCGCCTCGGCGACGCCACCGCCCGGACCCGCGCCGACGCCGGAGGCCCCGATGCCGACCACACCGATGACGGCCGCCACCACGCAGGCCGACGTGCCGCTCCCGCCGCCCGTGGGCGCACCGGTCGACGCGCCGCCGCCGGTCGAGGAGCGCACCACGCCGCCCGCGTGGGACCCGCTCGGTGCCGCGCCGTTCGCGTGGGACCTGCCGGAACCCGCCACGCCCGAGCCGGAGACACCGCCGGAGCCGCCGGTGAAGCGGCGCAAGTCGCGGATCGGCACGATGACGGTCGGGCTGGCCCTGGTGGCCGCGGCGGGCATGTCGTTCGCGATGGGCGGGTGGATCACGCCGCAGCACATCGTCGGCGTGGTGCTGGCCATCCTCGGTCTCGGCATGGTGGCGGGCGCGTTCCTGCGCGGCGGCCGCGGCCTGATCGCGCTGGCGGTGCCGCTGTCGGTGGCGGGGCTGGCGCTGACGGTCGTCACGCCGGGCGAGTACCACGGCATCGGGGACCTGACCGCGCGGCCGACGACGGTGGCGCAGGTGGAAGGCTCCTACGAGCGGTCGGTGGGCAACGTGACCGTGGACCTGACGGCGCTGACCCCGCTGCCCGGCGAGGAGACCGAGGTCGTGGAGATCAACGCACGCACCGGCGCGGGCAACGTCGAGGTGTTCGTGCCGAAGACAGCCGACGTGATCGTGACGTGCGAGACCGAACGCGGCAACCTGGAGTGCCTCGGCCAGGAGCGGTCGGGCTTCGACAAGAAGATCGAGGACTTCAAAAGCCTCGGCGACGGCCCCGGTGGGCTGCTCATCGAGCTGGACGCCGAGGTGAACACGGGGAACGTGGAGGTGCACCGTGGCTGAGCGTGACCAGGAGACGCGCCGGGGCTTCCCGGACCTGCTGACCGGCCTCGCGGGCCTCGGAACGCTGCTGGTGGCGGCCTTCGTGCTCACCGACGGCGCGTTCGAGATCCCCAACCCGACGTGGCTGCTGGCGGGCGGCGCCCTGCTGGTGGGCATCCTGCTGCTGGCCTCGTCCCTGCGCGGCAAGCGCTAGAGACGCGAAAGGCGCCCCTCCTCGCGGGGGGCGCCTTTCGCGTTCTCTCACTCCCACTCGATGGTGCCCGGGGGCTTGGACGTCACGTCCAGCACTACCCGGTTGACCTCCGGGACCTCGTTGGTGATGCGGGTCGAGATGCGTTCCAGCACGTCGTACGGGAGGCGGGTCCAGTCGGCGGTCATGGCGTCCTCAGAGGACACCGGGCGCAGGACCACCGGGTGGCCGTACGTGCGGAAGTCGCCCTGGACGCCGACGCTGTGGACGTCCGCCAGCAGCACCACCGGGCACTGCCAGATGTCGCGGTCCAGCCCCGCCGCGGTCAGCTCCTCGCGGGCGATCGAGTCGGCCGCCCGCAGGATCTCCAGCCGCTCGGCGGTGACCGCGCCGATGATCCGGATGCCCAGCCCCGGCCCGGGGAACGGCTGGCGGTGCACGATCGTCTCCGGCAGGCCCAGTTCGAGACCGACCCGGCGGACCTCGTCCTTGAACAGCTCACGCAGCGGCTCGACCAGCTCGAACTGCAGATCCTCCGGCAGACCGCCGACGTTGTGGTGGCTCTTGATGTTCGCGGCGCCGGTGCCGCCGCCGGACTCGACCACGTCCGGGTACAACGTGCCCTGCACCAGGAAGCGGTAGTCGCCCTGTGCCTTCAGGTCGCGTTCCGCCTGCTCGAACACGCGGATGAACTCGCGGCCGATGATCTTGCGCTTCTGCTCGGGGTCGGTGACGCCGTCGAGCGCCGCCAAGAACCGCTCGCGGGCGTCGACGGTCACCAGGTTGATCCCGGTCGCGGCGACGTAGTCGCGTTCCACCTGGGCGCGCTCGCCGGCGCGGAGCAGGCCGTGGTCCACGAACACACAGGTCAGGCGGTCACCGATGGCCCGCTGCACCAGCGCGGCCGCGACCGCCGAGTCGACGCCGCCGGACAGCGCGCAGATCGCCCTGCCGTCACCGATCTGCTCGCGGATCTTCGCGACCTGTTCCGCCACGATGGACGCGATCGTCCACTGCGGCCGGATGCCCGCGACCTCGTGCAGGAACCGGCGCAGCACCTCCTGCCCGTGCGGTGAGTGCGCCACCTCCGGGTGGTACTGCACGCCCGCGAACCGGCGTCCGGTGTCCTCGAACGCCGCGACCACCGCGCCCGCGGACGTGGCGGTCACGTCGAAACCGGGCGGTGCCTTCGTGACCGAGTCGCCGTGGGACATCCACACCGGGTGCCGGGCGGGCAGGTCGGTGTGCAGGACACCGCCCTGCGACGACAGGTCGGTCCGGCCGAACTCGCGTGCCCCGGTGTGCTCGACCGTCCCGCCGAGTGCCTGCGCCATCGCCTGGAAGCCGTAGCAGATGCCGAACACCGGCACCCCGGTCTCGAACAGCTTCGGGTCCACCGCGGGCGCGCCCTCGGAGTACACGCTCGACGGCCCGCCGGACAGCACGATGGCCTGCGGGTCCTTCTCGAGCATCTCCGTCACCGACGCGGTGTGCGGAACCACTTCTGAGTACACCTGGGCCTCCCGCACGCGACGGGCGATGAGCTGCGCGTACTGGGCACCGAAGTCGACGACGAGCACTGGCCGGTGGAAGTTGTCGGTCACGGCCACAGCATCGCATGCGCCCTGCCGGGACCATGGAACTACGGTGGGGGTATGAACGCGACCGAGCAGCACCTGCCCACCCCGCGTCCTGCCTGGATCGCGGGCCGCGCGGAGCAGAGTGACCAGACCCTCGCCGTGCACCACCCGTTCGACGGCGACGAGATCGCGACCGTCTGCGTGCCCAGCGCTGATCAGGTCGAACGTGCGGTCGCCGCGGCTGTCGACGTCCAGCTGAAGTTCCGGACCACGCCCGCGCACGTCCGGGCGGCCGCGCTCGACCACGTGTCGCGCCAGCTGGCGGCGCGGTCGGACGAGATCGCCGAGATGATCACCGCGGAGAACGGGAAACCACTCCGTTGGGCGACGCTCGAGGTGAACCGGGCGGTGTCGACGTTCCGGTTCGCCGCCGAGGAGGCCCGCCGCTTCTCGGGTGAGCTGCAGCGGCTGGACACCGACCCGAACGCGGAGGGCCGCCTCGCGGTGGTGCGCCGGGTGCCGCGCGGCCCCGTGCTGGGCATCGCGCCGTTCAACTTCCCGCTGAACCTGGTGGCGCACAAGATCGCGCCCGCGCTCGCCGTCGGCGCGCCGATCATCGTGAAGCCCGCGCCGCGCACGCCGCTGTCGGCGCTGCTCCTGGGTGAGCTGCTCGCCGAGACCGACCTGCCGGAGGGCTCGTGGTCGGTGCTTGCGGTCGGCAACGAGGAGACGATGGCGCTGGTCAAGGACCCGCGGCTGCCGGTGGTGTCGTTCACCGGCTCCGGCCCGGTCGGCTGGTCGCTGATGGACGCGGCGCCCCGCAAGCAGGTCGTGCTGGAGCTGGGCGGCAACGGCGCGGCGGTCGTCTGCGCGGACTGGCCGGACCTGGACTTCGCGGCCAAACGCATCGCCACGTTCTCCAACTACCAGGCGGGCCAGTCGTGCATCGCGGTGCAGCGCGTGATCGTGGAACGCGCGGCCGCGGACGCCTTCCTGCCGAAGCTGCTGGACGCGATCGGCGCGCTGCGCACCGGCGACCCGCACGACCCGGACGTCGAGGTCGGCCCGCTGGTCGACGAGGCGGCCGCCGAGCGCGTCGAGAAGTGGGTCAACGAGGCCGTGTCCGCGGGCGCGAAGCTCCTCGCGGGCGGCAAGCGCCACGGCGCGACGGTCGAGCCGACCGTGCTGTCCGAGGTGCCCTTCGAGGCGAACGTGTGGGCCGAGGAGGTCTTCGGCCCGGTCCTGTCGGTGTCCGTGGTCGAGGACGTGGACGAGGCGTTCGCGCAGGTCAACGACTCGAAGTACGGGCTGCAGGCTGGGCTGTTCACCCATGACGTGCAGGTGGCGTTCCGGGCACGCGCCGAGCTGGAGGTGGGCGGCGTGATCGTCGGCGACGTGCCGTCGTTCCGCGCCGACCAGATGCCCTACGGCGGTGTGAAGGGCTCCGGTTTCGGCCGCGAGGGCATCCGTTCGGCGATGGCGGACCTGACCGAGGAGCGCGTCATGGTGCTCACCGGGCTGGAGTTCTAGAGCCAATGCCGTTCAGTTAGGGCGGTGGGTGGGTTGTCAAGGCGGCTGAGATAGGCAACGGGGTTCCTGCTAGAACAGCGTCGACCAAGATCGATGT
>NZ_JBITMQ010000019.1:0-200739 GCF_044466355.1 Actinophytocola sp. NPDC049390
AGGCGGAACCGTGTTTCACACCATGTTCCAGACCACTGACCAGCAGATCCAACCCCAGCCGTAACCCAGAACCGCGATTAGCTGCGGAACCCGGGTATCGGGAACGCGCGCTGGCTGAAGGCGTGCCCGACGAGGCGATTCGGGTCGAGCCGGCGGCCAGGAACACCGGGGAGAACCTGACGTTGACGCGTGAGCTGCTGGCTGCGGAGGGCATCGTGCCGAAATCCGTCATGCTCGTCTCGCGGCCGTACCAGGAGCGCCGGGCGTTCGCGACGTGCCGGAAGCTGTGGCCGGAGGTCGAGGTGGTGTGCACGTCCCAGCAGGTCGACCTCGACACCCACGCGGCAGGCATCGGCGACATCCCCCGGATGATCAACGTGATGGTCGGCGACACACAGCGAATCCGGCTCCACGCGGCACGCGGGTACGCGATCCCCCAGGACATCCCGGACGACGTGCAGGCTGCCTACGAACGCCTCGTCTCCGCGGGCTACACCGAACACGTCATCCCTGAAAACGCCTGATACCTGTGAAACTCGCCGGACGGGCAGGCGAGCGAATGTCGTTCGAAATCGGTTGTCCCGTCGGGGTTCGGCTGGGAGTCTCCTTCGGTGTCGTCGGGCTTGTTGGTCAACTTTGTCTACTGTCATCCGATCGGGCATGTCATCGAGGCCCTGCACTACGCGAACGGGTACCGGGCCGCGGATCCGTCTCGGCGGGTGTCCGTGGCGCTCAACGCCGGCACCGCCACTGAACTTGCCGACCACGTGTCGTTCGTCGAGCGGGCCTTCGCTGTTCCGATGGACGTGTTCGACACCGCGGCCGACCACTCACGGTCGCTGGCCGCGTTGCCGTCGGAGTGGGACGTGGTGGTCTCGGACTTCCGCGGTTACGACCCGGCGCAGCGGAGTCTCTTTCCCGGCATCGCGTCCTGGTTCGACGCGAGTACGGCCTACTTCGCCGGTCAGAAGGGGTTCGCGGGGTTTCCCAAGCCTGTCCCGTACTCTCCCGGTGAGCACTGGCGGTTGTCGATTCCGCCGGCGGACCACCGCTTCCCCGGTGCCGGGCCGCGGATCGCCGTGTTGCCCGGTGGGAGTTCGCCCCGTTCGTTCTACCCGTCGACGCGGTCGTGGGAGCTGGTCGTCGGCGCGTTGGCCGCGCGGTTTCCCACCGCCACGTTCTGCCTGGTCGGCAAGCTGCGTGCGGACGCGCGGACCTCGACCACCTTCACGGCCGGCGAGATGGACCGCATCCGCGGCGCCATGCCCCGGCACGTCGACGTGGTCGACGAGCCGCTGCTCGACCAGGTCGCCGCCGTCGCCGCCTGTGACGTGCTGGTCTCCCCGCACTCCGGGTTCGGCATGGTCGCGCTCGCGGCGGGGACGCCGTGGCTGACGCTCGGGGGCAACCGCTGGCCCGAGTACTTCTTCAACGGCGTGCCCTTCTACACGGTCGTCCCGGACGTGTCCCGCTTCCCCGCCTACACGATGATGTCGGGCGAACCGCCGATGGTCGACGACGACGGGGAGCGCTCGGCGAGCATGTCCCGCGCCAGGATCGAGGCCGATCTCGACGAGCTGGTCGAGGCCGCGGCCACGCTGGTGTCCGGCGGGCTGGACTACGACACGGCCCTGCACGACCACGCGAAGCGCATGCTCCCGGTCGTCGGCGGTGACCCGGCACGGCTGTGGTCGCTCGACAACGTGCTCGCCGCGTCGCTGGCCTGACAGAGGGAGGACTTGAGTGGAGCGGATCGAGGTGTGGCGGGGGCGGCACGGGGACCCCGTGCCCTTGTTCGGGCCGTTGCCCGGGGTTCGGGACGGCGACGAGGTCGCCTACGAGTTCCGGCTGCCGGACAGCTTCGTGCCCTGGCCAGGGCGTTCGCTGCTGGAACGGGTGTTCGTGCTGCTCGACCTCGGCGTGAGCCTGTCCGTGCCTGCCTGGCGCGCCAACGCCGGGCACGACCGGGGCGAGGCCGGGCCGGACAGCTGGTACGTCGACCTCGTGCACCTGACCGTCGAACCGGGTGTCCTTGTGGTCCGGGACCTCTACCTCGACGTCGTCGTGCCGGTCGACGGGCGGCACCAGCGGTCGCTCGACCTCGACGAGTTCGGCGACGCCATCGAGGCCGGGGAGCTGGACGTCGCCACCGCGGTCGACGGGATGCGGCGGTGGCAGCGGTTCCTCGACCGGCATCTGCACAGCTCACGGGAGCCGCAGAGCGGGTGGACCGACTTCCCGCCTGCCCGGTTGCGGGGGCTCGCCGAGCTGCCCGCACCGCTCGGGCCCGTCGTCACCGCGCCGGGTTAGCCGGGTTGCTGGGCCGCCGGGGCCGTCGCATAGTTGCGGGCATGACCGACCCCGAGTTGTCCCTCGAGGAGTTCGCTCAGCTCGTGTCCGGGCCCAACCGGTTCGTTCTCGACTGGGCGGAGGGTGTGCTCGACGACCGTGTCGAGGAGGTCTGGGACGCGATCGGGCGGGAGTTTCGGCTGTGCCTGGCCCAGATGTGGGTTCGTGGCGAGGCGGGCGAGCGGGAGCGGCTCGTCGAACGGCTTCTTCTCGGGCGGGGCGACGATCGGCTCTTTCTCGGCATGCGCGCCGACGTCGTTCGCGGTATCAGGGACAGCTTCGGGGACGGGCCGTTCGACGACCTCGGCGTCGGCGCGCGACCTCGGCCGGTCGGGCCGGAACTCGAGTTGGTGCGGCTCTTCCACACTGCCGGGCTCGCGGTCAACGGGCTTGGGCACCACTACCTGACACCCGGCTCGGCCGCGCGCGCGATCGGGGTGATCGTGGCCCGCACCGACGACGGGTGGGAGGTTGCCGGGCTGGGGGACCACCTGCTCCGGCCCGGGTGGCCGCCGTCCCGCGTGCGGGTCGTCTAGCCCAGCTCCACCGACACGCGGACCGCGGCCAGCAGGTCGGCCAGCCGGGCGTCGTCCGTGCGTGTGGGCAGGTGGACGGCGTGGTACGGAACCCTTGGCAGATCGGTGATCGGGCGGCTCGTGAAGCCCGCCGGCGGGCGGACGCATCCGTTCACCACGGACAGGCCGACGCCCAGCGTGACGAAGTGCAGCGTCAGCGGCCAGCCCTCGGCTTCGATGGCGAGCGCCCAGTCCACCTCCGCGGCGCGCAGTGCACGTTCGACCGTCTTCCGATGTGGACGGTTGACCGGCGGCAGCACCAGCGACACCCCGTTCAGGTCGCGGACCGTCAGCTCCGCGTGTTCGGCCAGCGGGTGCGTCGCCGGGAGGACCAGTGTCTGCGGGTACGACGCCAGCAGCACCGCCGTGACGTCGTCCGGGACCGCCTCCAGCACACCGACGCCCAGGTCCGCGCGGCCGGTGCGGACGGCGGCCAGCATGCGGGTGCTGTCGCGGTTGACCAGCTTCAGCGGGCGGAACGTCCGAATGGCGTCGCCGAGCAGGTACAGGTACGCGCCCTCGCCCGCCGCCAGCGTCAGCGGGCGGACCTGTTCCGTCGCGCGGACCTCGTCCAGGAACGCGGACATGCGTTTGTCCAGGTCACGGGCGAACCGGGCGACCGCCTCGCCTTCCGGTGTGAGGGTCAGCGTGCGGCCGTTGCGCCGGTACAGGGGGCGGCCGACGGTGGCGGCCAGCTTGGTGATCTTCACGTGCAGGGCGGGCTGGGAGATGTGCAGGGCCGCCGCCGCGCGGGTGAAGTTCATGTGGTCGGCGAAGACGGCGAACGCCGCCAGCGCGTCGGTTGACACCATAGTCTTGAACTATAGCTGCGCGACGTATCAATAGTTCTGTTCGAGTGTTCGGTGCGGCAGCGTGACGGGCGTGAACAAGAACCAACCACGTCTCGGCGTCGACTTCGGGAGGGTCGTCCACGGTGCCGCCGCGGCCGACGGCCTGCAGGACACCGTGTTCCTGGACGGCAGCTTCGAGGACGCCCTCGCCTCCCCGGCCACCGACGGCGCGTTCGACGTGCTGCCCCGCCTCGTCGGCGCGTTCGGCGGCCGGGTCTGGGTGATCTCCAAGTGTGGGCCGCGCATCCAGGAACGCACGCTCGCCTGGCTCGACCACCACGACTTCCACGCCCGCACCGGCGTCCCCCGCGGCAACGTCCGCTTCTGCCGCAAGCGGGAGGAGAAGGCGGGCCACTGCGCGTCGCTGAGGATCACGCACATGGTCGACGACCGGATCGACGTCCACCGCGCGCTGCTCGACGTCGTCCCGCACCGTTACCTGTTCGGGCGGCAGAAGGGTCCCGCACCCGAGTGGGTGCGGCACACGCTCACCTGGGCCGACCTGGAGGACGCCGTCATCGCCGACCTGTGAGGCCCGCCAGGAAGTTGTCCAGCAACGCCAGTTGCCGGTCGGCGGGAAGGCGGTCCGGGTCGAACAGTGCCTGCACCACAAGGCCGTGCGCGAACGCCGCCGCCTCGACCGCCACGTCCTCCGGCGGCGACGGGGGCAGCTCGCCACGTTCCTGTGCCGCCTCGACACACGCCCGCAGACGGCCGCGCCACCGCTCGTACCGGGCACGCTGCGCCTCGCTCAGCAGGTCGTCACCCAGCGCGGCGTCCCAGAAGCTCACCCACACGCGGCTCATCGCGGTGGCCTCCGGGGTCAGCGGCAGCACGTTGACCAACGCGACCCGCAGCGCCGCGAGACCGGGTTCGTCCGCCGCCTGCAGCGGCCGCGTGTCCGTGCGTTCCGCCGCGATCTCGTGCGCGTACCGGACCAGGTCGCGCTTGTTCGTGAAGTAGTGGGTGAGCAGGCCAGTCGACGCGCCCATCTCCGTCGCGACCGCGCGCAGCGTCAGGCCGTCGAAGCCGCGGCTCGCGAGCACCCGCCACACGGCCGCCGCTACGTCCGCCCTCCTGGAAACGTGGTCGCCCTTCGCCGGCATGACGGCTAGGGTACATAACAAACGTTTGGTACGGAGGTGCCCATGCTGTCCAGGTCGCTGACCGACGACGCCGAGCTGCGTGCGCTCGAGCCGTGGCGGGCGCCGGAGTTCGCCGCGCACGTCGCCGCCGCCCAGGAGCACCTGCTGCGGTGGCTGCCGTGGGGTGCGAGCGCGGCGGAGGTCGACGGCGCCGAGAAGCTGCTGCAGCGGTACGCCGACGCGCAGGCCCGCGGAGAGGGCCGCATCCTCGGCATCTGGGTCGGCGACAAGCTGGTCGGCGGCGTGCTGTTCCGGGTGTGGGATCAGGCGATGGGCAACTGCGAGCTGGGCGTGTGGCTCGCGCCGGAGGCCGTCGGGCGCGGGCTGATCACCCGTGCGTCGACAGAGATGATCGACTGGGCGTTCCGGGTGCGTGGCATGCACCGCGTCGAATGGCGCTGTGCGACCGGCAACACGCGTAGCAGCGCGGTCGCGCGCAGGCTCGGGATGACGAAGGAAGGCGTGCTGCGGGAGGCGGCCCCGCTGCACGGCGTGCGGCACGACATCGAGGTGTGGGCCGTGCTGGCTTCTGAGTGGCCTCGGAGTGGTCTCGGTATCCGTCCCGAGGCTTGACCGGGAACCGTCCAGCGTCCAAGCTGTCTCGCGCTCCGCCCGTGCTCCGGAGAGGGATCGCGATGACGTTGCCACGGTTTCCCGACGGCTTTCTCTGGGGCGTGTCGAGCTCGGCCTACCAGATCGAGGGCGCCGTCGACGACGGCGGTCGCGGTCCGTCCACATGGGACACATTCGCCGCGGTGCCAGGCAAGGTGCTCGGCGGCGACACCGGCCGCACGGCCACCGACCACTACCACCGGTACCGCGAGGACGTCGGGCTCATGGCCGAGCTGGGCGTCGGCGCCTACCGGTTCTCGATCTCCTGGCCGCGGGTCTTCCCGACCGGGCGCGGCGACGTCAACGCCGAGGGCCTCGACTTCTACGACCGGCTCGTCGACGAGTTGTGCGCCAAGGACATCGCGCCCGCGGTCACGCTCTACCACTGGGACACCCCGCAGGCCCTGGAGGACGACGGTGGTTGGCTCAACCGCGACACCGCGTTCCGGTTCGCCGACTACGCGGCGGCCGTCGTCGCGCGGCTCGGTGACCGGGTGCGGATGTGGATGCCGCTCAACGAACCCATGGTCGTCACGCTCTTCGGGTACGCCGTCGGGGCCCACGCGCCGGGGCGGGAGCTGATGTTCGACGCGCTGCCCGCCGCCCACCACCAGCTGCTGGCGCACGGGCTCGCGACCCGCGCGCTGCGCGCCGGTGGCGCCACGAGCGTCGGGATCGCCAACCACCACGTGCCGGTCCGGCCCGCGTCGGACAGCCCGGCCGACCGCAGCGCCGCGGACCTCTACGACACGCTCGTCAACGACATGTTCGCCGCGCCGGTGCTGACCGGGCGGTATCCCACCGACGAGCTCGCGACCGCCATGCCGGGCCCGGTCGCCGAGGACCTGGCGATCATCGCCACGCCACTGGACTGGTACGGCGTCAACTACTACCTGCCGAGCAGGGTGGGGGCGCCGTCCGGCCGGGAGACCGTGATCGACGGGGTGGCCATGCCGTCCGGGTTGCCGTTCGACTTCCCGGCGATCGAGGGCTGCCCGGTCACCGACTTCGGCTGGCCCGTCGTGCCGGACGGGCTGCGGGAGACCCTCGCCATGCTGGCCGCGCGGTACGGCGAGCGCCTGCCGCCCCTGTACGTCACCGAGAGCGGCTGCGCCTACCACGACGAGGTGCACGACAAGCGGCGCATCGACTTCCTCGACGGGCACATCAGGGCGGCGCACCAGGCGATCGCCGACGGGATCGACGTGCGCGGGTACTTCGTCTGGTCCATTGTGGACAACTTTGAGTGGGCGGCGGGGTACTCGCAGCGGTTCGGGCTCGTGCACGTCGACTACGACACCCTCGCCCGCACGAAGAAGGACTCCTTCCATTGGTATCGAGACCTGATCAAAGCCCAGCGCTGACCGAGCCGACGGTTGCCGTTCCCCGGCGGTGGACCGCGCTCGTCACCCTCGCGAGCCTCGGGCTCTTCACCGCGTTCTACGGGCCCATCCAGGTCCTGCTCGGGTTGCAGGCCGAAGCGCTCGTGCCCGAGCACAAGGAGGTCGCGCTCGGCGTGGTCTCCGGGCTCGGTGCCGCCGTGTCCGTGATCGCCAACCCGCTGTTCGGTGCGATCTCCGACCGCACCACGTGGCGCGCGGGCAGGCGGCTGCCGTGGACCGCGCTCGGCGCGGCGGGCGGGGTGGCGAGCCTCGCGATCCTCGCGGGCGCACCGAACATCGTGATCATGACGCTCGGCTGGTGCGCGGCCCAGCTCACGCTGAACGCCATGCAGGCGGCGCTGTTCGCGGCCGTGCCCGACCAGGTGCCGCACCGCCAGCGCGGCATGGTCGGCGGCTGGCTCGGGGTCGGGCAGACGCTCGGCATCGTCGTGGGTTCCGGGCTCGCGGCCGCGGTCGGCGGGATCGCGGCGGGGTACCTGGTGTGCGCGGCGTTCCTGGTGGTCACGACCGTGCCGTACCTGTTGCTGCGCAAGGACACCGTGATCGACCCGGTCGACCGGCCACGGCTGCGGATCCGCGACTTCTGGATCAACCCCAGGCGGTACCCGGACTTCGGCTGGGCCTGGTTCACCCGGTTCCTGCTGAACCTCGGCAACTCGGTCGCGATCGTCTACCTCCTGTACTTCCTGCAGGACGAGGTCGGCTACGACGACCCCGACGGCGGCGTCTTCGTCCTCACCGCGATCTACGCGGCCACCCTGCTGTCCACTGTGGTCGTCAGCGGTGTCTGGTCCGACCGGGTGGGCAGGCGGCGGGTGTTCGTGTGCTGGGCCGGGAACGTGATGGCGGCGGCGTCACTGGTGCTCGCGTTCTGGCCGACGTGGCCGGGCGCGATCGTCGCGGCGGCCGTGCTGGGGCTCGGGTTCGGCGTGTACCTGTCGGTCGACTTCGCGCTGATGACCGAGGTGCTGCCCGCCGCGGGTGACCGGGGCAAGGACCTCGGCGTGATCAACATCGCGAACTCGCTGCCGCAGGTGCTGGCGCCCGTGCTGGCGGCACCCATAGTCACCCACCTCGGCGGGTATCCGGTGCTGTACGTGCTGTCCGCGCTGGTGGGAGTGGCCGGGTCGGTCCTCGTGTACCGGATACGTTCGGTGACCTGACAGCAGAGATTCCACCTTCCGTTCACCCGCTGTTAGAGTTTTCCGAATCATGAATGGGACACACAGTCGTGCTCCGGTGGTCGACCAGGACGGCGTCCGTGTCGCCACCGACCAGAGGTCCGTCGTCGACGTGCTGTTCGACGACCAGTGGACGTGGTCGTTCAACGCCGAGCGGGACACCCGCCTCGAGAACGGTCACCGGCTGGCGCCGTGGCCGGTGAACCTGCGGCCGTTCCTGCGCGGCACCGGCGCGGTGACCGTCCGCGAACGGTTCGGCGAGAAAGTCCTGTTCAGCGGGGACGTGCGGTTCGACGACACCGACCACCGCGTGCGCATCGTCGACGGCAAGGGCAGGCCGCTGATCGTCGACAAGGGCGGCGATATGCAGTGCGGCTTCTCCCACCGCGGCGAGGCCACCCGCGAGACGCTGCTCGACGCGATCGAGGACGTGCTCGCGCGCCTGCGCGACGAAGGCTGCGTGGACGCGTTCCTCGCGTTCGGCGCGCTCCTCGGCGCCGTCCGCGACGGGCACTTCATCCCGCACGACTCGGACGCGGACGTCGCGTACCTCT
Organism: Actinophytocola sp. NPDC049390; assembly: GCF_044466355.1. NCBI lineage: Bacteria > Bacillati > Actinomycetota > Actinomycetes > Pseudonocardiales > Pseudonocardiaceae > Actinophytocola > Actinophytocola sp. NPDC049390. Next base: position 8,671 of record NZ_JBITMQ010000019.1, read on the forward strand.
CCCGGCACACCAGCCCGGCGGACGTGGCGCGCGAGTCGTTCGCGCTGGAGCGGGTGATGATCCGCGCCGGCTACTGGACGTGGCGCTTCTCCGCGGCCGACTTCAAGGTGATCGTCCCCGACCCGGAAGGCGGCCGCGCGATCGACGTGTTCGCCGGGTTCGTCGTCGACGGCACCTTCTACCTCATGCCCGAGGTGCACGCGAAGGACTTCGACCGGTCCGTGATCCTGCCGCTCGGCGAGGTCGAACTGGAGGGCCGCCGCATCGTCGCGCCCGCCGACCCCGAGGCGCTGCTGGCGATCACGTACGGCCCGCACTGGCGGATCCCGGACCCGTCGTTCAAGTTCGAGACCCCGCCGTGGGTGCGGCGGCGGCTCGACGGCTGGACGCGCGGCAACGTGCTGAACCGCAACCACTGGTGGCCGTTCTACTTCGGCCGTGCGCAGTCGACGGTGTCGGAACAGCCGTCGGCGTTCGCCGAGTGGGTGCACGCACGCGAACCCGACGGCCGGGCCCTCGTCGACATCGGCTCGGGCACCGGCCGCGACTCGCTGTGGTTCGCGCGGCAGGGCAGGAACGTGCTGGGCCTCGACTACATCCCGGCCGCCACCGAACGCGCGGGCAAGACCGCCCGCGCGGAGGACCTCCCGGCCGAGTTCCGCACGTTCAACCTTTACGACCTGCGCCAGGTCCTCGCGGCGGGCGGCGAACTGGCCCACCGCGCCGAGCCGCCGACGCTCTACGCCCGGTTCCTGGTGCACGCGCTGGAGGACGCGGGCCGGCACGCGCTGTGGCGCCTCGCGAGCATGTGCCTGCGCCGCGGCGGCCGGTTCTACCTCGAGTTCCGCACCGACGAGAACGCGGCCGCGGCCAAGGTGTACGGAGAGCACTTCCGCAAGTACCTGCCCGGCGACCAGGTCGCCGCCGAGATCGAGTCGTGGGGCGGCGCCGTCGAGCACCGCGAAGAGGGCTACGGGTACGCCGTCTACAAGGATGAGGATCCGCACGTATGCAGGCTGGTGGCAACATGGAAGCGGTGAAGTCGCGACTGCGCGCCGTGGTGGCGAAGCAGGGCAGACGTGTCGCCCGCATCGTCGGCGTCGACGAGGAGATCCGGCGGCTGCGGGAGCGCGTCGCGTCGTTGGAACGCGAGGTCCAGGAAGCCAGGCGGCTGAACCAGCGCATGGCGGAACTGACCGACGTGGTCGCGGAGATCCTGGTCCCGGCCGCGGACCGGGACGACAAGAAACTCGCCGAACGCCTGGCCGCCTACAACCGCGAGTCGTTCTAGTTGTCCACAGGTGGTCGGGTTATCCACAGCCGACCGTCGTCACCCCGTTCCTGTCGGCACCTACGGGTAGACTGGCATGGCGGGTGGCCCCCGGGAATGGGTGGGGCCTGAGATTACGTCCTGGGAGGGACGTTTTCGCAGGTCAGCGGCTTGTTGGTGGGTCGTGTCTCGCTATTCGAAGGGCTCTGAACGCTGCTTTCGGCCGCGGGCCGCGTTGTGCATGGCCGAGCTTGATCAACGGTCGATTTGGGACGTTGAGGGCATTGCACCGCCCGCGAAGCGGGCCCCGACCTAGTAGCTCTGCGCGCGGATCGGCTGGCCGATGCCCAGCAGGTTGCCCTCGCTGTCGCGGAACCACACGGCCCGCTCTCCGGTGCCCACCGACGGATAGTTGCCCTCGACCTCGGTGATGCCGTCGACCGTCCGCAACCCGGGCATCTCCACGCGCTCGAACTCCACGCCCCGGCGGCGTAGCTCGTCGACGACCGCCTCGATGTCGTCGACGGTCCACGCCATCTGGGTGTGCTCGCCGGACGGCCGGCCCGCCGACGCGAACAACGCGAACTTCGAACCGCCGCAGCGGTAGAGCAGGCCGCCGGGGCGTTCCTCCGCCGGTGTGAGGCCGAGTTTTTCGGCGTAGAAGGCGCGGGCGCGGTCGAGGTTCTGGGCGGGCAGGCGGGTCGCGGTCTCGAATCGGTCCAGCATGGTCCCGATCGTGACGCACGTCTCCCGGGACCGCCAACCCTGAGACGGTTCAGGGAATTCTCCCGATCCCGGAATGCGCGCCCGGCGCGATCCTGGTTTCAGGAGAAAGGGGAAGACTGTGGAGATCACCGGACTCATCTCGGCCATCATCTTCGGGGCCGTCATCGGCGGGCTCGGGCGCGCCGTCGTTCCCGGGCGTCACAACATGTCGCTGCTCGTCACGATCCTCGTCGGGATCGTCGCCGCGGTGGCCGGTACCGGGGTGGCGTCGCTGATCGGGGTGGCGGACACGCCGGGCATCGACTGGACCGAGATCGCGCTGCAGGTGATCTTCGCGGGTGGTGGCGTTTCGCTACTGAGCCGTTCCCGACAGCACACGAAGGCGCACTAAGGGCGCAATTTCGGGCGTTCCCGCCCTCAACTGCCTCCTCACCTGGATATAGTCTCGCCGCGACGGTCGGTGGGAGATCGTCCGGGTGGGGAGGCAAAGGCACATGGGCGACTTCGTGGCTGCCGCTTTGTCGTTCCCCGCCGTCGTTTTCTCCTTCCTCCTCGCCGCCGTCCTGCTCTACTGGCTGCTCGTGCTCGTCGGCACTCTCGACGTCGAGATCGGGGACCTCGACGTCGGCGACGGGCTCGGTCTCGGCGGCGTGCCGGTCACGGTGACCGCCTCCGTGATGATCGTCGTCTCCTGGTTCGTCACCCTCGTCGGTGGTCTCGTCATCCCCGACGTCGCGGTCGTGCACACCCTGCTGGGCATCGGCGTGCTGGTGGTCGGTGTCGTCGCCGGGCTGTTCGCCGCCCGGCTCGTCGCCGTGCCCCTGCGGAAGCTGTACGCCCCGGGCGGTGAGGCGTCCCGCAACGACTTCGTCGGCCGTGAGTGCGTCATCCGCACCGGCCGCGTCACCGGCGACTTCGGACAGGCCGAGGTGACGGCCGCCGACGGGTCCACGGCGATCATCCAAGTGCGACAGACCGGTGAACACGAGCTGACCAACGGCCGCCGGGCCCTGATCTTCGACTACGACATCGACGGCGAGTTCTTCTGGGTCGCGCCTGCCTGAAAGGGAATCTGAATGGAAACAATCCTCATCGCAGGCGGCGTCGCGCTCGTCGTACTGCTGATCCTGCTGATCGCCGTGAGCCGGCTCTACCGCAAGGTCGACCAGGGCAAGGCGCTGATCGTCTCCAAGGCACGCAACGTGCACGTCACGTTCACCGGCGCGGTCGTGCTGCCGGTGCTGCACCGGGCCGAGGTGATGGACATCTCGGTGAAGACGATCGAGATCGACCGCACCGGTCAGGAGGGGCTGATCTGCCAGGACAACATCCGCGCCGACATCCGGATCACGTTCTTCGTGCGGGTCAACAAGACCAGCGAGGACGTCATCAAGGTGGCGCAGGCGATCGGCACCCAGCGCGCCAGTGACCAGGGCACGCTGCAGGAGCTGTTCAACGCCAAGTTCTCCGAGGCCCTCAAGACCGTCGGCAAGCACCTGGACTTCGTCGACCTCTACACGAAGCGCAACGAGTTCCGCGACCGCATCCTCGCCGTCATCGGCACCGACCTCAACGGCTACAGCCTCGAGGACGCGGCGATCGACTACCTCGAGCAGACCCCGCTGGAGCGGCTGGACTCCAACAACATCCTCGACGCGCAGGGCATCCGCAAGATCACCGAGCTGACGGCGATCGAGCACGTGCGGACCAACGAGTTCCAGCGCAACGAGGAGAAGGAGATCACCAAGCAGAACGTGGACGCCCGCGAGGCGATCCTCGAGCTGGAGCGCCGCCAGGCCGACGCGGAGAACCGCCAGCGCCGCGAGATCGAGACCATGAAGGCCCGCGAGGAGGCCGAGACCGCCAAGGTCCAGGCCGAGGAGCGCCTCAAGTCGCAGGCCGCGATGCTGCGCACCGACGAGCAGCTCGGCATCCAGGACCAGAACCGGGCCCGCGAGATCGCCGTGGCCGAGAAGAACCGCGAGCGGGTCATCGCGATCGAGTCCGAGCGCATCGAGAAGGACCGTCAGCTCGAGGTCGTGGCGCGCGAGCGGGAGATCGCGCTCGCCAACGCGGCCAAGGAGAAGGAGGTCGAGGTCGAGAAGCGCTCCGTCGCCGAGGTGGTGCGCGAGCGGGTCGCCGTCGACAAGACCGTGGCCGAGCAGGAGGAGAACATCAAGCGCCTCCGCGCGGTCGAGGAGGCCGAGCGGCTGCGGCAGGCCACGATCATCGCCGCCGAGGCCGAGGCGCAGGAGCACCTGGTCAAGGACATCAAGGCCGCCGAGGCGGCCGAAGCCGCGGCCAAGCACAAGGCCCGAGAGGAGCTCACGCTCGCCGAGGCGCGTCAGCAGACCGCCGACCTCGAGGCCCGCGCCAAGATCCGTCTCGCCGAGGGCGTCCAGGCCGAGGCCGCCGCGAAGGGCCTCGCCGAGGTGCAGGTGCGCGAGCGCAACGCGGAGGTCATCGAGAAGGAAGGCCGCGCCGAGGCGGTCGTCGAGCGGGAGAAGGGCCTCGCCACCGCCGAATCCGTGGAGAAGCGCGGCGTCGCGGAGGCCACTGTGGAGCGTGAGAAGGCTCTGGCCGGTGCCGACGCGCTGCGCGAGAAGCTGAAGGGCGAGGCCGAGGGTCTCACCGAGAAGGCCGCCGCCATGGCCGCGTTGGACGACGCGACCCGCGAGCACGAGGAGTTCCGCCTGCGGCTGGAGATGGAGAAGGACCTGCGGATGGCGGGCATCCAGGCGCAGCGCGATGTCGCCGAGTCGCAAGCCATGGTGCTCTCCGCCGGGCTGGAGAAGGCCGACATCGACATCGTCGGCGGCGACAGCATCTTCTTCGACAAGCTGATGGGCTCGATCACGCTCGGCAAGAGCGTCGACGGGTTCGTCAACGGCTCCGACGTCGCGCAGAAGCTGGCCGGCCCGTGGCTGAACGGCTCGGCCAACTTCGCCGACGACCTCAAGGAGATCCTGTCCTCGCTGGGCAGCGACGACGTCAAGAACCTGTCGATCTCGGCCGCCCTGATGAAGATGATGAAGGAGGGCGGCCCGCAGGCCTCGCGCATCCAGGAGCTGCTGAGCGGCGCCCCCATGGCGGCGGCGCCGGTCGAGCGGGTGCCTGAGATCGCCCCGCAGCCGTGACGCAGACAGTCGACGCGCCCGCCCCCGCACAGGACGGGCTGGACGCCCGTACCTACGAGGTGCTGCGGCAGCGGCTCGCCGAGCAGGCAGGAGAGCTTGCTCGGCGGGCCGAGGCCCTCAACACCCGCCGCCTCGAGGTGTTCGGCAGCACCGAACTGCGGCTCGTGGGCGGCGAGCGGATCCGCACCGAGAACAACTGCGTGCCGCGCGACGTCGTGTCCATCCCGGACAGCGACGGCGGCGCCAGCGGGCTGATGCTGTTCGGCTACAACGTGTTTATCGGCCTCAAGCCCGAGACCACGATCGACGACGTGTTCTCGTTGCACCGGTTCACCCGCGACGGTGAGGCGTTCCGGTTCGAGGACGCACCCGCCGAACGCCCGGAGCTGCTGGCCGACGAGCGGTTCCGCCGCGACTTCACCGAGCTGTACAAGTACTACCGGGAGACGCGGCTGCTGCAGCTGCGGCCGATCGAGGGCAAGCTGCTCGCGATCTTCCAGACCGGCCCGCGCACCGAGGACATCAAGGTCCTGCGCTGGCTGGTCGGCGCCGACGGCACCCTGTCCTACGTGGACAACGCGGGCGAGCGGGACCACGTGTTCCCGTCCTCGCACGACTTCGAGTGGACCGAGACCAGCCGTGACGACCACGTGCTGGGGCGCCACCCGCACATCTCGATCGAGAACGAGCTGTTCATCGAGACGGTCAACGGCGACCTCACGATCAAGATCGAGAACAACACCGAGGTCGGCGAGGGCATCTACCGCGAGCCGGTGGACGAGCCGTTGCAGAGCCTCGCGGACGCGGACGTCCGGTACGCCCGCGTCGGCCCGCTGATCCTGCTGCGGATCCTGCCGTACAACGAGAAGGTCCACCGCTACCTGGTGTTCAACACGCGCACCAAGACGGTGGTGCGGCTCGACGGGATCGGTCAGGCGTGCCAGCGGCTGCCGGAGGACCAGGGGATCATCTTCCCCGGCGGCTACTACCTGGCCACCGGTGTGTCCCGCACGTTCGAGAACACCGAGACCGACGACCTGGAGTTCGAGCGGGTCATCCGGTCGCCCAACGGCGAGGACGTGCTGTACGCCTTCCACGCCCGCCGCGAGGGCCGCACGCTGCTGCTGCCCTACAACGTGATCCGCAAGGAGGTCGCGAACCCGCTGCCGTGCCACGGCTACTCGCTGTTCGAGGACGGCACGCTGGTCGCGTTCCGCGCCACGTCGGAAGAACCGACACGGGTGCACCCCATGCAGGTGTGGCAGACGCCGTTCGTGTCGGACTCGTACGCGGCCGCACAGCCGGTCGGCACGGGCCCGCTGGAGCGGGTCGGCAACGCGGACCTCGTCCGCGGCATCTCCGACTGCCTCTCCGTCACCCGGATGATCGACGAGATGGCGCCGTCGACGGCCGTGTTCGAGGGCCTCATCGCGGCGTGCGCGCGGGCGTTCGACAGCTACCACTGGCTCGGTGAGCAGGAGCTGGGCGACCTGCGCGGCGCGCTCACCGACGTGCGGGCCACGGCCGAGCAGGTGCTGGCCGAGTTCGAGAACGTCCAGTCGCTGACCGACACCGCCGCGGCGGAACTCGGCAAGGCGGGCGACGAGATCGCGTCGCTCGTGCGGCGGGTCCGCGGCGAGGCGCCCAAGTCCGCCGACGAGTGGGTCCAGCAGCTGGCGTCGCTGCGCCGCGCGCAGGGCCACCTCGTGACGCTGCGCGAGCTGCGGTACGTCGACACCGCGCGGATCGACGAGCTGGCCGCCACGCTGGAGTCCGAACTGGACAGCGCGGCCAAGCGGGCGGTCGAGTTCCTGCGTGGCGACGACGCGTTCACCGGCTACCACGAGAAGGTCGAGGCGTTGGTCGCCGACGCGGCCGCGATCACGACCGTCGCCGAGGCCGGCCCGGTCGTCGAGCGGCTGGCGGAGCAGGCGGCCGGGCTGGAGATCGTCACCGAGGTCGTCGGCTCGCTCGAGATCGCCGACGCCACCGTGCGCACCCAGATCCTGGAGCGGATCGGCGAGGTCCTCGGCGGCGTCAACCGGGCACGGGCCACTGTGGACGGACGCCGTCGTGAGCTGCTCGCCACCGAGGGCCGCGCCGCGTTCGCCGCGGAGTTCGCGCTGCTCGGCCAGTCGATCACGGGCGCGCTCGCGGTCGCGGACACGCCGCAGCGCTGCGACGAACAGCTCGGCAGGCTGCTGCTGCAGCTGGAGAACCTCGAGTCCCGGTTCAGCGAGTTCGACGACTTCCTCGCCGAGCTGACCGCCAAGCGCACCGACGTCTACGAGGCGTTCTCCTCGCGCAAGCAGGCGCTCGTCGACGAGCAGTCCCGCCGCGCGGACCGCCTCGTCGACTCCGCGGAACGCGTGCTGACCAGCATCAACCGCCGCGTCGCCACGCTGTCCAGTTTGGACGAGATCAACACGTACTTCGCGTCGGACCCGATGGTCGCGAAGGTCCGTTCGGTCGCGTCGGAGCTGCGTGCTCTCGACGACGCCGTCCGCGCCGAGGAGCTGGACGGCCGTCTGAAGGCCGCCCGCCAGGAGGCGGGCCGGTCGCTGCGGGACCGCGCCGACCTGTTCGGTGACGGCGGCGAGACCGTCCGGCTGGGTCGCCACCGGTTCGCGGTGAACACGCAGGCCATCGACCTGACGCTGGTGCCGAAGGACGGCGGCATGTCGCTCGCCGTCACCGGTACCGACTTCCGCACCCCGGTCCGCGACCCCGCGTTCCTGGAGACGAAGCCGTTCTGGAGCCAGCTGCTGGTGTCGGAGTCGGCGGACGTCTACCGCGCCGAGTACCTGGCGGCGTCGGTCCTCGATGCCGGTGTCCCGGACGACGCGGACCTCCTCGCGCTCGTGCGCACGGCGGCCGAGTCCCGCTACGACGAGGGCTACGAGCGCGGCGTGCACGACCACGACGCGGCCGCGATCCTGGAGGTGCTGGTCCGGTTGCGGGCCGGTGCCGGCCTGCTGCGGTACCCACCGGCGGCCCGCGCGCTGGCGCAGCTGTTCTGGGCGTTCGGCGCACCGGAGGAGGCGCGGAAGGCCTGGACCACGCGGGCGGCGTCGCTCGCACGGGCCCGCGCCGCCTTCGGCCCGGTCGCCGCGATCGCGGCACTCTGCGACGAGTTCGCGTCCGCCATGGCCGAGTCCCCGCTGGCCGAGGGCGACACCGGGCTGGCCGCCGAGTACCTGTTCGAGGAGCTGGGCTCGACCCCGGCCGGTTTCGTGACCAGCGCGGGCGCGCGGACGATCGTGGAGAGGTTCCGCCGCGAGCTGGGCGGCCGCCGCGAGTTCGACGACGACCTGCGCGCCCTCGGCGAGGACGTGGTGGCCCGCCACCAGCTGGCGACCGCGTGGCTGACGGCGTTCGTGTCCACAGCGGACGATCTGCCCGCCGAGGAGCTGCCGGAGGCGGTGGCGCTGCTGCTGTGCGACCTGCCGCGGCACGACTCGTCGGCGGCGGTGTCCGCCACGGTCGAGGGGCTGCTGGGCGCGCACCCGCGCGTGGCCGACCGCCGCATGACGCTGCGGCTGGACGAGACGCTCGCGCGGACGCGCCGGTTCCGGCTGGAGCGGGTGCCCGCGTTCCGCGCGTACCAGAAGCAGCGCAACGAACTGCTCGACCGCGAACGCGTCCGGCTGCGGCTGGACGAGTTCAAGCCGAAGGTCATGAGCGCGTTCGTGCGCAACCGGCTGCTCGACGAGGTGTACCTGCCGCTGATCGGTGACAACCTGGCGAAGCAGCTCGGCGCGACCGGCGACGGCAAGCGCACCGACCAGATGGGCCTGCTGCTGCTCATCTCCCCGCCCGGTTACGGCAAGACGACGCTGATGGAGTACGTCGCGAACCGGCTGGGCCTGGTGTTCGTCAAGGTCAACGGCCCGGCGCTCGGTCACGACGTGACGTCGCTGGACCCGGCGGACGCGCCCAACGCGACCGCGCGGCAGGAGGTCGAGAAGATCTCGTTCGCGCTGGAGCTGGGCAACAACGCGCTGCTGTACCTGGACGACATCCAGCACACCAACCCGGAGCTGCTGCAGAAGTTCATCTCGCTCTGCGACGCGCAGCGCCGGATGGAAGGCGTGTGGGACGGTCGCACCAGGACCTACGACCTGCGCGGCAAGCGGTTCGCGGTCTGCATGGCCGGCAACCCGTACACCGAGCAGGGCAAGCGGTTCCGGATTCCGGACATGCTGGCGAACCGCGCCGACGTGTGGAACCTCGGCGACGTCCTGTCGGGCCGTGAGGACCTGTTCGCGCTCAGCTACATCGAGAACTCGCTGACGTCGAACCAGGTGCTGGCCCCGCTGTCCACCCGCGAACGCGGCGACATCGAGCAGCTGATCCGTCTAGCACGCGGCGAGGAGGTCCGGTCCGAGCAGCTGTCGCACCCGTACTCGGCGGTGGAGCTGGACGAGATCACGTCGGTGCTGCGCAAGTTGTTGCGCGTGCAGCAGGTCGTACTCGCGAACAACCAGGCGTACATCGCGTCGGCGGCTCAGGCGGAGTCGTCGCGGGTGGAGCCGTCGTTCCAGCTCCAGGGCTCGTACCGCAACATGAACAAGCTGGCGGAACGCATCGTCCCGGTGATGAACGACGCCGAGCTGGAGACGCTGATCGACGACCACTACCTCGGCGAGGCGCAGACCCTGACCGCGGGCGCGGAGGCCAACCTGCTCAAGCTGGCCGAGCTGCGCGGCCGCCTCACCCCGGAACAGGCCACCCGGTGGGCCGACGTGAAGGCCGCGTTCCTGCGCAACAAGGCCCTGGGCGGTGCGGAGGACGACCCGATGGTGCGCGCGGTGGGCGCACTGGGCCTGCTGGCGGACAAGGTGGGCGCGGTGGAAACCGCCCTCCGCGACCGCTGACCGCCCTGAAAGACGCTTTCGGGACATTCCACGCCCCGAAAGCGTCTTTCAGGGCATTGCACCGCCCGCGACGCGGGCCCCAGGCCGTCCATCCATACCAAATCTCAGCACGCTCGAATCGTGAGGCCCCTCACATCTTGTCGAGAGCCTGAGCGAAGTCGCCCAACAGGTCCTCCACGTCCTCGATACCGACCGACAGACGGATCAGGTCGTCCGTGATACCCACAGCGACACGGTCCTCCGGCGACATCCCCGCATGCGACGTCACCGCCGGCCGGGTGATCAACGTCTCCACCCCACCGAGACTGGGCGCCACGGCAGGCAGCGTGAGCGCCGCCATGAACTCCTCCGCCGCGGCCACCCCACCGGCGAGCCGGAAGCTCAGCATCCCGCCGAACCCGCTCAACAGCTCACGCGCATGCTCATGGTCCGGATGCGTCGCGAGCCCCGGGTGGTTCACCCCGGCGATCTTCGGCGACTCGGCCAGGAACGTCGCCAGTGCCAGCGCGTTCGCGTTCTGCTGCCGGACCCGCACACCGAGCGTCTTCAGGCTGCGTGCCAGCAGATATCCGGCGTGCGGGTCGAGGCTACCGCCGTACAGGTTCTGCGTGTGCCGCACCTTCTCGACCAGCTCCGCCGAGCCCGCGACCGCGCCCGCGACCACGTCCGAGTGGCCGTTCAGGTACTTCGTCGCGCTGTTGAACACCAGGTCGAAGCCCGCGACGACCGGCCGGAAGTTGACCGGCGACGCGAACGTGTTGTCCACGACGCTGACCAGCCCGTGCTCGCGCGCGAACGCGACGACCTCCCGCAGCCGCCCGACCCGCATCATCGGGTTCGTGATGGTCTCCACCAGGACGGCCTTCGTGTTGTCCCGCACGGCCCACGACGACGGGTCGTGCGGGTCGATGACCGTGTACTCCCAGCCCAGGCGCTCCGCGTGCCCGGTGACGAAGTCGTGGGTGCCGCCGTACAGGACGTCGCCCACCAGCAGGTGGTCGCCCTTGCCGAGCAGCGTGTGCAGGATCGTCGTCACCGCGGCCATGCCCGACGACGTGGCCACCGCCGCCTGCGCGCCCTCCAGCGCCGCCAGCTTGTCGTGCAGGTACGTCTGTGACGGCGTCGAGTTCAACCGGTGGTACTTGATGTCGTGGTAGGACTCGCCCGGCTCGCTCGTGAACACCGTGCCCTGGAAGATCGGGAACACGACCGAGCCCTCGGGACCCGGCACCCGCTCGCCCCCGTGGACCGCGAGAGTGTCGAAACGCATTGAGAGACCTCCTCCTAGTGGCCGGCCACCCAGCCACGGTCGAGCCTACGTCGAGTCTCGAGCGGTTTCCCGCCCACTGACGAGCCCTTGACAGAACGGGCCGACGTCCGGTCGAGACGCGGTCGACGATTCCCGGGCACCGGGCGAATCGGACCTACCGTCAGCGGTGGCATTTCGCGGGCCCGAAAGGAATTCCCCTTATGGCGCAGACAGAACTACTCGAGGCGTACCGGGTGATGCGCACGATACGCGCGTTCGAGGAGCGGGTGCACGAGGAGCTGCCGAACGGGGGCATCCCGGGCGCGGTCCACCTGTACGCGGGCCAGGAGGCCGTCGCCGCCGGTGTGTGCGCCGCGCTGCGTGAGTCCGACTACATCGCGTCCACGCACCGCGGCCACGGCCACGCGATCGCGAAGGGCTGCGACATCACCGCGATGATGCTGGAGCTGTACGGCAAGGCGGGCGGCCTGTGCAACGGCAAGGGCGGCTCGATGCACATCGCCGACTTCTCCAAGGGCATGCTCGGCGCCAACGGGGTGGCGGCCGGGGGCGCGCCGCTGGCGTGCGGGTCGGCCCTGTCGGCGAAGGTGCTGGGCCGCGACCAGGTGTCGGTGGCGTTCGTCGGGGACGGCGCGGCCAACCAGGGGTCGTTCGCGGAGAGCCTCACGCTCGCGACGGTGTGGAACCTGCCGGTCGTGTTCGTCGTGGAGGACAACTTCTACGCACAGGCCACGGGCACCCGCTACCACCTGAAGGGGCTCGACGTGGCGCGGCGTGCGGAGGCGTACGGCATCCCCGCGGCGACCGTCGACGGCACCGACTGGTTCGCCGTGCACGCGGCCGCCGAGGAGGCCGTCGAGCGGGCGCGGTCCGGTGGCGGCCCGTCGCTCATCGAGTGCAAGGCGGGCCGGTTCTTCGGCCACATGGAGGGCTTCGACCAGCAGGGCTACCGCGGCGAGGGCGAGGTCGAGCGGCTGCGGTCCGAGCAGGACCCGCTGACGCTCTTCACCGCCAAGGCGGGGCTGGCCGAGCCGGACCTGTCCGAAGTGGACGTGACGGTGGACGCGGCGGTCGAGCTGGCGGTCGCCACCGCGAAGGCCGCGCCGGAGCCGGAGCTGTCCGAGCTGCTGACCGACGTCTACGTGTCGTACTGAGGGAGAGAGACATGACCGAGACACCACGCGTTCTCTCCTACCTGGAGGCGCTCAACGAGGCGCTGGCGCTGGAGATGGAGCACGACCCGTCGGTGGTCGTGTTCGGTGAGGACAACATCGGCGGCACGGGCTGCGACGGCACGCTCGGCCACGCGTGGGGCCCGACCCGCGGCCTGCACAACCGGTTCCCGAACCAGATCTTCGACGCGCCGATCACCGAGGCCGCGTTCGTGGGCGCGGCGGTCGGCGCGGCGGCGACCGGGCTGCGGCCGGTGGCGGACCTGCTGTTCGTGGACTTCGCGGGCGTGTGCTTCGACCAGATCCTCAACCAGGCCGCCAAGCTGCGGTACATGGTGGGTGGCAAGGCGGCCGTGCCGCTGGTGATCCGTGCCATGTGGGGCACCGGGATGCGCCGTGCCGCGCAGCACTCGCAGGCGCTGTACTCGCTGTTCACCCACATCCCCGGCCTGAAGGTGGTCGCGCCGTCGAACCCGGTGGACGCCAAGGGGCTGATGGCGTCGGCCATCCAGGACGACGACCCGGTGATCTTCTTCGAGCACAAGCTGTTGTACTTCGGCAGCCGCGGCGTCGTGCCCGAGGAGCGCTACACGATCCCGCTGGGCAAGGCGTCGGTCGTGCGTGAGGGCGGCGACGTCACGATCGTCGCGATCGGACGGATGGTCCACGAGGCGACCAAGGCCGCCGAGGCGCTCGCCGAGGAGGGCGTCGAGGCCGAGGTGATCGACCCGCGCACGCTGTCGCCGTTCGACTTCGACACGGTGTACGCGAGCGTGGAGAAGACGTCGCGGCTGGTCGTGGTCGACGAGTCCAACCCGCGCTGCTCCATCGCCACCGACATCGCGGGCACGGTCGCGGAGAACCGCTTCTCGTCGCTGTCCGCCGCCGTGCGCACCGTCACCAGCCCGCACGCACCCGTGCCGTTCGCGGCGTCGCTGGAGGACGCGTTCCCGCCGGACGCCGCCAAGATCGCCGACGCCGTTCGTTCCACCCTCCCGAGTTCCGTCACCAGCAAGGCATCCTGAGGAGTTGACCATGTCGGAGAACCCCAACGTCCAGCTGATGGAGAAGGTGTACGCCGCCTTCGGCACCGGCGACGTCGAGACCGCGGGCACGTACTGGCACGAGGACTCGGTGCACCACTACCCGGGCCGCAACCCGCTGTCCGGTGAGCACGTCGGCATCGAGGACTCGACGGCGTTCGCGAACAAGATGTGGGAGCTGACGAACGGCAACCTCCGCATGGAGGTCAAGGAGATCGGCGGCAGCGACAACTACGCGTTCGCGATCCTGGAGACCCACTATGAGCGCAAGGGTCTCGTGCTGGACATGCCGTTCATCAACGTGGCGAAGATCGTCGACGGCAAGATCAAGGAGTTCTGGACCTACCCGAACGACGTGTACGCCCTCGACGAGTTCTGGAACGCCTGATGAGGATCATCGCTGTTGGCGGCAGCGTCACCGGTCTCGCGGCCGCGGCCGCGCTGGCGGACCGCGGGCACGAGGTGCTGGTGCTGGAACGCGAGACGGCCGAGCCACCGTCCACTCTGGAGGAGGCGGCGAACGGCTGGCCGCGTCCGACGGTGCCGCAGGCCGCGCACTCGCACGCGTTCGGTTCGCGCGGGACGAACATCCTGCGCGCGCAGCTGCCGGACGTGTACACCGCGCTGGTCGAGGCCGGCGCGGGTGAGGTGAACCTGGCGGACTTCACCCCGCCGACGCTGGGCCCGGTCGACCGTGTCCCGTCGGACGACCTGCTGAACATGCTGACCGTGCGCCGGTCGACGTTCGAGTGGGTGCTCCGGACCAAGGCCCTTGCCAGGCAGGGTGTTTCGCTGCGCACGGGCGCGACGGTCCGCGGTCTCGTGGCCTCCGGCGACCGGGTGACGGGCGTGCGCCTGTCGGACGGCACGGAGCTGGCAGCCGACCTGGTCCTGGACACGAGCGGCCGCAAGACGTCGTCGGCGAAGTGGCTGGAGGAGGCCGGGCTGCCGGTCCCCGAGGCGCAGAGCGAGAGCTGCCGGATCACGTACTACACCAGGTACTACCGGCGTCTGACCCCCGCGCCGCCCGGTCCGCTGAACCGCGGCTTCGGTGCCGGTGGCATGTGGGACAGCTACACGGCCGTCCTGTTCCTCGGTGAGGGCGACACGTTCTCCATCTCGGTCGGCGTCCTCCCGGACGACAAGCCGATGAAGTCGCTGCGCGAGGAGGCCGCGTTCACGGCGGCGATCCGCGCGACCCCGTTGCTGGCCGGCTGGGTCGCGCCGGGCAACTCGGAGCCGATCTCGCCGGTGTACGCGATGGGCGGGCTGGACAACAGCTCCCGTTTCGTCGACCCGGGCGCACCGCGGCTCACCGAGGGCTTCTACGGCCTGGGCGACGCGGTGTGCACGACGAACCCGGCGAACGGGCGCGGCGTGTCGTTGGCGCTGGCGCACGTGTACGAGCTGGCCGACCTGCTGGACGCGCACCCGACGGTGGACCGCACGCAGGCGGCCCGTTTCGCGGGCGCCACGAAGGCGCTGCTGGCGCCGTTCCTCGGCGAGGCGATCGCCAACGACCGGGGCCGCGCGGGCCTTTGGGAGGCGGTGGCGGCGGGACAGCGGCCGCAGATGCCGCCGCCGGGCGTGGTCCACTTCGGCGCCGCGGTGGCCGCGTCGCTGAAGGACGTCGAGGTGTGGCGGCGGGTCGCGCACGTGATGATGTCGCTGGTCTCGCCCGCCGAGCTGTACGCCAACGAGGAGATGGCGCAGCGGATCGGGGCGGCGATGGCGGGTGGGCCGCCACCGCAGCTGCCCGGCGCGTCCCGGGCCGAGCTGACGGCGGCCCTGGCGGCGGCGACGACGGAACCGAAGGCAGCGTGAGCCGGGAGCCGGGCCCCGCGGGAGCGGGGCCCGGCATCTCGCGCTGCGCATCGCACACTGGAGGGCGACATGCGGTTGGCAGTGTTCGGGGCCACCGGGGGGACCGGGCTGTCGGTGATCCGGCAGGCGCTCGACGCGTGTGACAAGGTGACCGCGCTCGCGCGCAAGCCAGAGGCACTCGCCGAGTTCGGCGACGAGATCACGGTCGTCGGCGGGGACGTGCTCGATCCCGTGGCGGTCGCCGAAGCCGTGGACGGGGCGGAGGTCGTGGTCTCCGGGCTCGGCATCGGCATGCACCGGCACGCCACGACCGTCTACTCGCAGGGCACCGCCAACATCGTCGCCGCCATGCGGAACGCGGGGATGTCCCGGCTGCTCGTCGTCTCCACGTCGTCGCTGGAGCTGCCGCGACGGCTGACCGAGCGGACCGTCGCCGCGATCCTGCACCGCGTCCTCGCCAAGCCGTACGCCGACATGGCCATCATGGAGGACACGGTCCGCGGCAGCGACCTCGACTGGACCCTGGTCCGCGCCGCTCGCCTCACCAACGGTGCCGTCACCGGCCGGTACCGGACCGCGGTGGACGAGAAGCTGCGCCGCTGCTGGTCGATCTCCCGCGCCGACGTCGCCCACTACTGCCTCACCCACGCCGCGGACCCCGCCGCGTTCCGCCACACCGTCGAGATCGCGTATTGACTCAAAGGACGGGCCCTGCCATGACGACCACACTCGCCCCACCCCGCACCGCGCCGCCCGCCGTGGCCATGTTCGGGTTGTTCCTCGTCAGCCTCCTGATCGGGCTCGTGTTCACGGGCAGCATGTACTCGTCGCCGTTCATCGACGACGGGGAGATCGCCCGCTACTACGCCGACAACGCCGGTGCCCTGCGCTGGATCGCGCTCACCCAGTTCCTGTCGGCGCTCGCGCTGCTCGTGTTCACCGCCGTCATCTCGGAGCGGGTGCCGGGCGCCCGGATCGCCGCCGCCGGTGGGTACCTCTCCGCCGGGTTGCTCGCCGTCAACGCGCTCACCCAGTGGGTGCTCACCTACGACGGCGTCATCGCATCGCCCGAGGCGCGCCGCGGGTTCCACCTGCTGTTCTTCGGGCTCGGCGGGTTCGGGCACGTGGCCGCGGGCGGCGTGATGGTCGCCGGGCTCTGCCTCACCGGCGTGCTGCCGAAGGTGCTGCGGCAGATCGGGTGGGTGCTCGCCGCGCTCTCGGTGCTGTCGCTGTTCACGTTCGTCACGGAGGCGGCGACGCTGCTGATCCCCATCGGACGGTTCCCGACCCTCCTGTGGCTCGTGGCGGTGGGGTACGCACTACGTTGACGGCATGCAGTTCGGCTTCTCGTTGCTCCCCACCGCGGACCTCCGGGCGCACCTCGCGGTCGTCGACGCCGCCGAGCGGGGTGGCCTCGACCTGGTCGGCGTGCAGGATCACCCGTACGCGCCGCCGCTCGTCGAGAGCTTCTCGCTGATCGCGACGCTGCTGGCCCGCACCGAGCGCCTCCGGTTCTTCCCGGACGTCGCCGCGCTGCCGCTCCGCCCCGCGCCCATGCTCGCGCAGACGGCGGCCACCCTCGACGTGCTGTCCGGCGGCCGGTTCGAACTGGGCCTCGGCGCGGGCGGCAACTGGCACGGCATCGAGTCCATGGGTGTGCAGCGACTGAGCCCACGGCAGGCCATGGCCGCGCTGGAGGAGGCCATCGCCGTGCTCCGTGCGCTGTGGACGCCGGGCACCGCCGACGTGCGCGGCGAGTACCACTCGGTCACCGAGGTCCACACCGGACCGCTCCCGGCCCACCCGATCCAGATCTGGGTCGGCTCGCAGGGCCCGCGCAGCTTCGCGCTGACCGGTCGCCTCGCCGACGGCTGGGCCGCGCCGATCCCGTCCTACCTGCCGTACGAGGCGTGGGCCGAGGGCAACGAGACGATCTCGCGGGCCGCCACCGACGCGGGCCGCGACCCCGCCGACGTGCTGCGCATGGCCCAGCTCGTCGGCACCATCACCGACACCCCGGGGGACCGGGACAGCACCGAGGCCCGCGAGGGCTCGGCCCCGGTCCGCGGCACCGCCGACCAGTGGGCGTCCCTGATCGCCCGGCTCGCCACCGAGCAGCCGTTCCGCTGCTTCGTGTTCTGGCCGGAACAGGGCACCGTGGACCAGGTCGAACGCTTCGCGAAGGACGTCGTCCCGGCCGCCCGCGCCCTCCTCGGCTGACCTACCCGTCCACACGGCACACGCGCTGACGCGCCCCCTCTGTGTCTCTCTGTGCCCCTGCTCGCCTTGAACCACCTTCGAGTGGCTCTCGACTCGCGCCTTGACCCTGGCATCAGTACCTACGGGAAAGGGAGCGCGATGACCGCGACGATCAACCGACAGATCCCGGGCACGGTGGGGGTCGTTGGGCTCGGGTACACCGGGCTGCCGCTGGCCCTGTCGCTGGCCGGATCCGGACTGCTGACCATCGGCCTCGACACCGACCGGGGCAAGGTCTCCGACCTGCTGGTGGGGCGGTCCTACCTGCCGGGCATCGCCGACGACGAGTTGGTCGCCACCGCCGAGTGGTTCGAGCCCACCGTGGATCCCCGCAGGCTGGCGGGGCTCGACGCGTACGTCATCTGTGCGCCGACGCCGACCGCCGACGGTGGCGACGCCGACCTGACCTACGTGGACGCGGCGGCGGACCTCGTCGCGCCGCTCATCCGGGCCGGTGCGCTGGTCGTCCTGCAGTCGATGGTGCCGCCCGAGACCGTCGCGCAGCTGGCCGCCCGGCTCTCGCGCGGCAGCGGGCTGGTCCCCGGTGTGGACTTCCACTTCGCCATGGCGCCCGAGCGCATCGACGCGCTCGGGCTCCCCTCGCACGAGGGCACCGACGCGGCCACCAGGCCGTAGCACCCGCCGCGGCGGCCATCACCTGCGAGGGGACGACAGATGCACCTCGACCAGATCATCGCCAACACGATTCCCGTCATCGTCGGCTACGGCCGCGCCGGGCGGGACCTCCACCGCGCCCTGCGCGGTCTCGGGCGGCCCGAGGTCGTCGTGGCCGACCCGCGCCCGGCCGCCGCACCCGGCGTGACGTGGCTGCCGACGGTGGCCGCGGCGCTGGCGCGGGTCGATCCCGGCCGCGCGGTGTTCCACGTGGCCACGCCGGTCACCGAGCAGCACGCGGTGATCGGCGCGCTCGTCGCCGCGGGCGCGCGGAACGTGGTGCTCGACAAGCCGGCCGCCGGTGACGTCCGTGCCGTCGCCGCGCTCGCGGGGCGGACGCGGATCGTGCCGGTCGCGGGGTGGTTGACGAGCGCGGTCACCGGCCGCGTCGACGAGGCCGTCGCCGACGGGGTGATCGGCGCGGTCCGCTCGATCCGCATGGAGTGGA
The DNA here is from genome assembly GCF_044466355.1 of Actinophytocola sp. NPDC049390. Lineage (NCBI taxonomy): Bacteria > Bacillati > Actinomycetota > Actinomycetes > Pseudonocardiales > Pseudonocardiaceae > Actinophytocola > Actinophytocola sp. NPDC049390. The sequence goes on from NZ_JBITMQ010000019.1 coordinate 27,372, forward strand.
TGGAGCCCCGCGCCAACCGGTCCGCCGACCCGGCACCGGCCACGGAGGTCGCGCTGCCGCACCAGGTCCTGCTCGCCCTCCACCTCGGCGGTGGGCCGGGCGAGCCGGCCGACACGCTCACGTGGGGCATGCCGCTGCCGGACGGCACCGAGCTGCCCGGCGCGGGCGGCGTGGACGTCACGCTGCGCCAGCCGAACCGCGTCACGACCCGGCTCATGTCCGACCTGACGGGCCCGGTCGGCCTGCGGCGCCTGCGCGTCACCGGCACCCGGGGCACGCTCGTCGCCCACCACCCGCTCGGCTCCGACGACCACACCGGCCAGGTGATCCTGCCCGGCCACGACCGTGAGCTGATCCGGGACCGGCCGGTCACCCGGTTCCTGACGGCTGCCTACGCGTACTTCGCGGGCGAGGGCCCGCCGCCACCCGGGGACCTCGCGCTGCACGTGCGGGTCGCCGAGCTGGTCCAGGAAGCAACCCAGCACGCACGCACGATCGACGAGGAGTTCGCGGCATGAGCGGAGCCAATCACCACACTCAGGGCGTCCCCTTCTTCTCCGGTGCGACGACGATGCGCCGCGACTGGCCAGTGCTCGAACCACGCATCCGTGAGATCGCCGCGTCCGGCCGGTTCACGTCCGGCGTCTGGGCGGAGCGGCTCGAACAGGAACTGTGCGAGTACACGGGCGCCAAGCACGTCATCGTGGTCGGCAACGGCACGGACGCGCTGATCATGATGCTGCGCGCGGCGGGCATCCGGCCGGGTGACGAGGTGATCGTCCCCGCCTACTCGTTCTTCGCCACCGCGTCGTCGGTGCTGCACGCGGGCGCCACGCCGGTCATGGTCGACGTCCTGCCCGGCTCGTACGCGCTCGACCCGGACCAGGTCGAGGCCGCGATCACCGGCCGCACCAGGGCGATCCTGGCGGTGCACCTGTTCAGCCAGCTCGCCCCGATGGTCGAGCTGGCGGAGGTCGCCGAACGCCACGGCCTGCTGCTCCTGGAGGACGGCGCGGAGGGCATCGGCATGTGGCAGGGCGGTGTCCACGCGGGACTGTTCGGCACCGCGGGCGCGCTGTCGTTCTTCCCCACCAAGACACTCGGCGCGCTCGGTGACGCGGGCGCCGTGCTCACCGACGACGACGAGGTCGCCGCCCGCGTCCGCCGCCTGCGCCGCCACGGGCAGACCACCGACGACGGCCACGAGTACCAGGATCTCGGCTACAACAGCCGCTGCGACGAGATCGAGGCCGCCGTCCTCGTCACCCGCCTCGCGCACCTCGACGACGACGTCGAACGCCGCCGCGTGCTGGCGCAGCGGTACACGCAACGCCTGGCCGAGGTCGTCGAGACGCCCTACCTGGCACCGGCCAAGGGCGACGGCGGCCTGACGTTCTCCGTGTACCTCATCGAGACCGACCGCCGCGACGAGCTGGCCGAGTTCCTCGCCGGGTACGGGGTCGGCACCAAGGTGTACTACCCGCGGCCCGTGCCGCGGGAGCCCGCGCTCGCCCACCTGGCCCGCCACCCCGTTCCGGTCGCCGAGGCGGCGGCGACACGTGCCCTCGCCCTGCCGCTCTACCCGGACCTGGCCGCCGAGCAGGTCGACCACGTCGCCGACCTGGTCCGCGACTGCCACGATCCGCGGCGGGCCCGATGACCAGCACGATCCCCTTCGCGGGGTTCGACCGCCGGTACGAGGGCTGGGTCGACGACCTGGTCGACGTGGTGCACGAGGTCGGGGAGTCCGACGAGTTCGTCCTCGCCTCCCGGGTCGCCGCGCTGGAGGCCGCGATCGCCGCACAGGTCGGCATCACGCACGCGGTCGGCTGCGCGAGCGGCACCGGCGCCCTCACCCTCGCGCTGACCGCGCTGGGCGTCGGCCCGGGCGACGAGGTGGTCACGCCCGCGTTCTCGGCCGTCTCGCCGGCCGGCACGGTCGCGCTGACCGGCGCCACCCCGGTGTTCGCGGACGTGGACCTGGTCGACCACGCGCTCGACCCGGCCGCCGCGGCGACCGCGATCACCGGCCGCACGAGGGCGATCATGGCCGTGCACCTGTTCAGCCAGGTCGCGCCCATGACCCGGCTGCGCACGCTCGCGTCACGGCGGGGTGTGGCGCTCGTCGAGGACAGCGCGGGCACGCTCGGCGGCACGGTCTCCGGCCGCCGCACGGGCACCGCGGGTGACGTGGGCGTGTTCTCGTTCTCCCCGGCGAAGCCGCTCGGCGGGCCTGGGGACGCGGGCATGGTCGTCACCGCCGACGGCGAGCTGGCCGCGACCGTCCGCGCGCTGCGCGACCACGGACAGGGCACGGTTCCGTTCCGGCACGACCGGGTGGGATTCGCCTGCCACATGGACGAGATCGTCGCCGGGTTCCTGCTGCGCAGGCTGCCCACACTGGACCGGCAGCTCGCGGCACGCAGGCAGCGCGCGGAGCGGTACACGGCCGCGTTGCCGCAGGAGGTCGCCGCACCGACCGGCTTCGGGGACCGCGCGGTCCACACGTACGTGGTCCGCGTGCCGGAACGGGACCGGTTGCGGAGGTTCCTCACCGCGAACGGCGTCGAGACCGTCGTGCACTGCCCGAAGCCGCTGCACCTGCAGCCCGCGTTCGCGCACCTCGGCCACGGCCCCGGCGACTTCCCGAACGCGGAACGGCTGGCCCGCGAGTGTGTGGCGCTGCCGCTGTACCCCGAGCAGCCGCTGTCCGACGTGGACCGAGTGGCGGAGCTGGTCACCCGCTTCTTCCGGAGCGGGTCGTGACCAGGGTGAGCGGGGTCGGCGACGAGGCCGCCGCGAGCCTCGCCGACCAAATCCGCATCCACCGCGCACTCGGCCTCGACGGTCTTGAGCTACGCACCGTCGACGGGCGCGGGCTGTACGAACTGACCGACGCGCAGGCCGCGCTGATGGCGGTACGCGTCCTCACGTCCGGTCTGGAGGTGCCGGTCGTGGCCACGCCGATCGGCGGGCGGGGCGCCTCGATCGGCGCGCCACGTGCCCTGGACCTCGCGATCCTGCGGCGTACCGCGGAGATCGCGAGCCTGGTCGGCTGCCGGCACCTCCGGGTCATGTCGTACCCCAACGACGGCAGGCCCGACGCGGAGTGGCGGAAGGCCGCGCTGGCCCGGCTCACCCGGCTGACCCGGCTCGCCGAGGACCTGGACGTGGTGCTGCTGCACGAGAACCGTCACGGCTGGGCGTCCCGGTCGGCGGCGGCGTCGGTCGAGCTCGTGACCACGGTGGACAGCCCGAACCTGCGGCTGCTGTTCGACACCGGCAACGGCCTCGCCCACGGCTACGACGCGCTGCCGTTCCTGTGGGAGGTGCTGCCGTGGGTGGCGCACGTGCACGTGCGGGACGGTGTGCGCACCGAAGACGGCGCCGAGTTCGCCGTTCCGGGCGACGGCGAGGTGGGGGTGGCCGACTGCCTGCGGCTGCTGGCGGACGCCGGGTACGACGGCTGGTACAGCCTCGAACCGCACGTCGCGCGCATCCCGCACCTGGGCGTCACCGCCGACCCGGCCACGCTCGAAGCCGGTTACCGCACGTGCGCGGAGAAGTTCCTGACGCTGCTCGATCGCGGCGGTGCTAGGACCGGACCCTGGCCGCCGCCACGAAAGCCCTGATCAGCCCGTGGTCCTTGACGCCGCGACTGGACTCGACCCCGCTGGAGACGTCGACCCCCCAGGCCCCGGACGTCCCGGCGGCGACGGCTACGGAATCGGGTGTGAGGCCCCCGGCCAGCAGCCACTGCCCGCGCAGGCCCGCGACCGAGCCGTAGTCCCACGACTCGCCCGACCCGGCGCGTGGCGCGTCCACGAGCAGGAACTGTTCCCCGTAGGCGCCGACCCGCAGGTCAGGCGCCGAGAACGGCACCGCGCGGATCAGTTGCCACCGCGGGTCGGCCAGTGCCGTGAAGGCGTCCTTCGAGTAGTCGCCGTGCAGTTGGACGGCGCCGACACCGGTGGCCTCCGCGATCGCGCGGACCTCGTCCACCGGCTGCTTGTGGAACACGCCGACGGTCAACGTGGGACCGGCCACCGCCACGAGTGAACGGGCGGTGGCCGGGTCGACCTGGCGCGGGCTCGTCGCGAACAGGAACCCGACGGCGTCGGCGCCCGAGGACACCGCGACGTCGACGTCCGCCGACGTGCGGAGCCCACAGACCTTCACGAACATGTGTCCAGACTACTCACCGATGAACTCACGCAGCTCTTTCAGCTGGTCAAGCCCCGATGAACACGGCGCGAGCAGCACCTCGTCGCAGCCCGCCTCCTCCAGCCGCGTGAGCGTCTCCCGCAGCCGGGCCGGGCCGATCGCCGAGCCGCGCAGCACCATCTGCGCGTACGGCGGGGCGAACCCGTAGTAGTCGTTCAGGTACCGGTCGGCCAGCTCGTCGGCGTGCGCACCCAGCGAGAAGTACGTGAGCGCCACCAGCCGGCCACGGCCACCGGCCGCCCGGTACGCCGCCGCACCACCGGCGAACATCTCGACGCCGCCGCTGCCGGAGATCCACGCGTCCGCCAGCCGCGCCGCCCGCTCGACGGCCTTCGGCGAGTGCCCGCCCAGCATGATCGGCGGGCCGCCGGGCGACACGGGCGCGGGCCCGATGCCGCCCGCGAACCCGCGCCGCTCGCCCGCCCAGATGGCCTTGGCCTCGGCGATCTGCTGCTCCAGCACCCGGCCGCGGCCCTTCATCGGCACCCCGGACGCGTTGAAGTCGTCCGGGCGCGCGCCCGCCGCGAGGCCGAGCACGAGCCGACCGCCGGACAGCCGGTCCAGGCTCGCGGCCTGCTTCGCGAGCAGGGCCGCGTTGCCGTGCAGCGGCGACAGCAGGATCGCGGTCACGAGCTTCACCCGCTCGGTGACCGCGGCCGCTGCCGACAGCGCGACCACGCCGTCGTAGTTGTCGTACACCAGCCTGCCCAGCGCGGCGACGCTCGAGAACCCGCCGCGGTCGGCCTCGACGGCCCACTCGACCAGCGCGTCTCCCGGCGTCTCCCGGACCGTGCTCGGCAGTGCGACCCCGATCTCCATCAGGCCGCCGCCGCACCCGGCGCACGCCGGTTCAGCACGTTCTCCATGCCCGCCTTCTGGAAGAACGCCCGCGCACCCTCGGGGGTGACCATGTCGCGCCCCTCGGTCAGGTGCTCCTCGAGCTGCCGCTCGAACTCACGCACCTCCGGCTGCCTGCTCATGTGCGCGGCCACCACCGGCAGCGGCCCCTCGACCTCGATCACGCGGATCGCGACACCGGTGCCGACGAACGCCATGGTGGCGAGCAGCTTGCCGACGACCTGCCCGTCCGGGCCGGTGATCTCGAAGTTCGGCCTGCCGCTGTTGCGGAACAGCTCCTTGACGATCTCCTCGCTGCCTTCCTTGATCGGGTAGTACAGCGCGTGCCAGGTGGACATTCCCTCAACCTCCGTTTGGTGCTTCAGTGGCTGGCGGTCACGCCGCCGTCGACGTAGATGACCTGCCCGTTCACGAACCGGGCGAGCGGCTGCGCGAGGTAGATGACCGCGCTCGCCACCTCGTCCGGCTCGGCGAACCGGCCGACCGGGATCCGCTGCTGGAGCCGGGCCACGAACTGCGGGTTCTGCTGTGCCTGCTCGACGAAGTCGGTCCGCATGAACCCGGGCGCGACCGCGTTGACGGTCACCCCGCGCCCGCCCCACTCGGTGGCGAGCTGCTTGACCAGCAGGTTCACGCCCGCCTTGCTGGCGCCGTACGCGGAGAAGCCCATCCGGCCGCCCGCGTCGCCGCGCACCGAGGACAGGTGGATGATCCGGCCCTCGCCGCGTTCGAGCATGTGCCGCCCGACCGACTGGGACAGCAGGAACGCGCCGACGAGGTTCGCGTTGACCACCGACGCCCACTGCACGGGGTCGAAGTGCTCGGCGGGCACGGTGATCAGCTTGCTGGCCGAGTTCACCAGCACGTCGATGCCGCCCCACGCCTCGACCACCGTCGCGACGGCCGCGTCGATGGACGCCGGGTCGGTGACGTCGACGGCGACACCCATCGCGGTGGCGTCGCCCGCGCGCAGCTTCTCCGCCAGTTCGGTGGCCTTGTCGAACGACCGGCCCGCGATCGCGACCCGCGCGCCCTGCTCGGCGAACTGTTCGCAGATCACCGAACCGAGCCCGCCGTACCCCCCGACCACCAGAACGTTCATGACGCTCTCCTCAGTTCTTCCTGGCCGAGACCGAAAAGCGCGGCAGCGTTGTCGTGCAGCACGGCGTCCACATCGGACAGGCCGAGCGCGTCGACCATGCCGAGCGCCGCGTCGAGCGAGGTGGCGAGCGGCGGCGAGTCCGTGCCGAACAGCAGCCGGTCGGGCCCGAACACCTCCAGCGCCGCCTTCAGCGCGGGCAGGGACGGTGTCGCCGTGTCGACATAGATCTTTGTCAGCTGCTCGCTGATCGGCGGACCGTCTACATTGTCCCGGCGTTGGGCCATGTCGAGCTTTTCCCGCAGCAGAGCCAAGGCGCCGCCCGCGTTCGGGGCGATGAGCTTCAGCCCGGGGAACCGCGGCAGCCGTCCCGCGAGGAGGATCGCGGCGACACCCATGGTGATGTCGCAGGGCCGCACGACGTGCTCGATCCCGCCGACCTTCTTCATCGACCCGGCGGCGACCGGCACGGCGGGCGGGTGCAGCAGCACCGGCGCGCCGGTCTCCTCGGCCATCGCGAAGAAGTCGTCGGAGCGCGCGTCGTCGAGGAACTCCCCGCGCACCGAGGAGTTCACGATCAGCCCGGTGAACTCCTTCTCCCGCAACCACTCCGCTGCCCGCGCGACGTCGTCGGCGGAGAACGGGTTGGCGTAGACGTACCCGGTCAGCGCACCCGCCTTCGCCCGCACGGTCTCCGCCACCCACTCGTGGAAACGCGCGAGGTCCGCCGGCGACTGGTTGTAGTTGTCGTTGCCGGGGACCGGGAGCATCGTGCCGTAGCCGACCGGGCTCCCGACGACGGTCGTCGTGATGCCGAGCGCGGCCTTGCGCTCGATCATCCCGTCGACGTCGCCGAGCACCGGCGGCATGGGGAACTTCTTCAGCAGCTCGGGCGGCGTGACATGCCCGTGCACGTCAATGGTCATGGGTGGGAAGCCTCAATCCCGAGGCGGGCCGAGGACCTGGCCGCCGTACTTCTGCGTGGACGCCATGACTGCGCCGAAGTCGGGGAACGTGCTCGGGTCGAAGGCCGGGATCTCCAGGCGCTCCGCCGGGGTGCCGGTCTCCATGAACCACCCCTCGTAGCCCGCGGGGGTGCCCAGCACCAGCGTCTTGACCGTGTCGGACTCGGCCTTGTACGAGTGCGGGACGTTGCGCGGCAGGAACACCGACGAGCCGGGCGTCGCGTGGAAGAGCTGGCCGCCGACCTCGATGCTCATCTCGCCCTCGAGGATGTGGAACAGCTCGTCCTCGTTGCCGTGCACGTGCACCGGCGAGCCGTAGCCGCGGTTGCAGGACATCTCCGCCAGCCAGTACTGGCCGTTCGTGTCCTCACCCGTTGCCTTGAACACCACCAGCGACCCGAAATGCCAAATGGCGCGCCCATCGGAAGGCCCGCAGAGGAACGGCTTCGTTTCCGACATGAAGACTCCTAAGGGAGGAAAGGAAATCACCTACAGTTGTACCGAGAGCGCCTCAAGGGCTGGTGCAACCGGCTTCAAGAGGTGGCCTGGCTCTGCGCCGCGCTGAAGTTCGGCGGACGGCTCGGCGGCGGGCCGAGCGGGCCGGAGACCTGGCAGTGCACCAGTGCCCACCCGCTGTCCACTTCGGACAGCACGAGGACGGCGCGGAACTCGCCGTTCGCCGGGTGCCCGTGGTAGGTCATCTCCTGCTTCTGCACGGCGGTGGCGACCGCGGTGCCGCCGTAGCGCCGGACGCTCACGTCGACCAGGTCGAACGCCGACGGCACCAGCGAACCGCTGCGGTACCGGTCGAGCCACTGCTCCTTCGTGAGCACGAACCCGAGCGGGCCGATGCCGACGAAGTCGGCGGTGAGCAGCCCGTCGAGAGTCTCGGTGTCCGCGGTGCGTTCCGCGGCCGCGAACCTGTCCAGCGTCGCGAGGACGTCGTTTTCCGTCATGGCGGCCAGCGAAACACGGGGCCGGTGAGTCGCGGCAGAGCGCGCGAACACGACGTGGCGGGGGTCTTGTCCCAGCCGGGCCGGGATCGCCGACCGATGTCGCCGGGACGTGGTGAACACAGAATGTCCTGGTTCCAGGTCTCGCGCGCTGAGGAGGACGAGAGCGACCATGGCAACCTCGAGCGGAGTCGACGGACCGGAGCCCATCGCGATCGTCGGAATGGGATGCCGATTACCCGGTGACGTCAACTCGCCGGAGGCGTTCTGGAACTCCCTCGCGGCGGGGTTCGACGCGATCGGCGAGGTGCCACCGGAGCGCTGGGCGCACTACGAGACCGGTGGGGAGAACGCCGCCGCGCTGCGCAAGGTCTCCCGGCTCGGCGGCTTCGTGTCCAATGTGGACGACTTCGACGCCGCCTTCTTCGGGGTGTCGCCGCGCGAGGCCACCCTGATGGACCCGCAGCAGCGGATGGCGCTCGAGGTGGCGTGGGAGGCGCTGGAGCACGCCGGCATCGTGCCGGGGGACCTGGCCGGGTCCGACGCGGGCGTGTACATCGGTGTCAACAGCGACGACCACGGTCGCAAGCTCCTCGAGGACCTGCCGAGGATCGAGGCGTGGACCGGCATCGGGTCGTCCATGTGCGCCGTGGCGAACCGGGTCTCCTACGCGCTCGACCTGCACGGCCCCAGCATGGTCGTCGACACGGCGTGCTCGTCGTCGTTGGTGGCGCTGCACCTCGCGTGCCAGAGCCTGCGGGCGGGCGAGACGCCGGTGGCGATCGCCGGTGGCGTGATGTTGATGGTCGCCCCCGGTCTCACCATGGTCATGGACACCGCGGGCGCGCTCGCCCCGGACGGCCGCTCGAAGTCCTTCGACGCGTCCGCCAACGGCTACGGCCGGGGTGAGGGCTGCGGCATGGTCGTGCTCAAGCGGCTGTCGGACGCGCGGCGCGACGGCGACCGGGTGCTCGCGCTGATCCGCGGCAGCGCGGTGAGCCAGGACGGCAAGACGAACGGGATCATGGCGCCGAGCGGCGATGCGCAGACCGAGATGCTGCGGGTGGCCTGCAGGCAGGCGGGCGTCGCACCCGAGTCGGTCGACTACGTGGAGGCCCACGGCACCGGCACCAGGGCGGGCGACCCGGTCGAGGCCGCCGCGCTCGCCGCCGTCTACGGCACCGGAAGGCCCGCCGACCGGCCGTGCCTCATCGGGTCGGTGAAGACGAACATCGGCCACCTGGAGGCCGCGTCCGGGATCGCGGGCGTGCTCAAGGCCGTCCTCGCGATCGAGCACGCGGCCATCCCGCCGAGCATCAACTTCGACACCCCCAACCCGGACATCGCGTGGGACGGGTCCGGCCTGCGGGTGGTCGCCGACCTCACCCCGTGGCCGAGCACCGGCGGCCCGCGCCGCGCCGGGGTCTCCGGCTACGGCTACGGCGGCACGATCGCGCACCTCGTGCTGGAGCAGGCGCCGCCGCCGGAGACGGCGCTCCCGGCGCCGGACCGGGGCACCGCGTTGCGCGTCTACCCGCTGTCCGGCGGGTCGCAGGAGGCCGTGCGCGAGTACGCCGGGTCGCTCGCCGAGTGGCTCACCGCCGACGGCCTGCGGGCCAGTGGCGCCGAGCTGGCCGACCTCGCCCACACGCTCACCCAGCGCCGCTCCCACCTCGAACACCGCACCGGCGTCGTCGCGGCCGGCCAGGACGAGCTGGTCGCCCAGCTCCGCCAGGTGCGGACGGACGAGCCGGGCAACGGAATCACCTCCGGCCGCGCGCTGCCGGGCGCGGCCAAGGGCGCCGTGTGGGTGTTCTCCGGGCACGGCTCGCAGTGGATCGGCATGGGCCGCGAGCTGCTCGCGACCGAGCCCGCGTTCGGCCGTGTCCTCGACGAGCTCGAGCCGATCTGCCTGGAGGAGATGGGCGTCTCCCCGCGCAAGGCGCTGCTGGAAGGCGACCTGCGGGACACCGACCGCATCCAGATGCTGATCTTCGCGACGCAGGTGGCGCTCGCCGAGGTGTGGTACTCGCGCGGCCTGCGCCCCGCCGCGGTGATCGGCCACTCGGTCGGCGAGATCGCCGCGGCCGTCGTCGCGGGCGTGCTCGAGGTGGCCGACGGCGCCCGCCTCATCTGCCGCCGGTCCACCCTGCTGCGCAAGGTCGCGGGCATGGGCGGGATGGCGATGGTCAACCTGCCGTTCGAGGAGGCGGAGCGCAGACTTGCCGGGCACGAGGGTGTCTGCGCCGCGATCGCCGCCGCCCCCAGCTCGACGGTGGTCGCGGGTGACGCGACCGCGATCGACGCCGTGGTGCGGCAGTGGAGCACCGACCCCGCGCTGAACGTGCAGCGGGTCAACTCCGACGTCGCGTTCCACAGCCACCACATGGACCAGCTGGTCGACGACCTCGCCGCGGCCGCGGCGGACCTCGCCCCGGCCACGCCCGTGCTGCCGGTCTACTCGACCTCACACGAGGACCCGAGGACGGACGTGGTGCGTGACGGCGCCTACTGGGCGGGCAACCTGCGCAACCCGGTGCGGTTCGCCGCCGCGGTCAGCGCTGCGCTCGCCGACGGCTACCGGGCGTTCGTCGAGATCTCCCCGCACCCGGTGGTGTCCTACTCGATCAACGAGGTGCTCACCGCGGAGCGCGTGGAGGACGCGGTCGTGGCGCACACGCTGCGGCGCAACCGTCCCGAGCAGTCCACCCTGCTGGAGAACCTGGCCGCGCTGCACTGCCACGGCGTGGCCGTGGACTGGTCGGTCGGGAACTCCGGCGGACGGCTGGTGTCGCTGCCGGTCATCGCGTGGCAGCACCGCGAGTACCGGGTGGAGACGCCCGGCCGGGGCGAGAGCCGCTCCCGGCTGCACGACGTGGACACCCACACGTTGCTCGGGGCACCGCTGACCGTCAACGGCACCACGACCGTCCGGGTCTGGCAGACGTGGCTGGACCAGGAGAGCAGGCCCTACCCCGGTGACCACCCCGTGCAGGGGACCGAGATCATCCCGGCGGCGGTGCTGCTCAACACGTTCTTCGCGGCCTCGGCCGGGCACGCCCTGAACGACGTGTCGTTGCGCGTGCCGGTCTCCGTCGCCTCCCCGAGGGAGCTGCAGGTCGTCGCCATGGACGGCACGCTGCGGCTGTGCTCGCGGCTGGCGTCGGACCGCCACGACGGCGACCAGGACCAGAGTGACGGCTGGCTGACCCACACCACCGCCGCGGTGCCGGTCGTCGCCGACGTCCCCGGCCCGCGCGCCATCCCGCTCGCCGACCTGCGCAAGCGGTGCGACGAGCGGCTCGACTCCGAGTTCGTGATCGACCGGCTCGCCTCGATCGGCGTCGCCGCCATGGGCTTCCCGTGGCAGATCAACCGGATCCGGCGCGGCCGGGACGAGCTGTTCGTCCGGGTCGTCACCGACCCGGCGGGCACCCTTCCGGAGAGCTGGGCGTCGATCCTGGACGCGGCGCTGTCCGCGGCGTCCGTCGTGTTCTCCGGGCCCGCGACCCTGCGCATGCCCGCGCACATCCGCCACGTCAGCATCGGCGGCAGGCCACCGGCCGACGCCGTGATCAGCGTGCGGGTGCGGCCCGGCTCGACCGACACCGTGGACGTCGTCATCGCGGAGCCGGACGGCTCCGTGGTCGCCCGGCTCGACGGGCTGCGCTACGGCGTGCTCGACGGGGACGTCGGTGCCCCGGCGAGCCCGAGGCGCCTGGTCCACAAGATCACCTGGCGGCCCTTCGAGCTGCCGAAGCGCTCCCGCGCGCGGCTGCCGCTGGTGGTGTTCGTCGGTGACCAGTCGCTCGCGCAGGAGCTGGGCGGCGCCCTCAGCGACGCGGGCATCACCTGGCTCGCCGCCGCCGACGCCGACGCGCTCGCCGGTCACGCCGACCGGTTGTCCCCGGCCGCGGCGGTCGTCGTCGCACCGGACAGGTCCGCCGAGGCCGGCGACGCGTGGTCCGGCTCGCTCGCCGCGACCTCGCTGCTCACCAGGACCGCGCAGACGCTGGCCGCGCTGCCCGCGCAGCACCGGCCCCGGCTGTGGTGCCTGACGAGGGGCGTGCGGGAGGCCGCGGACCTGGCCGCCGTCGGCGAGGGCGCGTTGTGGGGGCTCGGCCGCGTGCTGTCCGGCGAGTACCCGGACCTGTGGGGTGGCATCGTCGACGTGCCCGCGGACGACGCGCTCGGCAGCCTCGCCACGCTGCGCCGGGTGCTCGTCGCCCGGCCTGCCGACGACGTCCTCGCGGTGCGCGGCACCGGTGTCGAGGTCGCCAGGCTGGCCACTCTCGACGACACGACGACCCGGCGGCCGGTGGCGTGCCGGGCGGACGGCACCTACCTCATCACCGGCGGGCTCGGCGTGCTCGGGCTGGAGGTGGCGGCCTGGCTCGCCGGCCGGGGAGCGCGCAGGCTGGTGCTGGCCGGGCGGCGTGCGCTGCCGCCGAGGAACACGTGGGACTCCGTCGACCCGGTCACCGACCCCGAGGGCGCCGCGCGGATCGAGTCGGTCAAGGCGCTGGAGGCCGCGGGGGTCACGGTCGTCACCGTCGCGCTGGACGTGAGCGACCGGGACCAGGTGGCGAAGCTCGCGTCGCTCGGCGACCTGGGGCTGCCGCCGATCCGCGGCGTCGTGCACGCGGCGGGTGTGCTGGACAACCGGATGGCCGCCGATCTCGACGAGGAGTCGCTCGAGACGGTCATGCGTCCGAAGGTCCTCGGCGCGCAGGTGCTGCACGAGCTGTTCCCGCCCGGGAGCCTCGACTTCCTCGTGCTGTTCTCGTCGGTGGGTCTGCTGCTCGGCCTGCCGGGCCAGGCCAGCTACGCCGCGGGCAACGCGGTGCTCGACGCGCTCGCCGCCCACCGGCGGACCGCCGGGCGGGGCGACACGATCAGTTTCGGCTGGACGTCGTGGCGCGGCCTGGGCATGTCGACGTCGTCGGCGGCCATCGACGCCGAGCTGTCGGCACGGGGCACCGCCGACATCACCGCGGCGGAGGCGTTCCGTTCGTGGGAGTACGCCGAGCAGCACGACGTCGCGCACGTCGCCGTCCTGCGCCCCATCCCGCTCCTGCCGGGCATGCGCCGCCCGCCGCTGCTGTCAGAGCTGGCCGCGGAGGAGCCGGTGGCCGCCGGACAGTCCCGTTCGTCGGCGCCGTGGGCGAACCTGCGCGGCGACGAACTGCGCGACCACGTGCTCGGCGAGGTGTCCGGGCAGGTGGCCGCGGAGATGAAGCTGGCGGTCGAGGAGCTGGACACGCACCGCCCGCTCATCGAGATGGGACTCGACTCGGTGATGACGCAGATCGTCCGGGCCCGGCTGGAGCGGCTGTTCCGGGTGAGCCTGCCCGCCACCCTGCTGTGGAACCGGCCGACGGTCCAGGCGATCAGCGACTTCCTCGCCGAACTGCTCGCGCCGGACGGCGACGGTGCCGCCGCGCAGGACGACGAGCCGGAGACGCCGCCCGCGCCCGCGGTCGCGGCGTGAGTGGAGGGAACATGATGCGGGACGGTGTGACGCCATGGCCTGCGGACCTCGCAGAGGGGTACGCGCGGGCCGGCTACTGGCGGGGTGAACCGCTCGGCCACTGGATGTGGACCTGGGCCGACCGGGACGGTGACCGGATCGCCGTGGTGGACGGCGACACCCGGATCAGCTATCGCGAACTGGCCGAGCACGCGGACGCGCTCGCCGCTCGCATGCGGGACCTCGGCCTGCGCGCGGGGGACAACATCCTGGTGCAGCTGCCGAACAGCTGGGAGTTCCTGGCGCTCTTCCTGGCCTGCCAGCGGATCGGCGTCGCGCCCGTGCTCGCGCTGATGGCGCACCGCGAGCACGAGCTGCGCTACCTGGCGGAGCTCGCCGAGGTGAGGGCCGTCGTGGTGCCGGACCGCTGGCAGAAGTTCGACCACCAGCGGATGGCCGTCGACCTCGCCGCCTCGCTGCCGGGCACGTGCACGGTGTTCGTGCTGGGCGAGTCCGACTCGTCCACTGTGGACCTGCGGTCGCTGCTCCCGCGCACCGAGGACCCGGTCGCGCTGCGCGCCCGGCTCGACGCGGTCGCCCCGGATCCCGGTGAGGTGGCGTTGTTCCTCCTCTCCGGCGGCACCACCGGCACCCCGAAGATCATCGCGAGGACACACGACGACTACGAGTACAACGCGCGGCAGAGCGGTGCGGTGTGCGGGTTCGACGCGGACACGGTGTACCTGGTGACACTGCCGATGGGCCACAACTTCCCCCTCGGCTCGCCGGGGATCCTGGCCACGCTCATCCACGGCGGCCGGGTGGTGATGCTCCGTTCCCCCAAGCCGGAGGTGGCGTTCCCGGTCATCGAGCGTGAACGGGCCACGGTGACCTCGCTGGTCCCGGCGATCGCACACCGCTGGGTCGAGGCCGCGATGGCGGGCGGCGCCGACCTGTCGTCACTGCGGCTCGTGCAGGTGGGCGGCTCGGTGATGGACCCGTTGTTCGCAGCACGGATCGGCCCCGCGCTCGGCGCGACGCTGCAACAGGTCTACGGGATGGCCGAGGGCCTGCTGAACTACACCCGCCCGACCGACCCGGTCGAGGTCATCGTGCGCACCCAGGGCCGCCCGATCAGTGACGCCGACGAGATCCTGATCGTCGACGAGGCCGGCCAGCCGGTGCCGGAGGGCGGCACGGGCGAACTGCTCACCCGCGGCCCGTACACCCCGCGCGGCTACTTCAAGGCCCCGGAACACAACGCGAAGGCGTTCACCCCGGACGGCTGGTACCGCAGCGGCGACCTGGTGCGCCGCGACGAGACCGGCAACTTCGTGGTCGAGGGCCGAGTCAAGGACCTGATCAACCGCGGCGGCGAGAAGATCTCCGCGCCCGAGGTGGAGGCCGTGGTCGACACCCTGCCCGCGGTCCGCCGGTCGACGGCGATCCCGCTGCCCGACGCGGAGTACGGCGAGCAGGTCTGCGTGTGCGTCGTGCTCCACCCCGGACAGACGCTGACCCTGGCGCAGGTGCGGGACCTGTTCGTGGCCAAGGGGGTCGCCAAGTTCAAGATCCCGGAGCGGCTCGAGGTCGTGACGGACTTCCCCCTCACGCCGGTGGGCAAGGTGGACAAGAAGGCGCTGCGCGCCCAGGTGCTGGCGGGCACGAACGGCGTACAGGCCGCCTGAGCCACACACAGAGATTCGCCCGGTCCGATGTGGACCGGGCGAATCTCTTGTGTGTCTGTCGCGGTGGGTTCAGGCCGCTTCCGCGAGCGGGTTCTGGTGCTGGGCAGGCGGGGCGAGCTCCCCTGCCACGTCCGCGCGGCCGCGGGCCGCCAGCACGGCCGCCACCGCGCCGAGCAGCGCGACGGCCGCGAACACCGACACGTTCAGCGGCAGCCCGCTGGTCGCCAGGAGGCCGCCCAGCAACGGCCCGGTGGCCGCGCCGAGGCGGCCGATGCCGGAGGTGAGGCCGAGCGCCGTCGCGCGCTGGTGGGTCGGGTAGTGGGTGGCGACGTAGCCGTACACGACGATCTGGTTGCCCACGGTCGCGGCACCCGCCACCGCCACCCCCGCGTAGACGGCGACGACCGGCATCGGGACCGCCAGCAACACCAGCGCGCCCGCCGCCACGACGAACAACACCGTCGCCACCCACCGCGGGCTCCAGCGGTCCGCGAGCGCGGACCCGGCCAGGCCGCCGACGACACCGCCCACGTTGAGCGCCAGCAGGAAGCCCAGCGCGGAGCCGAGGTCGTAACCCGCGCCGCGCATCAGCTGCGGCAGCCACGTGTTGAGCCCGAACACCAGCAGGAAGCCCGCGAAGTTGGCCACGGAGAACAGCAGCAGCTGACCCGGCCGCAGCATCCGCACCCGCAGGCGGGCCCTGCGGAACCGGGGCGACTCCGGCAGCAGCCACATCGCCAGCGGGACGAGCGTCACCAGCGGCAGCGCACCGATCGCGAACAGCACGCGGAACCCGTACGGCTGCAGGAGCGCCACCGCGAGCAGCGCGGCGAGCACGCCGCCGACGGGGAAACCGACGAGCATGACGGCGTTGAGCAGGTTCCTGCGCGCGGCCGGCGCGGTCTCGACGACCAGCGCGATCGCGGTCGGCGCGATGCCGCCGAAGCCGAGGCCGGCGAGGAACCGGAACACGCCGAGCAGTTCCGGGTTCGGCGCGAGCGCCACCCCGACCATCATCAGCGAGAACCACGCGAGGCACCCGATGAACAGTCTGCGCCTGCCGAGCAGGTCGGTCAGCGCGCCTGCGCTGATCGCGCCGATCAGCATGCCGATCAGTGCGTAGCTGCCGATCGCGCCCACTTCGGCCGGGGTCAGGTCCCAGCCCGGGTGCTGCAGCAGTGCCGGTACCACCGATCCGAACACGATCAGGTCGTACCCGTCGAACACGATGGCGGCGAAGCCGAGTGCCACGACAAGACGTAAGCGCATGGTCAGCTCCCTAGAGGTGTCGTCCCAGTGTCCGCGAGGGCGCTGACGAGCCCGTCGAGGAAACAGCCGGGGGCGGACCGGTTCTCCGGTCCGCCCCCGACTCGGCGACGCCACGTCAGGCAGGCTGCTCCGCCAGGTCGCGCGTCGGCTCGACGGGCGGCGGTGCGACCGCGGCCGGTGCCGGGTCGCGGTACAGGGTGAGCACCGCGATCAGCGCGACCAGCGCGACACCCGCGCACACCAGCATCGCCACGGTGTACCCGGCGGCGCCGGCCACCCCGATCACCATGCCGGCCGCCGCGAAGCGGAGCCCGAGCGAGATGCTGGTCTGCACCGTGAAGTCCGAGCCCGCGGTCTCCGGTCGGCTGTGGTCCATGTTGATCGTGTACATGATCACGAAGACCGCCGAGTTGAAGATGTTCACCATCACGATGGCGAGCAGGGCCCACGCCATGCCGCCACCGGCGGCGACGGGGATCATCGTGGCGATGGCGACGACCTGGCCCGCGGCGTACCAGACGAGGGCACGCCTGCGACCGAGCCGCGGCACCCACAACCCGGCGCCGATCGCCGCGGCGATGCCGATGACGCCGCCGAGGCCGTTGGTGAGCATGCCGACCATGCCGACGGACACCCCGGAGTCGATCAGGATCGGCACGAGCATGCCGTACGCACCGGGCATCGCGATCGCCAGCAGCGGCGTCAGCACCAGCGCCCACCGCTTCACACCCGGCTGGCGGAACACCGAGAACATCGACGGGCGCCGGGCCGGGGTGGCGGTGTCGGCCGGTTCGACGATCGGCTCCCGGAAGCGGCGGATGAAGTAGATCGGGATGGCGACCACGACGGCCAGCGTGAGGATGGCGGGCACCCAGCCGAAGGCGTCGTACATCACCAGCACGAAACCGCCGCCGATGACGTCACCGACGAAGTTCGCGCCGATCTGCAGGCCGTTGATGCCGCCGCGCTCGCGGCCGCTCATCATCCGCACGGCGAGCGCGTCGGTGGCGATGTCCTGTGTGGCCGAGAGAATCGCGACGACCGACAGCAGGGCGACGATGAGCCCGAGGTTCTCACCGACGTCGAGCGGGGCGAGCGCCACGATGCCGAGCGCGGCCGCCGGCTGGGTGACCACGAGCCAGGACCGGTAGTGCCCGCGCTTGCGGGAGCCGTAACGGTCCACGAGGGGCGCCCACAGGAATTTCAGGGCCCAGATGAACCCGATGCCATAGATGATCCCGATGTCCTCGAGTGAACCACCTCGGTCTCGGGTGATGGCGGCGAGCGCCGTGAACAGGAATCCGATCGCCAGGAACTGACTGCCATACAGGGGTAAAAAGAGGCCGAAGACGGCACGCTTGTTCATCGGCTCGGCACCTCACATCGAGTACTGGTCGGGTATTACTCGAATAATTGTCTCCTTTTACCTACCCGCTACCTTGAGTCTTGAGTCACCTGTCAGTGGGAAATACGCGAACGACCGCGAACACGCGAAAACGCCCGGCCGGAAAGTCCGGCCGGGCGTTCTCCCGGGGTCCGTTGTCGACAGTGACGGCTCAGGCCACGTCGCGGCTCCAGCCGAGGTCGCCGGAGAGGGTCACCGGCAGTCGTTCCAGCCGGTTGATGCCGCGCGGGAAGCCACGTTTCCAGACGACCTCCTCCTCGGGCACGCTGAGCGAGAGATGGGGGAAGCGGCGCAGCAGCGTGCCGAACGCCACCTCGGCCTCCACTCTGGCCAGTGCCGCACCGAGGCAGTAGTGGATGCCGTGCCCGAACGACAGGTGCGCGTTGTTCCCCCTGGCGACGTCGAAACGCTCCGCGTCGGGGAACTGGGTGTCGTCCCGGTTCGCCGACGCCCAGAGGATCTGGACGACCTCGCCGGCGGGCACGGACACCCCGCCGATCTCGACGGGTTCCTTCGTGAACCGCAGGCCGGCGAGCTCGGCGGGACCGAACAGCCGCAGCATCTCCTCGATCGCGGAGGGCAGGAGCGACAGGTCGGCACGCAGCCGTGCCAGCTGGTCCGGATGGGACAGCAAAGCGAACGTGCCGTTGGCGATGAGCTGTGCGCTGGTCTCGTGGCCCGCGTTCAGGATGGTGATGACGAGCGAGACCAGCTCGTCGTCGTCGAGCTGGTCGCCGTCGGCGTCCCTGCTGCGCACCAGCGCGGAGATGAGGTCGTCGCCCGGCTCCGCGCGGCGCAGCCGGACCACGCGTTCCGCGTAGTCGGCCATGGCTCGCGCGCCCGGCGCGACCTGTTCCCACGCACCCCACATCATGCCCTCGAGCGCCTCGCGCCAGTCTTCCCGGAACTCCTCCGGGACGCCGAGCAGCTCGCTGATCACCGCGAACGGCAACGGGTAGGCGAAGTCGGCCAGCAGGTCCAGCTCGTCGCGGTCCGCGAGACCGTCGAGGAGCTCGTCGGTGAGCTGCTGGACCCTCGGCCGCAGCTGCTGCACCCGCCGCGCGGTGAACACCTTCGACACCAGCCGCCGCACCCGGTTGTGGTCCGGTGGGTCCATCATGGACACCGACCGGCCGAGGTAGCGCAGGTACTCCGGTGGCAGGCCGGGGGCGGCCGTGGTGTCGACCCGGGTCTGGTGCCGGGGGTTGTTGCTCACCCTCGGGTCGCTCAGCACCGCCTTGATGTCGTCGTACCGGGTCACCAGCCAGACCGCGGCGCCGTTGAAGTGGCGTACCTTGGCGACGGGCCGCTCGGCACGCAGTCTGCGGTACTCGTCGCGGTCGAACAGCAGCTCGAGCATCTTCGGTTCGGCGGTTTCCGTCATGACACCCTCTTCGTCGACTGTCCACATGAGGCGGTGTCCCGCGGATGGGATCCGCGGGACACCGCCGGCTGTCCTGCTGACCGCACGGTCAGGCGGCCGCACCCTCCTTGCCGGTCGCCGAGGCGCCGGACGGGACGGTGACGGGGAGCGAGACCGCCTGCGGCGGCTTGCGCTTCGGGCGGGCGAGGTGCTTCATGATCGGCTGCTCGACGCACTTGAACAGGATCCACGCCGCGAGCAACGTGGCGAAGAAGAAGCCGATGAACACCCCGATGGCGGGCAGGTAGTCGTAGGTACCGGAGAACTGCGTCCGTCCCCAGTAGAGGACGACCATCTGCACCATGAAGAACGCGTAGGAGATGTTGCCGCCCCACACCGCGAGCCTGCTGGTGAGAATGCTCTTCACGCCACGCAGGTCAGCGGTGGCGATGGCGCCCAGGGTCAGGAAGTTCGGCAGGAGCCCGACGACGGCGTAGGTCCACGGCACGGTCACGAACTGCGCGACGGTCCACGACGCGGCCCACAGCGCCAGCAGCACGGGGACGCGGATGTGCGGGAACAGGCCGCGCCGGACGATCTCCGCGAGCAGCATGCCGAGCGTGAACTCGAAGAGCCGCGACGGCGGGAACAGCGAGGCGAACCACATCTGGTTCGGCGAGATCGGCAGGATGCCGGGCAGGATCGGGTCGTGGAAGAACAGCTTGGCGGCCAACGGGATCGCCACCACACCGGCACCCGCGGCACCGGCCCACAGCCACAGCCGGCTGTCCGCGATGCGGCGGATCGGCCGGATCAGGAACGGGAACATCGTGTAGAACAACAGCTCGGCGCACAGCGACCAGACGATGACGTTGGCTCCGCCATGCGGCTCGTTGGGGTCCCAGGTGTGCACGAGCAGCAGGTTCGGCAGCCAGTTGGTGGTCGCGCCGGTGATGAGGATCAGCGCCAGCACGAACGTGACGACGTGGTTAGGGAAGACGCGGAAGAACCGGCGGCGCCAGAACGAACTGGGACGCTCACCCGGTTTCGACGACCACGCCAGCACGAACCCGCTGAGCATGAAGAACAGGGAGAGGAACGGCAGCCCGATCGGAATCATGAACTCCGATAACCAGGTGGCGAACCCCTGGTCGGCGAACGGCGTGACCGGGGTGGTGAAGCCGGACGCCGGGTTGTAGAGGTGGGTGGCGTGGATGAAGAAAATGCCGATCGCGATCGGGAAGCGGAAGCCCGTCATGCCTTGGAGTAACTTGACGGGTTGGTCCGATCCGCTCGGACTGGTGGTCTTCGTCGCAGACAATGTACCGCACCTTTCGTCGGCGGGGACGGAAGATCCGACGTTGGCAAGTCGAAAGTGGACGAGCCGCCCGGTCTTCGGGGAACTAGTCTGCGACCAAGAATCTGTTCGGAGTGTCCCGGCGTCGTGGGGCGCGAGTCTCCATGCGTCCGGGATTGGCTCCCGCGTGCCTACCGGTGCCCGGCAGGGAGGTGGCGCGGGGCCGGCCGTCGAGACAGCCGACCCCGCGCCGGGTTCCGGTCCGTGTGGCTCAGACCCGGGCCGCCGCGTCGGCCCCGGCCGGTGCGCCCGCGGGCGCGCGCTTGAAGGCGGCGGCGATGCCGACGATCAGCAGCCAGACGAAGCTGAGGTAGCGGCCGAAGAGCGTGAACGCCACGAACGCCTGCCCGAACCCGGACAGCGCGGCGAGCAGCGCGAGCGAGCCGACGACGATGCCCGTGATCTTCAGCCACTTGGGCAGCACGTTGGCGAGTCCGACCGCGGCGGCGACGACGGCCAGGCCGAGCGTGGCGACGTGCAGGGGGCCACCGGTCCAGAAAGCGAGCTGGTACAGCGCCTGGGCCGTCGGGCCCTCCGAGGCGGCGTCCGTGGCGAGGCCGGCCTGTGCCGCGGCACCGACCATGAGCATCGCGGCGGACACCGCGCCCGCGGTGCTCGCGACGCTCGCGGCGGCACCGGAACCACGCACCGTACGGATGAGGTTGGCGACCACACCGGCGAAGATGATCAGTGCGATCGCGGCCACGATCTGCAGGGCGGCGTTGGTCTCAGCGGCGGAACCGTTGGCGCTGAACCACTCCTGCGCGGCCGACATCTCGTCGGTGGGCCGCGGGTACGCGATGCTGGAGTCGGCGCCGAAATCCTGCGCGAACGTCCCGGCTACCCACAGCAGCGCGAAGAGCGCACCGGCCAGCACGCCAAGGTTCGCTTTTCGGGCACCTTGCGTGGAAGTCATTGCTTCTCCCTTTCTTGACACCCTCCCACCTCAGGACGCCGGCGCGCGGCCGTCGTCCGTCTCGTCCGGGGTGGTCGTGTGTACGGACCGTGTTCGTGCCCACTCTGACAGCTAGAACTGACAAAGACCTCTAGCTGGCGGAGTATTCGCGAGTACCTCTTGAGTGGTACTCGACCGGGTCCCGTGTAGTAGGGAAAATTCGTCGCGGAGCCGCGTTCAGTGCGCCCATCCGGGGCGTACCAGCCCCGATTCGTACGCGAACACGACCAGCTGCGCGCGGTCGCGTGCGGCCAGTTTCGTCATGGCGCGGCTGACGTGCGTCTTGGCCGTCGCCGGGCTGACCACGAGGCGGTCGGCGATCTCGTCGTTCGTCAGGCCTTCGCCGACGAGGGCGACCACCTCGCGCTCGCGTTCGGTCAGCAGGTCCAGCCGCGCAGGCTGCCGGACTTTCTTGGCCCTGGTGGCGAATTCGGCGATGAGCCGCCGCGTCACACTGGGGGACAGCAGCGCGTCGCCGCCCGCCACCACGCGCACCGCGCGGATGAGCTCGACCGGTTCGGTGTCCTTGACCAGGAACCCGCTCGCGCCGACGCGGATCGCCTCGAAGACGTACTCGTCCTCCTCGAACGTGGTGAGGATGAGGATGTGCACGCCCTCGAGTCCCTGGGCGTCGGAGATGCGCCTGGTGGCCTCGAGCCCGTCGAGGTTCGGCATCCGGATGTCCATGAGCAGCACGTCGGGCCGGTGCGTCCGCGCCGTGGCCACCGCCTCTTCTCCGTCGGACGCCTCGGCGACGACCTCGATGTCCTCCTGCGCGTTCAGCAACGCGCGGAAGCCGGCACGCACCAGTGCCTGGTCGTCGGCCAGCACCACTCGGATCATGTCGCCCCGTTCTCGGCCTTCGTGCTGACGCTGCTCGTGTCGTCGCTGTTCGTGTCGTCGCTGTTCGTGTCGTCGCTGTCGGTGGGCTCGGCAGGCTCGGCGCCGCCGGACGGGCCTGTCGGCAGGGTCGCGGTGACGCGGAAACCGTTCCCGGGCCGAGGACCGGCGACCAATGTACCGCCGAGCGCCTCCGCCCGCTGGCGCATGCCGGTGAGACCGCTGCCGCTGCCGAGCTTCGCGGCGGCCGCCCCGGTGCCCCGGCCGTCGTCGTCGATCCGGACACGCAGCTCGTCGTCGCGGTAGTCGAGAAGGACGGTCGCCTCGGCGGGGCCGGCGTGGCGGTAGGTGTTGGTCAGCGACTCCTGCACGATCCGCAGGGCTGCCGCGTCCACCCCGCTCGGCACCTGCCGCCGTGTCCCGGTCACCGTCAGCTTCACCCGCAGACCCGCCGCGCGCATCCGCTCCAGCAACGGGTCCAGCTGGTCGAGGCTCGCCACCGGGTGCCGGGGTGCCGCGCCGGTGCCGTCGACGTCCCGGAGCACGCCGAGGATGTTGCGCAGCTCGACCAGCACCTCCTTGCTCGACTGCTTGATCGCGGCCAGCGCCTGGCGGGCCTGCTCCGGCTGGTCGTCGATCAGGTGGAGGGCCACCCCGGACTGCACGTTGATCAGTGAGACGTGGTGGGCCAGCACGTCGTGCACCTCGCGGGCGATGCGCAGCCGTTCCTCGCCCGCGCGCCGCTTGGCCTGCTCCTCCCTGGTCTCCTCCTCCTGCGCGGCCCGGTCCCGGCGGATCTTGACGATCTCGGCGACCACCATGATCAGGGTGAGCCAGGCGACCGCGAACGCGAACTCGCCGAGGCCGAGCCGGTACCGGTCGGTGACGACGTCCATCACGACCAGCAGACCGAGCACCACGGCCGGCCCGATCGTCCAGGCCAGGAGCCGTCGCCCGTGGAGGACGGCGTTGAACAACGCGACCACCACGCTGAGGAACACCGGTCCGTACGGGTACTCGAGCAGCAGGTACAGGCAGGTCACCAGGGCCACGGCGACGAACGTGGGGACGGGGTACCGGCGGCGCAGCAGGAGCAGGGCGGGCCCGAGGAGCAGCAGCGCGACCGTCAGGGGGCCGAACCGGTCGGTCGCGCCCTGGAAGTGGGCGGCCGGCACGGTCGCGGCGACCTGGATGATCGACGTGGGCACCACGATCGCGATGGCGGGCAGTGCCCCCCACCCTGGTCCGCGGGATCGCTGTGGCGAAGTTGCCATGTCTGCACAGTAGATCAGGCAGGTGGGGGCGGACACCGGACGAGAGATGGCTCGACCAGTACTCCACGGGGCGCAGACGACGGGGGCGGCACCGGTCGGGTGGAGTACGGGGAAAGCCGTCCCCGGTGCGATGCCCGCGACGGCCGTCCCGGGCACGATGAGTGACATGAACGAGCCACGGGACGACATGCCGCCCGCGACGGCGGTGCGAGCGTCGGACAGCGAGCGAGAGCAGGTCGCCAGGCTGGTCAGCGAAGCCGCCGGTGAGGGCAGGCTGACCCTGGCCGAGGCAGAGGAGCGGCTGGACCGCGTCTACGCGACGCGCTACCGGCACGAGCTGGCCGCGTTCGTCGCCGACCTGCCCGCCAAGGAGGAGGAGGTGCGGCGCCGGCGGCCGGGCAGGCCCGCCGGGTTCCCGCTCGCCGCGGCACCCGCCCGGTTGCGGGCGCACGCCGCGATCGCGGTGGTGATGTCGGTCTTCCTCATCACCCGCTGGGTCGCCTCCGACGCGCCGTTCTTCTGGCCGGCGGGGCCGATGTTCTTCCTGTTCGGCAGCCTCCTGCTGCACGCGCGACTCGTGAACTGGTCGAGCCGGGGTGCAGTAGCCGGTTTTCGTCGGTGGGAGCTGGGACCATCGGGGGCGCGACACGACATCGATCCGGCCGGTCCGGCCGGTCCGCAGGACCGTGAGAAGGGGCAGGGGCATGAGTAGCTCCGCACAGCGCAGGACTCGCACCATCATCCCGCCGATGGAGCGCAGAGTCCGGCAGGTCTGGATGGTGCTGCACATCATCAGTTCGATCGGCTGGCTCGGCGTCATCCTCGCCGCGATCGCGTTGAGCGTCGCCGGCATGAACACCGATGACCTCGATCGGGTGAATTCGCTGTACGTCGCCATGGAGGTGCTGGCGACCGCGTTCTTCCTGCCCGGCACGCTGCTGCTCGTGCTCACGGGCGTGG
Organism: Actinophytocola sp. NPDC049390; assembly: GCF_044466355.1. Lineage (NCBI taxonomy): Bacteria > Bacillati > Actinomycetota > Actinomycetes > Pseudonocardiales > Pseudonocardiaceae > Actinophytocola > Actinophytocola sp. NPDC049390. Next base: position 52,052 of record NZ_JBITMQ010000019.1, read on the forward strand.
TGCTGGGGCTCGGCACCAAGTGGGGCCTCGTGAAGTGGTGGTGGGTGGCGGTCAAGCTCGTCATCGGTCTCGCGTTGTTCGCGGCGGGCGCGTTCAACCTGAGGTTCGCCGTCTACAACGCGGCGGAGAAGGCCGGCCAGCTCCAGCCCCTTGATTCCAGTGTCGACGTCAGTCTGTTCGGCATGCTGAGCGTGATGGCCGCGCTGGGCGTCTTCGCCGCGCTGCTGTCGGTGTTGAAGCCGTGGGGCCGGATCAACTGGCGGCGTGGCGGAACCGACAAGCCGGCGGCCAGGAAGGTACGGGAGTCCACGTCATGACCATGACCTCCAACGACACGATCACCGGACTGGCCGCGCGCGCGGTCGGTGTGACCAAGGCCTACGGCACCGGCGCCGCGTCGGTCGTCGCGCTCGACGACATCTCGGTCGACGTCCGGCGCGGCGAGTTCACCGCGATCATGGGGCCGTCGGGTTCCGGCAAGTCCACGCTGATGCACTGCCTGGCCGGACTGGACACTGTGGACTCCGGGGAGGTCTGGGTCGGCGAGACCATGCTGGGCGACCTCGGCGACCGGGGCCTCGCCGACCTGCGGCGCAACCGGATCGGGTTCATCTTCCAGCAGTTCAACCTGCTGCCGACGCTCACCGCGGAGGAGAACATCACGCTGCCGCTGGCGATCGCCAAGCGCAGGCCGGATCCGGACTGGTTCGCCAAGGTGGTGGACGCGCTCGGCCTCGCCGACCGGCTCACCCACCGGCCGAGCGAGCTCTCCGGCGGCCAGCAGCAGCGTGTCGCGTCCGCCCGTGCGCTGCTGCCGAAGCCGGACGTGATCTTCGCCGACGAGCCGACCGGGAACCTCGACTCCCGTTCCGGCACCGAGATCCTGCGCTTCCTGCGCCGGTCCGTGGAGGAGTTCGGGCAGACCATCGTGATGGTCACCCACGACCCGACCGCCGCCGCCTACGCCGACCGCGTGGTGTTCCTGCTCGACGGCAGGCTCGTGCACGAGCTCTCCGACCCGGACGCGGACGAGGTGCTGGACACCATGAAGGCGCTCGACTCGCTCGGCGCGTGAGATGAGGACGTAATGCTCAAGGCGACCCTGAAGGGTTTGCTGGCCAGGAAGCTGCGGCTGGCGCTGGCCGGACTCGCGGTGGTGCTGGGCGTGATGTCGGTGTCCGCCGCGATGATCACCACGACCACGGTCGGCAGCGGCTTCGACTCCGTCTTCCGCACCATCGCGTCCAATGTGGACGTCTCGGTGTCCGGGAAGTCCAACATCGACTCGGAGTACCAGGGCAAGGCGTTCACCCCGCCCGTGCCGGAGTCCGTCGTCGCCGAGCTGTCGAAGCTGCCGGGGGCGGCGGACGTGGTCGGCGAGGTCACGGCCGACGGCGCGCGGCCGATCGGGCCGGACGGCAAGACGATCAGCGTCCAGGGCCCGCCGCGCAACGGTCGGGCGTGGCACGGCGAGACCGGGAACATCCAGCTGCGCGAGGGCCGCGGCCCGGCCGAGGACGGCGAGGTCGCGATCAACGGCGGGCTCGCCAAGCTCGGCGGGTTCGCGGTCGGCGACACCATCGACGTGCTGACGCTGGCGCCGAGGCAGAGCTTCGAGATCGTCGGCGTCTTCGGGTACACCAACGGGCTCGACACGCTCGGCGGGAGCACGGAGGTCGCGTTCACCGAACCGGTGGCGCAGCGGCTGATGCTCGGCGAGGAGGGCGTGTTCAGCTCGGTCACCCTGACCGCCAAGGACGGCGTGTCCCCTGAGGAGCTGCGCGACCAGGCCGCCGAGGCGCTCGGCACGGACTACGTGGTGCGGACCGGGGACGAGCTCGCCGACGCCACCGCCGGCGACGCGATGGCGTTCCTCGACATCGTCCGGATCGTGCTGCTCGGGTTCTCCGGGCTGTCGCTTCTGGTCGGCGTGTTCCTGATCCTCAACACCTTCTCGATCCTGGTGGCGCAGCGGACCGGCGAGCTGGCGCTGATGTCGGCGCTGGGCGCGCGCCGCAAGCAGATCATCGGCTCGGTGCTGGTCGAGGCCGTGCTGGTCGGCACGGTCGCGTCCGCGATCGGGCTCGGGCTCGGCGTCGTCGTCTCGGTGCTGCTGAAGAACGTCATGGAGGCCAACAGCGGGGCCCAGCTGCCGGTGTCGTTGACCGTGCCCGTGTCCGGCATGGTGCTGGCCTTCGCGGTGGGCATCGGGGTCACCGTGCTCGCCGCGCTGCTGCCCGCGGTGCGCGCCTCGCGGGTGCCGCCGGTGGCGGCGATGCGCGGGGCCGCGGCCGAACAGCGCTCGCTGACGGTGATCACGTGGGCCGGTGCCGTGCCCGCCGTGCTCGGTCTCGGCGCGGTGGTCACGAGCATGGTCACCGACCTCGGCGGCGCCAAGTGGGCGGCGCTGGGTGGCGGGATCGTGCTCGGCCTGTTCGGGCTGGCCCTGCTCACGCCCCTGGCCAGCCGGGTGCTGCTGCCCGGGGTCGGGCGGCTGCTCGGCTGGTCGATGCCGGCCAAGCTGGGCAGGCGCAACGCGGCACGGAACCCGAGGCGCACCGCGATCACCGTCGCCACGATGGTGGTCACCCTCGGCCTGGTCGGCGGGGTCGGCGTGGTGGCGGAGTCGCTGCGCGCGGACGTGACGAGCAGGCTCGGCTCGGACCTCGTCGCCGACTTCGTGATCGCGGGCGACGGCGTCACCGGCCGGGCGGGTGGCGCGGGCGGCGGACCGCCCACCGACGCGGACGGCCGGATCATGCCGACGTTCGAGGAGTCGGTGCTCGACCGGGCCCGCGAGGTCGACGGCGTCGATGTGGCCACCGCCCAGTACGTCGACACCGTGCAGGTGTCCGGTGCGGGTGGCAGGGAGCCGGTCGGCAGCCCGGCCAACGCGGGTTCGCTCGCGGAGCTGACCAGTGTGCTCGGCCTGAAGAAGGAGGCCGGGAGCCTGTCCGACCTCGGCGCCGACGAGGTCGTCATGGACACCGGCACGCTGACCGAGCGCGGTCTGCGGGTGGGCGACCAGGTGCGTCTGGCCACCGAGCGCGGCGGCTGGCGGGAGTACCGGATCGTCGGGAGCTACGCACCGAACTTCCTGCTGCGGGGCCCGGTGCTGTCACCGGAGACCGCCAAGGAGCTGTTCGTGTCGGCGCTGCCGGCCATCGGCTACGTCAAGCTCACCGACGGCGCCGATGTCGCCGCGGCGAAGGAGGCGGTGACCGCGCTGGTCGCCGACAACCCGGAGGTGTCGGTACAGGACCAGACCCAGGCCGCCGCCGAGGCGTCCAGCCAGGTCGACATCGCCGAGCTGATGCTCTACGTCCTGTTGGGACTGTCGGTGGTGATCGGCGTGCTCGGCATCATCAACACGATGGCACTGTCCATCCTGGAACGCACCCGCGAACTGGGACTGCTCCGCGCGATCGGCATGCGGCGATCCCACATGGTGCACATGGTGGTGTCCGAGTCGCTGGTGATGGCCGTGTTCGGCGGCTTGCTGGGCCTGCTGTTCGGCGGGTTCGCGGGCGCCGCCGTGGTCGCGGTGGCCGACCTTGGTCAGGTCGCCGTGCCGTGGGTGTCGCTCGCGGTGTTCCTCGGCCTCGCCGTGGTCGCAGGCCTGGTAGCGGCACTGGCCCCATCGGGCCGCGCCGCGAAGGTGAACGTCCTGGCCGCCATCGCCTACGAGTGACCCACACACGAGCGCCCGCCACCCCGGCCCCCGGTGGCGGGCGCTGTCGTTCGGTCTCCGGTGCTTATCCTCACTGGACCCGGTGCACGGTGATCGGGTCGGCGGAGAGGTTGAACAGCGGATGAAACACGTCAGGGTGGAGGCGACCGGGACTGGCAACTTCCTCGATCCGGATGCGTATCTTGGTCTGTTACCCACGCTGGTCGGCGCACTTCCTCGTGGTGCGCGGGCGTTCGCAGCGGATCCGGATCACTACGACTTCTTCGGTCGACGGTGCGTCAAGGACCTCGCGCCGGGGACGTTGCTACGCGGAGAAACGGCTGGCGAGGGTTGGCTGCGACTCGGCTTCCGCCACAACTGCTGGAAGCACGACGAAGACCTGAGTATTCACTACATCGGCGTCAGCGTTCTCAGCCTCGGCACGGTCGGCCATTCGGACTGGACCAGCTTCGGTGCGGTCACGTTGGACGAGATCCTGCCCCACGAGCACGGGTGCAGCCACGAGATCGGGTTCCTTGCCGGATCGCTCACCGTGGTCAGCCGTGACCTGGTCGCGACCTGGACCGACGCTGACTGCCCGGACTGACCGTCGAGTGACTGAGCACGACAGAACGCCGCGCCCGGTATGCCGGACGCGGCGTTCGTGTGGCCGGGCTCAGGCGGCCGCTTCACCCGGCCTGGGGTAGTGCTCCAGGCCGGAGACGGTCTCCATGAACGCGAGCAGCGCGGCGACGTCGTGCTCGCCGAGGCCTGCGTTCGTGGCCGCGGTCAGCCAGTCGTAGCTGGTCGCGGTCGTCGGCATCGGCACGCCGAGGCGCTGGCACTCGGCGAGCACCAGGCCGAGATCCTTGCGCATCAGCTTCAGGCGGAAGTCCGCCTTCTCGAAGGCCCTGCGCGCCATCGCGCCCGCCTTGAACTTCATCATCGGCGAGCTGTACCCGCCCGCGGCGATCAGCTTGATCAGCACGCCCCGGTCGAGGCCCGCCCGCTCGCCGAACACGATCGCCTCGGCCAGCGCCTGCATCTGGACGCCCATCAGCAGGTTCAGCGCGAGCTTGGCGGTCGCGCCCATGCCGCCCGCGCCGAGGTGGACGATCTCCTTGGCGAGTGGCTCCAGCACCGGTTCGAGCGCGGTGACGTCGTCGGCGGTGCCGCCGATCATGAACCGCAGCTCGCCGTCCTTGGCGTGCTGCGCGTTGCCGAGCACGCACGCGTCCACGCCGCGGTGGCCGGTCTCGGCCAGCCGGGCCTGCAGCGAGGTGGCGAAGTCCGGTGCCACCGTGGACATGTCGGCGACGATCGCGCCCTGCGGCAGGCCGCCGACCACGCCGTCCGGTCCGAACAGCAGTGCCTCGACGACCTCGCTCGTCGCGAGGGACAGGAACACGACGTCCGCGCCGTTCGCCGCCTCCGCGGGGGTGTCCGCCAGCACCGCGCCTTCCTCGGCCAGCGCCTCGCCACGCGACCGGGTGCGGTTGTACACGGTCACGGCGGCGCCCGACGCGAGCAGGCGGGAGGCCATGCCACCGCCCATCGCGCCGAGGCCGATGAAGGCGATCTTGTGTGCCATCAGCTCGCCCTCGCTTCGGGCACCGCGACCCCGGCCGGCGGCGCCGCGCCCATCGGCGGCTTCGGCTCCTCGACGATGCCCAGCTCGAACAGGATGCGCGGGAAGTCGTCGCTGATCCACGACTCGACGACCTTGCCGTCCCGCACCCGGTGCAGGTCGACGCCCTCGACGACGAAGGTGCGGCCGGTCGGCGGCATCCACATCAGGGGCCCGGTGTGGGTGCCGGTGGTGCGGAACCGCAGGCCGACGAGCTCACCGCTCGCGAACATGTCCTGGATGCCACAGGTGAAGTCCGGGAACGCCCGCTTCCAGAACTCGACCGCCATCTGGAACGCGGCCGGGCCCTTCGGCAGGGCGAGGCCCGCGGTGTGCACCTCGTAGTCCGCGGAGAACACGTCGTCGATGAAGTCGAGATTTGCCTTGTTCAACCCTTCTTCCGTCACGAACCGGACCAGTTCGATGTTCTCTTCGGACATGCACAACCTCCGCGTGACGTTGTCCGGCCGTGGTACGGCCTTCAGCTATGATGTGCCCAGTCGAGCACACTGTCCCACGGGGAATTCCCGGCGAATTCGGAAAGCCGTCCCGGAATTTCGTGAACATTTCCCGGGGTGGCGGGGAACCGATCCCGGTTTTCTTGTCCGGCGCTTTTGACCGGTGTTAGCTTCGGACTGCCAAGAATTGTATTCGACGGAGGCCGAGATGCTGACCACCCAGGTTTACGCGGTCAACCGGGACACGGCCGACTGCCTGCAAGTTCGCACCGAGGAGATCGAGGCACCGCCCGCCGGGCACGTGCGGATCAAGGTCGAGGCGGCCGGCGTCTCCTACGGGGACCTGCTTTTCCAGCGCGGCGTGGTGCCCGGCGGCCCCAAGCCGCCGTTCGTGCCCGGCTGCGATCTCGCCGGTGTCATCGAGTCCGTCGGCCCGGGTGTGACCGGCCTCGAGCCGGGCCAGCGCGTGGCCGCGCTGGTCGTCTCCGGCGGCTACAGCACCGCGGTGAACCTGCCGGCCGAGCGCGTCGTCCCGGTGCCGGAAGGGGTCGACGCGGCGAGCGCCGCGTCGGTGTCGCTCAACTACTTCATCGCCTACCAGATGCTGCACCGGGTCGCGCAGGTGCGCTCCGGGCAGCGCATCCTCGTGCACGGCGCGTCCGGCGGCGTCGGCCTCGCGTTCCTGCAGCTCGCGGAGCACATCGGCGGCGTGACGGTGTTCGGCACGGCGTCCGCCGCGAACCTGGACGTGGTGCGCAGGCACGGCGCGGTCGCCATCGACTACCGCGCCCAGGACTTCGCCAACGTCGTGCGCGGCACGGTCGCCGAGGACGGCACGGCCAACGTGACGACCGCGTACGACAAGGACGGCACCGTCGACGCCGCGTTCGACCCCATCGGTGGCGCCCACTTCTGGCGGTCCTACAGCGTGCTGCGCAAGGGCGGCCGACTGGTCGCGTACGGCCAGAACGACGCGCTGCGCGACGGCAAGCCGAACATGTTCATCGGCGCGGTCGGCTTCCTCGGCGGGATCGTCCTGCCGAAGCTGCGCCCGGACGGCCGCAAGACCGGTTTCTACAACGCGTGGGCCCTCGAGAAGTCCCACCCCGAGGCCTACCAGCAGGACCTCGCCGAGGTGCTGAACCTGCTGTCCGCGGACAAGATCGCGCCGCGGTCGGTCACCAAGGTGCCGCTGCGTGACATCGCTCAGGTGTTCGTCGAGCTGGAGCGCGGCGTGACCGGCAAGATCGTGCTGGACTGCACCGAAGCGTAACGGCGCCGCCGCGTCGCCCCACCTGCCCTGAAAGACGCTGTCGGGACGTTCAACGTCCCGGCAGCGTCTTTCAGGGCATTGTCGGTTGAGGAGCGCTCGTGCCCTGGTCCACGGCCCAGGAAGCCGGGACATCCGACTCATGACCATGGGACGGCCGGACACGCATTCTTAGTGGGAAATCCATCCGAATCTGCCGCTCGAACGTGTGGAGAACAACGCCACGAGCGCTTGTCGAAGCTGGAGACTGGCGTGCACCGATCATTGATTGTCGCTCGAATGATGCCCGGCTCACAGGAGAAGGTCCGCGACATCTGGGCCGAGTCCGACGCGACGGAACTCCCCCGGCTCGCCGGGGTCGAGCACCGTTCACTGTGGACACTCGGAGACGTGTACATCCAGCTGCTGGAGACGTCGGAGCCGGGCCAGGAGACCATCGACCGGATCAAGGGACATCCCGAGTTCGTCCGCATCAGTGACCGGTTGAGCGAGTTCATTTCCCCGTACCTGTCGACCTGGCGTTCACCCAAGGACGCACAGGCGCAGTGCTTCTACACCTACGAGAAATAGGGAGAGCCCTCATGGCGGACGTGACGTTCTCTGACGTCGAGTCGATCCTGGTGAAGAAGGTCGGACTGGCCCCGGAGACGCTGGCCGGAAACCCGGAGGGCTCGCTGGAGGACCTCGGCCTCGACTCGCTCGCGGTCCTCGAGCTGCAGATCGTGATCACCAAGCAGTACGGAGTGGAGATCCCCGACGAGTCGGGTGAGCTCAACGTCGGCGAGATCGTCGATTTCATCAACGAGGCCACCGAGCAGGCGGCGTGAGGGGAAAAGGGCCGACATGGCTGGACACACCGACAACCAGATCCGGATAGAGGCGCCGTTCCAGCTCGTCTGGGACATCACCAACGACGTCCCGAACTGGCCGGACCTCTTCACCGAGTACGCCGCGACCGACGTGCTGAGCGAGGAAGGCGACACGATCACCTTCCGGCTGACCATGTACCCCGACGACAACGGCACCGTGTGGAGCTGGGTCAGCGAGCGCACGCGCTACCTCGACGAGAAGCGCACCCACTCCCACCGCATCGAGACCGGTCCGTTCGAGTACATGAACCTCGACTGGTACTACGAGGAGGTCGAGGGCGCCGTCATCCTCCGCTGGGTGCAGGACTTCCACATGAAGGACACCGCGCCGGTGGACGACGAGTGGATGGTCAACAACATCAACAAGAACTCCAAGGTCCAGATGCAGATCATCAAGGACAAGATCGAGAAGGTGTACCACTCGCGCCGGGCGAGTGACAAGAAGGTCGTGTCCATCCACGACTGCCCGCAGGACCACCGCCGCGGCGGCACGATCCAGACGCTGCTGTCGCCGCGCACGGTCGGCTCGACGTCCGGGTTCATGGGCGGCGCGACGCTGGCGACCGGCGAGGCGATCGCCGAGCACCTGCACCCGTACAGCGAGGAGTTCGTGTTCTGCATCCGCGGGCACCTCGAGGTGGACATCGACGACGAGGTCGTGGACCTGCCCGCGGGCAGCGCGATCCTCGTGCCGAAGGACACCCGCCACCGGCTGCGCAACGTCGGCGACGAGGAGGTCTTCGCGGTGTTCCACCTGGGGCCGCTCGCGCCGCGCCCGGAGCTGGGGCACGTGGACACGGAGACCCGCGAGGAAGCGGCCGCGGTGGCGGCGCGCATCCTGGCGGACCGCCAGAAGAAGGCGGCGTGAGGCGGGTAGTCGTCACGGGGGTGGGTGTTGTTGCCCCCGGTGGCGTCACTAGAACCCAGTTCTGGGACACCCTGACCGCGGGACGCACCGCGACCCGCAAGATCACCTTCTTCGACGCGGCCAAGTTCCGGTCGCGGGTGGCCGCCGAGGCCGACTTCGACCCGGTCGCCGCGGGCCTCTCCGCACAGGAGATCCGGCGGGCCGACCGGTACGTCCAGTTCGGACTGGCGTGCGCCGCCGAGGCGCTCACCGACTCCGGCCTGGAGCTCGACGAGCGGACGCTCGAGAACACCGGTGTGGTCATGGGTTCCGCGGTCGGTGGCACGATGGCGCTCGAGGACGAGTACGTCGCCGTGTCCAACACCGGCAAGGAATGGCTGGTCGACCACACCTACGCCGGCCCGTTCCTGTACCAGGCGCTGGTGCCGTCGTCGCTGGCGGCGGACATCGCGCACCGGTACGGCACGCACGGCCCGGCGCAGGTGGTCTCCACCGGCTGCACGTCGGGCATCGACGCCATCGGCTACGCGTGGCACCTGGTGCAGGACGGGGAGGCCGACGTCGTCATCGCGGGCGCGTCGGACAGCCCGATCTCGCCGGTGACGGTCTCCTCGTTCGACGCCATCAAGGCGACGACCCCGGAGAACGACGACCCGGAGCACGCCTCGCGCCCGTTCGACAAGACCCGCAAGGGTTTCGTCATGGGCGAGGGCGGCGCGGTGCTGATCCTCGAGGAGCTCGGGCACGCGCTCGCGCGCGGCGCGAAGATCTACTGCGAGGTCACGGGCTACGCGAGCCGCAGCAACGGGTTCCACATGACCGGCCTGCGGCCGGACGGGCTGGAGATGTCCGAGGCGATCACCGTGTCGCTCAACCAGGGCCGCACCAACCCGACCGACGTCGACTACATCTGCGCGCACGGTTCCGGCACCAAGCAGAACGACCGCCACGAGACGGCGGCGTTCAAACGGGCGCTCGGCGACCACGCGTACCGGACGCCGGTCAGCTCGATCAAGTCGATGATCGGGCACTCGCTCGGTGCGATCGGGGCCATCGAGATGGCCGCGTGCGCGCTGACGATCGACACGGGCGTGATCGCGCCGACGGCCAACTGGTCGCAGCGTGACCCGGAGTGCGATCTGGACTACACGCCGAACACCGCGCGTGAGGCCAAGGTGGACGTCGCGCTGTCGGTCGGCAGCGGGTTCGGCGGGTTCCAGTCGGCAATGGTGTTCAGCCGCTTGAAGGAGGCCGCATGACCAGCACACGTGTGGTCATCACCGGTGTCGGAGTCGTCGCGCCCTCGGGCATCGGCGCGGACGCGCACTGGAAGACCGTGCTCGACGGGACCTCGAAGCTCGGCCGGATCACGCGGTTCGACCCGTCGTCGTACCCGGTGACGCTCGCGGGCGAGGTGCCGGAGTTCGACGTGGACGACTACGTCTCGGCCCGGCTGAAGGTCGCCACCGACCGGTGGACCTGGCACGGCTTCGCCGCGGCACAGGAGGCGCTGGAGGACTCGGGTGTCGACCTGTCGACGATCGACCCGTACGACACCGCGGTGGCGCTCGCGTCGTCGTCCGGTGGCAACGAGTTCGGTCAGCGCGAGCTGCAGGCGCTGTGGTCGGAGCCGGACGGCAAGGTCAGCGTGTACCAGTCGATCGCGTGGTTCTACGCGGCGAGCGTCGGGCAGATCTCCATCCTGCACCAGCTCAAGGGCCAGTGCAGTGTGCTGGTCGCCGAGAGCGCGGGCGGGCTGGACAGCTTCGCGCAGGCCGCGCGGACCATCCGCCGCGGCACCAAGGTCGTGCTGGCGGGCGGGACGGAAGGCCCGTTGTCGCCGTACGCGCTGACCTGCCAGCTGTCCACCGGGCGGCTGTCCACCTCGGACGACCCGGCCACCGCGTACCGGCCCTTCGACGCGGGCGCGCGTGGCTACGTCGCGGCCGAGGGTGGCGCGGTGCTGCTCCTCGAGGACCTCGACCACGCGCTCGCGCGCGGTGCGGAGATCCACGGCGAGGTGCTCGGCTGGGCCGCCACGCACGACGGCAGGGCGAGCAGGCCAGGCGACGGCGGCGACGTCGAGCAGTACGCCAGGGCCATGCGGCTCGCGCTGGCGCGAGCGGACCGCGCCACGTCCGATGTGGACGTCGTGTTCCCGGACGCGGTCGGCGTGCCGGCGGCGGACCGGTCCGAGGCCGACGCGCTGCGCGCGGTGTTCGGCGCGGACACCGACGTCGCGGTCACCACGCAGAAGGGCACCCTGGGTCGGATGTACCAGGGCGGCGCCGCGGTCGACGTGGCCACGGCCCTGCAGGCCATGCGCTACGACATGGTGCCCGCCACCAACGGGCTCACCGACCCCGCCCCGGGTTGCGAGCTCAACTTCGTGCGCGAGACCACGGCCGCGCGCACGTCGGTGGCGATGATCAACGCCCGCGGCTACGACGGCTACAACACGTCGCTGGTCGTCGGCCGGTACGAGGACTGAGGAAGCCCATGCCAGACAACGACAACGGCCAGGCGGGAAACGGCCACGCGCGGATCGTCTTCCTGGTCCGCGTCCCGGCCGAACGCACCGACGAGTTCCTGCGCGCCTACGAGCGGATCCGCTACGAGGTCGCGGAGGGCGTGCCCGGCCACATCCTGGACCAGGTCTGCCAGTCCCCGGCCGACCCGGAGCAGTGGCTGATCACGAGCGAGTGGGAGTCGCTGGAGCACTTCGTGACCTGGGAGCAGAGCCCGGGACACCGCGAGCTGGCCGGCCCGATGCGGGCGTGCATGAGCGAGGCCAAGTCGATCAAGTTCGTCGTCAGGAAGGAAACCACCAAGGACGAGGGCAGGCTCGCGAGCTGAGTGCCCGCTGACGATCTCCCTGGTGTCGAGAAACTGATTTGGAGCAGGAATGGACACCGTTCTCAACATTCTGGGCATCTGGGTCCTCGCCTCGGCGGGTATCCAGCTGGGCACCCTCTGGATCATGAAGCTGTCGATCCTGCCGTTGCTCAACGCGCAGCCCTACGGCCGCTGGGTCAACACCTGCCAGCTCATCAAGATGCACGTGTTCCACCCGATCGCGGTGTGGATGGGTGTGATCGCGGGCAGCCTGGGCGTGGTGGCCGCGTTCCTCACGTCGTCCACCGCCGCCACGGTGTTCTTCCTCGTCGGCTCCGTCGGCATGCTCGGCGTCGGCCTCACGTCGGAGGGCGTCAACCGGCCGATCTGGCGGCAGATCGAGAAGTGGCCGGTCGACAAGGTCGAGGACGAGCAGTGGGCGGGCAAGCGCCACATCTGGCACATCGCCCACGTCGTCCGGACCTACTTCGGCATCGTCGCGGTCTTCGCGTACATCGGCGCGATGCTCACCGTCTGATCCCCTGATTCTCGACCCGGCCCGTGATGCGCGACGGCGTCCTCGCAGCCCGACAGTGGTGGCGAAGGCGCCGTTCGTCGCGTTTTGCGGGCGGTACAAAGGAAAGGAAAGGAAATGCGCCGCAATGCCAAGGCGTTCGCGCTCGGCGCGGCCGTGCTGACGATGGCCTCCTTAGGCGTCGTCTGGGCGAGCCCGTCGGGAGGCGTGCCGCAGGCCGAAGCCCGTCACTCCGCTGACTGGCCCTTCTGGCAGAAGGACGCGTCCGGCAGCCGTTACAACGGAGCCGAGTGGAAGATCAACCCGAGGACCGTGGGAAAGCTCGAGCTGAAGTGGGCGTACACGTTCGCGCGGCTGCCCTACACGCGGGTCGGGAGCCAGCCCGCGATCGTCGACGGCGTGCTGTACGTCGGTGCGCCGGACGCCAAGTTCGTCGCGCTGGACGCGAAGTCCGGCGCCACGAAGTGGACCTTCGACCTCACCGCGGTCACCGGGCCCGGCGAGCAGTTCGCCGCCAACGGCGTCCGCGACGGCGCCGCGGTGGTCGGTGACAAGGTCTACTTCGGCGACAGCACCGGCCGGGTGTACGCGCTGGACAAGCGCACGGGACGGCTCGTGTGGGCCGCGCACGTCGACGAGCACCCGCTGGCGAACCTCACCAGCTCCCCGTCTGTCTACAACGGACGGGTCTACATCGGGCTGTCCACCAGCGAGGGCGGTGCGACCCGCGATCCCAGCTACCCGTGCTGCACCCACCGCGGCGCCGTGGTGGCGCTCGACGCCGACACCGGCGCGGAGGACTGGCGGTTCCACACCGTGCCGGAACCCGTCGAGACCGGCACCTGGCCGAGCGGGGCCAAGAAGTTCGAGCCGTCCGGGGCGAGCGTGTGGGCCACCCCCGTCGTCGACCGGCGCACCGGCACCGTGTTCGTCGGCACCGGCAACAACGCCACCGGGCAGACCGCGATGGCCGACAGCATGCTCGCCATCGACGCCGAGACCGGCAGGCTCCGGTGGAAGCAGCAGGTGACGTTCCCGGACACCTACACGGCCGCGTGCGAGATGACCGAGGTGCCCGACGAGACCTGCCCCGGCAAGGGCACCTACGCGCTGGACAAGGACATCGGCGCCACCGCGACCCTGGTCGAGGTCGGCCGTCGCACGCTGGTGGTCGTCGGGCAGAAGGACGGCAGGCTGCACGCGTTCGACGCGCGCACCGGGCGGATCGCGTGGCAGACGCCGCTCGTGCCGAACAGCCCGGACGCCGTCGGCGTCCAGTGGGGCACCGCGTACGACGGCCGCTACCTCTACGCGGCGACCTGGCACAGCGACCCGGGCAGGCTGTTCGCGGTCGACCCGGTCGACGGCGACGTCGTGTGGGAGGCCCGGCACCCGGCGGACGGGTGCACGACCGGCGGTGCGGCCGCCTTCGCCGAGATGTGCGAGCTGTCGTTCACCCCGGCGGTCAGCGCCACCCCCGGCCTGATCTACGAGGGCAGCTCGGACGGCAAGATCCGGATCTTCTCGTCCCGGAACGGCGACCTGCTGTGGGAGTTCGACGCGATCCGGGACTTCGCCGGCGTCAACGGGGTACCCGGGCGTGGCAGCGGCATCTCCGGCAACGGCGGTGCGGTGATCGTGGACGGCATGCTGTACGTGCAGGCCGGCTACTACCCGTTCTACCCGACCGACAAGGGCACGGTGCTGCTCGCGTTCGGTCTGTAACCGGTAGCGCGAACGGCGCTTTCCCGACCGGACCGGTCGGGAAAGCGCCGTTCTTCGCGGTTACGCCGCCCCGCTGTCGGGAAGGGCGAGCCACCAGTCGTTGTCCCTGGCCCACTTGATGGTGTCGGCGAGCCCGTCGCGCAGCGTCGTCTCGGGTTGCCACCCGAGCAGCCGCCGTGCCTTGGCGTTGTCCGGCACCCGCCTCGACAGGTCCTCGTAGGACTTGCCGAGCTTGTCGATCGTGTCCACCCTGGTGATCTCGATCCCCGGGCCGGCCAGCTCCGCGACCAGTTCGACGGCCTCGCCGATCGTCGTCTCGGTCATGCTGCCGATGTTGAACGCCTCGCCGTTCGCCGCGTCGCTGTCCGCGGCGAGGAGCGTGCCGCGGATCGCGTCGGTGATGTGGGTGAAGCACCGGGTCTGCTTGCCGTCGTCGTAGATCACGAGCGGCTTGCCGTTCAGGGCCCGGTGCACCGACCGGCTGATCACGAAACCGGGCCGCTGCCGCGCGCCGTAGGCGTTGAAGTAGCGGACGATCGTGGCCGCGAGCCCGTGCTGGCGCACGAACGCGAACGTCAGGTGCTCGGTGAGCGCCTTGCTGGACGAGTAGGTCCAGCGGTCCGCGGCGGTCGCGCCGAGCACCCGGTCGTCGTCCTCACGCCACGGCACGGACGGGTTCTTGCCGAAGACCTCGCTGGTGCTCGCCACGACGACCTTGGCGCCCGCGCTGTGCGCGAGGTCCAGCACGTTGCGGGTGCCGGTGAAGTTGACGTCGATCACGTCCAGCGGCCGCGCGAGGTACTGGTCGACCCCGACCACCGCGGCCAGGTGGAACACGACGTCCACGTTGCCGGTGATGGCCGTGGCCAGCGCCGCCCGGTCGAGGATGTCGCCCTGGACGAACGACACCCGCTCCCGCGCGACCCGCTGCCACTCCGGCGGCGGGGTGCCGTCGAAGATCGTCACGTCGTCGCCGCGGGCGACCAGCTCCTCCACCAGGTGACTGCCGATGAAGCCGCAGCCACCGGTCACCACGACGCGGCTCATCGGCCGACCCCCCGGTACGCGAAGCCGAGTGCGCGCAGTTCGGCGATCTTCTCCCGGGAGTAGTACGCCCGGCCGTCCAGGACGAGGCAGTTCTCGGCCACCGGCAGCGAGCCGAAGTCGACGTCGGCGAACTCCCGGTGCAGCGCGAGGATCGCGATGCAGTCCGCGCCCTCGACCGCCTCGTGCAGGCTCGCGGCCTGCGACTTGCCGAAGAGCTCCTCGGCCTCCTCGACGTCCACCAGCGGGTCGAAGAGCGTCACCTCACCGCAGCCCCGCTCGAACGCGGCGACGGCGTCGACCACCGGCGTGGCCCGCAGGTCACCGGTGTTGTTCTTGAACGCGAGGCCGAGCACGGCAACCTTGCAGGCCATCGGGTCCTTGCCCTGCTTGGTGAGCTCGTCGATCGCCAGCTGCGCGGTGTAGACCGGCATGTCGTTGTTCACCTGGCGGGCGGCGGGCGCGGTCAGGATCTCCAGGCCCCGCTCACGCGCCGAGTGCCAGACCATCCACGGGTCCTTGGTGAGGCAGGACCCGCCGACGCCGACGCTGGGCAGCAGGATGTTGACGTTGCCGTTGCCCTTGGGGATGGAGTTGGCCGCCTTGATGACGTCCAGCGCGTCGACCCCGTACAGCGCGGAGAACTTCGCGACCTCGTTGCCCAGCGCGATGTTCACGTCGATCCACCAGTTGTCGGCCAGCTTGACGAGCTCGGCCGCCTCCAGGGTGTCCAGCGGGATGACCTCGACGTCGAGGGCGTTCCGCCAGAACTCGGCGGCGTCCTGGGCGCTGTCGTCGTCCAGCCCGCCGGCGACGATCGGGAACGAGCGCAGTTCCGCGAGTGCCGTGCCCTCGGCGAGGCGCTCCGGGGTGAACGCGAGCCCGAAGTCCTCGCCGCCCACCAGACCGCTGCGCTGCAGCAGCGGGAGCACGACGCTGCGGGTGGTGCCCGGCGGCACGGTGCTCTTCAGCACGATCAGCTGGCCGACCCGGAGGTGCCGGGACAGCTCGATGCAGGCCCCGGTCAGCTGCTCGTCGGCGAGCGAGCCGTCGTCGCGCACCGGCGTGCCGACGGTGACCAGCACGACGTCGGCCTCGCGGACGGCGGCGGCGTCGGTGGTGACGCGCAGCTTCCCGGCCGCGACCCCGCTGCTGACGAGCTCGGGCAGCCCGTTCTCCTGAAACCTGCAGAAACCGCTGTTCAGCTCGTCGACCAGGGCGGTGTTGGTGTCGATGCCGACGACCTCGATGCCGCGGTCGGCCAGTGCGGCGGCCACACACGAACCGACGTACCCGAGGCCGATGACCGCGACCTTCACGTCTTTTTGACCGGACAGAAATCGCATTGTTGGGCTCCTAACAGAAATGCCGGTTCAGCCGATGTTCCGGTTCATTTCCAAGGTCTCCCCCTGTTGGAGGGTGTTTGTGGCACCACAGCTCGACGTGAGCTAGCGGCAAGCTCAAGAGTCGGTCACGGCGGTCCCTCCGTCGTGGGCTCGCAATCACCGGCGCGGGGGAACCTGTCCTGCTCCGGCGATTTTCGAGCCGGACTGGGCCGATTGCCTTGGTGCGCGGGGACTGCCGACCCACGACCGGAGGACCCGCGCCGGGTGACAGTCGGGGAAAGTCCGGAACGGCGAGGGAGCGATCATGGCTGGCGGAAAGGCGGGCGCACCGCCGCTGGACAGAAAACTTCTGGCGGTCGCGTTGATCGTGGCGCTCGGGTCGTTCACGGTCGTCCTCGACATGACGATCGTCGGCGTCGCGCTGCACACCGTGTCCGACCACTTCGGCGTCGGCCTGTCCACCACCCAGTGGGTGACGACCGCCTACATCCTCAGCACGGCCATGGTCGTCCCGCTGACCGGCTGGGCGACCGACCGGTTCGGCGGCAGGCGCCTGTGGTTGTCCGCGGTGCTGTTGTTCACCGTGTCGTCCGTCGCGTGTGGACTCGCGTGGTCGGCGGGCAGCCTGATCGCCCTCCGCGTGCTGCAGGGCATCGGCGCGGGCCTGATGGCGCCGGTCGGCACCGCGCTCGTGGCGCGGGCGGCGGGCCCGGAGCGGATGGGCCGGGCCATGGGCCTGATGGGCATCGCGATCGTGTTCGCCCCGGTGCTCGGCCCGGTCGTCGGCGGCGTGCTGGTCGACGCCGGTTCGTGGCGGTGGATCTTCTTCCTCAACCTGCCGATCGGCCTGATCGCGCTGGCGCTCGCGTGGGTGTTCTTCGACCGCAACCAGCCGACCCGGCCGGAACCGATCGACCGGCTCGGCTTCCTCCTGCTGTGCCCCGGCATCACGTTGCTCGTCTTCGGCCTCGCCAACGTCACGTCCGTCGACGGCCTGACGCGGACCGGCTTCCTGCTGCCGACGCTCGGCGGGGTCGTGCTGTCCGCGCTGTTCGTGTGGCACGCGTTGCGCACCGAGAGGCCGCTGCTGGACCTGCGGCTGTTCCGCAACCGGACGTTCTCCGCGACCGTCGCGACCCAGTTCCTGATGAACGCGACGCTGAGCGGCTCGATGATGCTGTTCCCGCTGTACTTCCAGCTGGTGCGGGACGTCTCGCCGCTGGCGTCCGGGCTGTTGCTGGTGCCGGAGGGCATCGGGGTGGCGATGACCATGCCGATCACCGGCAGGCTGGTGGACCGGGGCAAGTCCGGGCTCGTGATCCTGTGCGGCCTTCCGGCGCTGGTGGTCGGGTTCTTCTCCTTCACCCAGGCCGGCGACGACGCGAGCTACCTGCGGCTGGCGTTGTCGCTGTGGCTGATCGGCGTCGGCGCGGGCTGCACGATCATGCCGGCGATGTCCACCGCCTACCGGGCACTCGGCCCGGCGGAGATCCCCCGGGCGTCCGCGACGTTCAGCATCGCGCAGGAGGTCGGCGCGTCCGGTGCGGTGGCGCTGTTCGTGGTCGTGCTGGACGCCCAGCTGCGCACGAACCCGGGCGCGGTCGCGTTCGACACCTCGTTCTGGCTGCCGCTGGCACTCACGCTGCTGGTGCTGGTGCCCGCGCTGCTGGTCGCGAGGGCCGCGGCCCGTCGCGCCGCGGCGGACGCGGCCGCCAAGCCCGCCGCTGAGCCGGAGGAACTCGCCACCGCACGCTGACAGCACGGTGATGCCCTGAAAGACGCTTCGGGACGTTGAGCCTGGATCCACCGGTGATCATGTTCGGTTGTGTGCGGGGTTTCCCTCCGGGGGGTCCTCGCCGGACGGGCTGATCTCGGGGAGGGGCCTCACGATTCGGGCCTGCTGAGATTTGGCATGGATGGGTGGCCTGCCCTCCCGTCGACCTCCCTCCGGGCTATCACACCGCGTCAAGGGGCCATCACCTTGGCATGGGGGGCTGGGTCGGGCTGGCTCCCTTGACCCGGTGTGATCGGGCTTCGCCAGGTCGACGGGAGGGCAGGCAGGCCGTCTTGTGGGCTTGCGCCCGGCTTGTGCACGGGGCTGGGGCCCGCTTCGCGGGGCCTCGGGCGCTGCGCGCCCGGGTGGGATGCCCCGAAGGCGCCTTTCGGGACACTCAACGTCCTGAAGGACGCTTTCGGGACACTCAACGTCCCGGATCGACCGTTGATCAGGGTCGGCCGTGTACGAGGCGCCCCGCTGCGCGGGCCCGGGCGCGCGGATGCCCGCCGGGCGCTGCGCGCCCGGCCCGCGAAGCGGGTCTGACCAGGTCGCGCTTGCCGCAGGTCGGGAACAACCAGGTTGACCACCGGTGGATCCAGGTTGAGTGTCCCGAAAGTGCCCTTCAGGGCATTGCCCCCAACCCCGCGCACAGGCCGGGCGCAAGCCCACAAGACGGCCTGCCTGCCCTCCCGTCGACCTGGCGAAGCCCGATCACACCGCGTCAAGGGGCCCTACCCGAAACACCCTCTACAGAAGCCCGGCCCCTTGACGCGGTGTGATAGCCCGGAGGGAGGTCGACGGGAGGACAGGCAGAACCCATCCATGCCAAATCTCAATACGCCCGAACCGGAATGCCCTCCCCGAGATCAGCCCGTCCGGCGAGGACCCCCCGGAGGGAAACCCGAGCCGCCCCATACACAACCGAACATGATCACCGGCGGGATCGGCCCTAGCCCGCGTACTCGGGCAGGCGGCGCGCCACCTCGTCCGGCGAGGGCATCTCGGCCACCTGGCGGGCGATCTCCTTGGCCGCCGCGACGCACTCGGGGTCACTGAGCAGCCTGCGTGCCGCCGTGGCCACCGTGGCCTCGGTGACCTCCTCGTGCTTGAGGCGTTCGCCGGCACCCGCGTCGCACACCATGCCCGCGTTCAGCAGCTGGTCCGGACCGGGCAGGTTCTGCAGGAACAGCTGCGGGATGCCGCTGCCCAGCGCGCCGAACGTGGTGCCGTTCCCGCCGTGCTGGACCACGAGGTCGACGTGCGGGAGCAGCTCCGCCTGCGCCACCCAGCGCTCCACGCGCACGTTGTCCGGCAACGTCCCCAGCTCGTCGGCCAGCTTCGGGGTGGCCACGAACACGTCGACGTCCAACGAGGACAGTCCGGCGATCGTCTCCCGCATCATCTGCAGCACGCGGTTGTCGGACTCGGTGCCCAGCGTCAGGTAGACCAGCGGCCGCGACTGCGCCCGTTCCCGCACCCACGCGGGCAGCTCGCCGGGCGTGTTGAACCCGACCGGCCGCAGCTCGCTGCGCAGGTCGCCACACGCGGCGACGAAGTCCTGGTCCTGCAACGACCTCGGGCAGATGTCCAGGTAGGGGTGGCCGAGGTAGGTCGTGTACGTGGCGGGCAGCTCGAGCCCCAGCTCGGTGGCGTACTCGCGCAGGACGTCCTCGGACATCACCATCAGGTAGTCGTCGGCGGGCCGGACCCGGCCGGACGCGTGGCACAGCGCGGGGATGCCCGCCACCTTGGCGGCGAGACCCGCGCCCGGGTTGTACGACGCGTGCACCACCAGGTCCGGCCTGCTGCGTTCGAACTCGGGCAGCAGGTCGTCCACATAGGACTTCGGGGCGAGCCGGCAGAACTCGCGGGAGATGAGCTCCATCGCGGCCCGGTCCGGCGCCTTCTGCTCGCTCGGCGGCGGCACGCCGACGGTGCGCGCCGCTTCGGCGACGAGCTCCTCGGTCTCCCCACCCGCCTTGACGACGTCGAGGCCGAGCTCGGTGAGCAGCTTGTGCCGCACCTCCCCGGTGGCGAAGGTGACGTGGTGCCCGGCCCGGTGTGCCGCCACCGCGAGCGGCAGCACCTGGAAGAAGTGCCCGTAGGCGGTGAGCGTCGAGAAGAGTACGCGCATGCCGCCGATGCTACGACCGGGTTTTCTTTGCCGGGCAACGCTTCGAGGTGTCCTCGAACCAGCGCCGAGCATCCCGGGAGGGCCGGGAACCGGTCCCGGGAGACCGGGCGCCACGGCCTACGCGGGGGTGAGCACGCGGTGGCACGCTCGACGGGACCGAGGTTGCGTTGGCGAGCGAGCGGGGTGGTTCGGTGACCGAGACAGCGTCGAGGCCGGTGGCGGGCGGGCCGGTGGGGCGGATCAGCCCGTGCCGGATGGTCGACCTCACCGAGCACGTCGACCCGCGGGGCAGCCTCACCGTGGTCGAGTCCGGCAAGGAGATCGACTTCGTCGTCAAGCGGGCCTACTACATCCACCACGTGCCCGACGGCGCCGAGCGCGGCGCCCACGGTCACCGGCGCCTGCGCCAGCTGATCGTCGCGGTGCACGGCAGCTTCGAGGTGATCGTGGACGACGGGCACACCCAGTGCTCGTTCCTGCTGGACAACCCCAGCCGGGGGCTCTACGTCGGGCCGATGGTGTGGCGGGACATGATCAACTTCACGCCCGGCACGGTCGGGCTGTGGCTGGTCTCGGAGACCTACGACGCCGACGAGTACTACCGCGACTACGACGAGTTCCTCCGAGACGCCAGGAGCATCGCATGACCGTGCCCTTCCTCGACCTCGGCGCCACCTATCGCGAGCTGCGCGCCGACATCGACGCCGCGGTCGGAAGGGTGCTCGCGTCCGGGCGGTACCTGCTCGGCCCGGAGCACGACGCGTTCGAGGCGGAGTTCGCCGAGTACTGCGGCGCCCGCCACTGCGTCGCGGTCGGGTCCGGGCTCGACGCGATCGTGCTCACGTTGCGGGCGCTCGGGATCGGGCCCGGCGACGAGGTGATCGTCCCGTCGCACACGTTCATCGCCACCTGGCTCGCGGTCGCCGCGACCGGCGCCACCCCGGTGCCGGTGGAACCGGACGGGACGCACAACATCGACGCGTCCGCGATCGGGGCCGCGGTCACCAGCCGGACCAAGGCGATCGTCCCGGTGCACCTGTACGGTCAGCCCGCGGACCTCGACGCCGTCGACGCCGTCGCCCGCCGGTACGGCCTCGCGGTCGTGGAGGACGCGGCGCAGGCCCACGGCGCCCGTTACCGCGGCGAGCGCATCGGCTCCCGGTACGCGGCGGCGTTCTCCTTCTACCCGGGGAAGAACCTCGGCGCGCAGGGCGACGGCGGCGCGGTCGTCACCTCGGACGCGGAGCTCGCCGCGAAGCTGCGGCTGCTGCGGAACTACGGCTCGACCGTGAAGTACCACCACGAGATCAAGGGCACCAACTCACGGCTGGACGAACTGCAGGCGGCCATGCTGCGGGTCAAGCTCGCGCACCTGGACGACTGGAACTCCCGCAGGGTGGCCGTCGCGCGGCGCTATCTGTCCGAACTGGACGGTCTGGACGGGTTGGCGCTGCCCGCGGTCGCGGACTGGGCGGAGCCGGTGTGGCACCTGTTCGTGGTGCGCACCGAGGACCGGGACCGGCTGCGGGAACGGCTCGACGCCGCCGGTGTGCAGACGCTGATCCACTACCCGGTCGCGCCCCACCGGTCGCCGGCGTTCGCGGAGCTCGGCATGCGGGCGGGCACGCTGCCCCGGGCCGAGCGGCTGGCCGACCAGGTGCTGAGCCTGCCGATGGGACCGCACCTGTCGGCCGAGGAGGTCGGCACGGTGGTGACCGCGGTGCGCGCGGCGGCCGCCGGTGCCCGCGCCGCCGCGTGACGGTGTCCGACCGCACCGAAGGGGTCCTTCAGTCCGACCGGGCGGGCTCAGGCGGCCGACCGCGGCGCCGGTGCCACGACGGCTTGCGTGGCGACCGCGTGTCCGTTGAGGACACTCAGCAGACCGATCAACGACACCCCGCCGACGATCTCCCGTCGCGCGATCATCCCCGGGGTGTCGGCCAGCGGGAGCCACGCGACGCGGTCGGACTCGAACCCGTCCCGGGGCGGGCCGACGTGCCGCGCGGTCGAGGCGAGGTAGAGGTACTGCTCGGCGTCGGTGATCCCGGCGCAGGGCTGGATGTAGGCGAGCTCGCGCAGTTCGCCCGGTCGCCAGCCGGTCTCCTCCTCGGTCTCGCGCGCGGCCGCGCGCTCCGGGCTCTCCCCGGGGTCGACCCAGCCGCCGGGCAGCTCCCAGTTCCAGGTGTCGGTGGTGAACCGGTGCCGCCACACCATCAGCACCCGCTGCGCCGAGTCGAGCACGAGGGTGCCGACCGAGCGGGGGAGCCGGACCAGGTGGTGCTCGTAGCGGTCGCCGTCCGGCACCTCGACGTCGGAAAGGCAGAGGTCCAGATATGCGCTGGTGTAGACACGCCGTTCACCGTGCACGATCCATCGCATTGTCGCTCCTCATCTCTCGACCCGTTCACTAATCATGTTCGAGGCAATTCCCGCCGCCATGGGCCGGTCGTCCTGCGCATCCGGGAAATCACGTGCGAAATACCCATCGGTAATCGCCGAAATCGGGGCAATCCGGGCGTTCCGAGGACCGGATCCCACGGGGGCTGGGACAGCAGCCCCACGACGTGGGGACGGTTGGGACGGAGCCTGGAAACGTCCGAGGGCAACGCGGTGTTCGCGGCCCGGTTCGGTGCCAGGTGGCGTTCGCCACGCGGTGCGGACGGTTCTCGCGAAATGCCACGGAACGCCACCGAACGCCACTGAAATGTCGCCGAAACGCCGCCGCCGGACTCCAGGAAACGGCGGACGCCGCGAAGGAGAGGAACTGGTATGACTGAGATCGTCAGCGCGTGGGGCGACAACTCGAATGGTCAGCTCGGTGACGGCACCACCGACAGCCGCCCCAGCCCCGCCGCCGTCCCCGGGCTGGAGGGCGTGCGCACGGTCGAGTCGGGCAGTGGCCACGTGGTCGCGCTGCTCGAGGACGGCACCGCCGTCGCTTGGGGCCGCAACGCCTTCGGTCAGGTCGGCAACGGCGCGGTGGACGTCAACGCCCACGAGCCGACCCCGGTGAAGGGCCTGAAGAACATCAAGGACGTCGTCCCCGGCGGCGGCCAGACGCTGTACCTGCTCGAGGACGGCACCGTGTGGGGCGCGGGCGGTGGCTTCTTCGGCCTGCTCGGCCCGAAGAACCTGCGGCTGCACCCCGTGCCGGTGCTGGTCGACGGCATCGACGAGGTCGTGCAGCTGATCTCCGGCGGCGGCCACGCGGTCGCGCTGCGCGCCGACGGCACGGTGTGGACCTGGGGCCGGGACGACTACGGCCAGCTCGGCGACGGCCCGGACGCGAACGACCGCGTGCCCGGCCGCACCTACCAGGAGCACGCGGGCCGCGGCTACGACAGCCGCCCGGCGCCCACGAAGATCGACGGCCTCGGCGAGGTCCGCTCGCTCGCCGCCGGTGGCGGGCACAGCGTCGCGATCCAGACCGACGGCACCGTCTGGACCTGGGGTGACAACGACCGCGGCCAGCTCGGCCACGGCGACACCGTGCACCTGTCGAGCCCGAAGAAGGTCGAGGGCATCAACACGGCGGTCGCGGCCACCTGCGCCTACCACCACACGGTGGTGCTGCTGGAGGACGGCACGCTGCGCGCGTTCGGCATCAACGACCGCGGTCAGCTCGGTGACGGCACGACCGAGAACAAGCTGACGCCGGTGGAGGTCAAGGGCCTGAGCGGGGTCAAGCAGATCGCCGGCACCGGTGGCGGCGGCGAGGCCAACCCGGGCAACTACGGCCACACGCTGGCGCTGCTCGAGAACGGCACCGTGTGGGCCTGGGGCTGCAACGACAAGGGCGAGCTGGGCAACGGCAACACCGACCGGCGCGTCGTCGCCGAGCCCGTGCCCGGCCTGACCGGTGTCCGGCACATCACGGTCGGCGGCGAGGTGCCGATCTCCCGCGAGAACCCGGGCGGCGGCTACGCCCTGGCCATCCACTCGGCCTGATCCGCCTCAACCCCAGGGAGAACGACATCATGGTCGAGACGATCGGCGAGTTGAACAAGCCCCTCGCGGGCAAGCGGGCCCTGATCGCGGGTGGGGACGGCGAGATCGGCAGCGTGATCAGCGCCGGACTCGCGGCCGACGGCGCCGACGTGGCGATCGCCGGCCTGGAGAAGGAGTCGTGCCAGGCGCTCGCCGATCGTCTCGCCAACGGGGAGAACCGGACCGCGGGGTACGCGTTCGACACCTCGGACGCCGACAGCGTGGCCGGTCTGGTCGACGACCTCACCCAGGAGTGGGGCGGCGTCGACATCCTCGTCAACTGCGTCGGCGTCCTCAAGATCAACCTGGCGGAGAACTTCGACACCGCCGAGTGGCGCTCCGTCGTGGACATCAACCTCACCGGCGCCTTCCTGCTCTCCCAGGCGGTCGGCCGCGCGATGATCAAGAGCGGTGAGGGTGGGCGGATCGTCCACATGACCTCCGTGCGCGGCCACATCGGGCTCCAGCTCGGCGGGTTCGCCGCCTACGGCGCGAGCAAGGCCGGCCTGCACCTGCTGATCAAGCAGCTGGCCTCGGAGTGGGGCAAGCACCAGATCTCGATCAACGGGGTCGGCGCCGGGTTCGTGCGCACCGCCCTGTCCGAGGCCGCCTTGCAGAACCCGGACTTCGCCAACATGGTCGCCGACCGCACGCCGCTCGGCCGCGTCGCCGAGATCCAGGAGGTCGCCAACACGGCGATCTACCTCGCGGGCCCCAGGTCAAGCTTCATCACCGGTCAGATCCTCTACGTCGACGGTGGCCTGTCCGCCTCGCAGTGAGCCAGCCAACGCGTCACAGAAAGGCACGCACATGACGACCCCCGGCTCCTACGCCCTTCCCTACAACGGCGAAGCGCCGCCGCCGATGCAGATGATGGAGATGCTCTACGGCGCGCTGGCCACCCAGATGATCTCCGTGGCCGCCGAGCTCGGCATCGCGGACCAGCTCGCGGACGGCCCCCGTCCGGTGTCGGAGCTGGCGGCGGCCGTCGACGCGCACGAGGTCAACCTGTTCCGCCTGCTGCGCGGGCTGGCGGGCCTCGGCGTGTTCGAGGAGGTCTCGCCCCGCGTGTTCGGGCTGAACCCGCTCGGCGAGACGCTGCGCTCCGGGGTCAAGGGCTCGATGAAGGAGATCGCCCAGGACGTCGGCGGCCGGACCCGGCTGGTGGCCTACTCGGAGCTGGCGCACAGCGTCCGCACCGGTGAGGTGGCCTTCGAGAAGGCGCACGGCACCAGCATGTGGAACTACCTGCAGAGCCACCCCGAGGAGGTCGCGCTCTTCGGCAAGGCCATGGGCAACCTGGCCAGCGAGGCGCACTCGGTCGCGTTCTCCAACTACGACCTGTCCGACGCGAAGCACCTGATCGACATCGCGGGCGGCGAGGGCTGGCTGATCGCCGCGGTCGCACCGCACTACCCGAACCTGAAGGCCACCGTGTTCGACGAGGAGCACGTGGTGCACGCCGCCGAGCAGGTGTTCGCCAGGGTCGGCATCGCCGACCGGGCGAACGGCGTCGCCGGCGACATGTTCGAGTCGGTGCCGGCCGGCGGCGACGTGTACGTGGTGTCGTCGATCCTGTTCAGCTACGACGACCCCGAGGCAGGCAAGGTCCTGAGCAACATCCGCGAGGCCATGGACCCGAACGGCCGGATCCTGATCCTCGAGCCCGTGCTGCCGGACGGCAACGGCCCGCACCCGGGCAAGCTGCTCGACGTCACGCAGCTCGCGCTGCACCGCGGCGGCATCCGCACGGTGCCCGAGTGGGAGGCGCTCTTCGCCGCGTCCGGCCTGAAGCTCGCCGAGACGCGGGTCATGTGGCCGGCAGGCCCCACGGACATGATCATCGCCGAGCCCGCCTGACCCCCGCGAAGAAGGAAGTGGACGAGACATGAACGCACACCGGCTGCCGAGCCCCGACCCCGAGGCCAAGCTCCGGCAGGACGTGGCGAACTGGATCAGGGCGAACGCGAAGCCGCTCGCGACCACCGACCCGGCGGCACCGGTCGACGACCTGGAGCCGCTGCGCGGCATCGTCGGCGACGCGGTGATCGTCGGGCTCGGCGGGTCGACCTACGGGGCGCGTGAGCAGTTCACGACGATCCATCGGGTTGTCCGCTTCCTCGTCGAGGAGCTGGGTTTCCGCGCGGTGGCGACCGAGGAGGACTGGGACGTCGCGTTGCCGCTGAACGACTACGTGCGGTCCGGCTACGGCGACCTCGACGCCCTGATGAAGGAGTCCGGGGTGCCGTGGCGGGTCCACGAGATGCGGGACGCCGTCGAGTACCTGCGGCAGTGGAACGCCACGCACCCGGACGACCTCGTGCAGTTCGTCGGCGTCGGCGTGATCGACACCCGGCTCCCGGTCTACGACGCGGTGACCGAGTACGTGGCGAAGGTGGCGCCGGCGCGCGCGGACGAGCTGGCCGCGCACATCGACGTCATCCGCCCGACCCGCCCGGACCACGTGCCGTGGTTCATCATGCAGGTCAAGGACAAGGACCCCTACGTCGAGCACGCACGCCAGGCGCTGCGGCTGGTGCAGGAGTCCGGCGGGTCGGGCAAGGGCCACGACCTGGCGGTGCAGCACGCCCGCCAGATCGTGGCGTTCTACGAGCACTACGCCTACCACCTGGTCGACGACGGCTACCGCGACGAGCAGATGGCGGAGAACCTGCGCTGGTGGCACCAGTACAGCGGCGACAGGATCGCCTACTGGTCGACCAACGCGCACAGCGTGCGGGCCGAGTCGCTGGACATCTCGGTGCCGCCGCGCGGTTCGCTGACGTTCAAGCCGACGGGCGCCACGCTCGCGAGCGTGTTCGGCGACGGGTACGTCTCCATCGGGCTGACCTACGACCGCGGCACGGTGAACTCCGGCTGGAGCGCGCCGCCGTTCGCGGCCCGGCCGCTGGAGACGCCGACGCAGCCGGAGGACTTCCACGAGCGGCCGTTCGCCAACGACGTGCCGCGCTACCTCGTCGACCTGCGCGCCGAGGCGGACGAGGCGGTCCGGGAGTGGCTGGGCAGGACGGTGAAGGGCCGGGTCATCGGCTCGGTCTGCGACGACTCCCGACCCGACGACCACTACATGACCGGTGGCTCGCTCCTGGACTGGTACGACGCCGTCATCCACGAGCAGACGGTCACGCCGTCGACTCCCCTCTGATCCGCACGGTATCCGCGGCCGGACTCGGAAAGGTTGTGCCGCAATGGCATCACGCGATCTCGGAGCCCTGAGCGCCCCGCTCGCCGGCGCCGCTTTCATCGCCAGCGTCGGCGGTTCCATCAAGCTGGCGGGTGGCCCGCCGCCACGACCGGGCTCGGCCCCGGAGGACGTCCGCAAGTGGTACGACGCGAGCCCCAAGGCGGGCAAGGTCAGTGCCGTCGGACAGGTGGTGTCGCTGCTGTCGGTCGCCAGGTTCACCTCGTCGGTGGCGAAGGCGGCGAAGCGGTCCGGGTCGCGGTCCCTGCGGGCGGCCGCGCTGGCGGGCGGCGCGGCCACGGTCGCGTCGCTGGCCACGTCCGCGGCGTGCACCGCGTCGCTGACGACGGACCGGCGCGAGGACGACGCGGCCGCGGTGCGCCTCAACGACACCGCGTTCGCGGCGGGCGGCCCGGTGCACGGCGTCGGGTTCGGGGTGCTGACCGGCTCGCTCGCGCTGGCCGGCCTGCGTTCGGGTGAGCTGCCGAAGCCGCTGGCCGTGGCGGGGCTGGTCTCCGCGGCGGCGAGCCTGTTGTCCCCGCTGTACTTCGCCACGGAGAAGGTGGCGCTGCTCATCCCGATCGGCCGGTTCTCCGGCCTGCTGGTCAACGGCATCGCAGGCGGTCGGCTCGCCACCCGCCGTGCGGGCTGAGGTGTCCACTGTGGAGGCGGACGACATGAAGGTGCACACGACGTCGAGCGCGGCGGAGTTCGCCGCGCGGGTCGGCGACTGGCTGAAGCTCGAACCGGTGCGCAACAACGTGTTGCTGGTGCACGCCCTGGACCCGAACGGCGTGCCGCCCGGCCAGGGCGACCCGGTGTTCTCGTGGGTCACCGATGCCGACGGCGCGATCGTGGGCGCCGCGTTCGCCCGGCTGCCCTACCGCATGCCGCTCTCCGAGATGCCGGACGCGGCCGCCAGGGCGCTCGCCGAGCACCTGGTCACCGTGCTGCCGGACCTCGAAGGCGTCGCGGGCGCCGCGGCCAGCGCGAAGACGTTCGCCGCCCGGTGGGCCGAGCTGACCGGCAAGAGCGCGCACAGCGAGCGCGACCAGTGGCTGATGGTCTGCACGGAGACGACCCGGCCGACGAACGCGGGCGGCGGCCCCCGTATGTCCACACAGGACGACCTGGACACGGTCGCCGAGTGGTTCATGGCGGGCATGCGCGACAGCGGCCTGCCGCCGGAGCAGATCGCGCAGCGGGCGCGGCAGCTGGCAGGCGGCCAGATCGCGGGCGGGCGCCAGATCGTGTGGGAGGACGAGAGCGGCACCCCGGTCGGCGCCGCGGGGTGGGGCCTCGACATCGCGGGTGTGGTCCGGCCCGCCGGCGTGTTCGTCTCACCGGACCACCGCTCCGGCGGCTACGCGACCCTGCTGCTGGGCGAGGTGACCGCACGGGCGCTGGAGAACGGTGCGGACGCCACCGTGTGCACGCACTTCCTGAAGTACGAGTCGATGCTGGCGGTCGTGGAGAAGGTCGGCTACCGGCGGGTGGCCGACTTCACCGAGTACCGATTCGAGTGACATCAGCGCGCCACCATTTCACCGAAAGGGTTCGATCTCCATGACCACGAGCATTCCCACCTACCCCGATCTGGCCGGCAAGGTCGCCGTCGTCACCGGTGGCTCAGGCGAGATCGGTGGGCAGACGTGCCGCCATTTCGCGGCCAACGGCATGAAGGTCGTGGTGAGCGGCCGTGACAAGGACGCCATCGAGGAGGTCGTGTCCGACATCCGCGCACAGGGCGGCGAGGCCGTCGGCGTGCCCGCCGACACCCTCTCCAGCGCGGACCTGGCCAACCTGGACGCGGCCACCACGGACGCGTTCGGGCCGGTGGACGTGCTGTGCACGTTCGCGGGCTTCGAGCCCGGTCCGTCCACGATGGACCAGGTGACCGAGGAGGACTGGCGGGCGATCATCGACGGCAACCTCACCGGCACGTTCCTCACGCTCAAGGCGTTCGTGCCGGGCATGACGGAGCGCGGCCGCGGGTCGATCATCACGATGTCGTCGGCGGCGGGCAGGTTGCCCGGCTGGTCGTCGTACGGGTACGCCGCGGCCAAGGCCGCGATCCTGCAGCTGACCCGGCGCGTGGCGCAGGACGTCGGCAAGTTCAACGTGCGGGTGAACGCGCTCGCCCCGTCGGCGATCCTGACGAAGAAGCAGGAGCAGCGCATCCCGGCGCACGTCCGTGAGCAGGTCATCAAGGAGCAGTTCGTGCTCGGCCGCTGGGGCACCCCCGCCGACTGCGCGAACAGCGCGCTGTTCCTCGCCTCCGACGCGTCGTCCTGGATCACCGGCCAGACGACGGACATCGCGGGCGGGAAGATCATGGTCTGACGCGTCCTTCACGTTCCACGCGAGGAGGGCAGGGTGTGACGATCGGGTGTCGGCACACGCTGCCCTTACCGCGCTCTTCGGTGCGGTATGGAGCTGGCGAAGGAGCACGATGCACCCACTACGCAGCATGATCCTGGCCGCGGCGGGAAGTGACGCGCTCAAGCGCGTCATCACGCGCGCACCGGTGACCAGGGACGTCGTCCGCCGCTTCGTCGCGGGCGAGTCCACACGGGACGCACTCGCCGCGGCGAGGCGGCTGGTGGCCGCGGGGCTGACGGTGTCCCTGGACTACCTCGGCGAGGACACCACCGACGAGGCACTGGCCGACGCGACCACCCGTGCCTACCTCGAACTGCTGGAGGCGTTGCCGTCCGCGGGCCTCGCCCAGTACGTCGAGGTGAGCGTCAAGCTGACCGCGGTCGGTCAGCTGCTCGACGAGCAGCTCGCGCTGGACAACGTGCGCCGGGTCTGTCTCGCGGCCGAGCGCTGCGGCACCACCGTCACGCTGGACATGGAGGACCACACCACGACCGACTCCACACTGCGCGTGCTGACACGGCTGCGCCGTGAGTGGCCGTGGGTCGGTGCCGTGCTGCAGGCCTACCTGCGCCGCACGGAGGCCGACGCGGCCGCGCTCGCCACACCGGAGTCGCGCGTGCGGCTCTGCAAGGGCGCGTACGCCGAGCCCGCCGAGGTAGCGTTCCCCGACCGGCACGACGTCGACCTCAGCTACGTGCGGTGCGTGAACGCGTTGCTGTCCGGCGACGGCTACCCGATGTTCGCCACGCACGACCCCCGGCTGGTCGACATCGTCGCGGACCGCGCGGCCCACCACGGACGCAAGGCGGACAGCTTCGAGTTCCAGATGCTGTACGGCGTGCGACCCATCGAGCAGCGGCGGCTCGCGGAGCTGGGGCACACCGTGCGGGTGTACGTGCCCTACGGCGTCCAGTGGTACGGCTACCTGATGCGGCGGATGGCCGAACGGCCCGCCAACACCGCGCTGTTCCTCAGGTCCCTCGTCTCGCGCGGATAGTCGACACCACTGAGCCGCCGGCCCGCCGAGGCGGAGCCGGCGGCTCTCGTGTGTCACCCGGCGGAGACGCCGGCCGGCTGCCGCCGGACCGGCTCCGCGGTCGTCATCGGGAGCTGGCTCGCCTTGAGGTGCCTGCGGAGCCGTTGTGTCGGCATCTCGACCAGGCGCCACGAGGCCAGGCCGAACAGGTAGGCCGCCGGCGCCGAGACGAGCAGGAGCACCCAGCCGTTCGTGACGCCGAGCGCGATGAGCGACTGCTGCAGTGGCGCTCCCCAGATGTAGGCGCCGTAGCTGCCGTAGACCCAGCGGGCGCCCCGCTGGAGCCGGGCAGGCCAGTGCTGCCCCAGCACGATCGCCCCGTACGCGACGGCGAACGCCAGCAGCCACTTGTCCAGCGTCACCAACCGGAAGATCGAACCGTCCTGCCCGGTCGTGCCGCCGGGGATGCCGACCGCGTCCGGCATGAAGCCGACGTGGATCACCAGCCACGACGCGGCGAGCCCCAGCGCGTACCTCGGCCGGAACGCGACCCGGTGCCGGTAGGCGTGCAGCACGACGCCGACGAAGAACGGGATCATGAACTTCACGAGCATGGCCATCGGCATCACGCCGAGGAACCCGCCCGCGTCGTACTGGCCGAGGGTGGCGTCGTACACGCCCAGGAGCAGCATCAGCCCGCCCAGCAGCACCGGCAGCACGAGCCGCGGCACGCCGATCGCGATGGCGACGCCGAGCACCAGCACGAGGCCGTAGCCGAACACCTCCATCGGCAGCGTCCACAGCGACGGGTTCACCGACATGTTGTGCGGGTTCGTCTCGAACACTCCCGGCAGCGGACCCTGCAGCAGGAACGGGACGGTGGTGGACAGGTAGCTCCACGTCATCGGGTTCGTGAGGTAGTCGCCGAGGGACAGCGTGGTGAACAGCGGGCCGATGACGAACGCCGTGAGGACGAGCACGACGGCGAGCGGCGGAACTATGCGCAGAATTCTTCTCGCGCTGAACCGCCACCAGTTCGGGTCTCTTCGCCAGCTGTCGTGCACCTGGTAGCCGCTGAGGGCGAAGAACAACATCAACGCGTAGTCGCCGACCGGGATATCGAGGAGGAGTAACTGGTTCGCGGGATTGGGTAAGAAGATGCTGTGGTCGGCGACGACCAGCAGCGCGCTGATCAGCCGCAGCCAGGCAAAGCCGACCTGGGGATCAGCGTGGATCTTCTTCGTCAAACCGCCGTTGACGAGTGTCATGTATTCCTGCCTTGGGTAGTGAATGCGTGTGTGACTCATATTCGTGAAATCATCCCGTTCTTCTCGCCCAAATTCGCAGGGTGTGACGTCATCAAATGATGGGTGAGTTGCCCCGAACGGGTGGGTTCGCCGTGCCCGAAAGTTACGGATGGTGAGGATTGGGCGTGGACTCGAACACCAGTAGCCCATTGGTCAAGGTAGCGCCGTGATTCGTCTGTGTACTCAGCCGTTCACCACCCGTGTCGGGGAGCATGGTGGTGCCGCTTTTTGAGAAAGTCGACGAATGGGGTTCCTTGATGAACATGCCCGAACCGACAACGGGTGATCCGCGACCTCAGCTGACTCGGCGCCGGTTCGTCGGAGCCGCCGCGGCGGCGGTGGGGGCCGTGGCGACCGGCACCGGGCTGGTCGGGGGCCAGCCCGCGCAGGCCGCGACGTCCAGGGAGGTGGTCTCGTGGATCAACCGGCACGCCGCACCGCTGCGCACCCTCGACGCACAGGGACCGCTCTACGATCTCTACCCGCTGTGGCGGATCGTCGGCGACGCACGGCTCGTCGGGGTCGGCTACGACGCGCACGGCACCCACAACATCACCACGCTGCACCACCGGGTGATCCGGTTCCTGGTGGAGCACATGGGTTTCCGCACGGTCGCGTGGGAGGAGAGCTGGGGCGCGGGGGTGCTCATCGACGAGTACGTGCGCGACGGCGGCGGCGACCCGCAGGCAGCGCGTGACGTCGTCGCGACGGCGTTCCCCATCGTGCGGCACGAGGCGTTCGTCGACATCGTGCGCTGGATGAGCGAGTTCAACGTCGGCAGGCGGGAGTCGGACAAGGTCCGGTTCCTCGGCAACGACTCCCTGGAGGTCCGCCAGTTCCAGTACGACGCGGTGATCCAGTACGTCACCGACGTCGCCCCGGACCGCCTCGGGGAGCTGCACGAGCACCTCGACCCGCTCGCGATGCACGGCGACCCGCAGGAAACCATCATGTGGTACGTCGACCCGAACAAGACCGAGGAATGGCGCGACGAGATGGTCGCGCACGCGAAGGCCATGTTCGCGCTCGTCGAGGGACTGCCGGACGCGCCGTCGGCCGTCGCCTACCTGGACGCGGTGTCGCACGCGCAGAACATCCTCGGGTTCTTCGACTTCCTCTCCTGGAAGGGCACACTCGGGGACACCCGCGAGTACTACATCTCGGAGCAGACCAACCGGTGGCTCCGGCGGGTCCCGCACCGGGTGGTCTACCTCGCGCACAACGGCCACATCGCGGCGAACCCGACGATGGTGATCTCGATCCCGCCCTTCGACATGAACCGCTCCAGGGTGCTGTCGGCGCACTACTTCCGCCGCGACTACGGCGACCGGTACGTCGCGATCGGCAGCTGCTTCGGCCAGGGGCAGGTGTTCGTCGGCTGGCAGAGCCCGTCCGGGCCCGCGATCACCGACATCCCGGCGCCGGACCCGTCGTTCGTGGACCACACGCTCGGCCAGGCCAGGGTGTCGAACTTCCTGCTCGACCTGAACGCCTGCGGTCCGCAGTCCCCCGAGGTGCGGGAATGGCTCAACGGGCCGACCAAGATCCGGCTCATCGCCTCACCGTACGACCCGGCGAAGGACACCGAGTACAAGCAGCTGGTCGACCCGTGGCGGGACGTGGCGTTCGACGCCATCCTCTACGTGGACCGGATCGAGACGGCCCGCATGTTCGGGCTGTAGCCGCGGAAGCACACGGGACGGCGCCGGTACCGCGAGGGGGTACCGGCGCCGTCCCGTGTGGTGTCCAGGTCGTCAGATGTCCGCGACGGCCGGGATGAGCTTGGCGAGTGCGTCGAGGGACTCGAGCGTCCACGAGTGGAACAGGACCACGTGCTCGGTGCCGTAGCCGGCCAGGACCCCGCAGCGTTCCGCGAACGCCTCGGGGCTCTCACCGTCGATGAACACCGTGCTGACGGTCTTGTCGATGTCGGAGAAGGAACGGCCGACGTCCGCGCAGTGCTCCTCGAGCACGGCCAGCTTCCGGCGGATCGTGGCGCCCTTGTCCGGCATGTCGCCCAGGTTGCACGCGTCGGCGTACTGGGCGACCAGGCGCAGCGTCTTGCGTTCGCCGCTCCCGCCGATCAGCACCGGCGGGTGTGGCCGCTGCAGCGAGTTGGGGCTGTTGAGCGGCTTGCCGAGCCGGTAGTGCGTGCCCTCGTACGGCGTGGTGTCGCCCGCCCACATCCGGAAGGCGATCTCCAGCGCCTCGGTGAGGCGCTCGAAGCGTTCCGCGGTCGGCGGGAAGTCCAGGCCCATGTCCCTGGCCTCCCCCTCGCTGTAGCCCGCGCCGATCCCGAACCACGCCCGGCCGCCGGACAGCACGTCCAGGGTCGTGGCGGCCTTCACCACGACCGACGGCGACCGGTACGACACCGGGGTCACCATCGCGCCGAGCCGGATCCGCTCGGTGCGTGCGGCGATGAACCCCAGCGTCGTGTACGTCTCCAGCATCTCGGCGTCCGGGCTCTTCCTCGGGTCTGCCTGGACGAGGTGGTCCGGCAGCCAGAGCGTGTGCACCCCGGCCGCGTCCGCGGCCCCGGCCAGGGCGGCGAGGTGCGCGCCCATCGCGGCAGGCCCGCCCGGCCAGGTGAAGTCGCTGACGCTGATACTGACCCGCATCCCTTTCGTTCCTTCCTATTTGGACACCCAGACGATCTTCCGGTGGGTGTCCTCGTCCGCGAGGCGCGTGACGATGAAGTCGGCGAGGTCGGCCCGGGAGATCGTCGAGGAGTCCTTCATGGGTTCCTCGGCGTCCACGCGGTACTCGCCGGTGTGCTCACCGTCGGACAGCCGGGGCGGGCGGACCACCGTCCAGTCCACGTCGGCCTCGGCCAGCACCCGCTCCATCTCCAGCATGTCCTTGTACTGGTGCTTGAACATCCGCGCCACCACGAGCGCCATCACCAGCCGCTGACCGATGTTGACGTTCGGGTTGGGCTCGACGCCGTCCGCGGACAGCGCGATGATCCGGCGCGGGCCGCTCTCACCCATGGCCCGCACCATGTTCGCCACCCCGGCGGAGTACACGGTAGTGGGTTGCTTGCGGTCGGCGACCCCGAGCACCGAGATGATGGCGTCGCTGCCCGCGGTGGCCGTCGCGACCGACTCCGCGTCGAGCACGTCGCCGGGCACCACGGTGAGCCCGTCGCGTTCACCGAGGGCGGCTTCCGCGGCCTGCGGGTTCCTGGCCACCGCGGTGACCTTGTGGCCCGCTGCGAGTGCCTGGTCGACGACCTGCTTGCCGGTGCCGCCGGTCGCGCCGAACACGGTCACCCTCATGACGTTTCCTCCTTGTCGGCCGCCTTGGCGGAGCCGTCGGTGAGCTGGCGGGGACGGGAGCCGCGGGCCAGCGTCACGCCGGCCGCGCCGCTCACGAGCAGCGACAGCAGGTGCCCGATGGGCAGCGCCACCATCGTCTGCTTCTTGAGCAGGGTCAGCGGCCCGAGGATGCCGAGCGGCGAGGCGACCAGCGAGGCGATCGCCACCGGCTTGGGCAGCTCCCCGGAACGCAGGCCCGCGATCCCCAGCGCCCCGGTCAGCAGGCCGAAACCGACGCCGTGCAGGTGGCCGCCGAGGTGGTAGGACACCTCGCGCAGGTCCTTCGTGGTCTGCAGGTGGTTGTCCTTGCTGGTCAGCAGCAGCGTCGAGGACGCGGACAGCATCTGCGTCGCGACCGCGAACCCGCCGCCGGTCAGCGCGGCGGCACGCAGCGCACCGGAGCCCTTGCCCGCCCGCTTCGCCAGGCCCGCGACCGTGCCGGTGAACCGGGCCAGCCCGGAGACGGACACGGCGTGCCCCAGCACGGAGAGCCGGGCCGCCGTGGTGGACTCGGTGAAGTACTTCTGGACCTCCTCCGGCGGGGTGCCGGGGCGCGGGTACTCCGACTTCTCGGTGGCCTTCGTCGCCGCGATGCCGCCGAAGAACCCGAGCCCGGCGAGCAGGCCACCGAGCGCGCCGCGTGCGCGGGTGTGGACCTGGGTGGACGTCATGATCAGCTCCTCATGGGTGGCTGTTGTGCAGCCGAGTGTCCTCGTGGTGGCGGGGAAAGAGCGGGAAAGCCCGTCCCCCGCGAGGTGTTCACGACCGGCGGTGGAGCGGGCACCGAGCACGCCCCACCGCCGGTCGCGTCAGGCGGGTTCGACCTTCGCGACCATCGCCGTCGGGGCGGCCTGCGCGTCGGCCGGCGCGCCTGCCGGTGCCTCGTCGGCGGGTGCGCCGCCGTGGCCACCGTGCCCGTGCCCGTGGCCGCCGTCGCGCAGCTTGGTGTTGGGCAGGAACCAGCACAGGACGAACGCCAGCAGCATCAGCGGCACGGCCACCAGGAACACGTTCTGCATGGCGTCGGCGAACATCCGCACGACCTGGGCGTGCGCCTCCGGCGCCGTCTCCGCCAGCGACCGGATCGCCGCCGGGTCCTCGTAGACCACGGCGGAGCCGTCCGGCAGCTGCGCCAGCACCTCGGGGTCGAGCCGGGCCGACCCGGACACCAGCTGGGCCGCCAGGATCGCACCGAACGCGGCGGTGCCGATGGCCGAGCCGATGACCCGGAAGTAGTTGGCCTGCGCGGTGATCGTGCCGATGTCCCGGCCGCTGACGCTGTTCTGCACACTGACGATCAGCTTCGAGATCACCATGCCCATGCCGATGCCCATCACCGCCAGGTAGCACCACAGCTGCCAGGCCGGGGTGTTCTCGTCCAGCAGCGAGAACAGGTACAGCCCGACCGTCATGATGCCGACGCCGCCGATGACGATGACCTTCATCCGGCCGAGCACCACCGCGATGAGCCACCCGCTCGCCCCGGACCCGATCATCACCGCCACCATCAGCGGCACGATGTTGAGCCCGGCGGTCGTGGGATCGTTGCCCCGCACCACCTGCAGGTAGATCGGGACGAAGAAGTACGCGCCGATGGTGGCGAGGCCGATGACGAACGTGATCACCAGCGCCAGGCTGATCTCCGGCTTGCGGAACAGGGACAGCGGGATGATCGGTTCCTTGGCCCGCCGTTCCCACAGGATCAGCGCCACGACGAGCAGCGCGGTGCCCGCCATCAGGCCGATCATCGGCGCGGAGCCCCACTCGTAGGTGCTGCCGCCCCAGATCGTGATCAGGACGAGGGCGGACACCGACGCCACCAGCAGCATCGCGCCGAGGTAGTCCACCGACGCCTCACGCCGGGTGGCGGGCAGCTTCAGCAGGGCGCCGAGCGCGATGACGGCCGCGATGCCGATCGGCACGTTGATCAGGAAGCACCAGCGCCACGACAGGTACTCGGTCAGCGCGCCACCGGCCAGCGGGCCCAGCAGCGACGCGAGCGCGTACATCGCGCCGACCAGCCCCTGGACGCGACCGAGCTGGCGCGGCGGGACGACCGTGGCGGCGATGGTGAACGCGATGACCACCAGCCCGCCCGCGCCGATGCCCTGCACCGCGCGGAAGATGACCAGCTGGGTCATGTCCTGCGCGATCCCGACGAGCAGCGAGCCGACGGTGAAGATGCCGATGGCCGCCATGTAGACCCGTTTCGGGCCGTACAGGTCGGCGAGCTTGCCGTACAACGCCATCGACGCGGTCGACGCGAGCAGGTAGGACGTGACGACCAGCGAGAAGCTGTCCAGCTGCCCGAAGTCGCCCACCATCGTGGGCAGCGCGGTGCCGACCAGCGTCTGGTCGAGGGCGGACAACAGCTGCCCGGTCAGCAACACCGTCAGCACGGTGCGGAACTGCAGCGGGGACAGGCCCGAGGACGGCCCTGCCTCCTGCCCGGTCCCGGCTGAGGTCTGTTCGGACATCGATACTCCTTTGTGGATTCAGCCGACCCGGGTGAGCT
Source organism: Actinophytocola sp. NPDC049390 (assembly GCF_044466355.1). Taxonomy (NCBI): domain Bacteria; kingdom Bacillati; phylum Actinomycetota; class Actinomycetes; order Pseudonocardiales; family Pseudonocardiaceae; genus Actinophytocola; species Actinophytocola sp. NPDC049390. Next base: position 89,899 of record NZ_JBITMQ010000019.1, read on the forward strand.
GGAAGTCGCCGTAGTAGTACCAACCCGGCGCCGCCCACGGGACGCGCTCGCGGCCGGAGAAGGTGGACACGGCTTCGCCAGAGCAGGTCGCGGCGGTCGTGTTGTAGTAGTGCCAGTAATCGAGTTCCGTCACGCCGTACCAGTCGAGGGTGCCGGAGTTGATCGCGGTGTACTCGTCACGCGGCGCATAGGTCTCGCCGCCGTTCGTGGTCTGGACCGTCAGGCCGTTGGGGCCACCGAGATCGACCACGACCCGGAGCTTGGACGTCGAGTCGAACTGCTCGTAGTACACGGAGCCCGTGAAGGTGCCGACCCACTGGTCGGCGGTCGTGCCGCAGGTCGTCTCCGCGGCGGCTTGCGGAGCGGCGCACAGTGCGGCGGTCACGGCGGCGGCGACGGCAATTTGCTTGGCTCGCATGGCAATCCTCTGTGGTCAGTGGCCGAGTCCGGCGCGGCGCGCCTGGACGGCCGCCTCGGTCCGGTCGGCGATCTGGAGCTTCGCGAAGATCCGCGACAGGTAGTTGCGCACCGTCTTGATGGACAGCCCGAGCCTGCGGGCGATCGTGGCGTTGCCGAGGCCGTCGGCCACCAGTTCGAGCACGGCCCGCTCGCGGTCGGTCAGCTCCGGGAACGGCTTGCTCAGCTCACGCGGCTTGTTCAGGTAGTCCAGCGCCCACGACGCGACCTCGGCGCCGAAGACCACGCCGCCGCGGCGGACGGTGCCGATCGCCTGCTCGATGTCGCCGGTGCTCGCGCCCTTCACGAGGTAGCCGCGGGCACCGGCGCGGACCGCGGACAGGAACGTGTCCCGGTCCTCGAGCATGCTGAGCATGATCACCGAGATCTCCGGGTACCGCGGCGTGATCGTCCTGGTCACCTCGATGCCGCTGGTGCCGGGCATGTTCACGTCCATCAGCACGAGATGCGGGCGCAGCCGGTAGATCTCGGACAGGGTCTCCTTGCCGGTCCGCGCCTCGCCGACCACCTCGACGGAGCTGATCAGCTCGAGCAGCATCCGCAGCCCGGACAGGTACACCGGGTGGTCGTCGGCGATGAGGACGCGGGTGGTCTCCGGTGGCGCGTCGAGTTCGAGGTTCGCGGTCACGGTTGGCCTACCGTTCTGTCGGCGGGTGGGGGGCGTGGCACCCGAGTCCCGGGTCGCGGGCGGGCAGGTGGGCGGTGACCGCGACACCGGCACCGGGTGCGCCGTCGGTGACCTCGCACCACCCGCCGAGCTCGGCCGCCCTGCTGCCCATGGAGGTGAGCCCGATGCCGCGCCGGGAGAGGCCGACGCGGCCGATCCCGTCGTCCACGATGGACAGTTGGAGGACGCCGTCCACGACGCGGACGCCGATCCGGCAGTTGCGTGCCTTGGCGTGCTTGACCACGTTGGTCAGCGCTTCCTTGGCGATCCAGAAGACCGCCACCTGGACGCTGCGGTCGACCTCGCGGTCGAGTTCGTGTTCCGCGCCGAGGTCGGTCGTGATCGCGAGGGTCTCGCCGGTGGCCCTGCTCATCCGCGCCGCCAGCGCGCGCAGTGCGCCCGCGAGGCCGCGGCCCTCCAGCTCGGCCGGGCTCTGGTCGGCCAGCACCCGGCGGAACTCGGTCATGAACGCGGCCGCCTCGTGGCGCAGGTCGCGCAGCATCTCCTGGGCGGCGGACTGGTTCGCGGTGAGCAGTTCGGCGAGGATGTCGGCCCGGAGCATGATCCCGGCCAGACCGGGACCGAGGCCGTCGTGCAGGTTCCGCTGCAGCCGGACCATCTCCTGGTAGTGCGCACACGTACCGGTTGAGCATGCGCTCGTCATGTCGGCATGCGATGTTGTCGCGTGACCTTGTTCCACGGTGACTGCGCGGGGCACGGTGACCTCCGAGACCTCCGACGACTGGTGACTTGGCTTGTCCCGTCATGGTTGGCCGGTGGGCTGGAAGTCATCTCGAAACGGGAGCAGCGCCCATTCGAGTGGGACGTCACTCTCTTGTCGGGCGGCAGCGCAGCACCACCGGCCCGCGCGGTCCCACCGCGATGTCCAGCGACAGCGAGCGGCCCGTGGCCACCGCGGCGTCGCGGGACACCGTGGCGAGCCTGCGGACGGTCTCCAGCGCGAGCGAGTAGCGGTCGCTGCAGCGCACCGGCAGGCGCACCGTGCGGGTGCCGCCGGGCGCGACGACGTGCGCGGTCGGTTTCCACGCGAGTTTCTCGGAAACGGGCCCGTCGACCGGGACCTCGAAGGTGTCCGCGGGCGAGCTCGTCTCGGTGACGCCCCAGCGGCAGTCGACCAGCACCGGTCTGTGGCGTGCCGGGCTCGCGTGCACCACGGCGGACGCGCCCGCCGGCACGAACGGCTGGAGCAGCAGCACACAGTTGCCGTGTGCGGTCACCAGCCCGCAGCGCCGGGCCGCGACGACACATTCGACGACCGCTTCCGGCAGCGCCTCGAGATGCTGGTTGTACATGGCGAGCCTGGCCGCCGTGCCGGGGTGGACCGGTCGCGGGCTCGCCACCCCCAGCGTCAGCGAACCGGCCTGCGCCGGCTTCCCGGCGAGCATCCCGTGCGCCGCGGGCAGCACCTGGTCGACCACAGAGAACACCGGGACGTCCGGCGCCACCACGATCACCGCGGTCGGCCCGGTCGGCAGCCTGTCGAGCAGGCTCGCGGTCACCGCGACCTCGGCGCCGACGGTGGCGTGCCTGCCCGCCATCCAGCGGCGCAGCGGCAACACCCGCGCGCCGAGCCGTAGCCCCCGCTGTTCGGCCGGGGCACCGGCCAGCACGAAGATGTCCGGGTCACCGTCGGGCCCGGTGACAGCTCTCGGCTCGTTCGGCCACCCCTCGGGGGCCCGCGTCTCGGACTGCACGACGGTTCCTCGTCTCCTGCCGACCCCCTGCTGGTCACGTCAAGCTAGGAAAACGGGCACGAGAACCGGGCAACGATCGGTCGAGAACCGCTCGGGAGGAACCGGACAGACCGGCCTAGCCGGGCGACCGCTGCGCGGTGTTGCGCCACCACGTGGTGGCGATCGCCCCGGCCAGCGCGACCTGCCGCAACAACGCGGGCACGTGGTGCCTCGGCTCGCCGACGCCGTCGTCGGTCTCCTCGACCAGGTCGGCGTCGACCAGCTCGTCGAGCACCGTCTCGACCGCCGACACGCTCATGGTGACCCGCTCCGCGAGCTCCGCCGCGGTGAGCGGCTCACCGTGCGCGGCGGCCAGCCTGCGGAACACCCAGCGCTGCTGGGCCGCGAGCGTCTGGTAGGCCTCGGTGAGCCGGTCCTGCACGTCGAAACCGGCGTAGCTCAGCTCGGTCATCCGGTTGCTCTCGTCGGAGATCCTCCCGACCATCCGGGACAGTCGCCATCCCGGCCGGGCCGCGAGCTTCGCGCCGACCGCCCGCAGCGCCAGCGGCAGCCGGTCCGACAGTTCCGCGAGCCGCTCCGCCGCGTCCAGTTCCTGGCTCACCCGCTGCTCGCCGACCGTGTTGGCGAGCAGCCGCACCGACTCCGCGAGCGACAGCACGGGCAGCCGCAGCCGGACCACGCCGGACAACCCCGCCACCGGAACCCGGCTGGCGATCACGACCGCGCTGCCGGAACCCGTCGGGACCAGGTGGCGCAGCGTGCCCGCGTCCGACGCGTTGTCCAGCACCACGAGCAGCCGCCGGTCGGCGGTCCAGCTCCGGAACATCAGCGCCGCCTCGGCCACCGACTGCGGGATGTCCACCTCGTCGGCGCCGATGGCCTTGAGCATGCGGACGAGCACGTGCCTCGTGGGCATCGGGCGCAGGTCGTCACCGGTGAGGTCGACGTACAGCTGCCCGTCCGGGAAGTGGCCGCGCACGGTGCGCGCCGCGTGGGTGATGAACGCGCTCTTGCCGACACCGGGCCTGCCGACCACGTTGACGACCTGCAGCCCCTGGACGTCCGGCCCGGTGAGCAGCCCGACGAACCGGTCCGTCTCCCGCTGCCTGCCGACGAAGTCCGGGACCTCCGGGGGGAGCTGGGCGGGCGTCGAATGTCCGACGTGGAGGGTCAGCGTCGGCGGCGCCTCGCTCGGTTCCGATGTGGACAGTTCGGGCAGGTCGAGCTCGGGGTCGGCCTCGAGCATCAGCTGGTGCAGCCGTTGCAGCTCCTGTGCGGGGTCCAGGCCCAGTTCGTCGACGAGCGCGGCGCGGATGCGCTGGTACACGCCGAGCGCGTCGGCCCGCCTTCCGCTGCGGTACAGCGCGATCATCAGTTTGGCGGAGAAGTCCTCGCGGGTGGGCTCGGCGTTCACCAGGCTGGTGAGCTCGCCGACGATCTCCTGGTGCCTGCCGAGCTGCAGGTCCGCCTCGATGCGCAGGGCCAGCACCGTACGGCGCAGCTCCTCGAGGCGGGTGGCGTGCGAGTACAGCAGCGGTCCGGTCGCCACGTCCTCCAGACAGCCACCGCGCCACAACGCCAGCGCCTCGCGGAAGGTCTCGGACGCGGCCGACGTCCGCTGGGCGAGCAACTCCTGACGACCGCGGCGGACGAGCGTCTCGAACCGGTTGGCGTCGATGTCGCAGAGGTCGGGCAGCTGCAGGATGTAGCCGCCGGGGTGGCTGAGCAGCGTCGGCGCGGGGTCACCGCCTGCCTGCGCGGGCCGGTCGTCGAGCCGCAGCAGCTTGCGCAGCTGGTAGATGTAGGTCTGCACCGTCGTGAGCGCACTCGGCGGCGGGGACTCCTCCCACAGCTCCTCCACGAGCTGGTCGACCCTGGTGACCGAGTTGGCCTGGACCGCGAGCAGGGCCAGCACCTTGCGGAGCTTGGGCGCCGACGGGGTGATGTGCTTGCCACCCCGCGAGAGCGACAGCGGACCGAGCAACGCTATCTTGAGCGTGTGGTCGGTCGCCTGGGCCGGCACCCAGCTCGACGTCGCGGGGGCCGCCGTGTCGACCACGTCGTCCTGCGACATCGATAACAGTGGCTGGGCGGCTGCTGCTCCGGTTTGACGATTCTGCATGGAAACTCCCAGACTGAGCTTTCCCGGTCGGCGAGAACGAACGGCTTTCCGCACGCTTCTTGGGTAAACGAGCTCATCCCCGACGACTCATGGTTACACCGCTCCGGGTCGTCACCGGCGATCGTCAGCGATCTTCGACTCCCCTTCGACCCGCCTGCTAAGTGGTCGGATTCGGAAGTTCTTCGGGGGCTGAGGCGCGTTCGGGGTTGGCTGGCCGCGTGACCCGGTTCGGTGTCTCGAAAGTGCCCTTCGAGACGTTCGATGACCCCATGGCGCCCTTCGAGACATCAGCCACGTCCCGAGGGGCACCTTCGAGACATCGGCGCCGGACCCGCCACGCCGACGTCGCCGCCAACCCCCGAAAGACTTCCGAAACCGACCACTAAGCCGTCCTGTCCAGCGTTCTCAGCTGGTTCTCGAGGCACTCTTGAGTTCGCGCTCGCAGCCTGTGCTGGCGACGCCCATCCGGCGGAGCGGTGGCGGAAGGAGCAGTGCGATGCGCACAGCGGTGACCGGGTCGATCGCGACCGACCACCAGATGGTGTTCCCCGGCCGGTTCACCACCGGCTTCCCGCCGGACCGCCCGGCGGGCACGACTCTGTCGATGGTGGTCGACTCCCTCGACGTCCGGCCGGGCGGCGACGCGGCGAACATCGCGTTCGGCCTCGGCGCGCTCGGGCACCGGCCGGCGCTGGTCGGCGCGGTCGGCACCGACTTCGGCGAGTACCGCGGCTGGCTGGAGCGCCACGGCGTGGACACGAGCTGGCTGCGGGTGTCGCTCACCAGGAGCACCGCACGCACGTTGTCCACAGTGGACGAGCACGGCAACAGTATCGTGTCGCTGTATCCCGGCGCGCTCGCCGAGGCACACGCGATCGAGCTGAGCGCGGTGCCGGGGGTTGACCTCGTCATGATCGCGCCGGGCGACGCACGCGCGATGCTCGCGCACGCCGCCGAGTGCAGGCGGCTCGGGCAACGGGTGGCCGTCGACCCGGCGCCGCTGCACGGCACGCTCACCGGCGACCAGCTCAGGACCCTCGTGGACGGTGCGGACCACGTGTTCACGAACGGCCGGGACGCGGACGTCCTGCTCGACGCGGTGGGCTGGTCCCGCGCCGAACTGCTCGCGCGGATCGGCACGTGGGTGGAGACCCTCGGCGCCGACGGCGTGCGCCTGGAGTCCTCCGGTGCCGCGCCGGTCATGGTCCCCGCCGTGCCGGACCGCGTCGAGGTCGACCGGCAGGGCGTCGCGGACGCGTTCCGTGCCGGCTACCTGGCCGGGCTGGGCTGGCGCCTGCCCAGCCTGCGCGCCGCACAGGTCGGCTGCCTGCTCGCCGCGCTGGCGCTCGAGTCGCGTGGCGCCCAGGAGTACCGGTTCGACCCCGACATGTTCCTCAAGCGCCTCGACGAGGCGTACGGCCCCGACGCGGCCCTGGAGGTCGAGCACAAGCTCGAACCGGCGCGTCCGTCCGATGTGGACACGGCACGGAGGTATCACCGATGACCGGCTCGACGGGAAAGCGGCGGATCTGCCGCGGCTGCCTGATCAACTCGCTCGCCGGGGTGGCGTGGCAGATGTGGGGTGCCCGCCAGGGCTGGCCGAGGCTGACCCGGTGCAGGCGGTGCGCGCCGCCGCGCGCTGACCGGCCGGCGGCCTGAGTCCGTACCGCATCACCTCGCTTTCGTCCGCTGTCCGACGACGTCATCGGTGCTCACCGGCTCGTCCCAGTCGATGCGGTGGCCGTACAGCCACCGCATACCGGACGCGCTCGGCTTGGCTAACCTGAGGATCAGCGGCAGCACGTGCCTCATCACCGGACCGAGCGACTTGCCGTCACCGTTGCGCTTTCCCTGTTTCACGACCCGTTCGACGCGGTCCCGGCGCAGTGCCTCGTAACGCGTGAACGCGGCGGGCACGTCCTCGACGTCCCGCAGGCACTTCCCGAGCGTCACCGCGTCCTCGATCGCCATCGACGCGCCCTGCCCGGAGGCGGGGGAGGTCGCGTGCGCGGCGTCGCCGATGATCACCATGCGGCCGCGGTGCCACGTCGGGACCTTCGGGAAGTCGTAGGTGTTCCAGCCCGCGAAGATCTCCTCCGTAGCGTCGATCAGGTCGAGGGCCGGGCCGTCCTGCCCGCTGAAGAGGCCGTGCAGCGTCTCCCGCCACGGCACCCGAGCCAGCTCCTCGCGGGTCAGCTCGCGTGGCTGGCGCGGGTTCGCGAACCACCACACGTCTCCGGACGGGTGGACCACGTACGCGTAGAAGCAGTTCCGCCCGAACACCATGTGCATCCGGCCCGGTTCCGCGTCCAGGTCGAGGCCGCGTGCGTAGCCGCCCGCGTTGAGCAGCGGCACGTACCGGGGCGGTGGCGCCGCCGGGTCGATGATCGTCCTGGTCGTCGAGCGCAGGCCGTCGGCCCCGACGAGCAGGTCGCCGTGCGCGGTGGTGCCGTCGGAGAACGTGGCCGTGACGCCGTCCGCGGTCGGTGAGACCGACTCGAGGCGCTTGCCGTACTCGATCCGCACGCCCCGGCGCACCGCCTCGTCGCGCAGTGCCGTGTACAGCGCCGCCCTGGAGATGGTCTGCGTGACCGTGCCGTCGGGCAGCGCGTCACCGAAGTCGAACTCCGCGAACGGTCTGCCGCCCATTCCGATGGACATCGACGGGGTGTCGAAGCCGAGGTCGCGCACGAGCGTGTGGAGGTCGAGCACGCGCAGCGCCGCGAGCCCGTTGGTCGCGAGCGTCAGGAAGGCGCCGACGCCGTCCGCCGCCCGGTCGTAGGCCTCGTACACGGTCGCGTCGATGCCCGCCTTGCGCAGTGCCATTGCGGTGACCGGTCCGGCGATGCCGCCGCCGGCGATGAGTGCTACAGTCATGCCATGACTATACATGAAATGACTAAGCAGGCAAGCACGGTACGGTCTGCGGGTGGCGAGGAGTACTCATCGACGGTCGCCGCTCGCGCTCGTGGTGCTGTCGTTGCTGGCGGAGGGGCCGATGCACCCGTACCGCATGCACGAGGTGATCAAGGAGCGCGGCAAGGACCGGGTCGCGAACGTGGCGCAGCGCAACAGCGTCTACCAGACGATCGACCGGTTGCAGCGGGCCGGGCTGATCACCGTGCTGGCGACGACGCGGGACGAGCGCAGGCCGGAGCGCACGGTCTACGCCATCACCCCCGACGGCTGGTTCGCCCTGCGCCAGTGGACCGGCGACATGATCGCGAGCCCCGCGCGGGACTACCCGGAGTTCCCCGCGGCGCTGGCCTCGCTCATGGTGCTCACTCCCGAAGACGCCATCGCCCGCCTGGAACAGCGGTCCGCCGACCTCCGTGCGTCACTGGAGGAGGACAGGAAGGAGATGGCGGCCGTGCCGGACCTGCCCCGCCTGTTCCTGTTGGACGAGGAGTACTCGATCGCGGTCCGGGAGGCCGAGCTGCACTGGGTCGACGGCGTGCTCGACGCGCTGCGCTCCGGCGAGCTGACCTGGTCGGAGGAGTGGATCAGGTCCGTCGCCGAGAAGAACGCCTGACCCGCTCAGGCGAGCATCGCGAGCAACATCACGCCGGTGCCCGCCGCCATCGTGGTCTGGCAGGCGGTCATGGCCGCGGGTGCGGTGATCAGTGCGGGCAGCCCGGCGGGGCCGGCGGGCGACCGCCACCGCACGAGCACGACCGCCGACGCGAGGAAGTAGGCCGCCAGAACCCACCCGACGACAGGCAGCGCCAGCCCCGCCATGTCCGGCCCGAGCCCGCCTGGCAGCCACGGGGTGCCGCTGTGCCCGGCGTGCGGCATCGCCGTGAGCATGTACAGCATCGCGGCGGCGCCGAGGGCGTGGTGCAGGCCGTTGCCGTGCCAGCCGCCGTGCCAGGCGCCGTCCGTTTCCGTGCGCGCGGCGCCCCTGGCCTGCCACCAGGAGCCGGCGAACCACACGGTCAGCACCAGGAACACGGTCTGCCACGCGGCCATCGGGAGCGGTCCGCCCACCGGCGACGACATCGCGGCCATGCCCACGGCCATCAGCACGTGTGCCGTGTCGACGGCGCGGTGGCGGCCGGGATACGTCACGGGCGCCCTGGCCGCCGCGACCAGCCGGGCGACGCAGTAGCCCGCCACCGCGACGAACGCCGCGGTGCCGAGCCAGCCGAGCGAGTCCCGCAGCCAGTCCATGACCCACCTCGGTTCGAGGTTGGCAGACATGGTCCACGCCCTGCCAGCACGCAACCGGGCGACGTTTCGTCACGCACGGTGCTCGTTCACTTGCTGTCACCACACGACGGTCGACGACGTCACCGTTTCGGTGGCCGCGCAGGTCGTCGCTGCACTAAGTTCGTCTGCGAACGAGGTCACAGTTGGGGCGAGGGGGGCATGGACATCGTGAGTGGTCCCGTGGATCACCGATGGTGACCACCACCCCGGTCGGCGAGGAGTCGACGGCGCCGGGCGCCCGGCGGGTGCTCAGCCTGCCAGCGACCGCGGTCCGCAGTGTCCGCAAGTCGGCGGCGAGCACCCCGGGCAGGTTGTTCCTGATCGGCGTTTCCCTCGCGCTTCTCGCCGTGCTGACCGGGGCGTTCGGCGCGATCGAGATCCAGAGGAAACAGAACACGATCGACAACCTGATCGCGCACCGCGAACCGGTGGCCGCCGCGTCGCAGCAGATCTACCGGTCGCTGTCCGACGCCGACGCCACCGCGGCCAGCGCCTTCCTCGCGGGCGGCACCATCCCGGCCGAGCTGCGCGAGCGGTACGACATGGACATCGCGACGGCCGGGGCGAACCTCGCGAAGGCGTCCGCGGACGTCGGCGGGGTGCCGGACGCCGAGGCGCAGGTCAACGTCCTGTCCCAGCAGCTGCCGGTCTACACCGGTCTGGTCGAGACCGCCCGTGCCTACAACCGGCAGGGCTTCCCGGCCGGTGCGGCCTACCTGCGCGAGGCGTCCGGCCTGATGCGCGCGAAGCTCCTGCCTGCCGCGCAGCGCCTGTACGAGATCGACTTCGAACGGCTCGCCGGCGAACAGGACTCGGCGAGCTCGGTCCCGTGGTTCTCGCTCGCGCTGGTGATCGTGCTGCTCGGGGCGCTGATCGTCGCGCAGCGGTACCTGACACGGCGGACGAACCGGCTGCTCAACGTCGGGCTCGTCGTCGCGACCGGCGCGGTGGTCCTCACGCTCGTCTGGGGCACGGCCGCGCTGCTGATCGAGTCGTCGCGGGTGTCGGCGGGCCACGACCATGGCAGCAAACAGGTCGAGGTGATCGTCCAGGCCAGGATCGTGGCGCTCAAGATGCGCGCGAACGAGACGCTGACGCTCGTCGCGCGCGGCGACGGCGGCGAGTACGAGGCCGAGTTCACGAAGCTGGCGGAGGAGATCAGCGGCGATGGCGACCGCAACCTGCTGAACCAGGCGCGGGGGCTGGCCGAGGACCAGGAGACACAGAACCTGATCGACGCCGCGCAGAAGGACGCCGACGACTGGCTCGCCGCGCACCAGCGGGTACGCGAGCTCGACGACGGCGGCTCCTACCAGGAGGCGGTGTCGCTCGCGATCAGCACGGCGGCCGACGACAGCGCGGCCGCCATGTTCACCCAGCTCGACGACAACCTGATGAAGGCGTTGCGCAACGGCAGGGTGCACTTCGCCGAGGAGACCAGCGCGGCGTGCAAGGTGATGACCGGGCTCGCGCCGGGTGTCGCGGTGCTGGCCCTGGTGGCGGCGGCGGGAGTGACAATGGGAATCAGGGACCGACTGCAGGAGTACCGGTGAGGGCTGTACGAGCGAGCCTCGTCTTCGTGGCACTGCTGCTCGCCGTGTCCGCGTGCGCGGGCGACGGGCGGCCGGTCGACCTCGCCAACGTCACGTCCGTGGAACGGCCGACACCGGTCGGCGCCGAGGAGAACCCGCCCGCGTCGTCCGGCACCTCCGCGCCCGCGCCCGACTGCGACCCCAAGGCGAGCTTCCGCCCGGACGGCGCGCTGCCGCCCGCCGGTCAGATGCCGCCACGCACCACGATGAGGGCCATCCAGGATCGGGGCCAGCTGATCGCGGGCGTCGACCAGAACACGTTCCTCTTCGGTTTCCGCAACCCGACGACGAACGCGCTCGAGGGTTTCGACATCGACATCGTCCGCCAGATCGCGAAGGCGATCTTCGGCGACCCGAACAAGGTGCAGTTCAAGGTCGTCACGTCCGCCGGGCGCATCAAGGCGTTGCAGGAGGGCGACGTGGACGTCGTCGTCCGCACGATGACCGCGACCTGCGAACGGTGGAAGGACATCAACTTCTCCGCCATCTACTACACGGCGGGGCAGCGCCTGCTCGTCGACCGCGGGTCGGAGGTCACGAGCCTCGACCAGCTCGGCGGGCAGAAGGTGTGCGCGGCCAAGGGCTCCACGTCCATCAAGACCATCGCCGCCAACCCGGCCAAGCTGATCCCGGTGCAGGTCGACAACTGGTCGGACTGCCTGATCATGCTGCAGCAGGGCCAGGTCGCGGCCGTGTCGACGGACGACACGATCCTCGCGGGCATGGTCGCGCAGGACCCGAACCTGACGATGGCGGGTCCGCGGTTCACCGAGGAGCCCTACGGCATCGGCATCCCGAAGGCGAACGTGGACATGGTGAAGTTCGTCAACGGCGTGCTGGTCAAGACCATCAACGACGGCACGTGGGCGAAGAGCTACGACAAGTGGCTCGGCCAGACAGGCGGGTCCCGTCCCGCGCCGCCGACGCCGGTGTACCGGGACTAGGGGGTTGGTGATGGCGCTGTCGTGTCCCCGTCCCGGCTGCTCCGGCGAGGTCGTGAACGGCAACTGTCAGGAGTGCGGCATCGCGGTCGCCGAGACACCGGAACAGGCCGCGGCCCGCCTACGGCAGGAGGCGGAGGAGCGTGCGGCCCGCCTGCCCCACCGCGGCGGCGAGGCCGGCACCGGCTGGTTCGCGTCTCCGGACACGCTCGACGGCGAGCCGCCACGTGGCCGCGGCGCACACCGCAGGTCCGACGACGCCCCGGCCTCGCCGCCGGGTGGTGCGCGGCCGGGGATGGGGCAGCAGGGCGGTGCCCAGCCGGGGCGCGCGAACGCCGGACCGGCGACGGGTTCTCAGCCCGGGCCAGGCCATGGCCGGGCACCGGGGCCGCACCCGGGTTGGGGGCAGCCGGGACCGGGCCAGGGCGGGCCGCAGCAGGTGCGACCCGCGACCGGTTCCCAGCCCGCGGCCGGGTGGGCGCCGCAGACAGGTACTGGCTCGCAGCCCGGGGTTGGGCAGCCGCAGGGCGGCACCGGGTGGGCCACCGGCCCACGGACACAGACGCCACCCGGTGGGTGGGCCGCGCCCGGGCGACCGGCGACCGGCCCGCAGCCTGCCGGACCGCCGTCGCCGGGCCCGCAGTCCGTCGGGCAGGCTTCCGCCGGGTACGCGCGGCCCGGCACCGGGGCCCGGCCCGCGCCGCAGCCCGGCATGCAGTGGGCGCAGGGCGTTCCCGTCCCCAACGTGGCGCCTCGGCAGCCGGGGGTTCGGCCCGCGACCGCGTTGGCCCCGGACGAGCCGTTGCCCACCAGCGTGCTCGACGAAACACCCGTCACGCACAGCGTCGAGCCGCCGCCCAAGCACCCCGACTCGCCGCAGCCCACGCGGGGGGACAGCCCGATCAGCACCGGGTCCAGTTCGTTCCCCGGCACCGGGCGGCGCACGTCGTCGCGGACGACCGGGCGCGGGCGGCTCGGTGCCGGGCTGGTCGAGGTGCCCGTGGTGCCGGTCAAGGACCCGGCCTCGGCCGTCCTGACCGATCCGGCCGTTTCCGAGAACAAGCGTTTCTGCAGCAACTGCGGCGCCGAGGTCGGCCGCGCCAAGGACGGCCAGCCCGGGGTGACCGAGGGCGAGTGCGCCACCTGCGGCACCTACTTCAACTTCCGGCCACGGCTGTTCCGCGGCGACCTCGTCGCCGGCCAGTACGAGGTGCTCGGCTGCCTCGCCTACGGCGGGCTGGGGTGGATCTACCTCGCCAAGGACCACAACGTCAGCGACCGGTGGGTCGTGCTCAAGGGCATGATCGACACCGGCGACGCCACGTCGATGGCGTCCGCCGTCGCCGAGCGGCGGTTCCTCGCCGAGGTCGAGCACCCGAACGTCGTCCGGATCTACAACTTCGTCCAGCACCCCGACCCGAAGACGGGGAACCTGGTCGGGTACATCGTGATGGAGTACGTCGGCGGGCAGTCCCTGCGGCAGCTCGCCCTCGAACACCACCGCGAGACCGGCAAGGCCGAACCGCTGCCGATCGGGCAGGTCATCGCGTACGGGCTGGAGATCCTGCCCGCCATCGGGTACCTGCACAGCGTCGACATGCTGTACTGCGACCTCAAGCCGGACAACGTGATCCAGTCCGGAGAGCAGCTCAAGCTGATCGACCTCGGTGCGGTGCGGCAGACCGACGACTACGAGTCGCCGCTGTTCTTCACGCTCGGGTACTCGGCGCCGGAGCTGGCCACCGAGGGCGCCTCGGTCGCGAGCGACATCTACACCGTCGGGCGGACGCTCGCGGTCCTGTCCATCGAGTTCGCCGGGTACACGACCCGCCACAAGTACACGCTGCCCGGCCCCGACGAGGAGCCGCTCTTCGCGCTCTTCGGGTCCTACTACCGGGTGCTCAAGCGCGCCACGCACAAGGACCCGCAGCAGCGGTTCGCCTCCGCTGAGGACATGGCCGACCAGCTGACCGGCGTGCTGCGCGAGGTGATGGCGCTCGGCACCGGCAGGCCGCGGCCCAGCATGTCGAACGTGTTCGCCCTCGAGACCCGCACCTTCGGGTCGGGCATGGTCGTCGGGGAGCACGGCACGCTGCCGTCCCCGGACCCGCTCGAGGTCGCCTCGATCATGCCGCTGCCCATGGTCGACACCCACGACCACGCCGCCAGCACCCTCGCCAGCGTCACCGCGAACGAACCCGCCGAGATGCTGGCGGCCCTGCAGTCGGCGCCGCAGGACTCCATCGAGGTGCGGCTGCGGATGGTGCGCGCACGGCTCGAACTCGGCGACCTGCGTGCCGCCCAGGGCGAGCTGGAAGCCGCGCGCCGCCTGGCCACCGACCCCGCCGACTGGCGTCCGGACTGGTACCAGGGCCTCATCGCGATCGCGACCCGCAGGCCGGCGGACGCGGCCGCCTCCTTCGAACGGGTCTACGACGCCGTGCCCGGTGAGATCCCGCCGAAGCTGGCGCTCGCGGTCAGCGCCGAGTACGCGGGCAACTACTTCCAGGCCGCGCGGTACTACGAGCTCGTCTGGCGCACCGACCGCACCTGGGTGAGCGCGGCGTTCGGCCTCGCCCGCGTCTACCTGGCGCAGGGGGCACGAGCCGGTGCGATCGAGGTGCTCGAAGCGGTCCCCGACACCTCCAGCCACCACGTCGCCGCGCAGGTCGCCGCCATCAAGATCAAGACCCGCGGGGGCGATGCGGCACGGTTGACCGAACAGGACCTCCACGACGCGGCCCGCCGCCTGGAACGCCTGTCCCTGGACGCCGAACGCGCGACCACGCTGTCCGCCGAGGTCCTGGAGGCCGCCCACTCGTGGGTCCGCGCCGGTCGCCCCGGCTCGTCGGGCGAGTCCGCGAACCGGGTGGTGCTGGGCTGCAGACTGACCGAACGCGACCTGCGCTTCGGGCTGGAACGCTGCTACCGCTCCCTGGCCCGCCTGGCCGGTGACCAGGAACGACGCTACGAACTCGTCGACAAGGCGAACGCCATCCGCCCGCGCACCCTCACCTAGCCTCAAGCGACAGCACGGTGATGTCCGGTGGTGCGCCGACCCGGATCGGCGGGCCCCAGAAGCCGGCGCCGCGCGTCACGTACAGCTGCGTTCCGTCCACGGTCGACAGGCCGGCGACCGCGCCCTGTTGCAAGCCGACGATGTAGTGGAACGGCCACAACTGGCCGCCGTGCGTGTGCCCCGACAGCTGCAGGGCCACGCCGTGTTTCGCGGCCTCCGACACCTGCACCGGCTGGTGCGCGAGCAGCACCGTCGGCCGGGACGGGTCACGGCCGGCCAGCGCGCGGTCGAAGTCCGGGCCGTCGTCCGCCATGCGGCCGGACAGGTCGTTCACGCCCGCCAGGTCGAACGCGGCGCCGTCACGCCGGATCACCGTGTTCTCGTTGCGCAGCAGGTTCAGGCCGAGCCCTTCGAGCTCACGCAGCCACTCGAACGGCTCCTCGAAGTACTCGTGGTTGCCGGTGACGAAGAACGTGCCCTCGCGGGACGCCAGGTCACGCAACGGTTCCGCGGCCGGGCCCAGCGCGTCGACCGTGCCGTCCGCCAGGTCACCGACGATCGCGACCATGTCCGGCGACGTCTCGTTGATCATCCGGACGAGGCGTTCTGTGTGGGCGCGCCCGGTCAGTGGACCGAGGTGGATGTCGGACACCACCGCGATGCGGAACCCGTTGAACGCCGGGTCCAGGTTCGGCAGCCGCACCGGCACACGCAGCAGGTCAGGCGGGCCCAGCGCGTTCGCCATGCCGACGCCGACGAGGCTGACCGACGCGGCGCCGGCGACGAGGCCCGCGCCCCGGGCGAGGAAGAGCCTGCGGCTGAGGTCGGGCTTGGCGGCGGCGGGAGCGACGGGCTCGTCCGGCACGGCCTCGGCGGGTTCGGCGGGCGGGGTGGGCGCGGTCGCCGTCGCCTCGAGGGGTGTGCGCCGCACCCAGCCGCGCAGCGCGAGCCGTGGCAGTTCCAGCACCGCCAGGATCAGGAACAGGTACACGAGCAGCCCGAACCAGATGTAGCCGGGCCACGCGTAGAACCCCGCCCCGGTGAGGCCCACCGTGCGCGGCAGGATCAGCGTCCCCGCCACGAGGACGGCGAGCAGCACGGTCACGACCGTCAGCACCCGCCGCGCACGGCCGGGTCTGAGCGTGTCCTTGACCAGCCTTTTCCAGATGTACCAGTGCATCAGCGCGACCAGCACGCTGAGCATCACGCCGAACATGGTGGCGGTCCCCTACGGGTTGATGTCGCGGTCGGGATGCACGTCGCGCGGGTCGGCGGTGCCGTGCTCGGTGAAGTGGCTGAAGTCGACGATCACGAACAGCGCCCGCGCGCGCAGCGCAACCGGCCCGTCGGGCGCGTCGAGCCTGCCGTCGGCGCTCGCGTACACCTTGCGGCCCGCGACACCGTCGAGCTTGCCGAGGATGTGCAGGGTGGAGCCCACCGGCACGGGCCGCAGGAAGTCGGTCTCCAGCTTGCCGGTCACCGCGGGCCTGCGCAGCAGCTGCCCGACGGTCGACCCGAGCGCCTCGTCGAACGCGCAGGCCAGCAGCCCGCCGTGGGCCAGGCCGGGCGCGCCCTGGTGGGCCCTGGTGACCTGGAACTGGCCGATGATCGTGCTGTCGGGACCGGCCTCGGTCCGCAGGTGGAGACCGCCCTCGGTCTCGTCGCCGCAGCCGAAGCACTGGGCGTAGTGCGGGCCGAGCTTGGTGCCCGGGGCCGGGGCGTCCGGGTGCGGCGCCGGGTGTTCCACGTCGACCGGCGGCCACTTCGGGGGTACGCGACTCACTCGTTCAGCCTAGTTCGGGTGCCGTGTTGTCCGGATGAGTCGCCCCCGTGACCACGGGTGCAACGCCTGTCCACACCGCACCGTTCACCAGCTGCAATGGACCGGTGGACGACGAGGACGACCTGACGGTGCTCGACCTGGTGGGACCGGAGCTGGAGCGTTGCTCCGCGCTCGCCGAGCGGCTGGCTCGGCTGCTGCTGCCGGAAGGCTTGTTCAGCTGAGCGGCTCTTGTGTCCAGCCGTGCACTCTGTGCTGGAATTGCTGTCCCCGGCCGGTCACGATTGACCAGGCTGGGTGCCCGGGACGGCAGGATCGGGGTGGAGGTAGCCCATGGCGGGCGAACGGATCGACAATCTCACGGACGCCAAGCGGCTGCGGGGTGAGTACCGGGAGGAACTGGTCGCCTACGCCGTGCCGGACACGGCGGCACTCCCGAACGTCCAGCACGGGGTCGCGGGCCTGGGCATGGACGGCATCCACGCCGACTTCGCGACGTTGCGCCAGGCCGAACGCGACCTCGCCGCCCTGCACGACGACCTCGTCGCCCACCTGAGGGACGCCGCCGAGCTGACCGGTCCGCTGGGGGACGGGACCAGCCCGGTCACCCGCGCCATGCGCAAGGCGTTCCGCGACCGCGCCGACCTCGAGGGCGGTGTCCAGACCGCGCTGCTCGACTACCTGGAGGAGCTGGTCGGGGTCCGCATGGCGATCCTGCAGACACTCGCCACCTACGAGGGTGTGGAGAACGAGACGGTCGGTCAGCTGCGGCGGCAGCTCGGCCAGCTGGAGGAGCTGTCCTGATGCACGTCCCCGACGACTACGACCGCGACCGCCGCAACGAGACGTGGCGGGAGGTGCACGGCCTGTCGGAGCGGGCCCGCAAGCGCCGTGCCGCGCTGCGCAGGAAGCGCAGGCGCAACCGCGAGCCCGGCCGGTTCGGCAAGGTCAACTGGGAGGCCTACCAGCACGACCAGCTGTACGACATGATCCACCGCGCGAACGTCGCCGAGATGGCGAACCGCGCCGGGCAGTGGAGCACGCTCGCCGCCAAGATCGAGGCGACGACCGGTGACGTGCAGCGGGTGATGGAGCGCGTGATGGGCGCGTGGCACGGCCAGGCCGCGGTCAGCTCCGCCGAGTCCAGCACGCGGCTGATGCGGTGGGCGGGCAGCGCGAGCCAGACGGCGGGCCGGATCGCGCAGGGCATGTCGTCGTACGCCGAGGCCGTCGACCGCGCGCAGTCACGCATGCCGAAGCCCGGGTTCGCCAGTGCGGAACGCAACTTCCGCGACGGCTACACGGTCGTCGGCACGGGCGGCCCGAGCACCGCCGTCCTGCTGAAGGAACTCCTGACCGACGGCATGGTCAGCCACGAGGAGGCCCGCTCCCGCAAGGCGGAGGCCGTGCAGGTCATGGCGGCCTACGAGGCGCAGTCGAAGGACGTCCACGACACGATGCCGCACTTCTCCGACGCCGCCCCGACGACCAACCAGAGCGTCGAGGACGGGCCGGGCACGCAGTGGGCGGACGACCCGGTCCCCGAGCACACCCCGCCCCAGTCGACCCCCGCGACCCCGCCGTCCGTCTCCGGGCCGGGCAACGCGGCCACGTCGGCGTCGAGCGTCGCCGACCCCGCGCTCGCGGGCGGCCGCGGCACCTCGGGCGGGGTTCCCGGTGCGTTCGGCGGGCCGGGTGGTGGTGTCGGCAGCCTGGGCTCCGGCGGGTCCGACGTCATCCGCAACTCGCCGGGCTTCGGCGCCGGTGGGCTCGCCGGTGCCGGTCCGGTGCCCGGCCGTGGGGCGGCGGGCGCGGGCGGGCTCCTCGGCGGCGCGCGTGGCGCGGGCGCGGCGGGTGCGTTCGGTGGCATGCCCGTCGGGCACGGTGCGCAGGGCGAGGAGGACAAGGAGCACCGCAACAAGTACGACCAGGGCATGGACTTCTTCGACGACCTGCCGCCCGCCTACCCGCCGGTGTTCGGCGCGTGACCGGGTTCGCGGCGGACCTGCCCGGCATCGCGGCGGCCGAGTCGGCGCTGCGTGCCGTGAGCGACGACCTCGAGGTGTCCTTCACCGCGCCCGGCGACGTGGGCCCGGGCAGGCTCGGGGCGGTCGTCGGCGTGTTGCTGGCCGACGCGGAGGCCGAGGTGACCCGTGCCCGCGCGGCGGTCACGGCGCTGACCGAGTCCGTCACGCAGGTCCGGCGCACCTACGAGGCACTGGACACCGACGCGGCGAGCCGGTTCGATCAGGGCCCGTGGTGACCTACCGGGGGCTTGGTTTCGACCCCACGCCCGGCTCCGTCGACGCGGTGGCGCAGACCATCGCGCAGCTGCGGGCGGCGGCGGACGCGCTGGCGTCGGTGGCACCGGCCGTGCGTACCGCGGCCCGGCACGCCGAGTCGTGGCAGGGCGCCGCCGCCGACGCGTTCCGCACCGGGCTCCCGACCGTGGACACCGCCAGACCACGGGCCGCGATCCCCGTGCTGGAGCGCTGGGCCGAGACGCTCGCCGAGCACAAGCGCCGCACCGAGGACCTCGACGCGCGCGCCCGGCGGGCCCGTCGCGCGCTCGACGACGCCCGCGACGCCCTGCAGGACAAGCAGAACGCGCTCGACCTCGCCGCCACTCCCGCCGCGGCGGCGAGCGCGAGCGTCGAGGTCGCCGCGGCCACCGACCGGGTCGCCGCGGCCGAGTCGGCACTCGAGGACGTGCTGTCGGAGGCACGGGAGCTGGCACGCGCGCACCGGCGGGCAGCCGACGAGGTGGCCACCGACCTCGACCCCGACGCCACCCCGGCACCGGAGACGCCGGCGATCCGCGCGCTCGCGGGTGCGTTGCACCGCACGTCACGGGTGTCGGCGACGCTCGCCGCGCTGGTCACCCCCGGCACGTTCACCGCGCCGCCGGACGGCGCGGTGGCCGCGCTGCTGGGCGAGGTCCGGTGAAGCTGGCCGCGGTGCCGGGGATCACCCCGGTGACGATGGACTCGCTCGACGCGACGGCCGACGCGCTGACCGACCTGCTCGTGTCCGTCCGCGGCCCCGAGTCGGCACACGACCCCGGGGTGGCGCTCGCGGCACGGGACGCGGCAGAGCTGGCGCACGAGAACGGCGCGAGCCTGGTCGCGGTCGTCGAGCACGCGCAGGCGGACCCGGCGATCCTCGTCGGCATGGTCGTCACCACCGACAGCCCGCTCGGTCCCGGCGCGGCCGACGAGCTGGCACAGCACCTGTCCGAGGGGGACGGGCAGGACTTCCGCGAGGTCACGTCGTCGGTGACCGGCCGCGGCTACCCGGTGGTGATCGCGGAACGCATCCTGCTGTCCGGCCCGCCGACGGCCGGTGCGCAGCTACAGGCAGTGGTCGTCGAGCCGGACGGGCGCCGGATGGCGGTGTTCACGCTGCATTCGACGACCGGCCGGGGTTGGCTGGAATTGGCGGCTGTGTTGGGCAGACTGGTGTCTTCGGTGGATTTCGCTCAGTCCGCGAGCAGTGTGTCGCGGTAGTCGCGGGGCGTTTCTCCAACCACTTTCCGGAATGTCCGGGAAAAGTGTGCCGCGTTCGCGAAACCGCATTGCCGGGAGATTTCCCCGATACCCCGTTTCGCGTGTGCGGGGTCGCCGAGCAGTTCTTTCGCGCGGTCGATCCGCAATTGCCGGATGCGCCCGGACACCCCGTCGCCGTCGTCGAACAACTGGTAAAGCCGCCGTCGTGAGATGAACAGCGCCTCCGCGATCCGCTCCGCCGTCAGCGCCGGATCGGACAGGTGCTCCTTGATGTAGGCGACCGCGTCCCGGCGGCGGGTGGCGATGGCGTCCGCCCGGTTCAGCTCGGTCCGCAGGGCGCTGCGCAGCACCAGCTCAGCGAGCCCGGTCAGGTACGGCTTGATCCCGTGCGGGTCAAGGGAATCCGCCACCACGAGCAGGTGCGACACCGCCGCCGCGAACAACGTCTGCAGTGACCGGTCCAGCGGGACGGGCCGGAACATCAGCGGCCGCAGCTCGGCGAAGGTGAGCGACAGCTTTCCGGTCGATACGGTCAACAGCACCGTGCCGCTGCGACCGGCGGGCCGGGCGCGCAGCGCGCATTCCGGGAAGGACAGGCCGACGCCACGCGCGGGCACGTACTTCGGCAGCGACGCACGCATGACCAGTTGTATCTGAGCCGGTTCGCGAGCGGCGGCGGACGGCGAGTCGATGGCCATCCGCGCCGCGCTGGCGCCGGAGGCCCGGACCACGAGATAACCGGCGGCGACCTCGTCGTCGGTCGCGTCCTGCGGCGGGGACGGCGGTGCGGACGGCAACGCCGCGGGCACGCGGAAAGTGGATGGCCCGGACACGGTGGAACACCCTAAGCGAAGAACCCGGCCAGGGAGCAACACCCCTGACCGGGTTCTCGGTGCTTTCTAGACGGCGGACTTGGCGAGCCACTGGTCCCAGGTGAGGGCCCAGTCGTAGTAGTCACCGTCCTCGGGGCCGAGCTGCTCGGTGCTGCCGACGATCTCCACCGGGTCACCGGTCATCACGCTGTCGAAGTAGATCTTCGCGTTGGCCGGGGCGAGGTTGGCGCAGCCGTGGGACACGTTCTCCTTGCCCTGCGCCCAGATCGACGGGGCGTACCCGTGGATGAACTCGCCGTTGTTCGAGATGCGCACGGCCCAGGGGACGACCACGTTCTCGTAGTCGTACTTCGGGTTCGTCATCGCGTACGTCTCGTGCTTCGACATGACCACGTGGGTGCCGCTGTTCGTGACGCGGCCCGGGTCGGACTCCAGCCCGTAGCTCGCCGGGAAGTCCGCCACCTGCTTGCCGTCGCGGATGACCACGAGGCGGTGGGTCTGGGTGTTGGCCTTGACGATCTGGGAGCGGCCGATGGTGAAGTGCGCGGTCCGGTCCTCGGCGCCGTACACCCCGTCACCGAACGCGAGACCGTACAGCTTCGCGTCCAGGTTCACCTGCGTGCCGGGCGCCCAGTACGTCTTGGGCCGCCAGTGCGCACTGCGGTCGTCGAGCCACGCCCACGCGCCCTCGGTCGGCACGGACGTCGTGACCGTCATGGCCTTCTGCACCGCGGCCTTGTCGGTCACGGGGCTGTCGAACCGCACGACGATCGGCATGGCGACGCCGTAGGTCCTGCCGTCGCCCACGTTGAGCGACGCGTCGATCGTCCCCGCGGGCGTGACCGTGGTGAACGAGCCCGAGATCGGCGCCGTCTCGCCGTCCGTGCCCGTCGCGGTGCCCGCCCACGTGTACGTCTTGCCGTACCCCAGCGGCTCCCCGACCGTCCAGGACGTCTTGTCCGCCGAGAGCTGCCCGATGACCTTCTTGCCCGTCGGGTTGGTGAGGGTCAGCGCCTCGATGGTGCCGTCGGCGACCGTGACCTTCACCGGGGCGACCGGCGAGACGTCCGTCGCGCCGGAGGCGGGCGTCAGCGCCACCTTCGCGGGCGGCTTGGGCGCCGCCTGCTGCTCCGGCGTCTCCGAGGACGTCGACGTGGCGCCCGAAGCGCCGGCCGAGTCGTCGCCCGTGCTGCATGCCGTCAACCCCAGGACGGCCGCGATCCCCACCGCCACCATCGCTCTCGGCACACGCCGAGACCACCGCTCACCCATTGGATTCCCCCTGTTCACGCCGCCGCGTCGTGCTCACATCTGTTTCGACGCCTTTGAGTCGATCCACGTTGGCTCGTTCGCGTGTGATGCAGATCACTGGGGTTCGCCCGCTCGCAGCCAGCGACGATCGACTGAGGGGTGTAATCAGCCGTGTGCAAGTAGTAGTGCTGCGGGTGTTCGTCGCGCTACGCTCTGCCGCGCAGGCCGTTAGTAGTTTCTGTGTTCGTGCTTTACACGCTCGCGGAACGACAAACGCGGGCGTGCCGCGTGTCCGGCGGGAAACCGGCGGAGGAACGCCCGAGGGGCTGCCGGGGTTGCACGGTGTAACCCCATGCTGATCCTGCGATGGAGGCAGGCGGATGGCACAGGGCACTGTGAAGTGGTTCAACTCCGAGAAGGGCTTCGGCTTCATCGCCGTCGACGAGGGCGGCGATGACGTCTTCGTGCACTACTCGGAGATCCAGGGCAAGGGCTTCCGCACTCTGGAAGAGAACCAGCGTGTCGAGTTCGAGGTCGGGCAGGGCACGAAGGGCCCCCAGGCGACGAACGTACGCGCACTGTAGGTAGCTCAGCGCCGAAGGGCCCCGGTCGGGTGCGACCGGGGCCCTTCGTGTTTCGACTGGATGTTGCTCGGTTTGCTCAGTACTGGTTGTCGGGGCTTGCGGTCGGCCAGCGGCGGTTGTTGAGCTGCTGGGCCTCCCACTCGAGGCGCTGCATGACCCACTCCTGGGCGAGCGCGAGCGGCGAGGTCTGGTTGTGCGCCGCGATCTCACGCAGCTGCTCGTTCGCCATCAGCGACATGCGCAGCTGGTAGACCTGCGACCCACCGAAGCGACGACCGGAGCCGGTCGACTCGGGGTCACCCTCGGGGGAAAGGGCGGCCAGGTACGACTCGAGCTCGCGGTCCGGCAGGGCTTCGCCCTGCTCCACCTCGGTGCGATGGCGCCCCGGGTCGGCACTGTCTGCCGCCGCTTTGGCGCTTGGTCGACTACGTCCGGTGAAAAGCACCAGAGGAGGATAACGAACAGATTGCGGTCTCACCAGCAAAGCAACCCAAATCACGGGTAAGGGTTGCGTCACTCTGGGTATTTGTGCTGCGTGTTCCGGGTGCGGACATGGAGAGGCCCCCGCGCCAGGGGGAGGAACGCGGGGGCCGGAGGGGATCTCCACAGGCGCTGACCGGGGGTGTGTCAGCGAGTCGATTGTTGCACGCGCACGCGTCCCGTGCGAGGGGGCGAAGGTGAAAAAATCTAGAGAACTATTCACCTGGTGTTCGCCTCGACGCTCAACTCTCCACCCCGCAACGTCGTGACCAGCGTGGATGTCGACCCTCCCGGGGACGAAGCTCCGCTATGGGAGAGGTTCCCCGGTTTCTTGTGGACCGATCCCGTGGCGCGGCGTCAAACGTTTCAGCGCGGCCGGGTCACTCGGTCAGGCGGTGACCGGCCATGGCGACGGCCGCCTCGACGCGGGGCCGGCTCAGTTCGTCGGCACTCGTGATCGTGACGGCGCCCGTGTTCAGGTTCACGGCCACGTCCGTGACGTGGTCGAGCCCGGACAGCTCCTCGGTCACCGAGGCGGCGCAGTGGTCGCAGGTCATGCCGGCGACCCGGTACACGTTGTAGATCGTGTGCATCGGCACTGGTCTCAGGCTTCCTTTCTTCAACGGCCTCCCCACCTATTGCCTTCGACCCTCGACACGCCGCGCTTGAGGGAGCGTGTGTCCCCCACATGGGTTCGCCTTGTCCGCGACGCCGTTACCGCTGGTCGCGTGCGCATCCGTCAGGGTGACCTCGATCAGCGCGCATACTCAGACCACGTGGTCGACACGTGACCGGTGACGGGATGCGGCCATTCGAGTGACCGCGCCGCGCCGTCAGGCAACCGCCTCCGCCGCACGACCGTCCGGCACATCGGCCGTGACTACTATCCGTGGGGGGCGGATTCACTCCTCGGGGGGCTGTGGTAGAGCGCCCGCGTCTCATAGATTTCCCCGAAACCTGATGGTCGGGGAGGCGACATGAGCGGACCGGTCGAAGTGCGTGACTTCCTGTTGCAGCACGAGTCGAAGGACAGCAGCCTCAACTTCGGCAACGGCAGCGTGCCGACCCAGCGGAACGGTGAGTCCTCACGCGTGACCGACGAGCAGGTGCGCCGCGCACAGCTCGCCGTGGCCTTCGGGTCGCGCGATGTCGAGGACTGCCGGGAACTGCTGGACATGCTGGGTCTCGTGCCCGGAGAGGACGGTGTCCCACCGGTGCGTCGCTGATCGGGGTCACCCGCGTCACTGGGCTCCCAGGGGCATGCCATATGCTTTCGTTGCTCTAGGCAGGCACCCTGGGCTCCCATCGTCTAGCGGCCTAGGACTCCGCCCTTTCAAGGCGGCAGCGCGGGTTCGAATCCCGTTGGGAGCACCACCCTGATTTCCCTGATCTGGTGAGCCAGGGAAAAGCCCTGATGGCGAGGGTGTCGTTGATCGACATCCTGTGTGACATGAAATCCGCAGTTGTCGCACTTGCTGTCGCCGCCGTCGCCGCCACCGCGATGCCCGCGGCCGCGGCGCCCGCCCTCCCCCCGCCCAACGACGCCGCGCTGACCGCCGCGATCGCCGGGCTGCCCACCCACGAGACGACCGGCGCCCTGGTCAGGATCACCGGGTCGGCGGGCGAGTGGTCCGGTACCTCCGGGGTCGCCGACCTCCGTACCGGCGCCGCCGTCCGACCGGACGGGCACTTCCGGATCGGCAGCGTCACCAAGGTCTACACCGCCGTGCTGGTGCTCCAGCTCGCCCAGGAGCGCCGCATCGACCTCGACCAGTCCGTGCAGCACTACCTGCCGGACCTGCTCCCCGTCGACTACCCGCCCGTGCCGGTGTACACGCTGCTCGACCACACGTCCGGCCTGCCGTCGGTGGACATCCCCGGGCTCTACGACCCGCGGTGGATCCTCGAACACCGCTTCGACCACTGGAGCCCACGGCAGGTCGTCGACACCGCACTGCGGCACCCGATCGACTTCCCGCCCGGCACCGCGCAGAAGTACACGAACACCTCCTACGTCACGGCGGGCATGCTCGTCGAGAAGGTGACCGGCCGGTCCTACGCGCGCAACCTGCGCGACCGGATCACCGGGCCACTGGGGCTGCGGCAGACGTACTACCCGAACGACGACCCGTGCCTGCCCGCCCCGGCCGCTCGCGGATACCTCGACGTGGACGGCGAACTCGTCGACGCGACGCTGATGAACCAGTCGATCCCGGGCGCGGCGGGCGCGATCGTCGCCACCGCCGAGGACCTGGACAGGTTCGTCACCGGCCTGTTCCGCGGCCGGCTGCTCGGCGACGAGATGACGACCAGGCTCTTCGCCGTGCCGGACGTGCCCATGTTCGACGGCAGCGGCCCGGCGTACTACAGCCAGGGGCTGATGAAGCTCACCGTCAACGGCATCACGGTCTGGGGCAAGACCGGCAGTCGCCACGGCTACGCGAGCGGCGTCTTCGCCACCCGCGACCTGGCGCGCAAGCTGGTCTACTCGGTGAACCCGACCGTGAAGTCCCAGGACGGCCAGCCCCTGATCGTCCAGCGGATCGCCGCCGCCGCGGCCGGCTGACCCGGGGTGTGGGCGCCGGGCCTGCCGTGCCGGGACGGCGTCCACGCCCAGGCCGACGTGGTGTTTTCGCGGCACCAGGCCCCCGCATCACCGGCCATCCGGGTCTGCTAGAGTTCCACCCGTTGCTCCCGAGCGGCGCTCCAAAGCCCGTTGAGAGCACCGAGTATCCTAGAAGTACAAGCAAGGCCCTGTGGCGCAGTTGGTTAGCGCGTCGCCCTGTCACGGCGAAGGTCGCGGGTTCGAGTCCCGTCAGGGTCGCGGAAGTTCCGGGAAGTTCCGGAACTTCTGATCCCAGCGTGGTCCCTGCCTTGGTTGGGTGGTGGACCACTTTGGTGTTTCCGGCCAGGTAGCTCAGTTGGTATGAGCGACCGCCTGAAAAGCGGTAGGTCGGCGGTTCGATCCCGCCCCTGGCCACGGATGGCCTCTGGCCGACCCTGCTCGCTTGCCGTTGGCAAGCTCGCCGGGTCGGCCATCATTATTTTGCGGGGGCGACCCCCGCAGACCCCACGGTGCGGTGGCTCCCGACCCAGCTTGGTTTGGGTGGCGTGCCGATCCCGCAGACCCTACGGTGCGGTGGCTCCCGACCCAGCTTGGTTTGGGTGGCGTGCCGATCCCGCAGACCCTACGGCGCGGTGGCTCCCGACCCAGCTTGGTTTGGGTGCGTGTCGGTCCCGTAGACCCCCTACGGTGGTGGGCTTGCTGCCCGGCCGGGTTGACCTCGTCAGTGCCTGAAGTCCGGTGGGCCGCTAGGGTGCGGCGCGTGCGGACTTCCTTTGGCACCATTCTTGTTCTGCTCGGGTGTTTGCTTGCCGCGCCCGCGGTGGCGGCCTACGCGCTGGTCGGGGAGGTGACCGATCAGCAGCGGTATCTCGACGCCGTCGAGCCGCTCGCTGACGATCCCGCCATCCAGCAGTCCGTTGCCTCGCAGATCGACACCGCGCTCGGGGACAAGGTGCCGGAGGCCGCGCAGCCGTTGGTGGACCAGAGTGTCAACTCGTTCGTCAGGAGCGAGGAGTTCCGGCAGCTGTGGCTTTCCGTCAACAAGGAGGCCCACCCGGAGGTTCTCGCCATGCTGCGGGGGGAGGAGAGCGGCAGCCTCAGCGTGCGGGGCGACGCCATCGTGCTGGACCTGGGGGACGTCACCACCCAGCTCCGGGACCGCATGTCTGCCGAGGGCGTGCCGTTCGCGGACCAGATCCCGCGGGTCGACGCGTCCGTCGAGTTGATCTCCCGGCCCGCTGTGCGGCAGCTGGTGCCCGCGTTCGACCTGCTCGAGACGCTCAGCGTCGTGCTGCCGATCGTGGCGCTGCTCCTGCTCGTCGGCGGGGTGCTGATCGCCGCGCGGCGGGGGCGGGTCCTGATCGTCGGTGGCATCGGGCTCGTCGTCGTGATGTTGCTGCTCGTGCTGTTCCAGTTCATCGCCCGCAGCCAGGTGACGGCGCGCAGCCCGCGGCCCGAGCTGGCCGGCTCCTTCTACGACGCCCTGACCAGCCAGGTGCAGACCATGGCCTGGATCGTGTGCGGCGTCGGTGGTCTCGCGGTCATCGTCGGCGGCATCGTGGCGTCCGCCCAGGGCAGGCGGACGGCGCCGCCGACCCCGCCGCCGTCCAGGCGGGCGTCCTTCTCGCGCTGAAGTTGTCGATTCCGGCCGGGGCTGTTCGTGTGGGTGGCGACGGAAGGAGTCACCTTGTTCAGTCCAGCGGAGCTCACCTACCTGCGTAGCCAGTCGCTCGCCCGGCTCGCCACCCTCAACGCGGGTGACCAGCCCGATGTCGTGCCCGTCGCCTTCGAGGCCGACGAGACCGGGTTCTGGGTCGGCGGCGGGGCGACCGTCGTCGCCACCCGCAAGATCCGCAACGTCGCCGCCGGGCGGCGGCGGGTCGCGCTCGTGATCGACGACCTCGTCTCGCTCGACCCGTTCGTGGCGCGCGGAGTGCGGGTGTACGGCACCGCCGGCGACCCGTGCCAGCGTGTGGGCATGGTCGGGCCCGGCACCTACGTGCGGATCACCTCCGACGTGTCGTGGAGCTGGAACCTCGACGGGCGCCCTGCTACGGACGAGTGGTATCCGGTTACCCGAACGGACCATTCGGCACCCGGACAATAGTGAAACTGGGCTGGTCACGCGGGTTACCCGAGCGATAACCACTCGTAAGCACCTGTGTCTTTTCAAGGCTGACTCACTGTGCGTGTAACGGCATCCCCGTTCCGAGCGAATCAGTGAACGCGACCGCGGAGCGGCAGGGGCAATCCGAATCGTTGGGTCGCAACGACATTCGGCCATTCCTGGGCAAGCGGGGACGCCCAACAACCCGCCATGCGCGCGTGCGCGCATGGCTGGGGGGACCACGATGCGTGACCAGCAACTAGGGGCCCCACGGCGGAGACCTGTGATCCTGCGGGGCCTGTCTGCCAACCGCCGACTCCCGCAGGAACCCTCGCACCCGCCGGTGGGCGGATGGGAACCCCGATACCGACGTTACGTGATCACCAGTGACGTCCTGGTGACGATCCTCACCGCCGTGGTCGTCGGTGGTCTGCTCAGTGTCGACGGGGCGGCGCTGTTCAAGGACCTCACGCTCGGCTTCCTCTCCGTGATCTCCGTGATCTGCTCGCTCGCGATGAACCGGGCGTGGCACCCGACCGTGCTGGGCCAGGGCGCCGACGAGTACGTCCGGCTCGGCCGCGGCATGTTCGCGGGCGCCGTCGCGCTCGGCCTCGCCGGACTCGCCACCGGGGTCGTGTCGACACGGCCGTGGGTGTTCGTCGTCATCCCGGCGACCGCGGTCCTCGCGCTCCTCGCCCGCTACCTGCTCCGACAGGTGCTGCACCGCGCACGTTACGAGGGCGAGTGCCTGCTGCCGGTGATGGCCGCGGGCAGCATCGACACCGTCCGCGACCTGATCAGGCGCACGAACGCCGCCCCGCACGTCGGGTGGCGCGTCGACGCGATCTGCACCGTCGACGGCGAGGCCGGTGACGGCGCCATGGAGGTCGACGGCGTCTCCGTCATCGGTTCGCTCGACGAGCTGGCCGACCACGTCCGCCGCGGCGGTTACCGCATCGTCGCGATCACCGCCGACCAGTACTGGACGCCGCGCCGCCTGCAGCAGCTCGCGTGGAGCCTCGAAGGCAGCGGCGCGGAGATGGTGGTGGCGCCGACGCTCATGGAGGTCGCCGGGCCGCGGCTGCACGTCTCCGGTGTGCTCGGCATGCCGTTGCTGCGGGTCAGCGCGCCCGCGTTCACCGGCGTCCGTCGCGTGGTGAAGGGCGTGGTGGACCGCGTCGGCGCGTTCCTGCTGCTCACCGTGGGGCTGCCGGTCATGCTGCTCGCGTCCGTCGCGATCGCGATCGACAGCCGCGGTGGCGTGTTCTACAAGCAGCGCCGGGTCGGCAAGGACGGCAAGGAGTTCACGATCCTGAAGTTCCGCACGATGGTGCGGAACGCGGACCGGATCAAGAAGGACCTCGCGGCCGCCAACGAGGGCGCCGGGGTCCTGTTCAAGATGCGCCGGGACCCGAGGGTGACCCGGGTCGGCGCGCTGCTGCGGCGGTACTCGATCGACGAGCTGCCGCAGCTGTTCAACGTGCTCACCGGCGCCATGTCGCTGGTGGGGCCACGGCCTCCGCTGCCGGAGGAGAGCGCCCGCTACGAGGCGGACGTGCGGCGGCGGCTGCTCGTGAAGCCCGGTCTGACCGGGTTGTGGCAGGTCAGCGGACGGAGCGACCTGCCGTGGGAAGAGGCGGTGCGCTTGGACCTGCGCTACGTCGAGGACTGGTCGCTCGCGCTCGACGCGATGATCCTGTGGAAGACCTTCCGGGCGGTGCTCGGTGGTCAGGGGGCTTACTAGATGAACTGCCGTTTGTGTGGCTCGACGAACCTCGCGAGCGTTGTCGACCTCGGGGCCACCCCACCCTGTGAGCTGTTCCTGTCGGCCGAGGCGGTCGACGCACCGGAGATGACCTATCCGCTGCACCTGCGCCTGTGCGTGGACTGCCTGCTGGCGCAGCTGCCGCCGCTGATCACCCCGGAGGAGACGTTCACCGAGTACGCCTACTTCTCGTCCTTCTCCGACTCGTGGGTGCGCCACGCGAAGGACTTCGTCGACGCGCAGGTCGCGCGCACCGACCCGAAGTTCGTGGTCGAGGTGGCCTCCAACGACGGCTACCTCCTGCAGCACGTGGTCGGACACGGCATCCGGTGCCTGGGCGTCGAGCCGTCGGTGAACGTGGGCGAGGCCGCCCGCGAGAAGGGTGTGCCGACGCTGACCGCGTTCCTGTCCCCCGAGACAGGTCAGGCGGTGCGTGACGAGCACGGCCCTGCCGACCTGGTGGTCGCCAACAACGTGTACGCCCACATCCCCGACGTCGTCGGGTTCACCCAGGGCCTGCGCGCGCTGGTCGCCGACGACGGCTGGGTGTCGATCGAGGTGCAGCACCTGCTGACGCTGATCGAGCTGAACCAGTACGACACCATCTACCACGAGCACTTCCAGTACTACACGGTCGCCTCGGCGAAGCGTGCGCTCGCGAGCGGCGGACTGTCCCTTGTGGACGTCGAGCTGGTGCCGACGCACGGCGGCTCGATCCGTCTGCTGGCCCAGCCGACCGAGAACGCGGGCGAACCCACCCAGCGTGTCCTGGACGTGCTCGCGCGCGAGAAGGCGGCCGGTCTCCACGAACTGGCGGGCTACACCGAGTTCGCGGAGCGCGTCGCGAAGGTCCGTCGCGACCTGCTCCGGTTCCTCGTCGACGCGGCAGAGCAGGGCAGGACCGTCGTCGGTTACGGAGCGCCCGGCAAGGGCAACACGCTGCTCAACCACTGCGGCATCCGCTCCGATCTCCTGCGGTACACGGTGGATCGCAACCCGTACAAGCACGGCCGGTTCACCCCGGGCACGCGGATCCCGATCCTGCCGCCCGAGCAGATCGCGGCGGACAAGCCGGACTACGTCCTGGTCCTGCCGTGGAACCTCCGCGCAGAGCTGACCGCTCAGCTGTCCTATGTGGGCGAATGGGGCGGGAAGCTCGTCTTCCCCATCCCGCACCTGGAGATCGTCGAGGCCAAGTCATGAAGGTCGTGTTGTTCTGCGGCGGCTACGGCATGCGGATGCGCAACGGTGCCGCCGACGACGTGCCCAAGCCGATGGCGATGGTGGGCCCGCGCCCGCTGATCTGGCACGTGATGCGTTACTACGCCCACTTCGGGCACACGGAGTTCATCCTGTGCCTGGGCTACGGCGCGCACCACATCAAGAAGTTCTTCCTCTCCTACGAGGAGACCACGTCCAACGACTTCGTCCTGCGCGACGGCAGGCCCGAACTGCTGTCCACCGACATCGCCGACTGGACGATCACGTTCGTGCAGACCGGGATCGAGTCGGCCATCGGGGAGCGGTTGCGCCGGGTGCGCGAGTACCTCGACGGTGACGAGATGTTCCTCGCCAACTACGCGGACGTGCTCACCGACGCCCCGCTGCCCGCGATGATCGACCGCTTCACGAGCTCCGACGCGGGCGCGTCGATGATGGTCGTGCCGCCGCAGTCGTCGTTCCACTGCGTCGAGATGGGCGCGGACGGCATGGTCGGCGCGATCACCGCGGTGAGCGAGATGCCGTTGTGGGAGAACGGCGGCTACTTCGTGCTGAGGCAGGAGATCTTCGACCACATCCCGCAGGGCGGCGACCTCGTCGCCGACGGCTGCGGGGAGCTGGCCAAACGCGGCAGGCTCCTGGCCTACCCGTACCGCGGTTTCTGGCAGCCGACGGACACCGTCAAGGAACGCACCATGCTCGACGACGGCTACACGCGCGGCGTCCGCCCCTGGGCGCTGTGGGAGCAGGTGCCCGCGTGATCGGTCTTGGCGCGCGCGTCCGCGAGGTGGTCGTGCTCGGCGCCCACTGCGACGACATCGCGATCGGCGCGGGCGGCACGCTGCTCACGTTGTGCGAGGTCAACCCCGGCCTGCGGGTCGACGCGCTGGTCCTCTCCGGCGGCGGCACGGCACGCGAGGAGGAGGAACGGGACGCGCTGGCGGCGTTCTGCCCGGGCGCCGAGCTGGACGTCACCGTGCACAAGCTGCCCGACGGCCGCCTGCCCGCGCACTGGGACGAGGCCAAGTCGGCGCTGGAGGAACTGCGCACCCGCACCGACCCGGACCTGATCTTCGCGCCCCGCACCGAGGACGCGCACCAGGACCACCGCGGCCTCGCGCGGCTGGTGCCGACGGTGTACCGGAACCACCTCGCCCTGGGCTACGAGATCGTCAAGTGGGACGCCGACCTCGGCCGCCCCACCGCATACCAGCCGCTCACGACGGACATCGCGGAGAAAAAGGTGGAGCTGCTGCAACAGCACTACGCCTCGCAGCGACACCGTCCTTGGTACGACCGGGAGGCCTTCCTCGGCCTGGCGCGTATCCGCGGCATCGAATGCCAGGCGCGCTACGCGGAGGCGTTCTCGGTGACGAAGCTGCTGCTCGATTGGGAGGGCTAGCCATGCGAGTGCTGCTCACCGGACACAAGGGCTACCTCGGCACGGTCATGGCACCCGTGCTGACGGCCGCGGGCCACGAGGTGGTGGGGCTGGACTCCGGCCTGTTCTCGCCGTGCCTGCTCGGCCCGGCGCCGCTCGACCCGCCCGGCCACACGGTCGACCTGCGTGACGTGCACCTGTCGCATGTGGAGGGTTTCGACGCGGTCATCCACCTGGCCGCGCTGTCGAACGACCCGCTCGGCGCGCTCGCGCCGGACCTCACCTACGACATCAACCACCGCGCGTCCACCCGGCTCGCGCGCCTGGCCCGCGATGCGGGGGTCAGCCGGTTCCTGTACGCGTCGACGTGCTCGGTGTACGGCGCGTCCGGCGGTGGCGGCCTGGTCGGCGAGGACGCGCCGCTGCGCCCGGTGACCCCGTACGCGGAGTCGAAGGTGCGGGTGGAGGACGACCTGCACGAGCTGGCCGACGACCACTTCACGCCGGTGTACCTGCGCAACGCCACCGCGTTCGGCTACTCGCCGCGCCTGCGCGCCGACATCGTGCTGAACAACCTGGTGGGCCACGCGTTCCTGTCGGGTGAGGTGCTGGTGCTGTCCGACGGCACGCCGTGGCGGCCGCTGGTGCACGCCGCCGACATC
This sequence comes from Actinophytocola sp. NPDC049390, assembly GCF_044466355.1. Classification (NCBI taxonomy): domain Bacteria; kingdom Bacillati; phylum Actinomycetota; class Actinomycetes; order Pseudonocardiales; family Pseudonocardiaceae; genus Actinophytocola; species Actinophytocola sp. NPDC049390. The sequence goes on from NZ_JBITMQ010000019.1 coordinate 122,777, forward strand.
GCGCGCGCGTTCGCCGCCGCGCTGACGGCGCCGCGGGAGGCCGTGCACGACAAGGCGTTCAACATCGGCGCCGAACGCAACAACGTGACGGTCGCGGAGATCGCGAACGAGGTCGTCGAGGCGGTGCCCGGGTCGACGTTGCGGATCACCGGTGAGGCCGGCGCCGACCCGCGTTCCTACCGGGTGGACTTCTCCCGCTTCCGTGCGGCGATCCCGGGTTTCGACTGCGAGTGGTCGGTCAAGGCGGGCGCGGTCGAGCTGCTCGAGGCCTACCAGAGGCACGGGCTGACCAAGGAGTCGTTCGAGCGCCGGTTCACGCGTCTGGCATGGCTGAAGGACCGCGCGAACGACGGCACGGTGGACGGAACGCTGCGGCATGTCTAGTGGTGATCGCATGCACGCTCTGGTGCGGCGGTTGTACCCGCTGTGCCGGAGCATCACCGGTGACGGCGTGCGCGAGACCCTGGCCGTCGTCGGCGAGCACCTCGACCTGACCGTGCACGAGGTGCCGACCGGGACGCAGGTCCTCGACTGGACTGTGCCGCAGGAGTGGAACATCCGCGACGCGTACATCGCCCGCGACGGCAAGCGGGTCGTGGACTTCCAGGCGCTGAACCTGCACGTGGTCGGCTACAGCGTGCCGGTCAACCGGACCATGCCGCTGTCCGAGCTGCGCAGCCACCTCCACACGCTGCCCGAGCAGCCGTGGCTCGTCCCGTACCGCACGTCCTACTACGCGCCGACGTGGGGCTTCTGCCTCGCACAGTCCACGTTGGACGCCATGCCGGACGGCGACTACGAGGTGGTGGTCGACTCGACGCTGGCCGACGGGTCGCTCACCTACGCCGAGCACGTGGTGCCGGGCCGGGTGGCCGACGAGGTCATCGTGTCCTGCCACGTGTGCCACCCGTCGCTCGCCAACGACAACCTGGCGGGTGTCGCGGTGGCGGTGGAGCTGGCGAAGTCCCTCGAGAACCCGTACTACACCTACCGGTTCATCTTCGCGCCCGGCACGATCGGCGCGATCACGTGGCTGGCCCGCAACGACGCCACCAAGGTCAAGCACGGCATCGTCCTGGCCTGCGCGGGCGACCGCGGTTCGCTGACCTACAAGCAGAGCCGCCGCGGGAACGCCGAGATCGACCGCGTCCTCGCGCACGTGCTCCGCGACCGGCCGCACGAGATCCGCGAGTTCTCCCCGTACGGCTACGACGAGCGCCAGTACTGCTCTCCGGGCTACGACCTGGGCGTCGGCTCGCTCACCCGCACCCCGTACGCGGGCTACCCGGAGTACCACACCTCGGGTGACAACCCGGACTTCGTGACGCCCGAGTCCATGGTGGACACCCTCACCGTGTGCCGCGAGGCGGTCGACGTGCTCGACCGGAACCGGCGGTACGTCAACCTGAGCCCGTACGGCGAACCGCAGCTGGGCAGGCGGGGTCTGTACGAGTCGCTCGGCGGTCGCAGCGACGCGCAGGACGCGCAGCTGGCGATGCTGTGGGTGCTGAACCTGTCCGACGGCGACCACGACCTGCTCGCGATCGCCGAACGTGCCCGCCTCCCGTTCCCCGCCGTGGCCGCGGCAGCCGGCGCACTAGCTGCCGCCGGTCTACTGAAAGAGGGTTAGCTTGGGTGGCATCGCACGGCGTCTGACGTGGGGGCTCGGCGACCAGGCCGTATCGAGCATGACCAACTTCGTGGTCGGCGTCTTCGTCGCCCGCGAGCTGGGTGTCGCCGCGTTCGGCATCTTCAGCCTCGCGTGGGTGACCTACGGCGTGCTCCTCAACGTCTCGCGTGGCCTCGCCACCGACCCGCTCGTCGTGCGCTTCAGCGGGGTGTCCACAGCGGACTGGAAGACGGCCACCTCCCGCGCGGCGGGCACGGCGATCGCCGTCGGCGCCGCGTTCGCGGCGCTGTCCGCGTTGGCGGGCCTCGCGCTGGGCGGCACGCTCGGGGCCGCGTTCGTCGCACTGGCCGTCGTCGCGCCCGGCATGCTGCTGCAGGACAGCTGGCGGTTCGCGTTCTTCGCCAACGGTCAGGGCCACAAGGCGTTCGTCAACGACGTCGTGTGGGCAGTCGCGATGGTTCCGTTGCTGCTCCTGGCGTCCGCGCACGGCACCGTGTGGGGCTTCGTCCTGGCCTGGGGTGGCGCGTCGCTGCTGGCCGCCGCCTGCGGCTGGCTGCAGAGCGGGATCGTGCCGCACTTCGCCGGTGTCACGGACTGGCTGCGCCGGCACAAGGAACTCGGTTCCCGCTACCTGGTCGAGAACGTGAGCAACTCCGGTGCCTCCCAGTTGCGGATGTACGGGCTGGGGGCGATCGCCGGTCTCGCCGACGTCGGCGCGATCCGCGGCGCCGAACTGCTGCTGGGCCCGTTCCTGGCGCTGCTCATGGGCCTGAACCTGGTCGCGGTGCCGGAAGCGGCGCGTGTCCTGCGCCGCGCGCCGGAACGACTCTTCCGCTTCTGCCTCACCCTCGGCGGCGTGCAGGCCGGCGCCGCCGCGACCTGGGGCGCGATCCTGCTGTTCGGAGTGCCCGACGCGCTCGGCAGGCTCGTCCTCGACGACGTCTGGGCACACGCGGAACCCCTGATCCTGCCGGTGTCCCTGTCGGTGACCGGCGCGGGCGTCGTCGCCGGTGCGGCCGCCGGGCTCCGTGCGCTCGGCGCGGCACCCAGGAGCCTGCGTGCCCAGCTGGTCGCGTCCGCGGGCTACCTCGGCTTCGGCCTGGTCGGCGCGTGGCTGGGTGGCGCGGTCGGCATGAGCTGGGGCTCCACCACCGCCATGTGGCTCGGCGCGGGCCTGTGGTGGCTGCAACTACGCGCGGCGCTGCGCGAGCACACGCCAGAACCCGAACTCGTGAGGACGTCATGACACCACGACTGACGATCGGCCTACCCGTCTACAACGGCGAGGAGTACCTCGCGGAGTCGCTCGACGCGCTGCTCGGCCAGTCCTACGAGGACTACGAGCTGATCATCACCGACAACGCGTCCACCGACGGCACCGCCGACATCTGCAAGCGGTACCTGGCGATGGACTCCCGCATCGCCTACCACCGATTACCGGCGAACATCGGTGCCGCGGGCAACCACAACCACGTGTTCACCCTCGCCCGCGGCGAACTGTTCAAGTGGGCCTCCCACGACGATCTGTACGGCCGCACGCTCCTCGAACGCTGCGTCGAGGCCCTGGACGAGCGCCCCGACCACGTCCTCGCGCACTCCTACAACGCGACGATCGACAGCAAGGGCGCGATCATCGAGCCGTACGACTACCGCATCCCCACCGACTCGCCGTCCCCGTCGGAACGGTTCCGCGGCCTGCTGCACGCGCCCGGCGGCGACGACTTCTACGGCGTCATCCGCACCGCGGACCTGCGCCGGGTGAAGCCGCACGACAGCTACCACCACGCGGACCGCACCTTCGTCATGGACGTCGCCATGCAGGGCCGCTTCCACCAGGTGCCGGAGCTGCTGTACTTCCGCCGCGACCACGAGACCCGCGCCGAACGCGCCAACCCGAGCATCCGCAGCCGCTGCGCGAACCTCGACCCGAAGCGCGCCAAGGGCTTCAACCCGGCGCCGCGCCTGCTCGCCGAGTACGCGTGGGCGTACGTGGCGCTCATCCGCCGCGCCCCGATCAGCGCGGCGGAGAAGCGGAAGTGCTACGGCTACCTCGCCGAGTACCTGCGCAGCCGCGTCACCCGGAAGGTCGTGGCCGCCTCCAGCAGGCCCGCGGAGGCGCCGAAGAACCAGGTCCTGTCGATCGACGGCATCGTCCCCCGGGGAGCGCACCAGTGAAGGTCGGCGTGTTCGGGTTGCTGGGCGCGGGGAACATGGGCAACGACGGCTCGCTCGAGGTCGTGCTCGCCTACTTGCGTGACCACCACCCGGACGTCGAGGTGAGCGCGCTGTGCTCGGGTCCGGAGGTGGTCGAGGAGCGCTACGGCATCCCGTCGACCCCGCTGTACTGGTACTTCACGCGGCACCGCGACCCCGTGCTGCCCGTGCGGGTCGCCGTCAAGGCGGTCTGCAAGTTCCGTGACTCGGCACGGGTTCTGCGCTGGGTGCGCCGTCACGACGTCGTGATCGTGCCCGGCGCGGGGGTGCTGGAGAACACGCTTCCGTTGCGGGCGTGGGGGTTCCCGCTGTCGCTGTTCCTGCTCAGCTTCTTCGGCAGGCTCACCGGCACCAAGGTCGCGTTCGTCAACGTCGGGTCGAACGTGATCCGGCAGCGGACGATGCGGTTCTTCGTCCGCTGGGCCACGAGGCTTGCGCACTACCGCTCGTTCCGCGACACCCTGACCCGGGACGCGCTCGCGGAGATGGGCGTCGACACGTCCCGCGACGAGGTCTACCCGGACCTCGTGTTCGCCATGGCGAGCCCCGATGTCACGGTCGAGAGCGGCACCGTCGCGGTGGGTCTCATGGACTTCCACGGGAGTAACGACGACCGGGCCCGTGCCGACTCCATCCACAGGACCTACGTGGACGGAATGCGGCGGTTCGTACGGTTTCTGGTCGACAGCGGCAGGCGGGTACGGCTGCTGATCGGCGACGAGGTGGACGAGGTGGTCGTCCGGCAGGTGCTCGGCGAGCACCCGGCGGGCGCGGTGACCTACGAGCCCATCAGGACGCTCGGCGACGTCATGGCCCGGATCGCGACGGCGGACGTGGTGGTCGGCACCCGCTACCACAACGTGCTCTGCGCGTTGAAGCAGGCGAAGCCGACCATCTCGGTCAGCTACTCGACGAAGAACGACCGGATCATGGCCGACATGGGTCTTGGCGAGTACACGCAGGACGCCAGGACCGTCGACGTGGACCGGCTGATCGAACAGTTCACCGCGGTGGCGGCCGCGGCGAAGGAGATCACCCCGGCCCTCGCCGAGCGGTCGGCACACAGGACCGCACTCCTGACACGCCAGTTCGAGGTCCTGTCGGCATCTCTGGGGTTGCCGGCCACGACCAAGAAGGAAGTGGTGTCTTGACGATCAGGGTTGGACGACGGCGGCACGGGCCGGTTCGTCCCCCGAGTGTTTCGGCATGTGTGCGGCGGATGGGCAGCCGCGCGGAGGACCTCGTGCAACGCGTCCTCGCCCGGGTCGGGCTCGCCCAGTCGGAGTCCCGGATCGCCGCGGACGCACAGGACTACTGGGCGTCCCGGACGTCCGTGGGAAGCGCGTCGTGGAAGGCGAACTCGCACTGGCGGGACGCACCCGTCTTCGGCGACGGCGAACTCTGGTACGAGATCGGCGAACGGCACCTGGAGATGTTCGACCGCGGTGCGCGTGCCGTCGGGTTCGACCGCCCGCTCGGGCGCGTGGTGGAGTGGGGCTGCGGCGGCGGCGCCAACGCGATCCACTTCGCACCGAGGGCGACCGAGTTCGTCGGCGTCGACGTGGTGACGGCGACCCTCGACGAGTGCGCACGGCAGGTGTCCACCCACTCGGACGTCCCGTTCACCCCGGTGCTCGCCGAGGTGGCGCGTCCCGAGCGGGTCATCGAGGAGATCGGCACCTGCGATCTCTTCCTCTGTTTCTACCTCTTCGAGCTGATCCCCACCCCCGAGTACGGCGAACGGCTGCTGCGCATCGCGTCCCGCGTGCTGGCGCCGGGCGGCCTGGCACTGATCCAGGTGAAGTACCACGAGGGTGACTTCTGGTCCCGCCCACGCCGCCGCGGCTACCGCACGAGCGTGGCGGGCATGACCACCTACTCGGTGCCCGAGTTCTGGGACCTGGTCACCCGTGTCGGTCTGCGCCCGGAGGGCCTGACCCTGGTGCCGGAGAACGAGCTCGACCGGCGCTACGCGTATTTCCTGGTGTCGAAGGACTAGCGATGAAAGCCATTCCCGTGCCCGAGATCGCGGGTGCGTACGTGTTCGAACCGTCCCCGCACGTCGACGAGCGCGGCTTCTTCAGCCGCACCTTCGACGCCGAGGTGGTCCGGTCGGCGGGCATCGACCCGGACGGGTTCGTGCAGGACAGCCTGTCGCGGTCGGCGCGTGGCGTGCTGCGCGGCATGCACCTGCGGTCCGGGCGCGGGGAGGCGAAGCTGGTCCGTTGCAGCTACGGCCGCGTGTTCGACGTGATCGTGGACCTGCGGCCGGGCTCCCCGACGTACCTGAACCAGAAACACGTGGAGCTGTCGGGCGATACACAGGTGACGCTGTACGTGCCCGCCGGCTGCGCGCACGGGTTCCAGGCGCTCACCGAGCCCGCCGACGTCTCCTACCGCATCGACCGGGCACACGATCCGGCGGAGGACGTGGCGATCGCCTTCGACGACCCGGAGCTGGCGATCCCGTGGCCGCTGCCCCCGGCACTGTTGTCGCGACGTGACCGGCAGGCGCCGAGCCTGGCCGCGGCGCTGGAAGGAACACGCGATGGACTTCGCCCGCTCCGCTGAAGCGAACAAGCGCCTCCACGACATGGTGCCCGGCGGCGCGCACACGTACGCCAAGGGCGAGGACCAGTACCCGGAGGGCATGGCCCCGGTGATCTCCCACGGGCGCGGCGCGCACGTGTGGGACGTCGACGGCAACTCCTACATCGAGTACGGCTCGGGCCTGCGCGCCGTGAGCCTCGGCCACGCACACCCGCGCGTCGTCGAGGCCGTGCGGGCGCAGCTGGACCTGGGCAGCAACTTCGTCCGGCCAGCGGCGCTGGAGGTGGAGGCGGCCGCGAAGTTCCTCGCGACGGTGCCGACGGCCGAGATGGTCAAGTTCGCGAAGAACGGCTCGGACGTCACGACCGCCGCGGTCCGCCTGGCCCGCGCCGCGACGGGCCGCACCGTCGTCGCCCTGTGCGCGGACCAGCCGTTCTTCTCCACGGACGACTGGTTCATCGGCACCACGGCGATGAACGCGGGCATCCCGGCACAGGACGTGGTCTCGTTCCCGTACGGCGACGTCGCGGCGGTGTCGCGGCTGTTCGACACGCACGACGTCGCATGCCTGGTCCTGGAGGCGGCCACCCAGACCGACCCGCCGGAGGGCTACCTGGAGGGCCTGCGTGACCTGTGCACCCGTCACGGCGTGGTGCTGGTCTTCGACGAGATGATCACCGGTTTCCGCTGGTCGGAGGCGGGCGCGCAGGGCGTGTACGGGGTGACCCCGGACCTGTCGACGTTCGGCAAGGCCCTCGGCAACGGCTTCGCCGTGTCCGCGCTGGCGGGCCGCCGCGACCTGATGGAACTGGGCGGGCTGCGCGACTCCCGCGAACGCGTCTTCCTTCTGTCCACCACCCACGGCGGCGAGACCCACGCCCTGGCGGCGGCGATGGCCGTCATGGACACCTATGCGGCGGAGGGCATCGCCCAGCGCCTCCACGACCTCGGCGCCCGCCTGGCCGCGGGCGTACGACAGGCCGCGGCGGCCGCCGGGGTGGGCACGCACGTAGTGGTCCGCGGCCGTGACAGCAACCTCGTGTTCGCGACCCTGGACCAGGACGGCCACCCGTCGCAGCCGTACCGGACGCTGTTCATGCGCAGGCTCATCATGGGCGGCGTGATCGGCCCGTCGTTCGTCGTCAGCAGCGCGCTGACGGACACCGACATCGACCGCACGGTGTCGGTGGTCGCCGACGCGTGCGCCGTCTACCGACAGGCCCTGGACGCGGGCGACCCAACCCCATGGTTGGGCGGCCGCCCGACAAAGCCGGTCTTCCGCAAACAAGCCTGACCCGCCGCCGCGGCAACACCGCGAGTCGCGCCCCCGCACATACCGAGTTGGTCGTTTCGTGCGGCTGCCCAGCACTGGGGACCTGCACGAAACCACCAACTCGCTGTGCCCGGGAACGCGACTCGCGCGGCGCCGCCGCAGTGACCCCGCGAGTCACGTCTGGGAACACCGCGAGTCGCGTTCCCGCGCATACCGAGTTGGTGGTTTCGTGCAGTTGCCCGGCACTGGGGGCCTGCACGAAACCAGCAACTCGCTGTGTCCGGGAACGCGACTCGCGCGGCGCCGCGGCGGCGGTGACCCTGCGAGTCGCGTCTGGGAACACCGCGAGTCGCGTTCCCGCGCATACCGAGTTGGTGGTTTCGTGCAGTTGCCCGGCACTGGGAACCTGCACGAAACCACCAACTCGTTGTGTCTGGGAACGCGACTCGCGCGGCGCCGCCGCAGTGACCCCGCGAGTCACGTTCCCGAACACCGCGAGTCGCGTTCCCGAACACCGCGAGTCGCGTTCCCGCGCATACCGAGTTGGTGGTTTCGTGCAGTTGCCCGGTACTCGGGGCTGCACGAAACCGCCAACTCGTTGTGTCTGGGAACGCGACTCGCGGGGCGCTGCCGTGGCATCGCGACGGCGACGCCTGCCTCGAGCCCTGATCCGCACGTTTGCCTGAAAGATCACAGCGCTGGGTAACATGCCGATGACGCATCCATCCGGCAAGGCGGTGGCGCGTGGTCGGGGACACCCAGCTCGGGAGCACTGAGCGGGAACTGCTGCGTGCCGGAACCCGCTACGCGATCGGCCTGCGGATCGTCATGTCGGCCGTCGCGGGCCTGGTCTCCATCGCACTCGAGACCACACCGGCACCCCTGTTCACGGTGTTCGTGGTCCTGGGCTACGTCTCCTGGACCGTCTTCTACTACTTCCGCTACCCGCGCCGCGGCCGCCTCCTCATCCCGGTGGACGTCGTCATCGTCTCGGCCGTCTGCCTGACGCAGCCGTGGACCGTCCCGAACGGTTCCGCACACGGCGTCACCTGGATCATCGCGATCATCGGCATCACGGTCATCGCCTACGCGTGGCAGATGAGCCTGGCCGCCCACATCGTCGCGACGCTCATCGTCATGGCCGCCTTCCTCGCCGGCGCGGCGATCGCCGACTCACCCGGCTGGCTCGACGTGCTGCCGCTCCAACTGTGGACGTTCATCGAGGCGGGCCTGTCCCGCGCCCTGTACCTGCTGGTCCGCAAGGGTGCCCGCGACGCCGACCGTGCGGTCGCCCGCAGCGAGCAGGCACGCCGGGACGCCGCGGTCGCCGAGGCCCGCCGCACCGACGAACGCGAGTACCTCGCCGCCCTCCACGACACCGCGAGCGCGACCCTGCTCATGATCGGCTCGGGCGTCGCGGCCACACCGTCGGCCTGGCTGTCCGCGCAGGCCGCCAGCGACCTGGCGGCGATCAGCGGTGACCACGCGTCCCCGGCGGGCGAGATCGACCTCGTCGCGCACCTGCGGGACGTCGCCCGCCACATGCCACTGACCGTCCGCTGGGACGCCCCCGCCCAGCTGACCGTGCCCGCCGCCGACGCGGTCGCGCTCGCGGGCGGCGTCCGGGAGGCGCTGACGAACGTGGTCCGCCACGCGGGCGTCACGGAGACCACGGTGTCCGTCCACGGGTACGACGACACCGTGGTGGTGGAGGTCGCGGACCGCGGCACCGGTTTCGACCCGTCGCGCGTCAACGGCCACCGCTACGGCGTCACCCGTTCCATCGTCGAACGCCTCACCCGCGCGGGTGGTTCCGCCGAGGTGATCAGCCGACCCGGCGACGGCACGCGGGTCCGCCTGACCCGTCCGCTGACCACCTTCCCCGAACCGGTGCGTTCCGGCGCGGACCTCGAGACGATCAGGACCGGCGTCGGCACGGCGTTGCGGTGGGCGGTCGTCGTGATGAACCTGATCATCCTGTTCGGCCTCGACGTGCCCCGGCTCGTCGCCAACCAGCAGCACTACCGGTCGCTGACGGTCCAGATCCTCACGCTGGCGGTGCTGATCGCCGTGACGTTGGTGGTGGCGTGGCACCTGTGGCGCAAACGCCCGCTCGGCGTCCTGCGCTGGCCGCTGGTGGCGGTCGTGTTCGGCATCGCGGCCCTGAGCACCGAGTCCATCCCGCCCGAGCTGCGCCTCGGCCTGCCCCACTGGTCAGAAGGTGACGCGGCGTGGACGCTCCTGCTGCTCGTCCTCGACTACCGGGTCGCGGTGATCGCCGTGGCGCTGGCCGCCCACTACGCGATGACCTTCACGCACACCGCGCTCGGCGGCGACGCGGCCATCACGGTCGCCGAGGCGGTGAACGCGACGGTGGTCGTGTTCAGCTACCAGCTGGCGGTCGGCGTGGTCACCGTGGTGCTGCGGCCCGTCGCGATGACCGCGGCGGCCGTGACCTACCGCGAGGAACGGCTGCGCACCGAACGGGCCGTGGCCGAGCAGGTCCACCGCGACCGCACCGAGCGCTACGCGGCCCTCGCCGACTCGACCGCCCCGCTGCTGGCCGCGCTCGCGTCCGGCAAGGCCGACCCGGGCGACCCGGTGTTCCGCCGCGCGTGCGCGGTGGAGGCGGCGCGGGTGCGGCGGCTGCTGGCGGAGGACTCGAGCGTGCCCGACCAGCTCTCCCACGAGCTGCGGGCCTGTGTGGAGCTGGCGGAACGCAACGGGATCACGGTCCAGTTCACCGAGCGCGGCGAACGTCCGCAGGTGCCGAAGGCCGTGCGCCGCGCGCTGACCGATCCCGCGGTCGCCGCGCTGGCCACGGCCGCCAGCACCGCACGTGTGACGGTGCTCGGTGCCGCCGACGAGGTCACCGTGTCCGTGGTCGCGGACGCGCCGCTGGAGCTGGTACCGACGACCAAGGACCCGGCCATCAGGATGTCTACTGTGGACAACGGGGGAAAGCTGTGGGTCAAGACGACATGGCGGCGAACATGATCACAGTGGTGGTGGTCGACGACCACCCGGTCGTGGTGGCGGGTGTGCGGGCGTGGTGCGCGATAGCCGACCCGCCGATCGACGTGGTGGCGTCGGGCCCGACGGTCTCGACGGCGTGGGTCGGCCCCGGCGCCGACGCCGACGTGGTGGTGCTGGACCTGCAGCTCGACATGACCGGCCCGGCCTACGGCGAGCTGAAGCGCCTCGTCGACGCCGGCCGCACGGTCGTCGTGAGCACCATGCGTGACGACCAGGAGACCGCGCTGACCTGTCTCGACATCGGCGCGTTCACCTACCTCACGAAGGCCGAGGGCGAGTCGCACCTGGTCGCGGCCATCCACGCGGCCGCCCGCCACGAGCCCTACACCCCGCCCGCGCTGGCGGGCGCGCTCGGCACGGACACCAACCCGAACCGCCCGAAGCTCTCCGAGCAGGAGATCAACGTCCTGCGCGAGTGGTTCCACTGCGAGTCGAAGAAGACCGTGGCCGACGCCCTGAACATCACGGTGAACACCGTCAACACCTACCTGACCCGCGTCCGCGCCAAGTACGCGAGCGCGGGCCGCGCCGCCCCGACCAAGGCGGCCCTGGTCGCACGGGCCCTCCAGGACGGTCTGGTGACGATCGACGAACTTTGAGGTACGAACGTGTCTCATTCGCGACGGCGAACCGGCCCTAACGTAGTGAGTGACGGGAACGTCACACGCGGCACCGAGAGAGGCACCCAGCTCCACAGGCGACGGCGAGACCCCAGGTCAGTCGTGGGTGGCTTCCGGTGACGGCGGCACGGCCGGTGCGCCGCCGCGCGCAGGGAGAGTGAGTTCCCGGTCGGCGGTCGGCCGCCACGGGCAGGGGCAGCCCGGGGCGGCGACCGCCTTGTTCCACCGGGCGAGTTCAACAGGCGGTGGATCCGCACGCCGGTGCCGTAACCCGATCACCCATCATCCGGTGCGGCGCTCCGCGAGCCGGTCGATGGTCCACGCCACGGCGGGCACGACGGCGAACGTGGCGCAGAACCCGCCGAGCGTGTCGGTGGGGTAGTGCGCGTTGAGCAGCACCTGCGCCCACGCCATCGCGAACGCGGCTGCCACGGTCACGACCCCGATCAGCGCCATGCCGACCCCGGCGGACCGCTGACGCACCACCACCAGCATCACGACGAGTGCGAACGCGGTCGCGGAAGCCGTGTGCCCACTGGGAAAAGCCAGGAACCCGTCGTTGATCGTCCTGCCCACCAACGGTTTCATGCCGGTCGTCACGGCGACCGCGGCCGCGGGTCCCGCCACCGCCAGCACCGCCGCACGCCGGTTTCCCGCCCGCAGAAAGACGATCACCAGAGTGGTGAGCACCACGGCCGCGCCCACCGGCTCCCCGGTCCAGTCCACGACGAGAGCGAGCTGCCGCCACGGCGCCCCAAGATCGCGCAGGTCCTCCCGGATCCCCACGTCGACGGCAGCGCCGACGGACTCCCCGGCGAACAGGAACCCCAGCACGACCAGCGTGATCGCCGCGAGCACGGACGTCACACCGAGCGGCGGACCGACCCGCGCAGGCAGCGCACGCACCTCCGAGTCGACCCGCACACACAGGATGTCGTCGAAGCGGTCACGATTGTTTCTCGTCGGGTAACGCGGCGCCGTCTCCGCCCGAATCCACAGTGGAGCGCGGGAAGGAAGATGCCATGCGACTGCGCACCACCGACATCTCCGCACGCACCATCGGCGGCGAGACCATCGTGCTGGACCTGCCGAACTCGCGGTACTTCGCGATCACCGGCGTGGGCAGCCGCGTCTTCGAGCTGCTGGCCGAGGAACGCTGCATGGACGACCTGGTCACCACGATCGTCGCCGAGTACGACGTCGACGAGCCCACAGCCCGCCGTGACGTGGCCGTCTTCGTGGACCGCCTCCGCCAGGCACGGCTGCTGGCATGAGACGCGGAGTGCGGTTCGCCCTGGAACTGGCCAGGGCCTACTACTGGCTGGCCAGGATCGAACGCGGCCTCCACCGTGCCGACCTCACGGCGGTCTGCCGCACCCTGGGCATCACCAGCGACCTCGAAAGCGCCACCCCACCGGCCACGAAGCGCGCGGTGCTGCCCCGCAACACCCGCACGCCGGTCCACGCCTGCCAGTACGCGGTGGCCCACTGGCCCCCGGGCAGCACCTGCCTGCGCCGCTGCCTGGTCCTGGGCAGACGGCTGCGCCACCTGAACCCGGTCCTCCGCATCGGCGTCCGCAAGGACGGCACGGAGTTCGTGGCCCACTCCTGGCTGGAGATCGACGGCCGCACCCTGGACCCGGAGTCGGCCCGCTACGCCACCCTGGGAGCGGTATGACCCACACCTACCGAGCCCACGGCCTCCACATAGCGAGCGACTTCCCCCTTCCCATGCCACCCGGCAAGGGCATCCCGGACCTGACCCTGTGCCGAGGCGACGACCGGGAAGTCCCGCACGAACGCCCCCCGGGTGAACGCCTGGCCGAGGTCGCCCGCCCGAACAGGACGATCTTCTACACCCTCTCCCGCGGCAGCCGAACAGTCCTCCGCTACCCGGCCCTGTGCGACTTCGAAGGAGACCGGGCCTTCGAGCACATCACGGTGCACAAACACCCCGACGCTGACGGGGCCCTGCTCCCAGTACTCATCGCAGGCGCGGTGGTGGCCATCCACCTGATGCTCCACAACGCCCTGGTACTCCACGCCAGCGCGGTAGAGACCCATGGATCGGCCATAGCGTTCGTGGGTTCGTCAGGCATGGGCAAGTCCACCCTCGCGGCGGCCCTGTGCAACCTCGGCTGCGCCCTGCTGACGGATGACGTGCTGCACGTACAGAACGGACTGGCCCACCCAGGCGGGACAGAGAATCGCCTACGCGACAACGCCCGCCAACTCGCCACGGGCGAGACGTACGAGACGGCTGACGGCCGCCTGGCCCAACGCCCCCGCACTCTCGCGGCGGCTCCGCTGCCCCTGGCCGCGTGCGTGGTCCCGAGGCCGAGCCGCGAGGTCACGGAGGTGGCGCTACGCCGCCTGGGCGCGGCGGAAGCCCTGCTGAGGCTGAGCCGCTACCCGAGGGTTCTGGGCTGGCAGGACACAGCGTCTATGGCCGCGACCTTCCAGGCCCTGGGCGACCTGGTGGAAGAGGTCCCCGTCTTCGAAGCGAGGATCCCCTGGGGCCCACCCTTCCCGGATGGGGCGCTGGAAGACCTACTCGCCGCTCTTCAACCGCTTGATCAGCATGCCTAACTCAGGCGTGGCCAGCTGAGGCCCACCCGGCTGCTTGCTGTCCCGCAACGCGGCTAAATCCCGCCGCACTTCAACACAGTCCCCAGTGTTGCTCTTGCTCGACTTGCGCCACATCATCACAACCTCTTCACCAGATCGCCCATCAGCTTACGACTGTCATCCTGTGTCAGGGCCACCTGATCCAGCCGTTCAAGCGTTGCTGTGTAGGGCGCTACGTCCTGATCGTGGATGTAGAACGCTCCCACCGACAGCTCAACATAAACCACGGGTTTCGTGTTCGGGAAACGCATAAACATCCAGGAGTGGAGGAGCAGCACCTTCGTCTGGTGTGCTGGTATGACGCGGATTCGCATCGCCCTGTCCTGAGCGCCTAGAAGGTGTTCGAGCTGTCCCTTGAGCGCCTGGCGGCCGCCGAACGGCGTCCGCAACGCTGTTTCGCCGATGAAGGCCGTGTAGTCCACCTTGCCGAGAATCTGTTGCCGCCGCAGTCGAACCATCCAGCGGGTCTCCAAGTCGTCCTCCGGGAGGCTGCCCGCTCGCATCACTGCAATCGCGGTCTCATAGGTGTGGAGCAGCCCTGGCACCGCGTTAGGTGACACGTCCACCAGTTCGTAGGCGTCCGCCTCATAGCTGGCGAGCGCCCCCACGTGCGCCGGAACGCCCGGCAGCGGCCGATCCCACCACCCCGACGAAGACCCAGCCTGAACCTCGGCGAGAACCTCCTCCCGCTCCCCAGCGGGGATCCGCCATGCAGTCAGGAGAGTGGCCACCTCGTCCGTGGTCACGTTCCGCAGCCCACGCTCGGTCCGGCTGAGCCGACTCGGTGACCACCCGGCCATCTCCGCCGCACGTTCGAGCGAAATATCCGCCCGCTCAGTGCGAATCGCCCGCAGCTTTGCTCCAATGATCCGATCCCGTGCTCGCGGATCGCTCTTCCCCATCGTTCCTGTCACCTCGTGCAATCAGACCCGTCCTGTCGAGAAGGACACTACTCTCTGATCGCATGACAAACCCGAGCGTGAACACGTACGTCACCATTCGAGACCACTGCCCGATGCGCTACCACGTCGTCGACAGCGACACGGTCGAGTTCTCCTTCGGCGGCGTACGCGACCCGTTCGAGTTCGTCTACGACGCCACCGCACTGCGCGACTTCCTGCACCTCGCCACGATGGCCCTGCACGAGATGGACGAGCGTGGGCAGGCATCGGCGGAGTGAGTCCGGCGACCTGGAAGCCACGGCCCAGTACGAACTGCTAGTCCTCACCCTCCAGCACCACCGCCCCGGCGAACGCTCGGGCCTGTGCCTCGTGTGCGGCGTCGGCTGGCCGTGCGTGGAGGTGTGGCTCCCGATCCAGGGTCAGTGATAGGCCGACGACTGCAACCGGTACAGCTCCGCGTACTGCCCGGCGGCGGCCATCAGCTCGTCGTGGGTGCCGCACTCCACGACCCGCCCGGCGTCCATGACGTAGATCCGGTCGGCCATCCGCGTGCTCGAGAACCGGTGCGAGATCAGCAGGGCCGCACGCCCGCCCAACGTGGCCCGCACGTTGGCGAACAGGTCGTGCTCGGCGCGGGGATCCAACGCGGCCGCGGGCTCGTCGAGCACGATCAACGGCGTGTCCCGGTGCAGTGCCCTGGCGAGCGCCACCCGCTGCCACTGCCCACCCGACAGGTCAACGCCCTCGTCGAGGTCGCGCCCGAGCATGGTGTCCATCCCGTCCGGCAACGCCCGCACGGTCGGCAGCAACCCGGCGGCCCGCGCGGCACCCTCGGGATCGGCTCCGTCCCCGCTGATGACGATGTTGTCCCGCACGGTCATCTGGTAGCGCACGAAGTCCTGGAAGATGACCGTCACCGAGGCGCGGACGTCCTGCGCGGGCAGCTCCCCGCCGTCCCAGCACCGCACCCCGTCGTCCGGCTCGTACAACCCGGCGACGAGCTTGGCGAGCGTCGTCTTGCCCGACCCGTTCTCCCCGACGACGGCGACCACCTCACCGGCCAGGATCTCGATGTCGACCCCGTCGACCGCCGCCCGCTCCTGCCCGGGATAGGCGAACCGCGCACCGCGCAACGACACCCCGTCCCGCAACGCGTGCACGCGGCCCACGGGCCCGGCAGGCGGTCCACTCGCGACGAACCGCTCCAGGTCCGCGAGAAAGGGCGCCGACTCCAGCAGCCCGCCGACGGACCCGAACACCGTCCCCAACTGCCCGCTGAGCAACCGCACGGCGATCGCGGCGGCCCCCGCTTCGGCGAGGTCGATGCGTCCCGTCCGTACCAGTTGGACAATTGCCAGCAACGCGCCGGTCAGGGCGATCGCCACCCCGAGGGTCGTGAGCGCCGCGATCAGCTGCCGACGGCGCACCTGGACCCGCAGCGCCACGTTCACCTCGGCGTTGAGCGCGTCGTGCTTGGCACGCAGCCGTCCCGTGGCGTCGAAGGCACGCACCTCGGCCGCGTACGGCCGCTGCGTGAGCAGCTCCTGGAGGTAGTGCCGCCGCCGGGCCAACCCCGTGAGCCGCTGCGCGAACGCGAACTCCGTACGGCTCGCCCAACGGGCCAGCACCACCGCGGGCACCCCGGCGGCCAGCAAGAGCGGCAGCAGAAGCGGTTCTACTGTCAGCAACACAACCGACATGGCCACGACCCCGAGCAGACTCCCGGTAAGCCCGAGTAATGCCGCTGTGACCGCGAAAGGTCGTGTGAGTGCGTGTTGCCGCACCCGTTCGAGTGCCGTCGCGAAACCGGTCGACTCGTAGGTGACGAGGTCGGCACGAGCGGTGGTGTCCAGCAACCGGTCCCACACCCGCTGCGACACCCGCTCGCCGAGCATGCGGTGCTGCTGTGTCTGGAGTGGACTGACGGACCCGGACACCGCGGTCGCCAGCGCGAGCAACAACAACGACGGCGTCAGCCCCACCGCCGCGTGTTCGGGTGTGAGCAGGGCGTCGAACGTGAGCTTCCCTGCCGCCACGACACCAAGCGCCGCAACGGCACCCAGTAGTTGGTAGACAGAAGCGAGCACAGCGCCACCCCGGTCCGCGCGCCACACCTCCCGCGCGGCGGAGGCGATCAGTCGTGGGGTCTTCACCAACCGGCGCATACCTACAAAGTCCGATTACGTACCGCTTTCGTTACTGCCCGGACCGTCTCGGCCGGTAATGATTCGGACTGGTTGACGACGTACCAGTCACACCCGGGAGGAGGTGAAAATATGCGCCAGCCCTACGAAGCGCCGGGCCTCGCCGCTTTGGGGTCGTTGTCGGAACTGACCCAGGCGTGTCTGTTCGGAGAGTCCAGCGACAGCCTCACATGGATCCTGCCGATCCTCGGCGACAACGACGACTACTCGTGAGCCGGCGGTGGCGGGTCTGAAAGGCCCGCCACTAGCTCATAAGGAGCACCTTGTACACATTGGACCCACTGGAGGTGGCAGGCGGCTGGGTCAACGGCTTCGACCCGCTGCCGATGCCCCCGGCCGGTTCTCCCAGACAGGTACTGGACGACCTGCTTCTGCACCACCTGCACAGATCCCCGTGCCTGGTGGCCTTCTCCGGCGGCCGCGACTCGTCGGTGCTGCTCGCCGCGGCGGTGGCCCTGGCCCGCCGTGAACGCCTACCACTGCCCACGCCGGTCACCCTGTCGTACCCGAACGCGGCGGACAGTGACGAGGCGAGCTGGCAACAGCGGGTGCTGGACCACCTCGGCATCACGAACCGCATCGTCCTGACCGTCCACGACGAACACGACCCGCTCGGCCCGGTGGCGACCCCGGTCCTGCGCAGGCACGGCCTGCTGTGGCCCCCGAACTTCGCCCCGACCCTCCGCATGATGGACCTGGCCCGCGGCGGCGTGCTCCTCACCGGCGAGGGCGGCGACGAGACGTTCGGCCTGAAGCGGATCACGCCGCTGACCAAGGTCCTGAAATCACGGGGCCGCGTCCCGCCGACCATCTACCGGGACGTCCCGAAAGCTCTGGCCCCAGCCCTCTTGCGGCGCCGCACCGCGATGCGCGACCGCTACCGCAGACCGTGGCTCCACCCGGACGTCGAGACCGAGCTGGCCCGCAAGGACGCGGCGGACATGGCGGCGTTCGCACTGCACGCGGGCCGCAACACGTGGCAGTTCGCGACCCGCCGCTGCGCTCGCATCGGCTACGAGACGATGCGCGCCCTGGGCGCGGACATGAACGTGGAGTACGTACAGGCCTTCGCGGAACCGTCTGTGGTGGCCGCGGTGGCGGCCCGCGCCGGGTTCCTGGGCTGGACAGGCAGAACCGCCACCATGCGCACCCTGTTCGGCGACCTGCTGCCACGCGACGTGCTGGAACGCCGCACGAAGGCCCTGTTCGCGAACGCCGTGTTCACCAGGCACACGCGCGAGTTCGCCCGCACGTGGAACGGCGTCGGCGTCGACACCGACCTGGTGAACGCGGAGGCCCTGCGCGACAACTGGCTGTCGACCACGCCGCATGCCCCGTCGATGTCCCTCCTGCAACAGGCATGGCTGGCCGAGCACCCGCACCACTGACCGCACTCCGGCAGGCCCGGTCCACAGGTAGTCGAGGACGCGGGTGCGGAACGCGAACGTCGTCTCCACGTGCTCGTAGTGGGAGGTGACCCCGCAGTCCGCGTCCAGCAGCCAGTTCTGCCGTTCGGTGCGGCGCCCACCCGCCGTGGTGTGGCATCCCGACCAGCCACTCCTCCTGGTCTCGGGAGAGTGGGTGGAGCCCGGCCGGCCTCGCCGAACCGGACGACGTCCCGCCCACGGCCTCGTACGCGGCATGGCGTTCAGCCCCAGACGGTCGGACGGTGTGGGCGTCGCCGTCGTCACGCGGTGGCGACGACGCGTGGGAGCACTCCGATGTCCTGGACCGGGCCAAGGGAACGGTCGGTACCGGACCGCGGTGGGACACCGGGATTGTCCAGCACCCGGCCGGTGGGCTGGTGGTGACGTTGTGCAGCGACCAAGGCGCGACGCTCGCGTTCTTCGCACGCGTCGCCCAGCAGATCACGCCCGCTGTGCTGCGGGTGCGACGCCGACGGCTACGCGGCACCGGTCTTCAGTTCCGATGGACGTCACGTGGCGATCCGCGGCAACGCATATGAGAACTCGCTCGAGGTGTTCACGTTTCCGGCGCTGCACCGAGTCCTGGCGACGACCCTTGGCGAGGCCAGTCCGGACTACCCGTGTCCGCCCGAACGGCTCGAACAGGTGCGGGCTTGGTCGCGTCACAACATCGCGTTCGGCACGTGTCCCGGCGTGCTCTGGGTCGGCACGCCTGAGGGAACTCTCCTCGAAGTCGACGTGGACGACGGCCGTGCCGAAGAGCACGACGTGGTGGCGGGCTCACCGGTGACCGGTCTGTGCGCCACCAGGACAGGCGAACTCGTCGTCGCGAACGGTGCCGGCGAACTGGTCCTCCTGTCGGTTCTCACTGCCTCGGGAACAGCGCACGCCACCGACAACGAAGCGCCACGAGCCGCGGTCGCCGCGTTCGTGAGTTCCACCTCCGAGGTGCCCGATGACGGCGATCTGTGGGAGCACGTCGTCACGACCGACGGGACGCGGGCCTGGACGCCTGACGACCGGTCAACGGTGACCACCGCGACCAGAGCGGATCCGACCTGGCTGCAACTCCGGGCCGCCATCAACAACGCACGCGCGTCCAAGTACCCGAAAGAGTGAACTCTGCGAACTCGGTGGACGACTGCTCCATTCGGCGTAAGCTGATCACATGTTCGATTCAACCGGCGCGGCGGCCGCGCCCCCGCAACGCTTCCCTTACGCCGAACCGAAAACGCGCCAACGCCGAAGCATGCCGCCCGGCGGTGTACCGCGAGTCCGGCAGCACCAGCGCCCGCAGATAAGCGGCCTTGTCCCGCAAGCCGGGCAACACCGGCACGGTGGCGATCGCCTGCGCGGCGAAGGTCTTGTCGGCCTGTGTGTGGAGCCCGAGCCAGTGCTCCTCACGCCGGGTCGGCACATAAGAAAGAGCCCAGTCCTGCACAGGAACATCAGAGGGCAACCCGAGCAACCGGGTCGCGTCGGCAACGGCCGCCGCGACCACGGCCTGCACCCCCCACGTCCGAGCCCGGTCGAGCACGTCGAGCGAGCCCGGCAGCATCTGCGCGACATCCCGCAGCGACCCCAGCCGCAACGGCCAATCACCCAGCGCCGCGTGATAGCACGCGTGCAGGAACCGGTTCTGCGCCGACAACGCCACGAGCGTCCGCCCCGCGACGGTGAACTCCTCGCCCGCGTCCCACAACTCGTCGATGTTGACCCGCACCCCCCACGGTCCGAGCACGAACGTCCGGTGCAGGTCGATCTCGAACCCGTTGCCCCGCAGGGTGGTGCCCTTGTCGAACCGCTGGTCGAACCCGGGCCGGGGCTCAGCGAGTATCCGGGTGAACCCGGCCTCGGAGAGCACGGTGACGGCCCGCCCGAAGTCCGCGGGCCGGAACAGGAGGTCCAGATCGATGAACGACCGCAACGCGGGCTCGGGGTAGTCGAGGTGCGCGTACGCGCTGCCCTTCAACACCCGCCACTCGATCCCGGCCAGCACGTCGTGCAGCGACACCAGATGCTGCTCCAGCGACAACACCCGCAACAGCACCGCCCGGTGCGCACCGCGGGCCTGCTGCCGCTGGGCATCGGTCACGCGCAGCCGACCGGCGTCCACGGCCGCCCGAAGCTGCCCCAGCATCCGGTGCGCCTTGGCCGCGGTCAGGAGCGAGGCCCATGAGTCGTCGGAAAGCGGCGCGGACGGAAACGGCCGCGCGGCGTCTGGCAACCCGTGCCCGGCGACCGCGAGCAGGGCCGCCGGATAGTTCTCCTCACCGCACAGTCTGCGCGCCACGACGGCTCTCCTCGATGACGCGCTGGTACTGCGTGACGAGGTTCGCGAGCCCGACAGACGGCGTGAACTCGCGGTCGTACCGGGCGCGTGCGGCGTGCCCGAGGGAGGTGGAGGCACGAACTATCTGACCGAGCGCCACCGCGAGCGACGCAGCGTCTCCCGGCGTGTGGGTCAGGCCGGTCACGCCGTCGTCCACCAGTTCGGCGAGCGAGCTGTGCCCGGCGACGACCGCGGGCACCTCGGCGGCCATGGCCTCCACCACGACGAGCCCGAACGTCTCCAGCCACTGCGACGGCACCACCACAGCGACAGAACGGGAGATCAATGCACGACTCGAAGCCTTGTCCTGCAAACCGGCGAATCGCACGTCGGAACGGGACCGCGCCCACTCCTTCACCTCGTCACCGAGCGGGCCGGCGCCCGCGATCACGAGCGGCACCCCGAGGCCACCCGCCCGCGCGACCCGGTCCCAGGCCGCCATGAGCAGCCGCACACCCTTCTCGTCGGTGAGCCGTCCCAGGTAGAGGAGGTGGTCGCCGGGGCCGGTCCTGCGCAGCGTGGTGTCCTCGACGAAGTTGTACTTCACGGTCAGCAGGTCGGCGGGCATGCCGTTCGCGATCAGGGTGCGGCGCTGCGCGTCGGAGATGCAGAAGAACCTCGACACCGTGGACCACCAGCGGCGGCGGTTCGCGAGCAGGTTCACGACCAGCGGCACCGTCGCCACGGTCGAACCGCGGTAGCAGCCGTGACGCAGCGCGGGCAGCGGGAACTTCCCGACGCACGCGGTGCAGGTCGCGCCGTCGCGGTAGAGCGTGCCGGACGGGCACACCTGCGTGTAGTTGTGCAGGGTGGCCACCACCGGCACACCCTCCGCGTGGCACGCGTCGAGGACGGCGGGCGACAACAGCGGGAACGTGTTGTGGACGTGCACGACGTCCGGCCGCTCGCGCCGCAACCGCTCGGCCAGCGCGGCACGAGCGGCTGGATTCCATGGCACGCGCACCGGCACGAGTGCCTTGCGCGCCAAGGACATGTCCGCGATGTCGTCACTGCGCCGCTCGAAGCGGTCCACGTGGTGGCCGCCCGTCCGCAGCAGGGCGACTTCCTGGTCGACGACGTTGTCCTCGCCGCTCGGCTGCTCGGAGCGATACCGGTTGTGCACCACGAGCACGCGCATGGCGTCCATCAACTGGCCTCCTTGGTGCGGGTCAGCAACGCCGCGGCGAGTGTCAGGTTCAGCAGGTACGGCGACGCGTCACCGAGCCCGGCCTCGGTGTAGGAGGCGATCACGCAGTAGACGATGAGGAAAAGTGCCATGGCACGCGGCAGCGACGGCGGCCGCAGGCACGCGACGGCAAGGAGGGTCACCAGGAACGCGGCGACGATCGTGAGCCCCAGGTAGCCCTGCTCCTGGTACACCGCCAGCCAGCTGGAGTCGATGGGCAGACCTTCGAACGACTTGTTCGTCAGGCCGACGCCGAGGATCTCCTCCTCGAGGGAGCGGGGCGCGGCGAGCAACGCGTCCCACACCTTCTCGCGGCCGGTCAGCGAACTCAGGTCCTCCTGCCCGCGCCGGAACCACGCCTGCACGGCCGACCCGACGACGACCGCACCGGCACCAGCGACCAGCACGGAACGGGCGAACAGCTTCCTGGCCCGTGCCGACGTGGTCGCGAGCGCCAGCAACGCGACGACGAGACCGCCGACCAGCCCGAGCAGCGCGGTCCTGGTGTGGCTCAGCAACAGCAGCGCGATCCCGGGCACCGCGAGCCACAACAGGCTCGAACGCGTCGTCTTGTTGCCCAGCCACAGGAGGATCACCAGGCCGGTCATGGTGGCCGAGTAGAAGCCGATCTGTGGTGGCGTCAACGGCCAGATGGCACCGACGAGCCGGCCGCCGTATGTCTCCGGTCGCGCCATGCCAGGGGCGATGACCAGGCCGAGTGCGACGGTGAACAGCACCGCGGCGAACGCGCGGACGTGGTGGCGCAGTAGGGAGAGCCAGTCGTCCCACCAGCGACTGACGAGCCAGAGCGTGCCGACGAACATGGCGAACCGGAAGCACCGGAACAACGCGCCGAGCCCGGACTCGAGCCGCAGGCTCGACGCGATGCTGACCGCGAGCAGCAGCGTGAGCAGGAGGAGGTATGCGCTGGACCGCAGCTGAATCTTCGGGTTCAGCAGCAGCGCCAGCAGGAACGCGGCGACAACGGCCCCCATCGTGACCATCTGCGCCACGGGTCGCGGGATGGGAAAGATCGTGATCGAACCCTGCGAGCCCATGGTGTTGATCACGAGCAGTGCCCACACCGCGCCGAGCAGACGGGGTGACGTCCGCTCGGGCAGGAAGGTCCGCGTGGGGGCGAGGCTCACGGCCGCGCCTTCAATGTCACCCAGAGGTGCCAGCCGAGCCGGTCACCGAACGGGAGGCGGTGCACGGGCAGCGGTGGTGCGTGCATGTACCGCTGGAAGGAGTCCACGATCTCGAAGGAGGAGAAGTCACGAGCAACGTCGGAGAGGGAGTAGACCCGGGCGAACGGGTTCTGCGGGCCGTCGGTGTTGCGGTGCGTGAACGTCTCCAACGACAGGTAGCGCCGCAGCCCGGTCGACGCCGCGTTGTCCAGGTGCATGCGCAGCATGCCGTCGCCGCGGACGAAGCCGCGGAACGGGTACGCGCCCGCCAGCACCGCGCGGCGCACGAACCGGATGCTCAGCTGGAAGTTCAGCGACCGCCGCGCGTACAGCATCGCGACCAACGTGCCACCGGGCTTGAGCACCCGGTGGATCTCGGCCTGCGCGGTGCGGATGTCGGGGATGTGGTGCAGCACGCCGTGGCTGAACACGTGGTCGAAGCTGTCGTCCGGGTAGGGGATGGCGAGCGCCGAACCCTGCTTGAGGTCGTCGTGCGGCAGGTCGCGCAGCGCGAGCCGGGCGCCGACCCGGGCGACGGACTCGGCGGTCAGGTCCAGCCCGGACCAGCGGGCGCCGCGACGGATCAGCTGCTCGGACTCGGCACCCTGGCCCAGGCCGATCTCCAGGACCTTCTTGTCCCGCCAGTCGAAGCGGTCGAGGCAGGCCGGGATGTGGCCTTCCTGGTCGTAGCGCCAGCGGTCGTAGGCCGCGAAGAACCGTTCGTAGTCGTCGGCGAACTCCTGCCGCAGCCCGCCGACGATGTGATCGCCGCACGGGTGCGCGTTCCAGAAGTCCTGTACCTGGGTCTCGTTCATGTCTCTCCTTCAGCCCCCCGACTGAACGAACGTGCTGTTCTTGTCCTGCGAGTACGGCGCCGACTGCCACTGAGCCGGGTGGATGACCCGGCCGGTGTCCTTCGCCATGAAGGTCCACGGGCCGGTGTAGTGGTTGTCGTGCCACGTGTTGTCCTGCGCGAACGTGATCGCCTGCTGCACGATGTCGCCCTGGTACGGCGACCAGTCCGGGAACGTGCCGTAGTTGGAGATCACGGCCATCCGCGCGCACAACGCGTTGCAGCCGATCTTGCGGGTGTCCACGGAGAACCTGTTGCCGTGGATGTCCACCCGCTTGGTCTTCCAGCGGCAGTCGTCGAACAGCGGGTCCTTGGAGATGTCCGGTGGCGTGCACTTCTCCATGTCGTCCACGAGCCGCGTGCAGCCGCCGGACGTGTTGGCCGCGCTGTTGCAGAACCGGTCCGCGTTCTCCCACAGGGTGATGCCGGACCAGTTGTCGACGAGCACGTTGTCGTAGATGTCGATCTTGTCGGTGCGTGCGGGCACGCGGTCGTCGCCGCCCGCCTCCGACAGGTAGATCGCGGCGGACGGGAAGTTGTCGCCGCGGTTGGCGAACGTGCGGCCCTCGACGATGTTGTTGCGCCGCAGCGTGTTGTCCCGGATGACCGCGTTGTAGCTGACCTCGTAGAAGATCGCGGGCCCGTCGTTGTCCTCGATGACGTTCTGCTCGATGAGGAAGTCGTTGTTGTTCGTGTCGGCCCACAGCCCGGCGCCCCGGTTGTCGTGCACCCAGTTGCCGCGCACGTCGGCGCCGTCGACCGCCCAGAACTTGACACCGCCGGTGCAGCCGCAGCCCTCGAGCTTGGACTCCCAGTCGTCGGTGTTGTTGCCGGTGATCTCGTTGCCCTCCACCAGCAGGTCGGTCAGGTCGCCGTCCTTGTAGGCGTTGATGCCGTACTGGCCGTTGTCCCGCAGGCAGTTCCCGCGCACCACCTGGCGCGAACCGGCCATGAGCGCCGCGCCGCCGTTCTTCTCGATCGTGTTGTCCTCGATGACCCAGCCGTCACCGGAGTCGTGGTTCACCACGCCCTCGTTGGGTGGCGGGACGAACCCGCGGATCGTGAGGCCGCGGATCGTGACGTCACCCGCGTGGAACACGAACGCGTACTTGTTGACCCGCTTGCCGTCGAGGACAGCGCCGGGGGCGCCGAGGTAGGTGTTGCCGTCCTTCGGTTCGATCGAGCCGTACTCGTCGCCACCCAGCGTGTGGGTGCCGGGAGCGAGCCAGAACGTGGTGCCGGGCGGGTTGGCCGCGGTTTTGGCGGACAGGTCGCTGTCGACCGCCGGATCGACGGTGATCGCCCCGTCGGGCGCCTGCGCAGGCCCGGGTTTGGTGTGCCCGCAGACGGCGGCGACCTTCGCGGGTGCGGTAGTCGTGCGGTCCTTGCTCACCGGCTCGGTGGTGCTCGTGCAGGACGTGAGCGACGTGAGCAACGCGCACAGCAGCGCCCATCGGGTCCACTGTGGAGTGCGCACGGGAGAACCTCCGGAGGGATCAGCAGGAGAAACGGAGCACGGTCACGAACGAAGCGGCCTGGTCACCACCCGCCCGACCGGTGCCGACGAGCGCGGTGGCGGGTTCGAGCAGCCCGAAGTCCGGGGAGTACCAGCCCAGCGGCGGGTCCTCCGCGCCGCGGCACACGGTCCACTCGAGGTTCTTCGGCAGCTCGAGCACCGCCGTACGGTCGTCCCACGACAGCAACGCGGTGTTGCCCTCCAGCGACGCCGTGACCCGCGGGCCGAGGTGGTACGCGAGTCGGCAGTCGCGCCCGCCGACCGACAGCACCTCGTCGTGGATCTCCAGCTCGCGGATGTTCCGGTCGAGGCGGACGGTCCTGCGGTGCACGGCGGGTTCGCGGCCGCGGCTGTACCCGTCGTGCTCGGCACGCCACATCGCGATGTCACCCTGGCCCGGCTCCGCGGCGAGCACCTGGGTGCGCGCGTGCCGGGTCCACATGAACGGCCCGCCCGACTGCGACTGGTTCCGGCCGTCCAACTCGAGCGTGTTGTGCCCGAGCGTCGACCGGAAGTAGCCGCGCCACTCGGGTTGCCCGTGGTAGCAGTAAGTGCCCGGGTCGGCGAGGATCTCGACACCGTCGTGGCGCACCTCGACCGACAGCGCGTCGGCGTGCGCGTGCGCGGCGATCGACAGGAACCCGTGCGGCCCGCCGTCGCAGCGGCACCAGATCTCGCCGGGCTCCCCGTCGGCCGTGCGCAGGATCGTCATGCCGGCGTCGGCGAGGTGGTCGGGCCTGCTGCCCGGCCGGACCGCGTCGTTGTGCGCGCCGTTGGTCAGCGACGCGACGAGCGAGGTGCGGACGTCGTCGACCGGCACCCGCGGCCACCAGCGCTGCCTGCCGAACAGCTGGTCGCCGACGTGCAGGAGGCTCGCCCAGCGGTGCACATCGGCGCCGTCGACGATCAGCCCGTGCCCGTCGTCGGCGTCGCCCTGCCGGGGTGGGTTGAGCCGCACGTCGACGATCGCGGCGAGCGTGTCGCACATCCGCATCAGCACGAGCCACGTGGTGTCCGGCACCCGGACCCCGGCGGCGTCGGCCTCGACGGCGGCCGCGAGCCCCAGCTCCAGCACGAGCCCGTGGTACTCGGTGGCGAGCTCACGGTTGAGCCCGGACGCGAAGGTGTTGCGGTGCAGGTGCTCGTCGAACTGCCGCAGCGCCGCGGACCGCCACGACGGCGACTCGGGGAACCAGTCGAACGCGCAGGCCGCGACGAGCTGCCCGGCGGTCTCGGCGATGACGTGGTTGTTGGCGGACGACCCGTGGCTGCCGAGTGCGGCGAGCCACCGCTGGTGGTGCCAGATCTGGTGCAGTGCCTCGGGGTTGTCCTCGAACAGCTCGGCGGCACCGGACCAGCGGTCGAGCAGCCTGCGCACCCACACCCACGAGATGAGCCGGATGCCCAGCTCGATGCCGCTCACCCAGTGCACACCCCGCAGCGGCGGGTTCGACGCCCACCACGAACGCAGGTGTTCGGCGACGCGGTCCGCGTACTGCTCCTCGCCGGTGAGCGCGTAGGCGGCGGCGAGGACAGTGAGGTGCTGGTGCCGCGACGGCTCCCACAGCTGCTTGATGTCACCGACGGCGTGCTCGTCGCGGTAGGGGATGTCGAACGCGTACCGGTCGGTCGGCGCTCGCCTGCCGGTCTTGGGATCCCACGACCAGTCCGGCGACACCATGTCGTCCCGCACGACCCCGAAGTACTCGGCCCGCCCGGACATCAGCTCGTCGGCGGTGGCGAGCAACCGCGCTTTGGCGGCGGGGGTCACGGCCGCGAGCGCCTGGTCGGGCAGCACGGGAAGAAACCGTCGCCGCGGCAGCCACACGGCGTTCATGGCGACGTCGTCGTCGAGCACCCGCCGCCACCGGTGCACCCGCGCGGCGACGACCGCCCGGGCCGCGACTTCGCGCGGCCCCATGCGGGAGAGGCGTCGGAGGTACCAGGTGGGTCTCATGGCGCGTGCTCGCGAACGTGGACAGGCGCCCCGGTGTTGAGACTGGTCTCGACGGCGAGGGTGGCGCGGGTGGTGGCGGCGAGCGACTCGAACGAGACCGGCATGGGCCCACCGGACGCGATCGCTTCGACGAACTCGCGCAGCTCGGCGGCCTGGCCCTTGTCCCGCGCCTTGGGGAGCCGGGAACTGACCCACTTCTTGCGCCCGAACACGGCACCGCGCGTGAAGTCGTCGAACCGCAGCACCTTCCCGTCGGCGGTGA
The DNA here is from genome assembly GCF_044466355.1 of Actinophytocola sp. NPDC049390. NCBI lineage: Bacteria > Bacillati > Actinomycetota > Actinomycetes > Pseudonocardiales > Pseudonocardiaceae > Actinophytocola > Actinophytocola sp. NPDC049390. Next base: position 150,554 of record NZ_JBITMQ010000019.1, read on the forward strand.
AGTCGATGGTCTCCTTCTGGAACTGCGCGGACCCGGTCGTGGTGTAGGTGACGGTCGCGGTCGACCCGTCGGCGTAGGTCAGCAGGACTTGCAGGTCGGCGTGCCCGGGGGTGGCGGTGGCGTACACGGTGACGGGATCGTCGGCGAGCAACCACGACACGGTGTCGATGAAGTGCCCACCCTCACCGGCGAACCGCGTGCCCTCGGCGGACTGCGTGTACCAGCTGCCACCGTCGAGCCGTCCGGCGTTGACGAGGTAGCGGACGGACGCGGGCCCGACCCGCCGCCCGAACTGCCGCCGAGTCTCGTTCAGCAGAGGTGCGAACCGCCGGTTGAACCCGACCTGGAGCCGGTCGTTCCCGGTCTCGTCGATGGTCGCGCGAACCGCCGCCAGCTCCGCTTCGGACAACGCGAGCGGCTTCTCGACGAAAACGGCCTTGCCGGCGCGCAGGGCCCGGTCGGTGAGTGCCGCGTGCGAACTGTGGCGGGTGACGACGAAGACGGCGTCGATGCTGTCGTCGTCGAGCAGGTCGTCGAGATCGGTGGAGGCGTGCCGGAACCCGAACTTCCGTTTGGCGTTGGCCCCGGACAGCGCGGAGGTCGTGACCACGTGGTGCAGGTCGACCTGCTGGTTCTCCGCAAGATGCGGCAACAGCATCGAGGAGGCGTAGTTCCCGGCCCCGATGAACCCAACCCGCACAGTCGACTTCCGAACAGCCACCCCCTGCCCAGTCAAGCCCGACCGTCCCCCACCCCCGGACGAAAGTCCCACTCGCGCTTCCCGGGGCCCCCCACTTTCAACGCTACCCACAGAACCACGACGAACGAAAGCCCCGGAAGCCCCATCCCCGAACGAGAGTCCCATTCGCACACCCGGGGAACCCCCGATTTCCACGCTACCGTCAAAACCGGCGCCCGCGAACCCCGCCCCGGAACCGTCTCCGTACGAAAGTCCCATTCGCGCACCCTGGGGCCCCCCGTTTTCCACATTACCGCCGGAGGCGGTTTCGGCGGAAGCGTCCAAGGAATCATCCCCGAGCGAAAGTCCCATTCGCACGCCCCGGGGGCCCCCGTTTTCCACGCTACCGTTGACCGCGGGGGCTGGGGAAGCGTCCGCGGAATCATGTCCGTGCGAGAGTCCCATTCGCGTGTTCTGGGGCCCCCCGATTTCCACATTACCGTTCGCGGTGGGGGGTTCTGAAGTGTTCTCGGTGGCGTCTTCGTGCGAGAGTCCCATTCGCGCGGTCTGGGGGCCCCCGGTTTCCACGTTACCAGCGGGCACCGACAAATCCGGGGCCTCATCGCTGGGGTAATCGAACAGGACCGCCACGGCTTTCAGTTCGCCGTCGTTCAGTGAGCGGTACGTCTCCACCGCGTCGTCGAACCGCGCGATGTGGGTGATCAGCGGCGCGACGTCGATCCGCCCACGCGCGGCGAGATCCAGGAAGCACTCCAGGTTCCGCCGCTCCGTCCACCGCACATACCCGATCGGGTAGTCGCGCCCCTCCAACTCGTACGACGGGTCATACCGACCAGGCCCGTACGAGCGGGAGAACCGAACATCCAACTCCTTCTCGTAGTACGCGTTCCACGGCAGGTTCAGGCTGCACTTCCCGATGTCCACGACCGTCCCGCGATCGCGTGCCAGCTTCGCCGCCAGCTCGACCGGCTGGTTCGACGCTCCACCGGCGGCCAGGTACACCTGGTCGACCCCGAACCCGTTGGTCAGCGACGCCACGGCGTTCGCCACCGTGTCCGAGCCGGGAGCCGCGCACAGCGACGCCCCCACCGACTCCGCCAGCTCGCACCGCACCGGATCGGGATCGACACCGATCACCGTCACCCCGGACGCCACCAACAGCTGGACCACCAGCTGCCCGATCAACCCCAGCCCGATCACCAACGCCACGTCGCCGAGCTGCGGCTCGCCGCGCCGCACACCCTGCATGGCGATGGACCCGACCGTGCCGAACGCGGCGTGCTGCGGCGCCAGCGCGGCGGGCACCGGGGCGTACAGGTTCTTCGGCACCCAGTTCAGCTCCGCGTGCAGCGCGTGCTCGTTGCCCGCGCACGCCACCAGCGAACCCACCGACACATCCGTGACGCCCTCGCCGACCGCCGTCACGACGCCGCACAGCGAGTACCCCAGCGGCGTGTACGAGTCGAGCTTGCTGGTCACCTTGCGGTACGTGGCGGCGAGGCCGTTCGTCGCGACGCTCTGCATCACCTTCGCCACCTGGTCGGGGCGTGCCTTCGCCTTGCCCAGCAACGACTTGCTCGCCTCGCTGACCTTCATCAGCTCGGTACCGGTGGAGATCAGCGAGTACAGCGTCCGCACCAGCACCCCGCCCGGCTTGCACGCCGGCTCCGGTACGTCCAGGAGCGCCAGTTCGCCGCTCTTGTAGTTCTGCACAACCTGCTTCAAGACCCTTGTCCTTTACTCAGCCGAGAGAGCGGCGCGGTACCAGTGTTCGAGCGTCAGCACGTGCCAGAGGTGTTTCGACCGGTCCTCCCGACCGGTCCGGTCCTCGTCAACCAACCGCCGCAGCGCCTCGCGGCGCAGGAAACCGTTGCGCACCAGCAGACCCTCCTCCACGACCTCGCGGACAAGCGGTGCGAGATCGCGGCTCATCCACGCACGCAGCGGCGCCGAGAACAGCCCCTTCGGGCGGTACACGATCTCGCTCGGCAGGATCCGCTCGGCGGCCTTCTTCAACGCCACCTTCCCCTGCCTGCGCACGATCTTGCGGTTGCCGGGGATCGCGAACGCCGCCTTCACCACCTCGACGTCCACGAACGGCACCCGCACCTCCGTCGACGCCGCCATGCTCGACCGGTCCGTGTACGCCAGGTTCAGGCCCGGCAGGAACATCCGCGAGTCCGCGAGGCACATGCGGTTCACGAAGTCGGTCAGCTCGTTGTCGTGGTAGGTGTCCGCGTGCTCGGTCAGCACTTCGTCGACCGTGCCGGACAGGTCCTGGCTCACCAGCGCCGTCAGCTCCGCCCGGTCGTACATGGTGTAGCTGCGCCGGAACGCGGTCTCCTCCGGCAGGTCCGCGAACGACAGGAACCGCTTCGCGAACCGCACCGAACGGTAGCCACGCTTCGACGTGGCCACCGGCAGCCTGTCGACCAGGGCGTGCACCGGACGGCGGACCGCACCGGGGATCCGCTGGTAGCCCAGCGCCAGCGTGTTCGCCAGGTGCTTGCGATATCCCGCGAACAACTCGTCCGCGCCCATGCCCGACAGCATCACCTTCACCCCCGCATCGCGGGCCGCGGTGCAGATGAGGAACGTGTTGATCGCCGCCGGGTCACCGATCGGCTCGTCGAGGTGGTAGGTCATCTTCGGCAGCAGGTCCAGCACCCGCGGCGCGATCTCGATCTCGTGCAGGTCCACGCCGAACCTCGCCGCCACGACCCGGGCGTAGCGCAGGTCGTCCGGCATCGCCTCGAACTTCGCGTCCTCCGCGCGGAAACCGATCGTGTACGCGGAGATCCCCGGCTGGTGCTTCGCCGCGAGCGCCGTCAGATAGCTGGAGTCGAGACCACCGGACAGGAACGTCGCCACCGGCACATCCGACAGCAGGTGCGCCTTCGTCGACTCCTCCACCACGGCCGCGAGGTCCACATCGGACACCTCGCGGGCCGAAGCGGCTACCTCCCGCAGCGACCAGTACGTGCCGCTCTCCGACGTGCCGTCCGGGCGCAGCCGCAACCACGAACCCGGCGGCAGCTTCGACGCCTCCCGGTACGCGCACCGGCTGTCCGGGACCCAGTAGTACAGCAGCGACGCCACCAGCGCCGCGTCGTCCACCGTCAGGTCACCCAGCTCGTTCGCGAGCGCCTTCAGCTCCGACGCGAACACCGCGCCACCGCCGCGCCGCACGTAGAACAGCGGCTTGATACCCAGCTGGTCACGCACCAGCGTCAGCTCACCGGTCCGCTCGTCGAACACCCCGAACGCGAACATCCCGCGCAGCCGGGGCAGACAGTCCACGCCCCACCGCCGCCACGCCCGCAGCAGCACCTCCGTGTCCGACGTGCCGCGGAACCGCTCACCCAGTGACTCCAGCCCCCGGCGCAGCTCCGGCGCGTTGTACAGCTCGCCGTTGTACGTGAGGACCAGGCCCTCGGCCACCATCGGCTGCGCGCCCGTCTCCGTCAGGTCGATGATCGACAGGCGCCGGTGCCCGAGGTGGACCTCGCCGTCACCCGCGCGTCCCGACCAGCGGCCGGAGCCGTCCGGGCCGCGGTGCGCGAGCGTCTTCGTCAGCCGGTCCGTCAGCGGACCGCCGTCCGGCCACAGATAGCTGCCTGCGATGCCACACATGCGTATGCCCTCTCAGCCCTGTGTCCTGCGCCGGGCCAGCTTCGTCGTGGGTCGGTCGTGGCCCGGAGCCGCGACCGGCGCGAACCGCTTCGTCGGCAGGTCCGCGTTCGAGCCGTTGGTCCCGTTCGTGCCGTTGGTCGACGCCGCGTGCTTCGTCCGGCCACGCAGCGCGGTGTGCAGGCCGTCCCACAGCGTCCCGTCCGTCCTGTCCCGCGGATCCGGGTCGACCAGCACCACGCCGACGATCGGGATGCCCAGCTCCGCGAGCTGCCGGGCCACCGTGTGCAGCCACGCCGTGTTCGCGAACCCGGCACGCACCACCAGCAGCGTCTCCGTGCCGAGATGCGGCAGGTCCGTCCACGGCGCACCCGGCGCCACCGACCCGACGCCGAGCACGTGCTCGTTGCCCACCTCGGCGTCCACGGCGGCCGCGAGACTCGCCGCGACCTTCGGCGCGCCCAGCTCCAGCACCGACACCGGGTCCGTGCCCTCCCGCACCAGCCGGACCAGCGTCGCCGTGACCCGCGCGTGCTCCTCGTCGGCCTTCTTGTCCGGCAGCTGCCAGCGGCGACGGCCCAGCCCGCGGCTCGGCAGCTGCGCGATCACCGACGCGCCGAGGCTCGCCGCGACGTCCCGGCGCAGCACCGGCCGGTCCCGCACCACCCCGCTCACCGCCGCCAGCGTCAGACCGATGACCAGGCCGAACACCAGCCCGATGCCCGCCTGCGTGGCCCCGGTGACCTTCAACGACGTGCGCACCGGCCGCGGCGCGTCCACGATCTGCGTGCCCGCCGACACCCGTGGCGCGCCGAGACCCGCCTGCTGCGCCTGCTGCGTCAGCTGGCTGATCTGGTCGGTCAGCTCGGCCCGCCGCGCGTACAGCGAGTCGAGGTTCGCGGCGTTCGACGGCGGCGGCGCGGCTTCCTCGCCGTTCTCCTGGTTCTCCTGCTCCTGGGCCGCCTGCGCCTCCGCACCCGAGATCTGCCCGTTCACCTGCTTCAGCTCGGCTTGCACCTGGGCGCGCTGGTCGGTCAGCGCCTTCGCCTCCGCCTGCGCCGCCGACTGGATGCGGCCCACGTGGTCGGCGATGAACGCCTCCGCCATCGCCTTCGCCCGCCGCGCCGCCTCCGCGCCCGTCGGCCCCTCGACCGTCACCTCCAGCACGTTGTTGGTGACGCCGACGACCGTGACCGTCTTCAGGAACTCCTCGGGCCGCTCGTCCAGCTTGAGCCGCCGCACCGCGTCCGCCGCGATCCTGGTGGTGCTCATCAACGCCACGTCCGTGCGGATCAGGCTGCCGCCGTCGGACGGGCCGTCCTGCTCGTGCACCACGAGGATCCGGGTCACCGCACTCGGCGTCGGCGGCATGAGAACCGTCAGCAGCCCGCCCGCGAGGAATCCGAGCAGCGCGAAACCGATCCACAGGCGCCGCCCGCGGCGGATCGCCGTCCACAGACGGGAGAAGTCGAGGAGGTGCTGCGGTGTGTTCGCCTGGCTCACGTCGCACCTGCCAGCGCCGGTTCGGTGCGCGTCTCGCGGACGACCGCACGCGTGCGGTGGGTGACGACCAGGCCGAGGACGTCGTGCCCGGCGTCGGCGCAGGCCGCCGTGAGCTCCACCAGCTGCCAGCCGGTCCACGTGCCCACGGTGACGACCACCAGCACCCCCGGCACCGCGTCGTCCGGCACCGTCGGCCGGTCCGCGGCCACCTCGACCACCTGCACCGTCAACCTGGTCTCGGCCGCGAAGTCGGCCAGGCGGGCCGCTGCCCGGCGGGCGGCCGCGTCGTCCCGCGCTACCACGGCCAGCACCCGGCCCGGTCCCGGCGGCAGGTGCTCACGCAACCGCGACACCGCGCGGCGGTAGCGGATCTCCAGCCCCGCCTCGTCCGCCGCGGGCGGCAGCTCCGGCACACGCCACGGCCGGTCGTCCACCACCAGGCGGGCGAGCCGCCGCCACACCGTCGCGGGCTCGGGCGCCGCCGACGGCTCCTCCGGCACGTCGATCGCGCCCAGCACCGTCGTGCCCAGCGCCGCCCCGATCTGCGTCTCGTCCCGCAGCCGCCGGTCCGTGCGCGCCGCGAACAGGTGCCCGAACAGGCCGAGCAGGAAGAACACCACCGCGCCACCGGCGACGAAATGCGTCATCGTCGGCGCGGCCGGGCCGAGCGGGCGGTCCGCCGGACCCATCACGACGATCCTCGACGAACCCGACACCGTCTCCAGCTCGTCGAGCTTCGCGACCGCCTGCGACAGCGCCGACCGCAGCGACTCCAGCTCCGTGCGCACCCCGACGCTCTCGATCGTCTGCCCCTGCCCCGCCGAGTTGTGCAGGTCCGAGATCTTCTGGTTCGTCTCGATGATCTGCCGGCGCAGCGTCTCCTGCTGCTCCTGCGACAGCTGCGCCGACGGGTCCGCCGAGTTCGCCGTCAACTGCGTCGAGAACGTCACGTACTCCTGCGCCACCCGGTCCGCCAGCTGCTGCGCGCGCTCCGGGGAGTCCGCCATCGCCGTGATCCCGATGATGTTGCCGTCGGCGACCCCGGCCACCACGTCGTCGGCCAGCTCGGTGCCCGACACCCCCCAGCGCAGCGCCGCCGCCGCCCGGTCCAGCACCACCGAGCTGTGCGCCACCTGCGCCTCGGTCAGCAGCTCGTCCGGGTCACGCGGGCCCTGTAACAGCACGTTCGCGGACGTCTCGTAGCCGGGGGAGAACAGCGCCGAGACACCCGCACCCACAACGGCGCCCACCACGGCGATCGCTAAGAGTAACCGCCATCTCAGCCGCAGTACGTGCCAGATGATGGCGAGCCGTGCTGAGTCAGCGGCGTCGGAGACAGCGTCGTTCATCGCGTCGGGCCCCCTTTCGAGGTACTTCGGCACCTGATCGGGCCGGGCGCCTCACGAGTCCCGTCGCGGTTGGCCTGACTTTGGTTACACCCCGACGGTTACTCTTGGTCAAGATGTGGCGGCCTCGTAAGCCGCCAGCAGTGCTTTCTGCGAGTTGCTCCACGCCAGCGGACCCTCGACGCGTTCCTTGCCGAGCTTGCCCATGCGGGCCCGCTCCTCCGGGTCGTCGAGCAGCCGCGCAGTCAGCCGCGCGAACTCCAGCTCGTCGTTCGCCGGCGCGTACACGGCGGCCTCGCCCGCCGACACCCGCGCCTCCGTCAGCTCGAACGACACGATCGGCCGCGACATGGCCATGTACTCCATGACCTTGTTCATCGTCGACACGTCGTTCAACGGGTTGTGCGGATCCGGCGACAGGCACACGTCCGCCGTCGACAGGTACCGCACCAGGTCCTCGTCCGGGATGCGGCCGGTGAACTCGACGACGTCGTCGAGGCCGAGCCGCTTCGCCAGCGCCACCATCTCGTCGAACGTGTCACCCGCGCCCACGAACACGGCGTGCCAGTCGTCGCGTCCCAGCTCGTCGCGCAGCAGCGCCAGCGAACGCAGCGCGTAGTCCACGCCGTCCTGCGGGCCCATCACCCCCAGGTAGCACAGCAGGTGCGGCCTGCCCTTCTTCAGCTCCGGCTCCGGGGCGACCTGCCGGAACCGGTCGATGACCGGCGCGCTGCGCACCACGAACACCTTGTCGGGGTCCATGCCCCCACGCGTGATCGCCGCCGTCCGGTAGCTCTCGTTCGTCGAGATCACCACGTCCGCGGCCCTGTACGTGGCCCGTTCCAGCCGGCACACCGCGTTGTAGAGGGCGTCCTTGCCGCGGTTCGCGAACCGCGACAGGTACAGCTCCGGGCACAGGTCGTGCTGGTCGAAGACGAACCGCGTGCCCTTGCGCCGCAACATCTTCGCCACCAGGTACAGCAGGTCCGGCGGGTTGCAGGCGTGGACCACGTCGATCTTGCCCGCCTTGCTGATCGCACGCGCCAGCCGCATCGTATGCCACAGCGCGGCGCCGTACTCCTTGACATAGCCGCGCGGTCCGCCGGTCGCCGCGTCCAGCGGATAGCGGTGGATCTGCACACCGTCCAGCTCGACGTACGGCTCCCGGTCCCGCTTCGTCCCCTGTGGACAGATGACGTGCACGTCCCAGCCCGCGTCCCGCAACGTCTGCGACTCCTGCCAGACCCTGCGGTCGAACGGGACGGACAGGTTCTCGACCAGGATCAGAGCTTTACCAGGCAAGGCCGACATACCCCTTGTCAGCCCGGCGCGCTTCCGCGTCCGGGAGGCGGACCAGATCGATCAGCGTGCGATCACCACCGTGCGGCAGTGCCGCCAACACGAGCGGGTCGGTCGTGGCGACCAGGTACACGTCCGCGTGCGCGAGCACCTCGTCCACGTCGGCAGCGAGCAACTGGCCGAGATGCGGCAGGCGCTGCTCGATGTACTCGCGGTTCGCGCCCAGCAGCCGCGACATGCTCACGTTCGCGTCGTGGATCTTCAGGTCGTAGCCCTTGCCGAGCAGCCGCTCCGCCAGCTCCACCATCGGGCTCTCCCGCAGGTCGTCCGTGCCCGGCTTGAACGACAGACCGAACAGGCCCACCCTGCGCTTCCCCGTGCGGGCCACCAGTTCGAACGCACGCTTCAGGTGCTCCTCGTTCGACGGCAGCACATGCGACAGGATCGGCACGTGCACGTCCGCGCGGTGCGCCGCGTGCACCAGCCCGCGCAGGTCCTTCGGCAGGCACGAACCGCCGAACGCGAACCCCGGCTTCAGGTAGGCGGGGCTGATGTTGAGCTTGCGGTCGGCGACGAACACGTCCATCACCGCGTGCGAGTCCAGGCCCAGCGCCCCGCAGATCGCGCCAAGCTCGTTCGCGAAACCGATCTTGAGCGCGTGGAAGGAGTTGTCCGCGTACTTCGTGATCTCCGCGACCGGGATCGCCACCCGGAACACGTCCCCGGGCAGCCCCTCGTACAGGGCCGCGACCACGTCACCGCTGGCGGCGTCCAGCTCGCCGATCACCGTCTTCGGCGGGTCGAAGAAGTCCCGGACACTCGACCCCTCACGCAGGAACTCCGGGTTCACCGCCACCCCGAAGTCCACGCCCGCCGTCTTGCCGGACGCCTTCTCCAGGATCGGCACCAGCAGGTTCAGGCAGGTGCCCGGCAACATCGTGCTGCGGAACACCACCGTGTGGCGGGTGTCCCGCTCCGCGATCGCCTCGCCGATCTGCTCCGCCACCCGCTCCAGGTAGGCGGTGGACAGGCTGCCGTTCGGCGCCGACGGCGTGCCGACACACACCAGCGACACGTCCGAGCTCGCGACCGCGTCCCGCACGTCCGTGGTCGCGCGCAGCAACCCGGTCGCCACGACCTCCGCCGTCAGCTCACCGATCCGCTCCTCGACCACCGGGGCGTGCCCGCCCGTGATGAGGTCGACCTTGGTCGGGTTGACGTCCACACCGACGACGTCGTTGCCACGGGAGGCGAGGCACGCGGCCGAGACACAGCCCACGTAGCCGAGGCCGAAAACGCTGACTCTCATCTCGTGCCCGCCTGTCTGAGGGCAGCACAAAAGAAGCGTGCCATTACCACGCGTTCCTCCGATGGGATGTTGTGCGGGGCCCCGAAACCGCACCCTGGTTCAGACAGTGAGTCGGCCGTCGGCCGGTTCCCGTTACGAGACATGTAGCGTTCTTCGTGACGTGTTGGGGATCAGGAGGGGAGTCCGGCCCGTGTTCGTACGGCGGATTGCGGTTGTGGGAACCGGATATGTCGGGTTGACGACCGGTGCGTGCCTGGCTTCGCTCGGTCACCACGTGGTGTGCGCGGACGTCGACGCCGAGAAGGTCAAGCGCCTTTCCAACGGCGAGGTCGACATCCTCGAACCGGGCCTCGCCGACCTGGTGTCCGGCGGTCTCGCCGCGGGCCGTCTGTCGTTCGTGCTCGGCGCCGCCGCTGCCGTCGAGGGCAGCGAGGTCGTGTTCCTGTGCGTGCCGACACCCATGGGTGTCGGCGGCGTCGCCGACCTGTCCGTGGTCGAGTCGGTGCTGGAGGAGGTCGGGCCGCTGCTGCCCGCCGGCGCCGTCGTCGTCAACAAGTCGACCGTGCCCGTCGGCACCGCCCAGCGCACCGCCGAACTGCTGGAGCGTGACGACGTCGCCGTCGTGTCGAACCCCGAGTTCCTCCGCGAGGGCTCCGCGGTCCACGACTTCCTGCACCCCGACCGCATCGTCGTCGGCTGCGACAAGCAGGACGCCGCGGAGAAGGTGGCCGCGCTCTACGCCCGCCTCGGCGCCCCGACCGTGCTCACCGACGCCGCGTCCGCCGAGCTGGTCAAGTACGCCGCCAACTGCTTCCTCGCGATGAAGCTGTCGTACGTCAACGCCGTCGCCGAACTGTGCGACCGCCTCGGCGCCGACATCTCCGACGTCACCGAGGGCATGGGCTACGACAAGCGCATCGGCCAGGCGTTCCTCAACCCCGGCCCCGGCTGGGGCGGCTCCTGCCTGCCGAAGGACACCTCGGCGATGCTGCAGCTCGCCGACGCGGCCGACTTCGAGTTCCGGCTCATCCGCGCCACCATCGACACCAACAACCGCCAGCGCCAGCGCATGGTCGAGAAGGTCCGCCTCGCCGTCACCGGCAAGCGCGGCGGCTCACTGTCCAAGGTGCGCCTCGGCGTCCTGGGCCTGACCTTCAAGGCGGGCACCGACGACCTCCGCGACAGCCCCGCGCTCGCCGTGTCGGCGCTGCTGCGCCAGGCGGGTGCGAAGCTCACCGCGTACGACCCGGCGCTGCGCACCGGCGACACCCGCGCCGACCTGGACGGCATCACCCTGGTCGACGACCCGTACCGCGCGGCGGAGGGCGTCGAGGCCCTGGTGGTCCTCACCGAGTGGCCCGAGTTCCGCGGCCTCGACTGGTCCAAGCTGGCCGAGGTCGTCAACCGACCGATCGTGGTCGACACCCGCAACCTGCTGGACCCGGACGTCCTCCGCCGCGCCGGCTTCGAATGGCTGGGCCTGGGCCGCCGCTAACCCATGACCGCGAGCCGCGCGCGGACGTCCAGATACGACAGTCCGTGCGTGGCGAGCAGCTGACCCGCCACACCGTCGTGGGCGGCCAGCGCCAGCAGCAGGTGCTGGTCGCCCAGTTCGCGTGCCCGGAGTGACTTCGCCTGGTCCAGTGCGCCACGCAGCACGTCCTTCGCCGTGCGGGTGAAGCGGTTGCGGCCCGCTGGTGGCACGAGCACGTCCTCGCCGAGCGCGCGTTCTACGCTCGCCACGACCTCGTCCACGTCGATACCCAATTCGCTCAGCACCGCCGCGGCCTCGGCGTCCGACAGGCCGCCCTTCCGCTCGGCCTCACGGAACGCCGTGTCGACCGTGGACGGCGTGACGCCCGCGTCGGAAAGCAGTCGCGCCGAGGTCGTGCCGGGCTGGTCGAGGAGAGCGAGGAGCAGGTGCTCGTCGGTCACCTCGTTGCGGGCCTGCCGCGTCGCCTCGTGCACCACGTGCCGCGCGACCGCGGTGAACCGGTTGAACATCTACGCCCTCCCGTGCTTCTTGTGCACCGCCTGGCGCGAAACACCCAGCTCGGCGGCGATCTCCTGCCACGACCAACCCTTCGTCCGCGCGTTGCGGACCTGCACGGCCTCCAGCCGCTCGAGGAGCTTGCGCAGCGCCGCGACCGCCTGGAGCCCGACCCGGGGATCCCGGTCGCCCGCGGCGGCGGCCAGTTGTGTCGCTTCCGTCATGATGTCAACATAGGTTGACAGCGTCGAACTGTCAACTTGAGTTGACATCTATATTCTGATCATGGTGCCCAGCATCGAGGTGGCCGAACGGCCCGGCGTCGGGCCGGACGGCGCGGTCCGTCCCAGCGAGGACGTGGTGGTGGTGCTGCCGAACGCGGTCGTGCTGCTCGACGGCGCGACCTCGCTCGACCCCGCGCTCCCGTCCGGCGGCTGGTACGCGAACCGGCTCGCACACGAACTCTCCGGTCGCCTGGTCGGCTACCCGGACGCCGACCTCGCCGACCTGCTCGCCGCCGCGATCAAGGCCCTCGCCCGCGACCAGGGCCTGGTGCCCGGGGAGTCCCCGTCCAGCACGGTCGCGCTGCTGCGCTGGAACGACACCCGCGTCGAAGCCCTCGTCCTGGCCGACAGCCCGATCGTCGCGTTCACCACGACGGGCACACACCTCGTGACCGACAACCGCCTCGCGTCCATGCCGAGAGGCAGCGGCTACCGCGACCGCCTCGCGTCCGGCGCGGGCTACGACGACGACCACCTGATGGCCCTACGCGCGGCGGCCACCTCCATGAGCCGCCGCCGCAACACCGAAGGCGGCTTCTGGGTGGCGGAGGCCGACCCCGACGCCGCCCACTACGCCGAACGCGCCACCTGGCCCCGCGCCGACGTCCACACAGTCCTGATGGCGACCGACGGCGTCTCCTGCGGCGTAGACACCTACCACGTCTTCCCAGACTGGACCGCCGTCCGCGACCTGGCACTAACCGAGGGCCCGGAATCCGTACTGGACGCCGTCCGAACCGCGGAAAACAACGACCCGAACGGCACCCGCTGGCCCCGCCCCAAACCCCACGACGACCAAGCCCTGGCCCTAGTGACCTTCATATAACCAATCCCCCGCGAGTCGCGCCCCCGAACACAACGAGTTGACGATTTCGTGCAGCCGCCCAGCGTCTGGGACCTGCACGAGACCGCCAGTTCGCGATGCGTAGGAACGCGACTCGCGTTCCCTAAACCTCGCGAGTCGCGTTCCCGGACACAGCGAGTTGGTGGTTTCGTGTAGTTGCGCGGCGTCTGGGATCTGCACGAGACCGCCAGTTCGGGATGTGTGGGGGCGCGACTCGCGTTTCCTGAGTCTCGCGAGTCGCGTTCCCGGGCGTAGTGAGTTGGTGGTTTTGTGCAGCTGTTCGATGTTCGGGGCCTGCACGAAATCGCCAACTCGTTATGCGTGGGGGCGTGACTCGCGGTGTTCTGGGGCGTGACTCGCGGGGTGGTGTGTTTCTTTATTTGGTTGGGGGTTTTTGCCACGTTACGAGGGGGAGGAACGCCTGTACCAGGGGGCCGATGGCCAGCGCGTACAGGATCGTGCCTACGCCTACCGTGCCGCCGAGGAGCCAGCCCGTTGCGAGCACCGTCAGTTCGATCGCCGTGCGGACCAGTCGGATCGACCAGCCCGTCCGCGCGTGCAGGCCGGTCATCAACCCGTCGCGCGGGCCCGGTCCCAGTCGGACACCGATGTAGGCCGCCGACGCCAGGCCGTTCAGCACCACCCCGGCCACCATGAGCACGATCCGCGGCGCCAGTGCCGACGGTGGCGCCAGCACGGCGAGCGTGAGGTCCACCGCCACCGCGATCACCAGGATGTTCGACACCGTGCCGATGCCCGGGCGCTGCCGCAGCGGGATCCAGCACAGCAGCACCAGTGCGCCGGTCAACGCGGTGACCGTGCCGAACGTGAGCCCCGTCAGTTCCGACAGCGCCTCGTGCAGCACGTCCCACGGGTCCAGGCCCAGGCCCGACCGGATCATCAGGCCCATGCTCGCCCCGTACAGGGCCAGGCCGCCGAACAGTTGGGCCAGGCGCCGGACAGGTGACGTGCGAACAGGAACCTGATGAAGATCGACCACGGTCATGTGGCCATGTTGCGATCAACATTGGCTTGTCATCAATAGCCAATCTCCATAAATTGGCCTGGTGAACGCGAGACGTCTGGCACACCTGCTCGGCAACTGGCGCCGTCACGGCTCCCGGCAGGGCACGGCCGACCTGGCCGCCGGCCTGCGGCTGCTCATCCTCGACGGACGCCTCCCCGCGGGTACCGCGCTGCCACCCGAACGGGAACTGGCCGCCGCCCTCGACGTCAGCCGCACGATGATCGCCGGCGCCTGGGAACGGCTGAAGGCCGACGGGCTCGTCGTCAGCCGCCGCGGCGCCGGGTCGTGGACCGCCATCCCCGCGACCGCGGGTCACCGGGAACCGCCCGACGACCCGGACACCATCGACCTCGCCCGCGCCGTGCCACCCGCCATCGCCGGGATCGCGGCCGCCGCCGAGGCTGCCGCACCACGTCTCGCCACCGAGCTGTGCTCCCACGGCTACTACGAACAGGGCATGCCCGACCTGCGGGAACGCCTCGCCGACCGGTACACGGCACGCGGCCTGCCCACCACGCCCGACCAGATCCTCGTCACCAACGGCGCCCACGTCGCGTTCGCCATGGCGTTGCGCCTGTTCACCGGTCCCGGCGACCGCGTCCTCATCGAGCAGCCGACCTACCCGAACGCGATCGAGGCGATCCTCGGTGCGCACGCCGTGCCCGTGCCGGTCGCCATGACCGAGTCCGGCTGGGACCTCGACGGCGTCGAGGCCACGCTCCGCCAGACCGCGCCCCGCCTCGCCTACCTGATCCCCGACTTCCAGAACCCCACCGGCGCCCGCCTCGACGCGGACGGGCGCAGGCGCCTCGGCGCCGCGTTCCGCCGCGCCCGCACCCCCGTCGTGATCGACGAAACCAACGTCGACCTGGACTTCACCGCCGCGCCGCTGCCGCCGTTCAGCGCGTTCGGCGGTGACCTGGTGGTGGCCGTCGGCTCCGCGGGCAAGTCGTACTGGGGTGGCCTGCGGCTCGGCTGGGTCCGCGCACCCGCGGAGGTCATCGCCCGCCTCACCACCGCCCGCCGCGGCCTCGACCTCGGATCGGCCGTGTTCGAACAGCTCGTGCTGAGCGAACTGCTCGACGGCCCGCCCGAGCCGATGCTCGACCGCCGTCGCGTGCTGGTCGAACGACGGGACACGCTCGTCGCGCTGCTCCGCGAGCAGTGCCCGGACTGGGCGTTCACCGTGCCGGACGGCGGGCTGAGCCTCTGGTGCCTGCTGCCCGCGCCGGTCAGCACCCGGCTCGCCGCCGTGGCGCAGAACTTCGGTGTCCGCATCGCGCCCGGCTCGTTCTTCACCCCGCACGGGGGACTCGAGCGCTACCTGCGGGTGCCGTACACCCAGCCCGTCGACGTGCTGGGCGAAGCGGTGCGCAGGCTCACCGCGGCGGCGGCGTCAGTCGCTGAATGTCGTGCCCCGATCGCGGAGAACGGGTTCATTCCGGTCACATGACTGGACCGGAGGACTGTATACAGGGTAGAAAGCAGTGCGCTGGATGGCCTAGTCCACCGTCGGCCGATCGGCCGGGCGGGAGGAATGCCATCCAGCGCACTGCTCGCCTCTGGGCGCGCTCGGCAGGGGCCGGCCGGCACAGCCCCTCGTTGTGCCGACTGGGACGAGCTGCCAGAGGGGGAGCCCCGGCGCCGCGGGGGCATCGCGGCGCCGGGGCCAGGTCCCGACCTGACCGGGCGCGGTCGGCAGGTCGGGTGGCTTGTGATGTTTTCGGGGGACGCCGGGAGAGTTCGTTCGGACCAGTGGGTTCGGCCGCCTGGATCACGTCAAAAGTCGTTGTGGGCAGCTGGGGACACAGGTGTCCGGTGTCGCCGGCTGTTCAGTCAGGCGTGGCCGCGGGTAAACCGACGTCTCGGCCCGCGGCGCCCATCGCGCGGCTGCGAGTGGTGAACCCGGCGTCCGCCGGGTGGGCCGGTGCGGTGTGCGTGACGAGCACGCCGTGGTGCGCGCGGGCGTGGCCCGGGTGGTCGTGAGCTGCCGATACCGATGTGCCGGGAGTGGACGGGCCGGCGGGGGTCTTCACCGGTTCCGGGTCGGAACCGGTGAAGGACCGGTCGCCTGCGGGGTCGTGCTCCTCGGCGACGGCGGGCCGCGGCGCGATGACCGGCGCAGCGGCAGGCTTGGGTGCGGCGGCCACCACCGGGGCGGTTGCCCGGACCGGTGCCACCGGCGCCGGCGCGACGGGCTCCGGGGCGGGCGGCGGCGTCTCGACGCGCTCGGTCCCCGCGGTGCCGGTCGTCACGTCGTCGGCGGGCGGCGAGACAGGCTCCTCGACGACCGGCTCCGGTGTCTCGTTCTCGACGGGTACCGGCAGCGTCGTGGTCGTGTCGGTGAGCGAGCCGGTGACGCCGACGACCGCGTCGGTCAGCCCGGTGACCGTCTGGGTGACCCCGCCCAGGAGACCGCCGAGCAGGCCGCCGGACGACTGCTCCATCGAGTGTGGTTGCTCGTCGTGGCGTGCCTCAGCGCCGGCGGAACCGGCGAACACGGCGGACAGCAGCCACCCGGCCGCGGCGACGGCGACGACGAACAGCCCGCGGCGAAGCAGGCGACCCAGCTCCACCGCGACCACCACCGTCCGTCAACGCGAGTACGCCGGCAGGGGTACCCGTGCCGACAGTGCACACTATCT
Source organism: Actinophytocola sp. NPDC049390 (assembly GCF_044466355.1). Taxonomy (NCBI): domain Bacteria; kingdom Bacillati; phylum Actinomycetota; class Actinomycetes; order Pseudonocardiales; family Pseudonocardiaceae; genus Actinophytocola; species Actinophytocola sp. NPDC049390. The sequence goes on from NZ_JBITMQ010000019.1 coordinate 167,131, forward strand.
AGCACCACACCGACACTCTGCACCCTAGCCGCGTGAGATCCACCCGGAAAGACGGCAAAAGCGCACCGTATCGGCCGTATGGGGCAATGTTGATCACGTCCGGTGATCCTTTGTGCCGCCGACGTGGCGGTGCTCCTCGACCCCGCCCGTTCAGGTTCCAATGTGGATGCGTTCCGTCACCCCAACTTGTGGAGCCGCTCGATCGCCTCGTCCAGCACCTCGTCCTTCTTGCAGAACGCGAAGCGGACGATGTGCTTCCACTGGTCCGGTGAATCGGTGAAGACCTGCACGGGCACCGCTGCCACACCGATGCGCTCCGGGAGCTGCCGGCACAGCTCGGCGCCGTCGGCGAACCCGAGCGGCCGCACGTCGGCGCACACGAAGTACGTGCCGTAGCTGGGCCGCACGCCGAAACCGGCCGCCGCGAGCCCCTCCGACAACCGGTCCCGCTTGACGGCGAGGTCGTCGCGCAGCTTCGTCACCCACGCCGACTCGTGCTCCAGCGCGTGCGCGACCGCGGGCTGGAACGGCGCGCCGCCGACGAAGGTCAGGAACTGCTTGGCCGCACGCACCGCGCCGACCAGCTCGGCGGGCGCGCAGACCCAGCCGATCTTCCAGCCGGTGCAGTTGAACATCTTCCCGGCCGACGAGATCGTCACCGTCCGCTCGGCCATGCCGGGGAACGTGCACAGCGGCAGGTGTGGAACACCGCCGTAGGTGAGGGACTCGTACACCTCGTCGGTGATCGCGATCAGGTCGTGCTCGACGCAGAGCGCCGCGATCCCGGCCAGTTCCTCGCGGGTGAACACGGTCCCGGTCGGGTTGTGCGGCGAGTTCACGAGGATCGCGCGGGTCTTCGTCGTGATCGCGGCCCGCACGGCGTCCAGGTCGACGGAGAACCGGTCCCCGTCGACGAGGGAGACCACCTTCCGGGCCGCCCCGGCGAGTGCCACAGAGGCGGCGTACGAGTCGTAGTAGGGCTCGAACAGGATGACCTCGTCACCCGGCTCCACCAGCCCCAACAGAGCCGACGCGATGGCCTCCGTGGCACCGACGGTCACGAGGACCTCGGTGTCCGGGTCGAACTCGATCCCGTACGGGGCGCGCTGGGCGGCGATCGCGGCCCGCAGTTCCGGGCGGCCGGGACCGGGCGGGTACTGGTTCACGCCGGACGCGATGGCCTCCTGGGCGGCGGCGAGCATGCTCGCGGGACCGTCCGTGTCGGGGAAGCCCTGGCCGAGGTTCACCGCCCCGGTCCTGGTCGCGAGCGCGGTCATCTCCGCGAAGATCGTCGACGTGAACGGGGTCAGGCGGGACACGAGAGGAGGACGACGCACGGTCTCGAATCCTCACGGACAATGGTGGTGTGCGGCAACTGACCGAGAGCAAACACATCCGTGAGCGGAGCTCGCGGAGCGGACAAACAGTCGCAGCGCCGATTCCCGGTGAGGCGGAGAAGCGGCGTGCGCTGCGCAAGATGAAGCTGGTCGCGCTGTCGTTCCTGGTCGGCGCGGCCGTGGTGTTCCTGGTCATGTCGCTGTGGCCCGGCGAGCCCGCCTGGACCGGGTACGTCAGGGCGGCCGCCGAGGCGGGCATGGTCGGCGCGCTGGCGGACTGGTTCGCGGTGACCGCGCTGTTCCGGCACCCGCTGGGGATCAGGATCCCGCACACCGCGATCATCCCGACCCGCAAGGACGCCATCGGCAACAGCCTCGGTGACTTCGTCGGCGCGAACTTCCTGTCCGAGCAGGTCGTGCGCGAACGCCTGCGCCGGGTCGGCGTCGCGTCCCGGCTCGGCGCGTGGGTGGCGGAACCGGACAACGCGGAGCGGGTGACCGCCGAACTGGCGACCGTGGTGCGCGGCGTGGTCGCCGTGCTGCGCGACGAGGACGTGCAGGCGGTCATGGAGCAGGCCGTGGTCAAGCGCGTGGTCGCGGTGCCGTGGGGCCCGCCGCTGGGCAAACTCCTGGCCGGCGTGTTCGCCGACGGCTCGCACCACAAGCTGGTCGACCTGGTCTGCGACCGCGCGTACGAGTGGGTGAAGGACAACCACTCGACGGTCATGCGCGTGGTGTCCGACCGCGCGCCCAGCTGGTCGCCGAAGTTCGTCGACTCGATGGTCGCCGACAAGGTCTACGGCGAGGTCCTGTCGTTCGCGTGGCTGGTCAAGACCGACCCGAACCACCCGATGCGCCTCGCGGTCGACAAGTTCCTCGCCGAGTTCGCGGCCGACCTGCAGACCGACCCGGCCACGATGGAACGCGCCGAGGCCGTGAAGCAGCAGGTGCTGGCGCACCCCGAGGTGCAGAACGTGATCGGCTCGGCGTGGTCGACGGCGAAGCGGCTGCTGCTGGACGCGGCCGAGGACCCGTCGAGTGAGCTGCGCAAACGTGTGCGCGAGGGCCTGATCTCGCTCGGCCGCCGCCTCACCGACGACGACACCCTGCGCGACAAGGTCGACAGCTGGGTCGAGGGCGCGGCCGCGTACGTGGTGGTCAACTACCGCGACGAGATCACCACGCTGATCACCGACACCGTGCAGCGCTGGGACGCCGAGGAGACCTCACGCAAGATCGAGCTGCAGGTGGGCCGCGACCTGCAGTTCATCCGCATCAACGGCACGGTCGTGGGTGCGCTGGCGGGCCTGCTGATCTACACGGTCGCTCAGCTGATCCTCTGAAACAGCTGCCAGTAGAGGCTGTTCATGCGGGCGGCGGCCGGGGCGTGGCGGGCCAGGATCGTCGCGATGCCCGGTGGCACGTGTGTGGGCACGCCGCCGGTGGCGCACCACGCGACGAACTCGTTGCGGGCCGCCGGGACGGTACTGACTCCGCACACCTCGGTCGCGAGCCAGTTCACCAGGCGCATCGCCGCGTACTCGGCGTCGTGCGTCGCGTGCCGCCGCACGAACGCGTGCTCGGTGGTCGACAGCTCGAAGCGCGGCGACGTGACCAGCCCGAAGTCGGTGAGGTAGAGCCGTTCGCCGTCGGTGCGGAAGTTGTCGAAGTGCCCGTCCATGTGCAGCAGCTCGTGGTCGCGCAGGACGGCCACGATGTGCATGAGCTGCTGTTCCACCAGCTCCGCCTTGCTCGCCGGGTCGTCTCGCAGCCAGTCCCGCAGTGAGAGCGGGACGTACTCGGAGAACAGCACGAGGCTGTGGGACGCGGCGGCCAGCGCTTCGAGGCGGGCACGGACCGCGGCGCTGCCGTGCAGGGCGGCGACGACCGCGTCGATGTCGGCGTGCTCGGCCGCGACCGGCGCCCGGCCGGGCAGAACACGCCAGTGGAGGAGCCGCGGGATCGACCCGGTCCCGGTCAGGACCTCGTTCGCCGCCAGCTCGCGCCAGGCGTTGAACCCCGGGCTCACCACGCCGTACTGGCCGAGCAACGGCACGTCGAACAGGTTCGCGGTGGAGCGCGGACTGGCCAGTTCCCGGTCGGTCAGCGGGATGCGTTTGGCGAACACGGGCACGCCGTCGACATCGACCACGGAAGAACCACCACCCACCCCCACCGCGCCGTCGGTGTCCACGAGCGCGGCCAGGTCGGCGTCGCTGTACGCGGCGATCCGGCTCACTGGCCGACCGACCTGCGGCCGCGCCACGAGCGGGCCTTCTCGCGGTTGCCGCACACCTGCATGGAGCACCACGTGCGCGACCGGTTGCGGGAGTGGTCGTGGAAGGCCCAGCGGCAGTCGTCGGCCGGGCAGATCTTCACCCGGCTCCACTGTCCGAGCACGGCCAGCCGCGTGGCGGCCGCGAGCACGGCACCGGCCACGTCCGTGGCCGCGAGCCGGGGTGTGCCGCCGACCGGCAGCTCGGCGAGCACGGGCACGGACACCTCGCCGGGCGCCTCCCGGCGGTCCCCGGCGGCGGCTCGCAGCGCGGCGCGCACGGCACGCACGTCGGTGTCACCGTCGGTCAGCTCCCGGTCGGCGAGCCACCGCCGCCAGGCGTGCGGATCGGCGACGACGTCGGTGCCGGTCTCGTGGTCCACGGTGTTCAGGAAGTCGACCACCAAGTCCACGTCAGTCACGCAACCACTGTAGGCCTGACACTGGTTCTCTCGGTAAAACCCCTGCTCAGATGACTATTCCCTAAATGTATAGATAGTGGCTATACACCGCGTGTACAGTCATCGGGCATGTCGATCGGACACACTCTGTTAGGACTGCTCGAACGCGGCCCGCGCCACGGGTACGACCTCAAGCGGGCGTACGACGAGCACTTCGGGCACGACCGCCCGCTGCACTACGGGCAGGTCTACGCGACCCTCTCGCGGCTGCTGAAGCACGGCCTCATCGAGGAGAGCGGCGTCGAACAGGGTGGCGGGCCGGACCGCAAGCGGTACACCGTCACGGCGGAGGGTGTCACCGACGTCGACAAGTGGCTCGGCACTCCGGAGAAGCCCGAGCTGTACATGCAGAGCACGCTCTACACGAAGGTCGTCATCGCGCTCATGTCCGAGCGGGACGCCCAGGACGTGCTCGACACCCAGCGGCACGCGCACCTGCGTGCCATGCGCGAGCTCACCGCCCGCAAGCGCGGCGGCGACCTCGCCGACCAGCTGATCTGCGACCACGCGCTCTTCCACCTCGAGGCCGACCTGCGCTGGCTGGAGCTGACAGCGGCCCGCATCGACGAACTACGAAGGCAAGTGACCCCATGACGCAACCCCTGCTCGTGGCGACCGACGTCGTCAAGTCCTTCGGCCCGACCAAGGCGCTGGACGGCGCCAACATGTCCGTCCGCGCCGGTGAGGTCGTGGCCGTGATGGGCCCGTCCGGCTCCGGCAAGTCCACGATGCTGCACTGCCTGGCCGGCATCATCCAGCCCGACTCGGGCACGGTGACGTACGACGGCAAGGAGCTGTCGGCCATGCCGGACCAGCCGCGCAGCACGCTGCGCCGCACCGAGTTCGGCTTCGTGTTCCAGTTCGGGCAGCTCGTGCCCGAACTGTCGTGCGTGGAGAACGTGGCCCTGCCCATGCGGCTGGGCGGCATGAAGCGCCGCGACGCCGAGGCCAAGGCCCGCGTGTGGCTCGACCGGCTGGAGGTCGGCGACGCCGCCGGCAAGCGGCCCGGCGAGGTGTCCGGAGGTCAGGGGCAGCGGGTCGCGGTGGCCCGCGCGCTGGTCACGGGCCCGCGGGTGATCTTCGCCGACGAGCCGACCGGCGCACTGGACTCGCTGAACGGGGAGCACGTGATGCGCCTGCTCACCGAGGCCGCCCGCGACACCGGCGCCGCCGTGATCCTCGTGACCCACGAGCCGCGTGTCGCCGCGTACTCCGACCGCGAGGTCATCGTCAGGGACGGCCACACGAGGCAGGTGGAGTTCGCGTGAGCCTCCGGGGGTGGATGAGCGACCTCGCCCTCGGGGTCCGGCTGGCCGTCGGGGGCGGCCGGACCTCGTGGGCGAGGCTCGCGCTCACGGCGGTGGGGATCGCCATCGCGACCGCCGTGCTGCTGGTGGGCGCGTCCACGGGCAACATGGCGCAACAGCGTGACCTGCGGCAGACCATCGACATGGTGGACGACCGGCCCGTCGAGGGCGTCGACCCGACCTACGTCGACAGCAACTACACGGAGTTCTTCGGGGAGTCCATCGACGTCAGCTACGTCGCGGCGACCGGGCCGAACCCGGTGAAACCGGACGCGCTGCCCACGCTGCCCGGGCCGGGCGAGATGTACGCGTCGCCCGCGCTGGCCGAGTTGCTGGCGTCGCCCGACGGGGACCTGCTGAAGCCGAGGTTCCCCGAGAAGGTGATCGGCACGCTCCCCCAGGAGCTGGTGCAGATGCCGGGCGACCTGCGGGCGTGGGTCGGCGTCGACGAGCAGGTCCTCGCCGACCTGCCGGCCATCACCGCGGCGTACGGCTTCGGTGTCGCCCCGGAACAGATCGCGCTTGATCCGGGGATGCTGGCGCTGTTGCTGGTGGGCGCGGTCGTGTTGCTGCTGCCGGTGTTCATCTTCGTGACGTCCGCCAGCCGCATCGCCGGTGCCGAACGGGACCGCAGGCTCTCCGCGCTGCGGCTCGTCGGGTCCGGGTCGCGGCAGGTGCGCAGGATCGCGGCCGCCGAGTCGCTGGCAGGCACGCTCGTCGGCATGGTGCTCGGCGCGGTGGTGTTCGTGGTGGCGCGCCAGTTCACCGAGCAGGTCGACCTGTTCGGTGAGCGGGCGTACGTCTCCGACGTCGTGCCCGACCCGGTGCTGACGGTCCTGATCGTGCTGCTGATCCCGTCGCTGTCGGTGCTCACCGCGTTGTTCGCGTTGCGGCGCACGATCATCGAACCGCTCGGTGTCGTGCGGCAGAGCAAGCCCGTGCGCAGGCGCCTGTGGTGGCGGCTCGCGCTGATCGTGCTCGGTGTGGTCCTGCTGGTCACGCAGCTCGGCGCGGAGGACAACAGCGACACGTGGGTGTGGGCCGTGAGCGGCGGCGCCGCGCTCCTGCTGATCGGCGTGCCGGTGCTGCTGCCGTGGCTGATCGAACGGGTCGCCGGACAGGTGGCGGGCGGACCGACGTCGTGGCTGCTCGCGATCCGCAGGCTCCAGCTGGACAGCGGCACGTCCGCGCGGGTCGTCGGCGGGGTCGCGGTCGTGCTGGCCGGTGCCATCACGCTGCAGACCGTGCTCATGTCCGTCGCGGGCGACGTCGGGCTGCCCGGCGCCGCCGCGGAGGGGCCGCCGCCCGCCGTCGAGGTGTCGACGGACGCGGCGCGGGTGGCGACGGTGTCGAAGGACCTGGCCGCGGCCGACGGGGTGACGGACGTGCACGCCATCCGCTACTCGTCGCTGTCCGAGAAGGAGCGGACCGACTCGGGGTTCAGCATGGTCGTGCTGGACTGCGCGGGCATCAGGGACCTGGTCAACCTCCGCGCCTGCGCCGACGGCGACGTGTTCCTGGTGCGGGACGAGTACGTGCCCCCGCCGAAGCCGGGCGCGCCGCTCGAGTGGCGCGACTACCGGAACAAGTCGAACACCGACTGGGACCCGGAGAACTACGTGGTCACCGGCTCGTGGACGGTGCCGGCGGACGCGAAGACCATCGACCGGCCCGAGAACACGAACATCTACGCGTCGGTGATCGTGACCCCCGGCGCGGTCGACACGGCGGCGTTGCCGGACAGCGACTCCGCGAGCGTCTTCGCGATGGTCAGCGCCGACCTGGCGGCCGAACAGCTGGAAGGCATCCGCAACTCGGTGGCCGAACACCGCGTCGGGACGTGGGTGTACTCCTTCAACACCGGCCCGGACCTCACCCAACGGGAGCAGACCTTCGTGGCGATCCGCACCGCGCTGTACGCGGGCTCGATCTTCACACTGCTGCTGGCGGGCGTCAGCCTGCTGGTGCTGGCACTGGAACACATCCGCGAACGCCGCCGCACACTGGCGATGCTCACGGCGAGCGGCGTGCCCCGGGGTGTGCTGGGCCGGTCGCTGCTGTGGCAGGTGGCGCTGCCGATCGTGCTGGGCGTGGTGGTCGCGCTGATCACCGGCATCGGCCTGGCGGTGCTCGTGATGCGCCTGACGGAGGACCCGACGGTCATCGACTGGGGCGGTGTCGCGGTCCTGTGCGCGGGCGCCGTCGCACTGAGTCTCCTGGTGAGCGCCATGACGATGCCGTTCCTCCGCAACGCCACCCGCCTGACGGCGCTGCGGACCGAGTAGCCGGACGCCGGGGAGAGGCCCGCCCGCCTCTCTCCGGCAGGCACGTCACCCCGCCAGGTTCCAGGCGGAGCCCATGTGCCACGCGGCGCAGATGTTGACGTCCAGCAGGTACGCGCCCGCCGTCCCGCACTGCGTGGCGCCGGTGCCCGGGTCAAGGGGCTGCCCGTGGCCCATACCGGTGATCGTGTACGTCTCCACGACCGTCCGCCCGTTCGCCGCGTACATCGCGTGCGGATAACCGGCGACCGTGTCCGTACTGGTCGGGGTCGCGGGGATGCCGTGCACGTTCGTCCACTGCTCGGCCAGTTCGGTCGCGTTCGACGGGCGGACCGTGTAGTCGGCGCTGCCCTGCCAGATGCTGACCGTCGGCCACGGACCCGTGTGCGACGACGCCGCCCGCACCGCGTCGCCCAGAGCCGTGGGCGACTGGTTCTTGCCGGGGTTCATGCACGAGAACGCGTCCATCATCGTCGTCGCGCACCGGTACGCGATGCCCGCGACGACACCGCCGCCCGCGAACATCTCCGGGTAGGTCGCCAGCATGACCGCCGTCATCGCGCCGCCCGCCGACAGACCGGTGACGTGCACCCGCGACGCGTTCGCGCCGGTGTCGGCGACCGTCTTGCGCACCATCTGCGCGATCGACTCCGCCTCACCCTGCCCGCGGGTGGTGTCACCGCGCTCGAACCAGTTGAAGCACCTGTTGAAGTTGTTGGCACTCTGCTGTTCCGGCAGCACCACCGCGAACCGCAGCCGGTCGGCCAGCTCGGTCCACCCCGAGCCGGTGCCGTACCCGGTCGCGTTCTGCGTGCAGCCGTGCAACGCGACGACCACCGGTCTGCCCGTCGGCAGGTTCGCCGGGACGTACCGGTACATCTTCAGGTTGCCGGGGTTGCTCCCGAAGCTCGGCACGGGTTCCACGGCGGCCGCCGCCGGGGTCGCGCCGACGAACGTGAACAGGAGTGCGGCCACCAGGGCCATGGCTCGGAACATGCCGTCACCACCTCGTTGTGTTTCGGCTGTTCTCACTCACGGTAGGCGTGCGGTCGCGGCGTGTTGAGAGTGGTCGCCACCACATTCAGGCAGCGGTTTGTGGTGGCGGCACTCATTTCCGGGCGCGCGGAAGGCTTCTACTTTTCTGGGCTATGCGTGCTGCCCTGGTCGCTGTAGCCCTGGTCGCCATGTCCACCCCAGCCGTCGCCGCGGCGCAACCGCACGACTGCGCCCGTCTCCACGTGCCGATGGCGCAGCGGCAGGTGGTGTCCTGCCTCGACGAGCTGACGACCGCCGGCACGGTCGCGTCCGGCCACACCGTCGAAGCCGACTGGGCCGGTCTCACCCAGGTGTCGCTGCCGCGACCCAGTGGTGTGCCGGGCATCCAGGTCGACGGCTACTTCCCGGACACGTCCACCACGAACGCCAACAACGGGTGGAACCACGACGCCCAGTTCGTGCTGCGGCTGCCCGACCGGTGGAACGGCGGCCTGGTCGTGAGCGGCTCGCCGGGCTCGCGGCGCCAGTACGCGAACGACCGCGCGATCGCGGACTTCGTGCTGGCCAAGGGCTACGCGTTCGCCGCGACCGACAAGGGCAACACCGGCGTCACCTTCTACCACGACGGCCGCCGCCCCGGCGACGCCGTCGCCGAGTGGAACCACCGCGTCACCCAGCTGACGATCGCCGCGAAAGCCGTTGTGGCACAACGCTATGGACGCGTGCCCGACACCACGCTGGCCGCGGGCATCTCGAACGGCGGCTACCTGGTGCGGTGGCAGCTGGAGAACGCGCCGTGGCTGTACGACGGCGGCGTCGACTGGGAGGGCACGCTCTGGACGACGGACGGCCCGAACCTGCTGACGTTCCTGCCGCCCGCGATGAAGAACTACCCGGCGTACGCGGCGGGTTCGGCGGAAGCGCACGACGCGATGCTGGCCGCGGGGTACGCGCCGGGCTCGGAGTTCCTGTGGCCGTTCCACCACCAGGTCTACTGGGACCTCACGCAACGCACGTACCGCGAGGAGTTCGACCCGGCCTACGACGGCGACCTGGACGCCGGAATCCCGTACTGCGCGAGTGGAACCCCGAACTGCGACGCCGACTACGACTACGCGTCCCGTCCCGCGTCGGTGAAGGCGGCGGTCGCGAAGGTCGCGCTGACGGGTCGCATCGGCAAGCCGCTGATCACGGTGCAGGGCACGCTCGACACGTTGCTGCCGATCAGCCAGAGCGGTGACGCGTACGCCGCCATGATCCGCGACGTGGGCCGCGGGCAGCTGCACCGCTACCACCGCATCGAGAACGGCACCCACACCGACGGCCTGGTGGACGCGTTCCCCGGCAAGCTCGTCCCGCTGGCGCCGGAGTTCCACAAGGCGATCACCGAGCTGGAGAACTGGCTGCGTTGAGCGAGCGGAACCCGGCCGCACCACCGGCCGCGGCCACCGCGACCACGGCCCACGGCACCCACACCCCGGCCGCGAACAACGCGACGACGGCGGGCGCGAGCACCCCGGGCACGGTGAACGCGTACTGGAACGCGGCGAGATGCCACCCGCGCGACGCGGCGGGCGCCATGGCGACGGCGAGCGCGTTGGCACGTGCCCCGAAGAGGACGGCGCCGGCGGCGAGCACGAGCGCCGTGACGAGCAGCCATGCGGGCCGCCAACCGCCGGGAAGAGCAGCGGCGACAAGGCACAACCCGCACCACAGGACGATCAGCAGGGCGGCGTAGGAGAGCGTGGTGGTGCGCGGCAGGTTCCGGGTCATCCGTACCGCGAACGTCCCGCAGGTGCTGGTGACGGCGGTGTGCAGGGCGAGGACGAGCCCGGGAAGCCAGGTGGGCGCGCCGAGGTCGAGCACGTAGACCGGCAGGCCGACGAGGAAGAAGTCCGTCGCGAGCGCGACGAGCCCGGTGACGACGACCAACCGGAGGAACCGCGCGGATACCCGCCCACCGGCGACGCCCGGCGGTGACACGTGCGGCGCCCGCACCCGGGCGGCGAGCACCAGGGCACACACGACGAAACTGACGGCGTTCACCGCGACCGCGACCCGCAGCGCACCCATGGTCAACAACCCACCGGCGGCGAACGCCCCGAGCCCGAAGCAGGCGGACCGAACCATCCCGACCACGGCGAAGGGGTGGTCCTTGTCCCGCTCCCCGACGACGTCGGAGATCAAGGCGAACAGGGAGCTGTAGAAGAGCTGCTGCCCTGCCGAAAGCAGACAGGTCGCGACGGCGACCATCGCGACCCCGTCGGCAACGAGAAACCCCACGGTGCCAAGCGCTTGCACCACCTGAGACGCGATCACGACCGGCCGGGGCCCGACCCGGTCGACGAACCGCCCGGCCACCGGCGGCACGAGCAACCCGACCACGGTGCCCGCGGTGACCGTCACCCCGGCCACGGCGAGCGGCAACCCGACCTCGCGGGTGGCATAGACCAAGGTGAGTGGCAGGAAGAGCCCGGACCCGAAGTTGTCGACCCCCAGCGCGATCAAGAGCGGCAGCACCGAACACGTCTACCAGAGATCCAGTTGTCCACAGCCGCACCAGTTGTCCACAACCAAGATCGACATCGCCCCCACCGTCGGCATGCACCGGTAGACTGGCAAGCGGGGAGCCCCCGGGAATGGGTGGGGGCCGACATCACGTCCCGGGGCCGATCGAGTTCGGCGTTTTCGCTGGTCGGGCGCCGGTTTCGGGGTTCACGGAAGGGGGACCCGGCCTGCTACCAGTGGCCGTTCGCCTTGGCCGCGTCGATGGCCGCCTGCCCGGCGGGCGTCATCAACCCTCGCGCGATCAACCGCCCCGCGCGCTCCCGGTTCAACGCGCTCCACGAACTCCGCGCCCGCCGAGGCGTGAACCGCAACCGCGAGTGCGCGGCGTCGTGCTTGCGGTGCAACCCGTCGATCCACCCGAAGCACAACGCCTGCTCGACCGCCTCCTCGTACCGCACCCCGGGCAACCCCTTGTGCGGAATCACCAACCACACCTCGGAAGCGGACGCGCAGTGCGCCGCCAGCCACGACCGCCATTCGCCGGGAGTGAGCACCTCGATGATGTCCATGCACCCATGGTCGCGACCAAAGTGCTCACCTCATGAGCGCTTTACCCGTGCAGTTGGTGCAACCGCAACGCGATCTGGATCTCCAGCGCCCGCGCGGGTGTCTGCCAGTCCTCACCCAGCAACGACGCGATCCGGTCCAACCGCTGCACGACCGTGTTCACGTGGACGTGCAGCACGTCCTTGGCCCGCGTCAGGTTCGTCCCGCACTCGAAGTACGCCCGCAACGTCGCCACGAGGTCCGTCCCCCGCCGGGCGTCGTACTCGAGCACCGGCCCGAGCGTGGCCCGCACGTACCCCGACAGGTCGGTCCGGTCCCCGATCAACTGCCCGACGAACCCGAGGTCCGCCAACGCGGCTCCGTGGCCGACCCGCCCCAGCGCGAGCAACGACCGCACACACCGCCGCGCCTCGTCCGCGGCAGCGGCCAGCGCGGCGGGCCCGGCGGCGGGCCCGGACGCACCGACCGTCACCGGCGCCTCCACCGACGCGGACAGCGACGTCGCCAACCGGGCGGCCAGCTCCGCCGGATCGCCGTCCGCCACCAGCAGCACCACCTGCTCCGCGTGCAACCCGACCAGCGTCGCGAACCGGCCGCACGCCATCGCCAGCCTGCGCCGCGGCACACCGTCGACGTGCGCGATCAGCACCGCGTGCGGCGCCGCCAGGTCGATCCCCAGCCGCCGCCCCCGCGCCAGCAACGCCGCCGGATTCCGGTCCGGCGCGGTCAGCAGATCGGTGAGCAGCTCACCGCGGACCTCGTCCTCCGCCTTGGCCACGGACCGCCGCAGCAGCAACAGCAGTGCCGCCACCACGCACGCCCGCTCGAACAACCGCCGGTCCGCCTCGTCGAGGGCCGCGCGGCCCGTCAGCACGAGGCTGCCCAGCAGCTCGGGCCCGGCCAGCACCGCACACACCCACTGGTCACCGACCCGCACCGCCCGGCCCGCGGCACGCGAGGCCGCGACCGCCTCCTCGGGCCACGTGACCTTCGCGCTCGCCGCGCCCGCGAAGCCGGACCGGACCGGCGCGTTGCCGGTGCCGACGACCGGCGGGGCGGCCGCCGCCACCCGCGCCAGCTCGACGCCCGCGGCGTCGAAGAACACGATGCCGCCGCCGAGGACCTCCGCGACCTCCGCCGCCACCTGCGCGACGTCGCCGCCGCGCAGCACCAGTTCCATGAGCCGGTCGTGCGCGTCCTCCGCGCGGCGCATCGCCTCGTTGCCCGCGCTGATCGTCTCGTTCGCACGCCGGGTCTCCGCCAGCAGCTGCGCGTTGTCGATGGCGATGGCGGCGTGGTCGGCGAGCGACGACAGCAGCGCGACCTCGTCCGCGGTGAACTCGCGGCGTTGCCGGTCGGCGGCGAACAACACGCCGATCACCTTGCTGCCCAGCATGAGCGGCACGCCGAGAATGCCGACCATCTGTTCCGCCGACACCGCGTCGTCGATCGACACGGTGTGCGCGAACCGGGGGTCCGACAGGTAGTCGGCCGACGCGTACGGGTGGGCCGTCTGCGCCACGAGACCGCCGAGACCCTCGCCGTGGCCGATGCGCAGCCGCGGCAGCAGCGACGACACCGAACCGTCGGTGACCCGCATGTACGTGGTCCCCGCGGCCTCGTCGTTGAGCGACAGGTACGACAGGTCCACCCGCAGCAGCATCCTGGCCCGGTGCACGATCGACCGCAGCACCTCGTCGAGGTCACGCAGCTTCGACAGGTCGCTCGCCGTGTCGAACAGCGCCCGCAGCTCGGCCTCGCGGCGGCGGTGCTCGGTCAGCGTGTGCCGGATCCGCAGCGCCACCTCGGTGGCTCGCGCCAGCTCCTGGTGGTCGGCGTCGGAGAGCCCCGCCGACCGCGCCGCGACGGGGACGTGCGCGAGCTGCTCGCCGCTCGCATCGGCGGCGAGCAGGTCGAGCAGCTTGCGCACGGCGTCGTTGACGGCCACATCCACGCTGGTCATCGTGTCACTAGTGACGCTTTCTCGTCAGTGGCCGCGACGTCTTCCGGTTCGAGCGACGCGCCCTTGGTCTCCCGCGCCACCAGCACGGCGACCACGGTGATCAGGCACATCGCGACGAGGTAGAGCGACACCGGCAACGTCGAGTCCCACGCGTCGAGCAACGCCACCGCGATCAGCGGCGCCAGCCCGCCCGCGAGGATCGACGCGAGCTGGTAGCCGACCGACGCGCCCGAGTACCGCACGCGTGTGCCGAACAGCTCGGAGAAGAACGCCGCCTGCGGCCCGTACATGGCGCCGTGCAGCACCAGGCCGACGGTGGTGGCGAACGCGATCACACCGAACGACCTCGTGTCCAGCAGCGCGAAGAACACGAAGCCCCACACCCCCATCGCGACCGCGCCGAACAGGTACACCGCGCGCCGCCCGACCCGGTCGGACAGCAGGCCCCACAGCGGGATCGTCACGAAGTGGATCGCCGACCCGACCAGCACCGCGTTGAGACCGACGGACTTCGCGAGCCCGAGCGACTCGGTGATGTACACCAGGATGAACGCGGTGATCACGTAGTACGACACGTTCTCGCCCATCCGCGCGCCCATCGCGATGAACACCTGGCGCCGGCTGTGCTCGAAGACCTCCACGATCGGTGCTTTCTCGACGACACCGCGCTCCTCGGCCTTGCGCTGCGCGGCGAGGAACACCGGCGACTCGGCGACCGCGAGCCGGATCCACAGGCCGATCACCACGAGCACCGCGGACAGCAGGAACGGGATCCGCCAGCCCCACGCCATGAACGCCTCTTCGGTCTGCACCGCGGCGAGGATCGCGAGGACGGCGGTGGCGAGCAGGTTGCCGCCGGGCGCGCCGCACTGCGGCCACGACGCCCAGAACCCGCGCCGGGACGTGCCGCCGTGTTCGGACACGATGAGCACCGCGCCACCCCACTCGCCGCCGAGCGCGAAGCCCTGGATCAGGCGCAGCAGCGTCAGCAGGAGCGGGGCCGCGACGCCGATCGTCGCGTACGTGGGCAGCAGGCCCATCGCGAATGTGGCGCCACCCATCAGCAGCAGGCTGATCACGAGCAGCTTCTTGCGGCCGACCTTGTCACCGAAGTGCCCGAACACCAGGCCGCCGATGGGCCTGGCGAGGAAGCCGATCGCGTACGTGGTGAACGCGAGCAGCGTGCCGGTCAGCGGGTCGGACGTGGGGAAGAACAGCTTGTTGAACACGAGGGCGGCGGCCGACGAGTAGAGGAAGAAGTCGTACCACTCGACGGTGGTGCCGACGAGGCTCGCCGACACGATCCGAGCGAGAGAGCGGGGTGTGTGAGCAGGGCCACGGGTCATGAATGAAAACGGTAGGTTTCGCAGCGGCACGTGAACCATGTGTGAACCGGACATATCATCTGGCGGCTCGGTGGTGACCGGGGCCACAGGTGGCCCGCCACATCGCGACATCGCTACTGTTGATGACGTGATTTGCCCGAAGTGTCAGAACACGATGCGCACCGTGGACCGCCAAGGCATCCACATCGACCAGTGCGACGGCTGCCGTGGGATCTTCCTGGACCGCGGCGAGCTGGAGACAATCCTGAACGCCGAGCGCCAGTACTCGGCTCAGGCCGCACCGCCGCCGTACCAGGGTGGTGGGGCTCCGCCGCCGCCTCCTCCTGGCCGGTACGCCGACTCGCCCCGCGGCCACCGCGGCGGCTACTCGGACTCGCCACGCGGTTACGGCCACGGCGGGTACTCCGACTCGCCTCGCGGCTACCACGGTGGTCACGGCCACCGGCGCCGCAAGAGCTTCCTGGAGCAGTTGTTCGACTGAGGCTCACCTGCCCGTGAACCCCATGATCTGCGCGGGGTGCGGTCGCTGGACCGACGAACCGCGGGTCGAGACCGACGGCGCCGGCACGGTTCTCGTGTGTGTCGTGTGTGGACACCGAGAGCCGTACCGGCGTCTTCCGCTGTTCGCGGTCACCGGTCCGTCCGGCACGGGCAAGTCCACGGTGGGCCGGATGCTGGTCGACCGGCTCGCCGACGTGTGCGTGGTCGTGGAGCAGGACCTGTTGTGGGTCGGCGCGTTGCGCGACCCGACCGGTGACTCGACCGCGTTCCGCGAGACCTGGCTGCGGCTCGCGGCGAGCCTCGCCCAGTCGGGCCGTCCGGTCGTCCTGTGCGGCACGGTCGCGCCGCCGCAGTTCGAGTACCTGCCGGAACGCGTGTTGTTCAGCGACATCCACTACCTGGCGCTGGTGTGCGACGCGGACGTGCTCCGCGCGCGGCTGCTGGCCCGTCCCGCCTGGCGCGGCTGGGACGAGGCCCGCATCGACGAGATGCTCGACTTCGCGGAGTGGGTGCGCACCGCGGACACCGAGCCGCCGATGACACGGCTGGACACCACGACCGCGACCGTCGCGCAGACCGCCGACGTGATCGAGGCGTGGGTGCGTGCCCGGCTAGGGCCGGGCGATGATCGACAGTTCGACGCCGAACGGGTCACGGAAGGTCGTTGACCTGCCGTAGGGCGTGTCGTCGACGGTGCCGCCGCCCGCCTTCGCGAGCGTCGCGTCGGTGTCGGCGACCTCGAAGCACGTGCCCCACGCCGACGACGGCGCCCCCGGCACGCCCATGATGCCGCCGACCTCGTGCCCGTCCGGGCGGCGCAGGAACGTGAAGTCGAAGTCCGGCAGGTCCGGGTTGCCGTCCAGGGTGAAGCCGAAGACCGCGGGGTAGAACGCGCGGGCCGGCCCGGGGTTCCCGGTCACGAGGTCGTTGCGCACCAACGTGTCCGGCTCGTTGACCAGGCGGCAGCCGGGGAACGTGCCGCCCTGCCACAGTCCGAACACCGCGCCGGTCGGGTCGGCCGCGAACGCCGCCCGGCCGAGGCCGCCGACGTCGTGCGGCTCCTCGCTGACCGTGCCGCCCGCCGCGTCGACCGCCTTGGCGGTGGCGTCGCAGTCGTCGGTGGCGAGGTACACGGTCCAGCCGCCCTCGCCGGTGCTGATCCCGGCCACCGGCACGCCCCTGAGCAAGCACAGGGTGCCCAGCGGGCTGTCCTCGAAGGACCACCCGAACACCCGGCCGTAGTACTTCTTCGCCGCGGCCACGTCCGGCACGCGCAGTGTCACCCACGTGGGCGTTCCGAGTGGCTGGTTCTCGTTCACGTCGCTCATGATGGGAACGCTAGAGGGCATGTAGGTCAGATCCGGTCCTACTTGCGACACGCGTCACGACTGCAAGCAGTGTGCTTGCAACTGCTAGCGCCCGAGCGTACCGTCGGTGGTGTCACGAGGAGGTGGCGGATGAACGAGAACCCCATCGACAAGGTCGCCGACCTCGGACGGGACATCGGCGAGTACATCAAGCAGCAGCGCAGCAACGCGAAGATCTCGCTGCGCCAGCTGTCGAAGCTCGCCGGGGTGTCCAACCCCTACCTCAGCCAGATCGAGCGGGGCCTGCGCAAACCCAGCGCGGAGATCCTGCAGCAGATCGCGAAGGGTCTGCGGATCTCGGCGGAGGCGCTCTACGTACAGGCCGGGATTCTCGACCTGCCGCAGGGCGGACCGGTGGTGGACGCGGTGCGCGCGGACACGACGCTCACCGAACGTCAGAAGCAGGTGCTGCTCGACGTGTACGAGTCCTTCCGCCGCGAGAACGCCACCACCACAGCGTCTGAACCTGAGAACAAGGAGTGAGAGACATGGCCGCATTGCTGCCCACCACGGAAGACGTCCGCAAGGCCCGCGAGCAGGCCGTCGCGGTCCTGAACACGGCCGCCGAGAGCGTCCGCACGCCGCTGCTCGCCGCGCTCGGCGCGGGCGACCTGGCCACGCACGCCGTGATCGACGCCGTGAACAAGGCTCGCACCAAGGTCAACGAGGGCACCGCCGCGGTGCCGAGCGACCTGACCGGTCTTCGCGAGCGGGTCGACCCGGCCGAGCTGCGCAAGCTCGTCGACGAGTACACCGAGGCAGCGCAGAAGCTGTACCAGAAGCTGGCCGACCAGGGCGAGGACGCGCTGACGAAGCTGAAGGCCGACCCGCGCGTCGGCAAGGCCATCGACCAGCTGGAGGAGGCCATCGCCACGCTGCAGGAGCGCGTCGGCGACGTGGCCGGTGACGCCCGCGAGCTGGCCGACGAGGTCCTCGCGAAGGTGACCCGCCGCACCCGCTCGGTCGGCGAGAAGGCCGCGAACAAGGTCGAGCGTGCCGCCGAGGACGCCGCGCTGGCCGTCGAGGAGGCGGGCGGCGAGGTCGCGCACGACGTGCGCAGCGCCACCCGCAAGGCCGCCAACCGCACGGCCCCCAAGAAGCCGGCGACGCGGACCACCACCGCGACCACCCGCAAGACCAACGGCTCGGCCAAGTAACTTCTGTGCAGGTCAGCGCCCCCGGTGCCGGTTCGGTGCCGGGGGCGTGGCATGTCCACGCACCGGTCCGCTGGTCACGACGCGGCGTCCGCACGTAGTCTGGGTGGGTGCCGGCAGAAGCGTTGTGGATCCTCTGGATCATCAAGTGGCTCGCGGTCCCCGTCGGGGTCTACGCGTTCATCCACGCATTGATGCAGCGTCCGGACGCCTACACCGCGATCGACAGAATGACGAAACCGGCCTGGCTGGGCATCACCGCGGGCGGCACCGTGGCGTTGATCCTCTTCGACGCCGCGAGCATCGGCCTGATGTTCTGGATCGCGGGTCTCGTGGCCGTGCTCGTGTACATCGTGGACGTGCGACCGCGGCTCATCGAGGTGCAACGCGGGAACCGCTGGTGAAGTGGACGATCGCGGGCTCGCTGACCGTCGAGCCCGCCGCCGAACACCCGGAACTGCTGGCCGACCCCGTCGCGAAGGCCCTCGCCGCGCTACCGGACCCCGGCGACGTCGGCGTCGCCGCGATCGACCCGGAGCTCGCCGACACGGCCGCGTTCTGCGAGGCGTACGGCTCACCGCTGACCGCGTCCGCGAACTGCGTGGTCGTGTCGGGCAAGCGCGCCGGTGAGGAACGGTTCGCGGCGTGCCTCGTGCTGGCGACGACCCGCGCGGACGTGAACGGGACCGTGCGCAAGCGCCTCGACGTCCGGAAGGCGTCCTTCGCGCCGATGGACACCGCGGTGGAGCTGACCGGGATGGCGTACGGCGGCATCACGCCGCTGGGACTGCCCCCGGAATGGCCGCTGCTTATCGACGCGGCGGTCGCGGCCGCCCCGGAACTGGTCGTCGGCAGCGGCATCCGCGGCAGCAAGCTCCTGATCCCGGGCCCGACACTGGCCACACTCCCGAACGCCGAGGTCATCGAGTCCCTGGGCCGCTGACGCACCGAAGGGCCCCTCGATCACGTCCCTCAATCTTGTCATCGCCAAGATTCGTCGCTATCTTGTCAGTGACAAGACTGAAGGGGGATCCGATGAGTGTCGACCTGGGATTGGTCCGGCAGATGTGGCGGCTCATGGAGCCGGTGCACGCGCTCGTGTACTACGCGCCGGAGGTGTTCGCCCGCTTCGCGAAGCTGGGCTTCGACACTGAAACGCGGTGGCCGAGCTACTTCCCGCTCCGCTCGGCGCCGCTCGGCGCGGTCGGGCCGGAACTGGTCGCCGCCACCTTCTACAGCTTCAACCCCGCCATGGTCCGCGAGCACATTCCGGCCGCCTGGCGGACCGCCACGCCCGACGACGTCCTCGCCGCCCGCCGCGACGGCGTCGACGAGGCGCTCGGCACGCTCACCACCGCCATCGACCTGCGCGAGGCTGTCGACCTCGCCCGCCGCCTCGTCGACGGCGTCAGCACGGTCGGCCGTCCCCTCGGCGCCGCCAACGCCGACCTGCCGTGGCCGGACGAGCCGCACCTGGCCCTGTGGCACGCGGCCACCGTCCTGCGTGAGATTCGCGGCGACGGGCACGTGGCCGCGCTGCTCACCGCGGGGCTCGACCCCGTCGAGTCGCTGGTCTCGTTCGCGGGCGTCGGTGCCGCGCCACGGGCGGTGTTCGCCAGTCGCGGCTGGTCCGACGAGGACTGGGACGCCGCCGCGCGCAGGCTCGTCGAGCGGGGCTGGCTCGACGAGGACGGCTCCGCCACCGACGCGGGCCACGCGGGCCGCGACGAGGTCGAGCGCATGACCGACGAACTGGCCGCCCCCGCCTACCGGGCGCTGGGCGCGGAACAGTTGGGACGGTTCGCGCAACTCGTCATGCCGGTCACCATGGCGGTCGTCCACACCGGTCTGTTGCCGCGACAGAGCACGCTCGGGCTGAGTCGCTGAAAGGGTCGCTGATGTGGGCGGGCGGGAAGCCCGCCGCACGCGAACTTCCCGCCCTCGTTGATTGGCTTGAGGCCCCAAGAAGTAAGACGCCGCACAGATCAGAAAGGTTGCGTCAGCTCGCCACGCAGTTGCGGGAAGACTTTCGCGACCTTCGCTGTCAGGTAGTCGCCGTAGGTGCCCTCGAACGCGAGCGGTGACTGACCGTCCCACCGGCGTCGCCCGTCCTGCCCGACGGCCGCGCGGTCGGGCAGCGGCGGCACCTCGGCGCCGAAGTCCGGGTCGAAGAAGAAGGGGAACGACAGCCGGTCCCTTCCGGACGTGTTCCGCACCCGGTGCGGCGTCGACCGGTACCAGCCGCCGGTGAGCCGTTCGAGCATGTCGCCGATGTTGCACACGAACGTGTCCGGCAGTGGCGGCGCGTCGACCCACCCGTCCGGCGTGTGCACCTGGAGGCCGCCGTTGTCGTCCTGCAGCAGCAACGTGAGCAGCCCGTAGTCGGTGTGCTCGCCGACGCCCCAGCCCGGGTCGTCGGCGGGCGCGGGCGGGTAGTGGAAGATCCGGAACAGCACGGTCGGGTTCGCGGTGTACCCGGCGGAGAAGTAGTCGGGCGCGAGGCCCAGGCTCGCCGCCACACCCCGCAGCACGTCCTGTGCCACGCGTGTCATCTCGTCCAGATAGGTCAGCACGAGCGAGCGCAGCTCCGGCACCTGGCGCGGGAAGAGGTTGGGGCCGTGCAACGGAAGCGGATGCCCGGCGGGCACTTCCGCGCCGAAGTACAGACCCTCCTTGCGGTCCTCCTCGCCGGACGTGAGCTCCGCGCCGACCGGGAACCAGCCGCGCCACGCCTTGCCGCCGCGGGCCATCGCGATCTCGTCCTTCTCGTTCTCCGGCAAGGCGAAGAACTCCCGTGCCGCCGCGTCGAGCGCCTCGCGGAGGTCTCCGGGCACCCCGTGCCCGGAGACGTAGAAGAAGCCCGTCTCGCGGCACGCCGCCTCGATCCGCGCCGGTACGTCCCGTTCGGACAGGTCGATGACGGGCAGCACTACAGCACCACGGTTTTGTTGCCGTGCACCAGGATCCGGTTCTCGAGGTGCCAGCGCAGCCCGCGCGACAGGACGACCTTCTCGATGTCGCGGCCCTTGCGCACCATGTCCGGCACCGAGTCACCGTGGTCGACGCGGATCACGTCCTGCTCGACGATCGGCCCGGCGTCCAGTTCGGCGGTGACGTAGTGGCAGGTCGCGCCGATCAGCTTCACGCCACGCCGGTGCGCCTGGTGGTAGGGCCGCGCGCCGACGAACGACGGCAGGAAGCTGTGGTGGATGTTCAGCGCCCGTCCCGCCCACGCCGCGCACAGGTCGGCGGGCAGGATCTGCATGAACCGCGCGAGCACGATCGCGTGCGGGTCCGCGGCGTCGACCAGTTCCGCCACCTTCGCGAACGCGGTCTCCTTGTCCTCACGGGGAAACGGCACGTGGTGGAACGGGATGCCGTGCGCCTCGGTGATCGTGGCCAGGTCGGCGTGGTTGCCGATCACCGCAGAGACGTCCACGTCCAGCTCCCCGGCCGCGACCCGGCCCAGGATGTCGTACAGGCAGTGCCCTTCCTTCGACACGAGGATCACCACGCGGCGCCGCTCGCCGGTGTCGAGGATCTGCCACTCCCCGCCAAGCGATGCCACGGTCGCGCCGAACCGGCTGCGCAGCTCGGCCGCGTCGAACGGCAACGAGTCGGCGGCGACCTCCTGGCGGGTGAAGAACCAGCCGGTGTCCGGGTCGGTGTGGTAGGCGGCCTCGACGATCGTCCCGCCCGCGTCGGCGAGGAACGACGCGATCGTCGCCACGATGCCGATCTGGTCCGGGCAGCCGAAGGTGATCACGTAACGGCGGGCCATGGCCGTCCTCTCAGGGAGTGCGCAGTGCGGCGACGAGAGCGGGGTCCCCGTTGACCACGGCCGTGCTCGGCCGTTTCCACAGGGCACGGTAGACCGCGTCCGCGGTGCCCACCAGCGAGGCGTCCGTGTCCAGTTCGGTGGCCTTGCCGATCTCGGGTTTCCCACCCTCGGTCAGGGTGACCTGCCAGGCGTGGCCCGCGTCGGCGGCGTGCACGAGGACGGTGCCCGCGACCTCGGCGGGGAAGCGGGCGACCATGACGTGGAGCGCCTCGTCGACCCCGTCCGCGGCGAACTCGGGCTCGAACACCAGGTGCGGCACGTCGTCGCCGTGCGCGGCGTGCTCGGCGTCGAGCCGGTGGATCGCCGTCTCGTGTGCCTGCCGCCGGGCCCAGAAGCTGGTGCCGTGGAAGTGCGCGAAGGCCCACGCGGGCTGGCCGGGCCCACGCCGCGCCAGCTCGTCGAGCATGGTGGTGAGCGTGGCGTCCCAGAAGGCGAGCAGCTCGTCCCAGTCCTCGGGCGGCCGCTCGGTCCTCGGCGCCTCGCCGTCCGGATCGGCGTCGAGGGACAGCACGACCTGGGCCTGCACGCGCGCGACGTGCCGCACCAGCCGATGCACCGTCCACCCTGGACACGTCGGCACCTGTGCGCCCGGCCCGGCGGCCACCGCCGCGGCCCGCAACGCCGCCGCCTGCTTGCGGGTTTCCGTGAGGTATTCGGCGAACTCCACGAGCCAGACCTTAGCCGTCGGTAGCGTGTCCCGTTGTGCGCAAACTCGTGTATTTCGTCGCGACCACCATCGACGGCTTCGTGGCGGGCCCGGACGGCGCCGACCCGTCCGGCTTCTGGCCCATCCCGCAGGACTACCTCGACCACCTCGTCCGCGAGTACCCGGAGACGCTGCCCGGTCCCGCGCGGGCGGCACTGGGCGTCACCGCGACGGGCGCCACGTTCGACACGGTCGTCGAGGGCCGCAACAGCTACGAGATCGGCGTCAAGGCGGGTGTGGCGGATGCGTTCCCGCACCTGCGACACATCGTGTTCTCCCGCACCCTCGGCGAGAACGAGCACGTCGAGGTCGTCGCCACCGACCCCGTCGCCAAGGTCCGCGAGCTGAAAGCCGAGCCGGGCAAGGACATCTGGCTGATCGGCGGCGCCACCCTCGCGGGCGCTCTCTACGGGGAGGTCGACCGGCTGATCGTCAAACTCGGCCCGCTCACCCTCGGCGCCGGGATCCCGTTCAGCAGGACCGGTTTCGACCTGCGTCTGTGGCGGCTCACGAACCACCACGTGCTCGACACCGGCGCCCTGTTCCTGACGTACGACCGGACCGAGTGACCGGGGATCTGCAGCTCCCCGCCCACTTGTCCACAACCGCACCGGTTATCCACAGCCCGCCCTGCGAACCCCCGGACTGTCGGCCCCCACTGGTAGACTGGCAAGGCGGGTGGCCCCCGGGATCGGGTGGGGTTTGCCACCGGCCGCGTTTGTCACCGAGCCGCGTTGTCACCGAGCTGGGCGCAAGCCCAGCTCGGGCAGACCGGCCCTCTCGGCGACCTGCCGTCCGTTGAGGACACCCGGCACGGGGCGTGATCTACAGGCGAGCCTGCGCGTAGGCGGCCATGGCCTCGCGCATGAACTCGGCCAGACGCGGGTCCGTCCTGTCGAAGTTCGCGCGGAACCTCGGGTCGTCGGCGTACAGGTCGCCGAGACCGGTGTAGGACTCGCGGTTCGGCGTCCAGTAGCCGGATGCCAGCCAGCGGTAGTGGCCGTCGACCACGTCGAGCACCTCGGCGTCACCCGGCTCGTGCCCGGCGTCGATCAGCGCGACCAGCGCGTTCAACTGCTCGGCCCACTTCTTGCCCTCGGACTGCCACCACTCCTTGGACTTGCCCTTGACGTGCGCGTTCGCCGCGTCCACCTGCTCGGCGCCCCAGCGCTCACGCGCCTCCTGCTGCAACTCCTCCTGCTTCGCGGAGTCGAACCCCTCGAACCAGTGGTCCATGTTCGTCATGTTCTCACCTCCTTCCAGTTCGTCGATCGTGCGTGACACGGTCCGCGCGAGCCGCGCGAAGCGGTCCCGTTCGGTCAGCAGCCAACGCCGGTGCATCTTCAGCACCTCGACCTGGTCACGGCCCTGCTGGACGATCTCCTTGATCGCCTCCAGCCCGACGCCCAGCTCCCGCATCACGAGGATCTGCTGCAGCCGCAGCAGCTGTTCCTGCTCGTAGTAGCGGTAGCCGTTGCCGCCGACCCACGCCGGCGGCAGCAACCCGATCTCGTCGTAGTGCCGCAGCGTCCGGGACGTCACCTTCGACATCTTCGCGACCTGCGCGATCGACCACGTCATGGGAAGAACGATAGAAGTTGACGTAACGTCAAAGTCAAACCCGATGTGGTACCAAGCACGCCGTGCATGAACACGCTTACGCCAGCCTGGTGGGCACCGCCGTCGGCGACGCGCTCGGCGAGGGCCTCTACCTGCGGGACAACGCGATCCACCGGCGACTGCCGCCCGCCCCGTGGCGGTGGACGGACGACACCGAGATGGCGTGCTCGGTCCTCCACGTCCTCCGCACCCACGGGCACGTCGACCCGGACGCGCTCGCCGCGAGCTTCGCCGCCCACTACGACGTCGACCGCGGCTACGGCACGGGCATCGACGTGATGATGCGTGACGTCGCCCGCGGCGCGAACCTCCGCGAGCTCGCGACCCGCACGTTCGGCGGCACTGGCTCGTGGGGCAACGGCGCCGCGATGCGGGTCGCGCCGCTGGGCGCGTGGTACGCGGGTGATCCGGCACGCGCGGCGGCGGAGGCGGCGGTCTCCGCGGCGGTCACGCACACGCACCCCGAAGGCGTCGCGGGTGCCGTGGCGGTCGCGGTCGCCGCCGCGGTGCCGGCGGAGCACATGTTCGCGGAGGTCCTGCGCCACACACCGCCCGGCGAGGTACGCGCCGGGATCGAGAAGGCGGCCGTGCTCGACGCCACCCCGGAGGACGCCGCGGCCGAGCTGGGCGCGGGCGGCCGGGTCAGCGCGCCGGACACGGTGCCGCTCGCGTTGTGGGTGGTCGCCCGGCACCCGAACGACTACGAGGAGGCCGTGTGGGAGGTCGCCGCGCTGGCCGAGGACGTCGACACCCTGTGCGCGATCGTCGGCGGCGTGCTCGCGTCGCGCGTGGGCCTGGACGGCATCCCGCTGCCATGGCGGCAGTCGGTGGAGCCGCTGCCTAGCTGGGTGTGACCGCCGCCCAGTCCAGCGTCACCTCACCCAGGCGCCAGCGGCGGCGCCGGTCCAGCACCGGCCAGTCCGCCGCCAGCAGCGCCACCGCCTCGGTCCACCGGGCCCGCGGGCCGAAGTTCGCGTACGGGGCGGCGCGGGCCCAGCAGCGGTCGAGCGCGGTGAACAACGCGTGCACCCGTTCACCGGGCACGTTGCGGTGGATCAGCGCCTTTGGCAGCCGTTCGGCCAGGTCCGAGGGCTGCTCCAGGTCGCAGGGCAGGCAGGCGAGCGTGAGGGTGCGGGGGCCCGACGCGTCGAGCGTGACCCAGCAGCAGCGCCGACCCAGCTCGTCACACGTGCCCTCGACGATCAACCCGCCGGGCGCGAGCCGCTCCCGCATGACGGCCCAGGCGCCGGCGACCTCCGCCTCCTCGTACTGGCGCAGCACGTTGAACGCGCGCACCAGCACCGGCCGCGTGCCCGCCAGCTCGAAGCCGCCGCGCCGGAACTCCAGCCGAGGCGGGTCGGCGGCGAAGGCGGCGGCATCGACCCGTGCCGGGTCGATCTCCAGCCCGAGCACCCGCACGTCCGCGCGCACGGTCGCGAGCCTGCGCGCCAGCTCGACGGACGTCACCGGAGTCGCGCCGTAGCCGAGGTCGACGACCAGCGGGTCAGGGGTGTCGATGGCGTTCCGGACCCACGGCGTGCCGGTCACCCAGCGGTCGGACCGCCGCAGCCGGTTGGGGTTGGTCGTGCCACGAGTGGCGTTGCCGAGTGGCCTCAGCTGCGCTCGGCGAGCCACTTCTCGGCGTACTCCGCCTCGGCCGCCAGCAGCTTCGTGACCTGCTCCGCGACCACCTTCTCGATCTTCCCGCCGACCAGCGGGATACCGACCTTCACCTCGGCCTTGATCCACAGCTCACTGCCGGTGCCGCGCGCGGTGAGCTGCCCGCGCGACGAGATGTGGGCCGGCACGCCGCTGATCGTCGCCTTGCCCGCCGACTCGAACCCGCGCCAGCGCTCCTCCCGCTCAACGACGAGGTCACCGTTGAGGATGGACCGGACCGCGCTCGGCAGTCTGTTCGCGTCGACGCCCTGCCGGAGGCGGAACGCGGCGGAGTCTCCGGAGCGCTGGTGGTCGAGCAACGCGGCCGACTTGCCACCGATGTCCCGCAGGCGCGCGGTGAGGAAGGCCTCATCCACCAGGGTGGAGAGGACGTCGTCGGCGGTCGCGGCGAACGTGGCGCGGTGCTCGAAACGGCTGGGCATGAACGGGAGGTTACCGTTGGAGCCCATGACGAGCCTCCCCCTCGCCGCCGTGCCGCTGTCCGGCTACACGACACTGCGCGTCGGCGGCCCCGCAACCCGGTTCGTGTCGGCCGAGTCGGCGGAGGAGGTGGTCGCCGCCGTCCGGGACGCGGAGGACCGCCTGCTGGTCCTGGGCGGCGGCTCGAACCTGGTGATCTCCGACGACGGTTTCGCCGGGACGGTCGTCCGCGTCGCCAACCGCGGCAGCAAGATCGACTCCCTCGGCGACGGCCGCGTGGCCCTGACCGTCGAGGCCGGCGAGGACTGGGACGCGGTCGTGTGCCGGACCGTCGAGGCGGGACTGGGCGGCCTCGAATGCCTGTCCGGCATCCCCGGCTCCGTCGGCGCGACGCCGGTGCAGAACGTGGGCGCGTACGGCGTCGAGATCGCGCAGCTGCTCATGTCGGTGGACCTGCTCGACCGCGCGTCGGGCGAGGTCCGGACCCTGACCGCCGCGGAGCTCGGTCTCGGCTACCGGACCAGCATGCTGAAGAACACCGAACGCGCCGTGGTCCTCCGGGTCCGCTTCGAGCTGGCGGACGGCGGCCTGTCCGCCCCGATCCGGTACACGGAGCTCGCCCGCGTCCTCGGTGTGCGGCAGGGCCGCCAGGTCCCGGCGGCGGACGCGCGCGAGGCGGTGCTGGAGTTGCGGCGCGGCAAGGGCATGGTCCTCGACGAGGCCGACCACGACACGTGGAGCGTGGGCTCGTTCTTCACGAACCCGGTCGTGGCGGACGGCGAACTGCCGGGCGTGCTGGCCCGCATCGCGTCGGTGGTCGGCACGGACACCCCGGTCCCGCAGTACCCGGCGGGCGTCGGCACGTCGAAGCTGTCGGCGGCGTGGCTGATCGAACGCGCGGGCTTCGCGAAGGGCTACCCGGGCGACGGCCGTCCGGTCTCACTGTCCACAAAGCACACACTGGCCCTGACCAACCGCGGCACCGCGAAGGCGGCCGATGTCGTAGCGCTGGCAAGGGAAATCCGCGACGGCGTGTCGGCGAAGTTCGGCGTGGACCTCCACCCGGAACCGGTGCTGGTGGGCTGCGTCCTCTAGTGGGGTGTCCACCAATGTTGATGGGTTTATCGGTGGATCCAGGTTTCCGCTGGCAAGGCGCCGATCCTCCCTCGTACTGGGTGTACTTGGGTGGATCGGCAACGCCGCCAGCGGGAAGCTGGGCCGCCGAGAAACCCGGCGAACGTTGGTGGACACCCCACTAGTTCCGGAACGCGCGTGTCGCCGACGCCTGCGCGCGCGGCTTCATGACGATCTGGTCCAGGTTCACGTGCGCGGGCCGGGTCACCGCGAACGTGACCACCTCCGCCACGTCGTCGGCGGTCAGCGGCTCGATGCCCTCGTACACCGTCGATGCCCGCTCGTTGTCACCGTCGAAGCGGACCAGTGAGAACTCCGTCTCCACCATCCCCGGCAGGACCTCGGTGAACCGCACCGGCTCGCCGAGCAGTTCCCCGCGCAACGTCCGGTGCAGGGCCGACTGCGCGTGCTTGGCCGAGGTGTAGCCCGCCCCGCCGTCGTACACCTCGGTCGCCGCGACCGACGTGATCGTCACCACGTGCCCGTCGCCCGAGGAGACGAGCGACGGCAGCAGCGCCTTGGTGAGGCGCAGTGTGCCGAGCACGTTCGTCTCCCACATCCACCGCCAGTGGTCCTCGTCCGCATCCGCGATCGGGGCGATGCCGCGGGCGCCGCCCGCGTTGTTCACCAGCACCCGGCACGGCCCGGCCTCGGCCACGAAGGAGGAAACCGACGAGGGATCCGTCACATCGAGCGGCAGCGCCACACCGCCGATGGAATCGGCCAGTACCGTCAGCCGATCCAGGCGCCGAGCGCCCACGACCACCCGAAAACCGGCGTCGGCGAGGTGGCGGGCGGTGGCGGCGCCGATGCCCGAACTGGCTCCGGTAACAATCGCAGTGCCGAGGTTGTTCACGTTGACGATCCTGCCCACGCGGGTAACCCGGTTGGTGAGAGGGTTCGGGGTGATGACTGTCACACTCTCATGTCGCGCACCTGGACGGGGCTGGGGCGTCAATAGACGAAGAGGGATTAGAGCCAGGCGGAGGTTTGAACGTGAGATCCGGACGGCGGTTTCTCGGTATGGTCGCGACTCTGGTCGCCGCGATCGCGCTGCTCGCATCGTGTACGTCGGAGGGTGACGGCGGGGCGAGCGGCACCGGCGGTGGTGAACCGCTCGAGAAGAAGGAACCCGCCGCCAAGCTCGTGTTCGCACCGGAGATCGGCGCGAAGGACGTCTCGCCGGTCGAGCCCGTGAAGGTCACCGTGACCGGCGGCGAGCTGGTCGAGGCCACCGTCACCAACCCGGCTGGCAAGGAGGTCGCCGGGGAGATCGCGGCCGACAAGAAGAGCTGGACCAGTGCCGAGGTCCTCGGCTACGCGAAGGCCTACACGTACACGGTCAAGGCGGAGAACGCCGACGGCGAGGTGACCGAGAAGACCGGCGCCTTCAACACCCTCGCGCCCGCCACGACGCCGCGCGCCACGATCAACCCGGGCGACGACGCGACCGTCGGCGTCGGCATGCCGGTCAGCATCAAGTTCCCCGAGGGCGGCCCCGAGGACAAGGCGGCCGTCGAGAAGGCGCTGACCGTGGAGACCTCACAGCCCGTCGAGGGTTCGTGGGCGTGGATCAGCGACCGCCAGGTCGACTGGCGGCCCAAGGAGTACTGGCCCGCGAACACGCAGGTCACGGTGAACGCGAAGCTGTACGGCGTGGCCTACGGCGGCGGCGCGTACGGCAAGGCCGACCTGTCGACGGAGTTCAGCATCGGGCGCAACCAGGTCGTGAAGGTCAACACTCCGGAACACAAGATGGACGTCTACCGCGACGGCGCGCTCGTCGCGAGCTACCCGTCCAGCAACGGCAAGGACGCCGACCCGAACCTGAACACGCCCAACGGCACGGTGATCGTCATGGCGAAGGAGCCGGTCGGCGACTTCTCCAACCCGCGCTACGGGTACACGAACGTCAAGAAGAAGTGGGCCGTCCGCATCTCCAACCACGGCGAGTTCATCCACGAGAACGAGGAGAACCGCGCCAACATCGGCAAGGCGAACACCTCGCACGGCTGCATCAACCTGTTCGAGCCCGACGCCAAGGCGTACTTCGACAGCGCGATGATCGGCGACCCCGTGGAGATCACCGGCTCCAAGGCCGACTTCCCGACCACGTCCGACGTGTTCGACTGGCTGATCCCGTGGGAGCAGTGGCAGTCGATGTCGGCCCTGAGTTGATGGCGAGCATCACTGGGGAAGGTGGCGTCCGCGTCGCCTTCCGCACCGCTGGTGATCCGCAGGGGCCGCCGATCGTGTTCGTGCACGGCTGGGCGGCGTCCAGCGAGTCGTGGGCCGGGCAGTTGAGTGATCCTTCTCTCAGCGCGCACCGGCTCGTCGCCGTCGACCTGCGTGGCCACGGCGCCTCCGGCGTGCCCGCCGACGACTACGACGACCCGGCCGTGTGGGCGGGCGACCTCGCGGCCGTCCTGGCCCATCTCGGTCGTCCGGCGGTGCTCGTCGGCTGGTCGTACGGCGGCCTCGTCGTCACCGACTACCTGCGGGAACGCGGTACGGACGGGGTCGAAGGCGTCGTGTACGTCGGCGCGGTGACCGAGCTGGGACGAGGCCGCCCCGGCGGTGCCGTCGGCCCGGCGTGGGACGGCGTCATGCGCCCGATGATGTCCGAGGACCCGGACGAGGCCGTCCCCGCGCTCACCACGTTCGCCCGGCGGATGACGGCGCGGCCGCTGCCGGGGCCCGACCTCCAGCGGTACGTCGGCACCATGCTCCGCGTACCGCCGAACGTCAGGAAAGCGCTGTTCACAAGGGATCTGGGCAGCGCGGACGTGCTCGCGGCGATCGACGTGCCCGTGCTGATCACGCACGGCACGGCCGACACGGTCGTCGCCCCGTCGAGCGCGGAGTACGCGGCGGGGAAGATTTCCACCGCTGTCGTGCGTTGGTTCGAAGAAGTGGGACACATGCCGTTCGTGGAACGCAGTGCGGAGTTCAACGCGGCCCTGCTCGAGTTCGCGGGGCCGGTCGCCAACCACTAGTCGGGAGTGGATGTGACGGTCGGAGACGTGGGTTCGGTACTGCGCATGCGGCGGCTGCCGCGCCGGGTGGCCGTGCTGTCGCTGCACACCTCGCCGCTGGAGCAGCCGGGCACCGGCGACGCGGGCGGCATGAACGTCTACATCACGCAGACCGCCACCCGCATGGCGCGCCGCGGCATCGCGGTCGAGGTGTTCACGCGGTCCACGTCGTCCGACCTGCCGCCGGTCGCGGAACTGGCGCCCGGCGTGCTGGTCCGGCACGTCACCGCAGGCCCGTACGAGGGCCTCGGCAAGGACGAGCTGCCCGCGCAGCTGTGCGCGTTCACCGCGGGCGTGCTGCGGGCGGAGGCCCGGCACGAACCGGGTCACTACGACCTCGTGCACTCGCACTACTGGCTGTCCGGCCAGGTCGGCTACCTCGTGCGGGACCGCTGGGGCGTGCCGCTGGTGCACTCCGCGCACACTCTCGCGAAGGTCAAGAACGCCGCGCTCGCCGACGGTGACACCCCCGAGCCACGCGGCCGGGAGATCGGCGAGCAGCAGGTCGTGGACGAGGCCGACCAGCTGATCGCGAACACCGACGTCGAGGCCGCGCAGCTCACCGACCTGTACGACGCCGCACCGGACAAGGTCCACACGGTGGCGCCGGGCGTCGACCTGGACCTGTTCCGTCCCGGCGACCGTGCGGCGGCCCGTGCGGCGCTGCGCATCGCACCGGACGCGACCGTGTTCGCGTTCGTCGGCCGCATCCAGCCGTTGAAGGCGCCCGACGTGCTGCTCCGTGCGGCCGCCGAGCTGCTGGCACGGGGTGTGGTGGCGCGGGAACGCCTGGTCGTCCTGGTCGTCGGCGGCCCGTCGGGCACCGGGCTGGAGGCGCCGACCGCGCTGCAGGAGCTGGCCGCGACCCTCGGCATCGCCGACGTCGTCCGGTTCCTCCCGCCGCGCGGGGGCGCCGCGCTGCGGGACGTGTACCGGGCCGCGGACGTGGTGGCCGTGCCGAGCCACAACGAGTCGTTCGGGCTGGTCGCGCTGGAGGCGCAGGCGTGCGGTACGCCGGTGGTCGCGGCGGCGGTCGGCGGGTTGCCGGTGGCGGTGGCGAACCGGCGGTCGGGGCTGCTCGTCACTGGGCACCACCCGGCGACCTGGGCGTCCGCGCTGTCGCACGTGGCGTTGCGCCCGGACGTGCGTGCGTCGATGGGGGCCGGTGCCGTCGAGCACGCCGCCCGGTTCTCGTGGGACCGTACGACTGACGCGCTGGTGTCCGGGTACGCCGACGCCGCGAACGCGTTCCGGCGTGCGCTGTTCGAGACGGAGGTGGCGGTGTGAGTGACCTTCATGAGGTCATCGAGTCGGCTCTCGCGGAGCGGGAGCTGAAGTACACGAGCCCCGCGCCGGGCCGGTACTTCGTCACGCTGCCCGGCACGAAGAAGCTGCAGACCAACGTGTGGCTGCGGGTGAACCCGCACGCGCTGGTGATCGAGGCGTTCGTGTGCAGGCGGCCGGACGAGGCGCACGAGGACGTGTACCGGTTCATGCTGCGGCGCAACGCGAAGCTCTACGGGGTGGCGTACACGATCGACCAGCTCGGTGACATCTACCTCGTGGGGCGGGTCGCGCACGAGTCGGTGACGCCCGACGAGCTGGACCGGCTGCTCGGCCAGGTGCTCGAGGCGGCGGACGGGGACTTCAACACCCTGCTGGAGATCGGCTTCGCGTCGTCGATCCAGCGGGAGTACGAGTGGCGGGTGTCGCGGGGCGAGTCGCTCGCGAACCTGAAGGCGTTCGAGCACATGCTGACGCCGTCGACGCCCGAAGTTTGATTTTGTATGCAGGTTCGCGCGGCGGCTCGGGCGAGGGGGGAGTCGCGATCCCGAGCCGCCGCGCGTTAGGTCCCGCCGCGTCGGAGCCCTGAGCGGGGGGCACCCATGGGAATCCGGGCGGGGTACGGCTCGGCAGGGGAGACGAGCCGTACTGCTGCCCTCTCGGATCAGGGAGTGCGTGGGAGCTGATCCGCAAGGGCGGTGTCAACCTGTCAGAAGTCGGGCGGTTACACAAGGCCACTAACCGTGCCGCTATGGGGTAATCGCGTTCCGTAGGTAACAATTCGGCCACGACCCTTACGACAAAGCTCGACGCAGCGTTGATTGGAGCACTCAGGTTGGCCCGAATGGGTGGCCCGAACGGTGTGGTTCCAATTTCTTCGGGAGTGCGACACCCAGACCCCCGGTTCCGTCTGGCAGGCTGCTCGACATGTCTGGATCGATGCACGAATCCTCGGTGGGCACGCTGATCCTGCTTCGCCACGGCGAGAGCCTCTGGAACGCCGAGAACCTGTTCACCGGCTGGGTGGACGTGGCGCTGTCGGAGAAGGGCACGGCCGAGGCGCGGCGCGGCGGCGAACTGATGCGCGACGCGGGCCTGCTGCCGGACGTGGTGCACACGTCGGTGCTGCGCAGGGCCATCTCGACGGCGAACATCGCGCTGGACGTGGCTGACCGCCACTGGATCCCGGTGAAGCGCGACTGGCGCCTGAACGAGCGCCACTACGGCGCGCTGCAGGGCAAGAACAAGAAGCAGACGCTGCAGGAGTTCGGCGAGGAGCAGTTCATGCTCTGGCGCCGCTCCTACGACACCCCGCCGCCGCCGATCGAGAAGGGCTCGGAGTTCTCCCAGGACGCCGACGTCCGGTACGCCGGCATCGACGCCCCGCTGGCGGAGTGCCTGAAGGACGTGGTCGCCCGCATGCTCCCGTACTGGGAGACGGAGATCGTCCCGGACCTGCGCGAGGGCAAGACCGTCCTGCTGGCCGCCCACGGCAACTCGCTGCGCGCCCTGGTCAAGTACCTGGACCGCATCAGCGACGAGGCCATCGCGGGCCTGAACATCCCCACCGGCATCCCGCTGCGCTACGACCTGACGGAGAACCTGGAGCCGACCACCCCGGGCGGCACCTACCTGGACCCCACAGCAGCAGAAGCCGCCGCGGCAGCAGTAGCCAACCAAGGCCGCTAACCCCGCGAGTCGCGCCCCAGAACACCGCGAGTCGCGCGCGTCAACACACCGAGTTGTCGGTTTCGTGCAGGTGGGTGTGGGCGGCACCGACAACACACCAATCGTGGGTCCGCGCCTCGGCGGGTCTGGGGGGGCG